>NZ_JAFQ01000004.1:609563-1219127 GCF_000526215.1 Nocardia sp. BMG51109
GGACCAGGACAACGACCTCGTCGGATACGCTCCGCCGCCGGGCCCGCTCGTCGAAGACCACCGCGGAGGCCGACCCGGAACCCGCACCGGCCCGCCCGAACCGCCGGTCCGCCTCCGGGCGCGTCGCGGAACGCCCGCCGCGGGTCTCCCCCACGAAGCCTGCCCCGACGAAAGCGGCCCCCGCGAAGGCGGCGTATCCGCGCACGACCGACCGCCCCGCCGCGGCGGAACCGGCCCCACGACGCGGCCGCCCGCCGCACAAGGGCGACATCCCGCCTCATCCGCGACCGAACGTGCGTTATCGCGACCGCGATTCCGGCCGCATCGAACGCTGAGACGAGACATCCGGGCACAGGGCACACCACTCCCCGCGACGCCCGGAGCCGACAGCATCCCCACGCCCGGTCATCGGTCGAGCGTTCAACTCTGTTACGTGCGAATCGCATTCGGGCACGGCGAAGCAGGCATCCCGAGTCCCCACACACCAAGTCCCCGTACACCGAGTCCCCGTACGCCGAGTCCCCGTACGCCGAGGAACAGGGCATAGAAACAGATTCGCCCCGAACCTCTCGGTCCGGGGCGAATCGACGTGGTATCGCTCAGCGGCGAGCGGCGCGCAGCTCGCGAGGCAGGGAGAAGACGAGGGTCTCGTTCGCGGTGGTGACCGGCTGAACATCGCCGTAGCCGTTCTCGGCCAGCATGTCGAGCACGCCGCGGACGAGGATCTCCGGAACCGAGGCACCGGAGGTGACGCCGATGGTGCGCACGCCCTCGAGCCAGGCCGGATCCACCTCGGCGGCGAAGTCGACCAGATACGAGGCCCGGGCGCCGGCGTTCAGCGCGACCTCGACCAGGCGCTGCGAATTCGAGGAGTTGCGCGAGCCGACCACGATCACCAGATCGCATTCGGGCGCCATCGCCTTCACCGCGGTCTGGCGGTTGGAGGTGGCGTAGCAGATGTCGTCGCTCGGGGGATCCTGCAGGTTCGGGAAGCGCTCCCGCAGCCGCTGCACCGTCTCCATCGTCTCGTCGACCGACAGGGTGGTCTGCGACAGCCAGATCACCTTGTTCTCGTCGCGCACGGTGACATCGGCGGCCGCGGCCGGTCCGTCCACCAGCTGCACGTGGTCGGGGGCCTCCCCGGCGGTGCCCTCCACCTCCTCGTGGCCCTCGTGGCCGATGAGCAGGATGTCGTAGTCGTTGCGGGCGAAGCGCTTGGCCTCCTGGTGCACCTTCGTGACCAGCGGGCAGGTGGCGTCGATCGTGTGCAGGCCGCGGGCGGCCGCGGACTCGTGCACCATCGGCGACACACCGTGCGCGGAGAACACCACGACGGCGCCCTCCGGCACCTCCTCGGTGTCTTCGACGAAGATCACACCGCGCTCCCGCAGCGTCTCCACGACGTGCTTGTTGTGCACGATCTCCTTGCGGACGTAGACCGGTGCGCCGTGCTTCTCCAGCGTGCGCTCCACGGTTTCCACCGCGCGATCGACGCCGGCGCAATACCCCCGCGGTTCGGCGAGCAATACGCGTTTGGCCGCATCCGACGCGCCCGAACCGGCCGACCGGGCGATTCCGACATTCAACGGGATAGCCGAGGACATGGCTCCCAGCTTACGTGCGCACCATTCGACGCGCCCAAGAGCCGGCCGCCGCCCGGGCGTCCGGGCGCGCCTCCCGTCGCGGGAACGACCGCCACCGGCGGCGTGCCGAATGAGTGCCGCCGACGGCGGATACACCCCGATATCGCCGCCCGCAACCTGGGCTGATTAAGTAACCGCATGGGTAAATCACGCGGCCCCACCCTTTGCATCACACCGCGTTTCGGGCACGCTATGACCATGTTCCGACCGCCGTTTCTCGCCCGCGTCGCCGCCGGGGCCGCCGTGTACGCCATCGAGGAAACTCGCCGGCTACCCACTGCCGCAGCGCATTTCCCGATAACCGCCATCAGCCAGCTGCTGCAGACCACGATGCACGCGCAGCAGTTCGTCACCAGCCTCGCCCTGAAGGGCGACGTGGTGTTCGACCGCTTCGTCAACCGCCCGGTCGAACAGCCCGAATGGGCCACCTTCGACGAGGATGCCGAGGACGAGCGCGCCGAGCCCGGGCCCGGCGTCGGCGCGGCCCCGGCAGGTTTCCGCACGGCATCGGAGGGTTTCGGCGCGGCGGAACCGGTTCGCGTGAGCAGTTTCGATCTGTACCCCGAGCCGGCGCTCGATACGGACGAACAGTCGGTGCCCGATGCGGCCGAACGGCCGGTGCCCGACGCGGCGGAGGCGGAAGCGGTGCCGGCGCCGGAATCGGAGACCACCGAACCGGAGGCGCCCGAACCGGCCCGAACCACCGACGCCACAACGGCTTCCACGAACAGCAGCGCCCCCGTCGAGGTGATCGAGCCCGAGGTGGCCACCCGGTACGACTACGGCAGCATGACGCTGGCGCAGCTGCGTGCCCGCCTGCGCATGTTCAGTGTCGAAGATCTCACCGCCCTGCTCGACTACGAGCAGCAGACCCGCGACCGGGCACCGTTCGTGACCATGCTGACGAACCGGATCGCCACCGTGCGGGCCAAGTGACCGACTCGCCCGCCGACCGGGCCGGCGGTTCCGGGAACCGCCCCGCGAATTCGGTCGAGCACCCGTGGCCGGTGCGCACCATCGCCGTCAAGGTCGCGCAGTGGATCGACCGCCTCGGCAGCATCTGGGTGGAGGGCCAGATCACCCAGATCTCGCTGCGCCCGGGCACCCGGACCGCATTCGTCGTGCTGCGCGACCCGGCCGCCGACATGTCGCTGTCGGTGACCTGCGACCCCCAGTTGCTGCGCAGTTCGCCGGTGCCGCTGCAGGAGGGCAGCCGGGTCGTGGTGTACGGGAAACTGTCGTATTTCACCGGCCGCGGCACGATCTCGCTGCGAGTCACCGAAATCAGGGCCGTCGGCGTCGGCGAACTGCTCGCCCGGGTCGAGCGGCTGAAGGCGCTGCTGTCCGCCGAGGGCCTGTTCGACCCGAATCTGAAGCGCCCGATTCCGTTCCTGCCCAAGGCGATCGGGCTGATCACCGGACGGGCGAGCGCGGCCGAGCACGACGTGCTGACGGTGGCCCGCGAGCGCTGGCCCGCGGTCCGGTTCGAGGTCCGCAATACCGCGGTGCAGGGCCCGACCGCGGTGCCGCAGATCCTCGACGCGCTGGCCGACCTCGACCGGAACGCGGATATCGAGGTCATCGTGCTGGCCCGCGGCGGCGGCAGCGTCGAGGATCTGCTGCCGTTCTCCGACGAGACCCTGTGCCGCGCCATCGTCGCCGCGACGACGCCGATCGTGAGCGCCGTCGGCCACGAGCCCGACAACCCGATCTCCGATTACGTCGCCGATCTGCGCGCGGCCACGCCCACCGATGCGGCCGAGCGGGTGGTCCCGGACGCGGCCGCCGAACTGGCGCTGGTCGATGAGCTGCGGGAGCGCAGCGCGGCGGCCCTGCGCGGCTGGGTGAACCGGGAGGCCCGCGCCCTGGACCAGTTGCGCTCGCGCCCGGTCCTGGCCGAACCGCTGCGGCTGCTCGAACAGCGGCACGACGAGGTCGAGCGACTGCGCATCGGCGCCCGCCGCGCCGTCGGGCACCTGCTGGACACCCAGTCCACCGCCACCCGGCACCTGCGCGAGAAGCTCACCGCCGTCGGCCCGGCGGCCACCATGGCCCGCGGATACGCTGTGGTGCAACGGGTTTCGGGCCAGGAGCGACACGTCATCCGCGCCGTGGGCGACGCCCCGCCCGGCACTCAGCTGCGCATCCGGGTCGCCGACGGCGCGATCACCGCCGCCACCCTCGGCAGTCAAGAGCTGGGCGGCACCCGAACACCCCGCACGAAGGAGGGCAACGATGACCGACAGTGACCTCGACGAGATCGCCGCATTCGGCTACGAACGCGCCCGCGACGAGCTGGTCAACGTGGTGAAGATGCTGGAGCAGGGTGGCATGGACCTGGACGACTCGCTGGCGCTGTGGGAGCGCGGCGAGGCGCTGGCGACCCGCTGCGAGGAACATCTGGCCGGGGCCCGCAAGCGCGTCGAGGACGCCCTGTCCCGCCGCGACGAGGCGCAACCATGACGATTCGTCGCGCGGTTCCGGATCTGCGGCCCGCCGACATGGAGCGGACCAGGGCCTTCTACCGGCTGCTCGGATTCGACGAGGTGATGGACCTGGGCTGGATCGTCACCCTGGCGTCGCCGTCGAATCCGACGGCACAGATCACCCTGTTCAGCGCGGATGCCGAGAGCCCGCAACCGGATATCAGCGTCGAGGTCGACGATGTCGATGCCACGCACGACACGATGGCGGCCGCGGGCGCCGAGATCGTCTACACCCTGCGGGACGAACCGTGGGGCGTGCGCAGGTTCTTCGTCCGCGATCCGGACGGCACCGTGGTGAACGTCGTCGGCCACCGCTGACCGATAGAAACGTCGGCCACCACTGACCGGATACGACACCACACCGCGGGCGCCAACAGCGCACACCGGGGTCAGCTGAGCATGCGCACGAGACGCTCGTGCACCTTGCGCCAGGCGTCCGGGCCGAGATCGTGCTCGGCGAGCATCTCCGCCATCCGCACCATCTGCAGGGACCGAACCCGTTGCACCAGACCGGGTTCCGCCGGATCGAGGCCGAGGCCGTCGAGGAACGCGGGCCAGGCGGAGGTGAACACCGCCCGCCCGGAGAAGCTCACCGACCAGGCCCACCACGCCACGTCGTACAGCGGATCGGCCAGCCGCACCGATTCGAAATCCAGTAGCCCCGTGATGGATACGTCCTCGACGAGCACATTCACCGGCGCGAAGTCGCCGTGCGCCAGGACCGCGGGCCGGCCGTCGAACAGGTCGGGCAGATCCGCCAGCACATCCTCCAGCGTCTCGCTCTGCGCGGCACTCAGTGCGGGACGCAGGCATTCGGCCCACGCGTCGGCGCGGGCGGCGAGGTACCGCGGCCGCGCCCAGGAATCATCGAGATCCAGGTCGTCACCGGATATTTCGGAGAAATCGGCCAGCATCGCGCCCATCGACCACGCCACCAGCGGAAACCTCGGCGTGGTGAGCCCGGTCTCCGGACTGTCCGGCACCGGAACGCCCGGCAGCGCCTCGAACACGGCCCACGGCGGATCCGCGTCGAGGTCCGACCGTCTGAGCACCGGAATCGCAATTCCCTTGTCGGCGGCGGATTCTCGCAGCGCATCCATGACCCGCACCCGTCGCTCGCCGTCGGCGCGGTGGTGGTAACGCTGCAGCACCACGCGGGTCTCATCGGCGAGAGTCACTATGTCGGTGCGGTTCCGGACGCCCCATTCGGCGGGTACCGCCCCGCTGACGGGTTGACCCACCGCCTGCTCGAGCCAGCCGATGTCCGCGCGTTCCACTTGCCTGACGTTAGCGGGAGTACCGGTCCCGACGCTACGAAACGCTCCCAGCCGGGCGTCGGGATCCACGGGGGACGGCTACGGGGAGACCGGTTGCGCCGTTCCGACCGCGCCGGCCAGGGCCCGGTAGACCCCCTCGTTACCCGCGCCCTTGATGAGCACCCGGACCGAACCGAAGTCGGTGACCCAGGCCGGTTCGTCGTCCCCGACGTGATAGATCGTCCAGGTGTGCCCGCCGACCTCCTGGGTACCGCCGGGACTGCGCGTGTTGAGCACGTGATCGGCCAGCGCGCCGGCGGCGGCGTCGCTCTGGCTCAGACGCATGTAGGTGCCCTGCGGCGAGATGTAGCCGACCGTGCTGACCGCTCCCCCGCCGCTGCCGCTGACCGCGTCGCGACTGCCGGAGTTGGCCTGCCACCCCTCCGGCAGACCGGGGTCCCGGATCGGGAACGGCAGCGTGCGCGCGTCGTCGCGCAGCGCGGCGTGCACATCGAACGCCGGAATCCGCCCCGGCGTGGGCCCGTCGGCCGAGAAGCTGCACTGGCTGGCGATCGCCGCGATCGCCAGGCAGATCAGCACCAGGGGAATCAACGACCAGAACAGATCCCGGTAATCGTGCTGGCTGCGCGGCTTCTGGTACGACACGCAACCAGTATCCACGCGATCCGCGGCGCCGCCTCGCACGGCCTCCCGCGCACGAGACCTCGGCCACGCCCGCGGACCACCCGCGTCCCGTTCACGCAGATCGGCGACCCGATCCGAATGCCCTGCGCACGCCGATCCGATCCCGCCGAAAGTGGAACGCCAGTACCTGATGAGCGAGGCGAACCGTCTGCGACAATTCACCCAGCAGTAGACAACTCGAGGAGGCACCACATGACGGCACCCAAGCCCGCAACGAGCCGCCGTGAGGCCCCGGACCGCAACCTCGCGCTGGAGTTGGTCCGGGTGACCGAGGCCGGCGCGATGGCAGCGGGCCGCTGGGTCGGCCGCGGCGACAAGGAGGGTGGCGACGGTGCCGCCGTCGACGCGATGCGTCAACTGGTGTCCACGGTGTCCATGCGCGGCGTCGTCGTGATCGGCGAGGGCGAGAAAGACGAGGCGCCCATGCTGTACAACGGCGAGGCGGTCGGCGACGGCACCGGGCCCGACGTCGATTTCGCCGTCGACCCGATCGACGGCACCACGCTGATGTCGAAGGGCTCGCCGGGCGCGATCGCGGTGCTGGCGGTGGCCGAGCGTGGCGCGATGTTCGACCCGTCGGCGGTGTTCTATATGGAGAAGATCGCCGTCGGGCCCGAGGCCGCCGACGTCGTCGACCTGGCCGCCCCGATCGCGGAGAATCTGCGCCGGGTGGCCAAGGCCAAGAACTCCTCGGTATCCGACCTGACGGTCTGCGTCCTCGACCGCCCCCGGCACGCCCGCCACATCCAGGAGGTGCGCGACGCCGGCGCCCGCATCCGGCTGATCTCCGACGGCGACGTCGCCGGCGCGATCGCCACCGCCCGCCCCGACTCCGGCACCGACATGCTGGTCGGCACCGGCGGCACCCCCGAGGGGATCATCGCCGCGGCCGCGCTGCGCTGCATGGGCGGCGAGTTGCAGGGCAAGCTGGCGCCCAAGGATGACGAGGAGCGCCAGAAGGCCCTCGACGCCGGCCACGACCTGGACCGCATCCTGTCCACGGAGGACCTGGTGGCCGGGGAGAACGTCTTCTTCTGCGCCACCGGCGTCACCGACGGCGACCTGCTGCGCGGCGTGCGCTACTTCAGCGGCGGCGCGTCCACCCAGTCGATAGTGATGCGCTCGAAGTCCGGCACGGTGCGCATGATCGACGCCTACCACCGGCTCACCAAGCTGCGCGAATACTCCTCGGTCGACTTCAGCGGCGACGAGCAGGCGGTACCGCCGATGCCGTGAACCGCGGCGGCGCGGTACCCCGCGGTCGCTGTGCCGAACCACTGTCGCTGTGCCGAACCACTCAGGAGGGGCGGCACAATTCGGCCGGCCTCGGGCATAGGGTCGGACCTATGACCGAGGACGAGACGCAGTACCGCATCGAGCACGACACCATGGGCGAGGTCCGCGTTCCGGTGAACGCGCTGTGGCGTGCTCAGACGCAACGAGCTGTCGAGAACTTTCCGATCAGCGGCCGGGGGCTCGAGCGCGCCCAGGTCCGCGCGCTCGGCCTGCTGAAGGCCGCCTGCGCGACGGTGAACAGGGATCTGGGCCTGCTCGAGGCCGGCAAGGCCGACGCTATCGTCACCGCCGCCACCGAGATCGCCGACGGCCGCCACGACGACCAGTTCCCGATCGACGTGTTCCAGACCGGCTCGGGCACCAGCTCCAACATGAACGCCAACGAGGTCATCGCGAGCCTGGCCGCCGGCGCCGGGGTGACGGTGCACCCCAACGACGACGTGAACATGTCGCAGTCGTCCAACGACACCTTCCCCACCGCCACGCATCTGGCGGCCACCGAGGCCGTGGTGAAGGATCTGATCCCCGCCCTGGATCACCTGCGACTGCGGCTGCTGGACAAGGCGACCGAGTGGCGCACCGTGGTGAAGTCCGGCCGCACCCATCTGATGGACGCCGTGCCCGTGACGCTGGGCCAGGAGTTCGGCGGCTACACCCGCCAGGTCGAGGCCGGGATGGAGCGGCTGCTGGCGACGCTGCCGCGCCTGGGCGAGCTGCCGATCGGCGGCACCGCGGTCGGCACCGGGCTCAACGCCCCCGCCGGTTTCGGCACGAAAGTCGTTGCGGAACTGCGCACGTCGACCGGACTCGACGAATTGTCCGAGGCGCGCGATCATTTCGAGGCACAGGCCGCCCGCGACGGGCTGGTGGAGGTGTCGGGCGCGCTGCGCACGATCGCGATCAGCCTCACCAAGATCGCCAACGACATTCGCTGGATGGGCTCGGGCCCGCTGACCGGCCTGGGCGAGATCCAGCTGCCGGATCTGCAACCGGGATCGTCGATCATGCCGGGCAAGGTGAATCCGGTGCTGCCCGAGGCGGTCACGCAGGTGGCCGCGCAGGTGATCGGCAACGACGGCGCGGTCGCGTGGGGCGGCGGCAACGGCGCCTTCGAGTTGAACGTCTACATTCCGATGATGGCCCGCAACGTGCTCGAATCGATCCGGCTGCTGGCCAATGTGTCCCGGCTGTTCGCCGACAAATGCGTCGCGGGGCTGACCGCCGATGTCGAACGGCTGCGCCGGCTGGCCGAATCTTCCCCCTCCATCGTCACGCCGCTGAATTCCGCCATCGGTTACGAGGAAGCGGCCGCGGTGGCGAAGGAAGCGTTGAAGGAACACAAGACGATTCGCCAGACCGTGGTCGACCGCGGACTGGTCGGTGAAAAACTCTCCGAAGCGGAACTCGACCGGCGACTGGATGTGCTGTCGATGGCGAAAGTGGACGAAGAGAAATAACCGGTGTGCTGGTATCGCCGCGACTCCGCGGCGATACCAGCACACCCCGAATGTTCCGGCATCAGACGCCGATCACGGCGCGGAGCTGCTCGAGCACGGCCACGAAGAATGTCGTGCCCTGGTCCAGAAGCCACGAGAGGTCGCCGATTATCATTTTGGTCTCTCCTTTCCTGCCACCGCTCACCGAGCGGATACTGGCTAATCGCAGGCAACCGGCCCGCTGTTTCATCCGAATTCACCGATTCCGGCGACCCCCGGTCGGCCGCCGGAGCTATGGTCATCGGTCCCCGGAAATGGACGTACGATCATTTCACCGTGATCGTGCGACCTCTTCCTCGTAGCACCGCAGTTCGATATTGTTCGCCGCGTTGTCGGCGTACTTCATCATCAGATCGAATGCCCGCGAACCCAGGAACCGGTTGCGCGCGCGAATACCCCACGCGGTCTTCGGCGCCAGGAAGTGACCGGCGTTGGAATTGCCCGCGATCTTGGCGTAGCGCCGCATGATCTCGTCGTAGCGGGCATACGCGGCGGTGTGGTCACCGGCCGCCGCCGCGAGTTCGCCCGCCAGTACATAGGCCCCGACGACGGCGAGACCGGTTCCGAAGCCGCCCAACGTATTTCCGTAGGCGGAATCGCCCACCAGCGCGACCCGTCCGGCGGTGTAGCGCCCCTTCATCCGGACCTGGCCGAGCGAATCCAGATAGAAATCGTCCAGCTCCTCGAGCTGCGCCAGCATGCCGGGTACCCCGCCGCCCATGCCGGAGAACTTCTCGGTGACGATCCGGCGTTGTGCCGCAATATCTTTGCGATCGCAGTCGAGTTCGGGCGCGGCGAACATGTACATCTGCGACGCCTTCGCGCCGCCTCGGACCGCCAGCAGACCCGGCTCGTTCCAGGCATGCGAGACAGTGCGCTCCCGCCGCTCCGGGTCGCCGCCCCATCCGGGCGCACCGGCCAGGCAGTAGTAGTACCCCAGATGGCGCACGTAGTCGCGCTCCGGACCGAAGGCCAGCCGCCGCACCGCCGAATGGATTCCGTCGCAGCCCACCACGAGATCGAAGCCGCGGGCGGGCGCGCGTTCGAACCGCACCCGCACACCGCGCTCGGTCTCGGTGAGTTCGGTGATCGAGTCGCCGAATACGTACTCACACCTGCCCGCGGTGCGCGCACAGAGCAGTTCGGCCAGGTCGCCCCGCAGGATCTCGACATCGCCGCCGGTGAATTCCCCTGATATCACGGCCTTTTCGCGGCCCGACTCGTCCAGACAGACCATGTCGGTCCGGCCGGTCCGCCGGCGCTCCACTTCTTCCCACATCCCCATCCGCTCCAGCACGGCACGGTGCGTCGCGCCCTTGAAGTCGACGGCCTGCCCGCTGCGGCGCAGCGCCGGGGCGCGCTCGATCACGGTGACGTCGAACCCGTACCAGTCGAGCCAGTAGGCGAGCGCGGGCCCGGCGATGCTCGCGCCGGAGATGAGGACGGTCTGATTACGCACGGCAAGCTCCATCAATTTAATTGCGTCTGGTGGACGCTTATTAGCGTATGGTGGACGCAGTTTGATCGTCAAGAACTTCTTCGAGAGCATGGACACCATGTCGGCACCGACCACTCTCGACTTGCTGTGGGGCACCCCGCAGCGGCCCAGGCGCGGCCCCAAGCCCTCCCTCTCGGTGGAGCGGATCGTCACCGAAGCGATCGCGCTCGCGGATGCCGAGGGCCTGGCGAACCTGTCCATGCAGCGCCTCGCCGAGCGGCTGGGCTGCGCGAAGATGGCGCTGTACCGCTACGTGCCGGGCAAGACGGAACTCATGGCATTGATGCTGGACGCGGCGATGGGCACACCGCCGGGCGCCACGGCACCGGAAACGGGCGAGACCCCCTCGCGGCGGCCCGCATCACCCGAATCCCCTCCCGCACCACGTGATCCGGCGATCCGGCGCGATCAGCTGCGCCTGTGGTCCGAGACCATCTTCGACCGCCTGCGCGCCCACCCGTGGACCCTGGAGGTGGCCACCGGCGTCCGGCCGATGGGCCCGAACGAGATGGCCTGGCTGGAGAGCGCGCTCTCGGCGCTGTCGGGATCGGGCCTGACCGGACCCGAGCGGCTCGATACGGTCGTGCTCCTGCTGGGCCACGTGCGGAGCCTGGTCCAGCAGGTCGGGCCGGCCGGCGCCGACGAGGACCTGGAGTCCCGCCTCGCCGAGCAGATCGGCCGGGTCGTGGCCACCCGCGCGGACGACTATCCGGAGGTGGTCGCGGCCTTCGCCGAACAGACCGCCGCCTCCGCCGATCCGGCCACCGCCCGCAACAACGCCCTGCACTTCGGCATCGATCGCATCCTGGACGGCGTCGCCGCGCTGATGTCCGCCCGCTGATCCGGCAACCGGCTCGGTGCGGCGGAAGCGAAATATCGGTAGGTGAAACCGGGCCGAGAATCGACCACGCGGACGCCGCTGCGCATACAGTCGGATTATGTCCGAGCTACCCGAGTTACAGCAGAGTGCGATCACCACGGTGCGCGAATTCTTCGCGGCACTGGAGGTGGGTGCGGTGGACGAGGCGCTGGACCTCGTCGATCCCGACATCGTCTGGAAGAACACCTCGCTGCCCGACGTCCGCGGCGCCGGCCGAGTCGGCGGGCTGCTGCGCGGGCTGAACCGGCCGGCGTTCGGCTTCCGCGCCGATATGAACCACATCGCCGCGGAATCCAACGGATCCCCCGTCGCGGAGGGCAGCACCGTGCTCACCGAGCGCGTCGACTACCTGCGCGCCGGCCCCGTAGAGATCGAGTTCTGGGTGTGCGGCACCTTCGAGATCGTCGACGGCCGCATCACCCTGTGGCACGACCACTTCTCGTGGGAGAACGTCCTGCGCGGGACCGCCGTCGGCCTCTGGCGTGCCGTCCGCCGCTGAGCGCCGGCCCCGCGCCGGTGGCGCTCAGGACCGCAGGTGCGCCAGCTCCGCCCGCGCCTGTTCACCGGCATCACCGAAGTCGGTGCGGGAGAAGAAGTTCCAGCGCTGCAACAGCGGCGTGAAGACCAGCTCCCCGGTGCGCGCCGGATCGTAGATACCCGCCTCGGCCAGCACCTCGGTGCTGTTGCGGCCGTCCGGCAGCGGAACCTCGGGAACGCGGAAGGCGGCGACCTGGTCGGCGATGGCCCGCGCGGTCTGGTCGGGCGCCAGGTCCAGCGCGGCGGCGATCAGATTGCCGAAGAACACCGTCTGCAACTCGTCGTCGGCGGCGAGCCGCTCGGCGATCGCGGTCACCATCGGGTTCTCCTGCAGCGCGGCCGTATTGCGGTGCCGCACCGCGGCCGACGCCTCCTCGAACGCGCCGGCGGCCAGGATGTCCAGCAGGTGTAGCGCGGGCCGGCGGAATCCGGTGGTCATATGTTCCATCCGGTGCCGCTCCAGCTGCACGGGATCCACCGAACGCGTCACCATCAGGTAGTTGCGGATCAGGATCTCGTGCCGGTTCTCCTCGGCGGTCCACCGGCCGACCCACCGCCACCACGGACCGGTGCGCAGGTACTTGCCGAGTTCCCGGTGATAGGAGGGCAGGTTGTCGGCGATCAGCACGCTGACGGTCAGCGCCAGCTTCGCCACCTCACCGAGCTCGGATTGTCCCGGCTCCCAATCGATTCCGCCGAGAAATTCGAAATTGCGTCCGTCGTCCCAGGGCACGTGGTCGTGCGGCTGCCAGCCGTCGGCCTCGGCCATATGCCGCCGTAGGTTCTCTTCCACCTCGAACGCGAGCGATTCCAACAGCTCGCGGTCGGTCATCAGAGTCTGCACGCCGACAACTTACCCATTCCGCGGCGAGAATGGGGAACCCGAGGCAGATCACGCAGACAATCCACAGCAACGACCCCGGAGACATTGGGATGTCTCCGGGGTCGCGGCCCGGCGGATCTACTTCGGCGTCACCGTGGTCTGGCGATCGGTGGAGTTCCAGCTGATGGAGCCGCCGGTGAAATCGCTCTTCTTACCGGCGTCGGCGTCCTCCTCGTCGGTGGTCGGATAGCCGAGCGAGCCGTTGACGCCGCCGTTGGACTCCCATTCCGTGCGGATGTCGCCCCAGACGATATGCGCCCCGGTCTTCTCGCTCGCGCAGATCGCGCCGCCGGTGAACTCCTGGCACGAGCCGCCCTCCGGGCCGCCGACCGCGGCCGCCGTCGGCTCGCCCAGCGGGCTGGTGGCCCCGCCCGCCTCGTTGTACTTCTGGAGAATGTTGCCGGACACGGCGATCTCGCCGTTCTGGGTCGCGATCTTGGTCTCGGTGGCGGCACCGCTCTCGCCGCCCATCGCGTGCTCCGAGGTGGTGGCGGCCTCCGAGGTGGTGGCCGAACCGGAACTCCCGGAATCATTGCCGTTGTCGTCGTCGTTGCTGCAGCCGGCGAACAGCAGGGTCGCCGCGGCGAGCGTCATCGTGCAGGCAGCCGTGCGTCGAGCGAAGTGGTGCATGTCCATCCTCTCGAAAATGGTTGCCGGTGGCGCCGTTACGACGCCACCGGCAACTCAGGCCGATGATCGGCAATGGTTTGGCGAACTCACAGTCTGCCATCTACAACCATGCCGAACAGGTATCCCAGGGAAATATACCCGGAAACCTGTGAGATGAACCACATACCAAACGTTTGCCACGTCAGGAGTTCGGGCCGTACTCCTCCAGCATCTCGGTCACCAGCGCCGCGATCGGCGAACGCTCGCTGCGCGACAGCGTGACGTGCGCGAAAAGCGGGTGCCCCTTGAGCTTTTCGATCACGGCGGCCACGCCGTCGTGCCGGCCGACGCGTAGGTTGTCGCGCTGTGCGATGTCGTGGGTCAGCACCACCCGCGAGCCGCTGCCCAACCGGCTCAGCACCGTCAGCAGCACGTTGCGCTCCAGCGACTGGGCCTCGTCGACGATCACGAACGAGTCGTGCAGCGAGCGGCCCCGAATGTGGGTGAGCGGCAACACCTCGAGCATGCCGCGCGAGAGCACCTCCTCCATGACCTCCTGGCTGGCCAGGCCGTCCAGGGTGTCGAAGACCGCCTGCGCCCAGGGCCCCATCTTCTCGCTCTCGGAACCCGGCAGATAACCCAGCTCCTGGCCGCCGACGGCGTACAGCGGGCGGAAGACCACCACCTTGCGCTGGGATCGCCGCTCCAGCACCGCCTCCAGGCCCGCGGTCAGCGCCAGCGCCGATTTGCCGGTGCCCGCCTTGCCGCCCAGCGACACTATGCCGATGCTCTCGTCCAGCAGCAGATCCAGGGCGATGCGCTGCTCGGCGGAGCGGCCGTGCAGTCCGAACGCCTCCCGGTCGCCGCGCACCAGCTGCAACCGCTTGTCGGGGGTCACCCGCGCCAGCGCACCGCCGCTGGCGCCGACCAGCCGGATCCCGGTGTGGCAGGGCAGCTCCCGGGCCTCGTCGACATCCACGACGCTCTCGGCGTAGAGCCGGTCGACGACCTCGGGGGCCACCTCCAGTTCGGCCATGCCCGTCCAGCCCGAGGTGATCACGTCCTGCGCGTGATACTCGTCGGCGTGCAGGCCCACCGAACTCGCCTTCACCCGCATCGGAATGTCCTTGGACACCAAGGTGACCGAACGGCCCTCGGCCGCGAGGTTGAGCGCACAGGCGAGGATGCGGGAGTCGTTGGACTCGGTGCGGAACCCGACCGGGAGCACCTCCGGATCGGTGTGGTTGAGCTCCACCTGGAGCGTGCCGCCCTCGGTGCCGATCGGCACCTGCTCGTCCAGCCGGCCGTGCAGCACCCGCAGGTCGTCGAGCATGCGCAGGGCCTCCCGCGCGAACCAGCCGAGTTCGTGATGGTGTCGTTTACTTTCCAGTTCGCTGATCACGACCAGCGGTAACACCACGTGATGCTCGCCGAAACGCGTGACGGCCCAGGGGTCCGACAGCAGCACGGAGGTGTCGACGACGAAGGTTTTCTGCCCGGATTTCTGGGCGGATTGCGCGGCGGGAGCTCCCTTTCCGGAGCGTGCGCTCTGCGTGGAGCGGGCTTTCGCCGAGGGAGCGATGACGGAGCGTGCATCAGTCACGGTGGGCTCCTTTGTTGTTCGCACGGCACCCGCACGAACGGTTCTCGCTGGGCCGGTCCGCCCCGGGGTCAGTGGACCCGAGGGCCGGGTGCCGGCCCCCTCGTACTGAGTTGCTCAGCCACGATCAGGACCTCCCGCACGAGCCACACCGCCGCGGCCCGCACCAACGACGTTACTGCCGATCCGCGATTCCGGCTCCCGGGATCTCAGGCGTGTCGGTGAATATGTCGTTAACGCCGCGGCCGCCCGGGCGTGTCCGCGTGACCTGGCCCGAACCCGAATACGCAGGCAGCCGAAGCGGACCCGGTCCGCGCAGGTCTCCGCCGACCCGCGCCGAATCCGGTGCCGACTCGCCCGAAAATTCATGTCGGCGGCGGAGGCCACCGGCCGCTTCGGACACCGATTCGGGGGTACCCGCCGCGCGGCCGAGATTGTGAAACGCCTTTGCGCCGAACCGAGCAACAGTGCGGCCACCCCCTTCCACCCCGGGGCCGATCGGAGTAGGCGAGCCAGTCGGCTCGGGCCGCCCGATACACCGGATGCGTCCGGTCCTCCGGTGCGTCCGACGGCCGCCGGACCCAGCCGTGAAAGGGCTTACGGCCGTATCGAACTCGCTAGCTGTTCAATAGCTCCAACAGAACCGAGACGTGGCTGTGCTGCGGGTCCCGGACCGCGGTGACGAGCGTGACGGCCTCGCGCCCGGCCAGTTCGCGGAGGTCGGCGAGTCCCCGCTGTGGCGATTCGGCCGAGAGTTCGTCGAGGTACTTGCGCCGGAACTCCGCCTGCCGGTGCTGCGGGTCGGCGTGGAACCAGCGGCGCAGCTCGTTCGACGGCGTCACGTCCCTGATCCACTCGTCAATGTGTGCCTGCTGTTTGCTGATGCCGCGCGGCCACAGCCGGTCGACGAGCACCCGCGTGCCGTCGGAATCCTCGGGCTCCTCGTAGACGCGCTTCACCCGGAACCCGGACCGCCGTTGCCGCGTCATGGCTCCATCGCAGCACAATCGCCGGCCGAGGCACCAGCTCCGGGCCGTGGCAGCAGATAGAGTCGAAGCATGGCCGATGGTGAGCAGTGGGAGCAGTTGTCGTCGAAGGAACTGCACGACCGCGCCGTGCAGCGCGCCGTCCGGCACGGCGACATCCGGTTCCTGTGGCGGCTGCTCGAGCAGATCCCAGCCGCCGCGGCCGCCGCAGGCGATATCGGCGAGAGCGAGGCCGACATCAAGTACGTACTGCCGATGCTCGACGACTACGTGCACTCCGGCGAGGGCCGGATCGCCGAGGTGCTGCGGCCGATGTACATCGAATATCTCGCCGAGCACGACTAGCCTGCCGCGCTCTTATACCCGCGGATCGCGGGGCCTACAAGGGCTGATCGTTCCCTGTCTCGCCACCCGGCCGGGCCGTAGCGTCTCGAGTATGAGGATTCCCCCAGAGCCCGGACTTCACAGCGGAGAAGTCGCCGGCGCATGAGCATTCGTCTCGGTCATCGAACAGGGCCCGAACTTCACAGCCGGAAGGTTGCCAACGCATGAGCATTCGTCTCGGTCATCGAGCAGGGCCCGAACTTCACAGCCGGAAGGTTGCCAACGCATGAGTATTCGTCTCGGTCATCGAGCAGGGCCCGAACTTCACAGCCGGAAGGTTGCCAGCGCATGAGTATTCGTCTCGGTTATCAGATGCCGAACTTCAGCTACGCGGACTCGACGCGCGAGCTGTTCCCCGCGGTCATCGCGCAGACCCGCGAGGCGGAGGCGGCCGGTTTCGATGCCGCGTTCGTCATGGACCACTTCTATCAGCTGCCGGGCATCGGGACGCCCGACCAGCCGATGCTGGAGGCATATACCGCCCTCGGCGCGCTGGCCACCGCCACCGAGCGAATCCAGCTGTCCACCCTGGTCACCGGCAACACCTACCGCAATCCGCCGCTGCTGGCCAAGACCGTCACCACCCTCGACGTCGTCAGCGGCGGGCGCGCCGTGCTGGGCATCGGCGCCGGCTGGTTCGAGCTGGAACACCTCGCCTACGGCTACGAGTTCGGCACCTTCACCGACCGCTTCCAGCGGCTGGAGGAGGCGCTGCAGATCATCCAGCCGATGCTGCACGGCGAGCGCCCGAGCTTCGACGGGAAGTGGTACCACACGCGCGAGGCCATCAACGAGCCGCGCATCCGCGACGACCTGCCGATCATGCTCGGCGGCAGCGGCGAGAAGAAGACCTTCGGCCTGGCCGCCCGGTACGCCGATCACCTGAACATCATCTGCGGCGCCTCGGAGCTGCCGCGCAAGATCGAGGCGCTGCACCGCCGCTGCGAGGAGGTCGGCCGCGACCCGAACACGCTGGAGACCAGCTACCTGGCGCTCGTGCTCACCGACGACGACGGTAACCGGGCCCGCAAGCAGGCGGACGAGTTCCTCCAGCAGCTGGCCGCGCAGGACCCGTCCGGCCCGTCGGCAGAGCAGCTGCGCGAGATCCAGGGCGATCGCCAATTCGTCGGCACCCCGGACGAGGTCGCCGAGCAGATCCAGCGCCGCGTCCTCGACCAGGGCGTCGACGGCGTGATCGTCAACATGGTCGCCAACGGCCACGAACCCGGCGTCGTGGAACAGGTCGGCAAGGCCCTCGGCCCCCTGGTTCACAAGGGCTGATCCAGCCTCGTCGTCCACCGGAGAAACCCTCGTATGACGATGCCCGAACTGACCGTCTACCGCCGCCGTGGCTGCCCGTACTGCTCGCGAATGCGGCGAGTGCTGAACCGGCACGGCATCGTTCACCGCGAGGTCGACATCTGGAACGATCCCCGAGCCGCCGAGTTCGTCCGGTCGGTCGCCGACGGCAACGAGACCGTGCCGACCGTGATGCTGCGCACCGCGACCGAGCAACGGCAATGGGTGAACCCGAATCCGAAGTGGCTCATGGCCGTCGTGGCCGCCGATGCGCCGGAACTCACCGGCGGCCCGCGCCGCCTCTGGTCGTGGTAGGCGCTCAGCCGAGCAGGCGCCAGTCCTCGAGACCGTCGTAGAGCGGGAAGTCCTGGGCCAGCTTGGATACCCGGCCGCGCAGGGCGTCCAGGTCGGCGCCGCCCTTCAGGGCGGTGGCGATGATGTCGGCGACCTCGGTGAACTCGGTCTCGCCGAAACCGCGGGTGGCCAGGGCGGCGGTGCCGATGCGCAGGCCGGAGGTCACCATCGGCGGGCGCGGATCGAACGGAACGGCGTTGCGGTTCACCGTGATTCCGATCTCGTGCAGCAGATCCTCGCCCTGCTTGCCGTCCAGCACCGAATCGCGCAGGTCGACCAGCACCAGGTGCACGTCGGTGCCGCCGGTGAGCACGGTGACGCCCCGCTCGGAGACGTCGGCGGCGGTCAGCCGCTCGGCGAGCAGCTTGGCACCGGTGAGCGTGCGCGCCTGGCGATCGGCGAACTCCGCGCCGCCGGCGATCTTGAACGCCACGGCCTTGGCGGCGATCGCGTGCATCAGCGGACCGCCCTGCTGGCCCGGGAACACCGCGCTGTTCAGCTTCTTGGCGTAGTCCTGCTTGGCCAGGATCACCCCCGACCGCGGACCGCCCAGCGTCTTGTGCACGGTGGAGGACACCACATCGGCATGCGGCACCGGCGACGGATGCAGTCCGGCGGCGACCAGGCCGGCGAAGTGCGCCATATCGACCCACAGGTAGGCGTCCACCTCGTCGGCGATCTCCCGGAACGCCGCGAAGTCCAGGTGCCGCGGATAGGCCGACCAGCCTGCCACGATCACCCGCGGCCGCACCTCGCGCGCCTGCTTGCGCACCTCGTCCATGTCGATGCGGTGATCGTCCTTGCTCACCCCGTAGGCGTGCACCTCGTAGAGCTTGCCGGAGAAGTTCAGCCGCATGCCGTGGGTGAGGTGGCCGCCGTGCGCCAGGTCCAGGCCCAGCAGCCGCTCCCCCGGATTCATCAGCGACATCAGCACGGCGGCGTTGGCCTGCGCACCCGAATGCGGCTGCACATTGGCGAATTCGGCGCCGAACAGCTCCTTGACCCGCTCCCGCGCCAGGTTCTCCACGACGTCGACGTGCTCGCAGCCGCCGTAGTAGCGGCGCCCCGGATAGCCCTCGGCGTACTTGTTGGTGAGCACACTGCCCTGGGCCTGCAGCACCGCGCGCGGAACGAAGTTCTCCGAGGCGATCATCTCGAGGGTGTCGCGCTCGCGGGCGAGTTCACCGGCCATCGCGGTGGCCAGTTCCGGGTCGAGTTCGGCGAGAGACTGGGAATTGACGGAGGCGGCGGTCGTCTGGGTCACCAGGCCAGTCTAGGTGGCGGGCTCGGCGCGCTCGAACGGTACTCCCCCGGTCCGGGTGCCGGCACGGCTCCTACCTGCGGTTCTGTACCGTCCGAGATTTTCCGCACGGCGTCCGGTCGCACGGCCCGAATCGGCTCGCGAGCGGCGGCTCCGGCGTAGCATGAGCGACATTGCATACGTCTCATGGATCGTATTGCGCCAGTTCATTTTTCGAGGTGCCGCCATGACCGAGACCGTCTCACCGAACCTGTTCCAGCAGTTGCTGCTGTTCCTCGCCGTCCTCTTGTGCGGCGTCGTGGGCTGCCCGGTCCCGGTCTAGCCGCGGCTCCTACGGCTGACGGCGCACGGCGCCGGGCGTCAGCGGCTCGTCGAGCAGCCGCCGGAACCGCTCGGCCCGGTCGTCGGCGTCGGCGGCCCGGTCCAGCCAGCCGCCGAGCAGTCGGTAGCCCTCGACATACGTGCTGATGTAGGCGCGCCACAGCGGCGAGGACAGGAAGCGCAGCGACTGCCGCGCCCGCTCCGGTGTGGTCAGGCCCCACTGCCGCAGGAACTCCGCGACCTCGTCGGCGTCGCGGCCCCGATCGTGCAGCAGCAGCGCCGCGTCCTGGCGCACGCCGAGCAGTTTCGCCGAGGCCGTCGACAACCGTTCGGCGCGTTCGCCGTCGAAACGCAGGCCGAGGTCGGCGTAGATCTCCTGCGCCCATGTCCCCCACCCCGGGCCGACGATCGACTTCAGCGCCAGATCCGCCAGCCCCTCCGCCATCAGGCACTGCGGCGTATTCACCAGGAACAGCGTCTGCTCGTCCTGTCCGGCCGCGACCAGGCCCGCCTCCTTGCGGCAGTGCTCGGTGTGATGGCCGGGATACGCCTCGTGCGCGATCAGCGACGGCAGCTGCGCCATATGCTGTTTCAGGTCGGAGTTGATCGCCACCCGGGAGCGGTAGTTGCCCAGGTAGTAGTTGAACCCCGACCAGGGCTTGTCGCCGACGACCTCGTATTCCACCGACTCGTGCTCGGGCAGCGGATAGCGCGCCCGCACCAGCTCGCGCAGCGCCCCGGAG
This sequence comes from Nocardia sp. BMG51109, assembly GCF_000526215.1. Lineage (NCBI taxonomy): Bacteria > Bacillati > Actinomycetota > Actinomycetes > Mycobacteriales > Nocardiaceae > Nocardia > Nocardia sp. BMG51109. The sequence continues at coordinate 629,801 of NZ_JAFQ01000004.1, forward strand.
AACGCGTGCACGCATTCCCGCAACCGCTCCGGGGGAATCTCGTCGGCCCGGCGATGCGCGGTGACCCGGTCGAACAGCGGCTCGTCACCGGGCAGCACCTCATCCATCTGCCGGTGCGCCTCGCGGTAGTCCTCGACCTCGCCGGGCGCGATCTCGACGTCGAAATACGCGTGCACCTCGTCGATGAACGAGATCCGCTCGCCGGCGAACTTGCGGCCGGAGCATTCCAGCGCGCGCAGATGCACGTCCAGGAACTCGGCCCGGTCGGCGGGCAGTCCCGCCTCGGGCAGTTCCTTACGCAATGCCGCTGCCCGGGTGGCCAATGCGCGCGGCTGCGGCGCCGGGCCGTTGTCCACCTCGCGCCGCAGCGCCGGATCACCGGTATAGGCGTCGACGAAGCCGGATTCGAGCCGGTCGAATGCCAGCCCCAGCCACAGATATTCGGTCACGAGCGGATGCGCCTGCATGCGCACGGAGTTTACCCACCCCGCGACTCCGCAAGCTCCGCCGCTCACCGCCCCCGTGTTTACCCACCCCGCAGCTCCGCAAGCTCCGCCGCTCACCGCCCCCGTGTTTACCCACCCCGCAACTCCGCAAGCTCCGCCGCTCACGGCCGCCCGGGCCCGGGAGAGATACACCACCAGGGGTTACCGGCGGGTAGTAACACCCCGCCTGCGGCCCACCCTTCCGCCAGAGGACAATTCGCCTATGCGAGGACAGTGGACCGGTTCTCACCGAGCCGGGCACGGCACGGGCGAGAACTCATCCGGGGCATCGTGTTTATCGATTCGAGGGCGTGGGTAAGTGGCGCGGATGAGCGAGCCGAGTCCGTATGTGGAATTCGACCGGAAGCAGTGGCGCACGCTGCGGAAATCGACTCCTCTGGTCCTCACCGAGGAGGAACTGACCGGTCTGCGTGGCCTCGGTGAGCAAATCGACCTCGAGGAAGTGGCCGAGGTCTACCTGCCACTCGCGCGACTGATCCACCTGCAGGTGGCGGCGCGCCAGCGGCTGTTCGCCGCCACCGCCACCTTTCTCGGCGAGACCCACCCCGACAGTCAGGTGCCGTTCGTGATCGGCATCGCCGGCAGCGTCGCCGTCGGCAAGTCCACCACCGCCCGCGTGCTGCAGGCGCTGCTGGCCCGCTGGGAACACCACCCCCGGGTGGACCTGGTCACCACCGACGGATTCCTGTATCCCACCGCCGAACTCACCCGGCGCGGCATCATGCATCGCAAGGGATTCCCGGAGAGCTACGACCGGCGGAAATTGCTGCGCTTCGTCACCGAGGTGAAATCCGGTGCGGCCGAGGTGTGCGCGCCGATGTATTCGCACATTCTCTACGACATCGTGCCCGACGAGTTCCACTGCGTGCGTCAGCCCGACATTCTCATCATGGAGGGGCTCAACGTCCTGCAGACCGGGCCGCGGCTGATGGTGTCCGACCTGTTCGATTTCTCCATCTACGTCGACGCGCGCATCGAGGACATCGAAAACTGGTACGTGAATCGCTTTCTCTCGCTGCGCAAGACGGCGTTCGCGGATCCGAAGTCGCACTTCCACCACTACGCCCGATTCAACGACAAAGAGGCCACGATCGCGGCGCAGGAGATTTGGAACGCCACCAACCGGCCCAATCTGGTGGAGAACATTCTGCCCACCCGGCCCCGCGCGACGCTGGTGCTGCGCAAGGATTCCGACCACAGCATCAACCGAATTCGACTACGTAAGCTGTAACACCCGGGCAGCGGGGATACCGGCGCACCGGAGACGCCGGGCAGACGTCAACGCACCGGAAACTCCGGCAGACATCAGGTCCCGTAGCGGCGGTGCCGGGCGGCGTACTCGCGCAACGCGCGCAGGAAGTCCACCCGCCGGAACTCCGGCCAGTACGCCTCGGTGAACCAGATCTCGGAATACGCGCTCTGCCACAGCAGGAACCCGGACAGCCGCTGCTCGCCGGAGGTGCGGATGACCAGGTCGGGGTCCGGCTGGCCGGAGGTGTACAGATGCTGGCCGATGGCGTTGACGGTGATCGACTGCACCAGATCCTCGCCGGTCTCCCCGGCCGCCATCTCCTGCCGCACGAGCGAGCGCACCGCGTCGGCGATCTCCTGCCGGCCGCCGTATCCGATGGCCACGTTGACGTGCACCCCGGTCCGGCCGTGGGTCTCCGCGGCGGACTTCTCCATCCGGCGCGCGATATCGTCGGGCAGCGCGTCCAGCGAGCCGACTATGCGCACGCTCCAGTCCCGCTCCGGCGCCGACAGCTCCTCCACGACATCCGGTATGACCTCGAACAGCGTGTCCAGCTCATCGCGGCCGCGGGTGAGGTTCTCGGTGGACAGCAGGTAGACCGTCACCATCTCGATGCCCTCGGCCTGGCACCAGTCGACCAGCTCGGCGATCTTCAGCGCACCCACCCGGTGCCCGTGGCTGACGTCGGTGAAACCGTTCTCCCGGGCCCAGCGGCGGTTGCCGTCGCAGACGACCGCGACATGCCGCGGATGTTGTTTGCCCGCCAGCTGTTTCGACAGCCGCGCCTCGTAGATGCGATACGGGAGACCACGCGCCCGACTAGCAAGCTTCACGGACAGCCACCCTACGCCCCCGTCCCGCGCACGAGCACAACCCGATCCGGCGGCGGCACCGGGGCACGGCCGGTACAGTGGCGGAGAGTCAACCTACGGAACCGTAGGTTACCGAGGAGGTAACGCGTGACGGAGACGACGTGACGGAGACGACGGGGCCGGCGAACGCGGTGCTCGGGGCCCTCGACGAACTGCGGAATGCGCCGCTCAAGCCCCGGATGCGGGGCTGGATCCACACCTACGCCGTCGCCGTCGCGGCGGTGGCGGTGATCACGCTGGTCGCGGTGTCGGCCACCGTCTCGGCCGCGGCGGCGTGGTCGACGCTGGTCTACGGGCTCACGGTGTGCGGTGTCTTCGGGGTCAGCGCGGTCTACCACCGGGTGACGTGGCGCACGGAACGCACGCGCGTCCACATGAAGCGGGCCGACCACTCGATGATCTTCCTGTTCATCGCCGGCAGCTACACGCCGTTCGCGTTGCTCGGGCTGCCGACCCGGACGGGGATCACGCTGCTGAGCGTGGTGTGGGCGGGCGCGCTGGCCGGTGTCGCGATGAAACTGCTGTGGCCGACCGGGCCGCGCTGGGTCGGGGTGCCGCTGTATCTGCTGCTGGGCTGGGCGGTGGTGCCGGTGGCGGCGACGCTCACGCACAACGTGGGGGTCGCGCCGATGGTGCTGCTGCTGGCCGGCGGGCTGGCCTACAGCGGGGGCGCGGTCCTGTACGCGACCAAGTGGCCCGATCCCTGGCCGCAGACGTTCGGGCATCACGAATTCTTCCATGCCGCAACGGTTCTCGCGGCCCTGTGCCACTACATCGCGATCTGGCTGGTCGTCCTGGGATGACCGGCCGCGGGTGACGCGGCCGACAAGATCGGCCGGAACGCGGCACCGGACACCGGCCGCGTCCTATGCTGCTCGTTCGTGCTCCCCGAACCGATCCGCCCGCGCACCGCCGCCGCACCGCCATGACGACCCGGCTGATTCTGTGGGCGCTGCGGGCGCGCTGGGGCCTGTCGCTCGTCGTGATCGTCTGCCACCTCGGCGGTCTCGGCGTCATCCTCGTCGAGCTGTGGCTGAGCGGATTCCTGAGCCGGCTCGGCCCGAACTGGATGACCGCCCTGGCGCAGGCATCGATCTATCCGGCTGTCGGGTCGGTGCTCGGCATCGTGCTCGCGGTGCGCGACCGGACGCACTACTTCGGCTGGCTGGATCAGGGGCGGCGGCCCAGCCCGGCGGAGGCGCGGCGGCTGCTGAACCTCCCGGTCGGGATCACGGTGCGGGCACTGGTGATCTGGCTCCCCGGCGTGATCCTGGTGACGGCGATCTTCGCCCAGGTGGTGCCGTCGCGGGCGATCGCGGTGATCGGCGCGATGTTCATGCTGGGCGGATTCGAATCGGCCGGATTCACCTTCCTGGTGGTCGACCGCCTGATCCGGCCGACCATTCCGGTCGTCGCCGCGGTGCTCGGCGGAACCATGCACTGGAGTTCCACGGTGCTCAACCGGGTCATCGTGTCGTGGGCCGTGGCCAGTGCCATGCCGCTGCTGATGCTGATCACCGTGCTCGCCGATCCGGTCGCCACCGCGGACGACCGCATTCGCACCGCCGTGTACATGTCCATCGTCGGGCTCGGGGTGGGCGCGCTGACCACGGCCACGCTCGCGCGGGCCGTCGCGGCGCCGATGCGGACGCTGCGCCGGGCGCTGGATCGCATCTCCCGCGGCGACCTGGACGTCCGGGTGCCGGTGGGCAGCGCCAGTGAGATCGGACGGCTGGAACATTCGGTGAACGAGCTGGCCACCAACCTGTCCGAGCGCGATCGCATGCGGGCGGTGTTCGGCCGCCACGTCGGCACCCAGGTCGCCGACCGCGCGCTCGCCGGCGGGCTCGACCTGACCGGCGACATCCGGCCGGTGACCGCGCTGTTCGTGGACGTCGTCGGCTCGGTGGAACTGTCCACCGGGCTGGAACCGAGCGAGTTCGTCGCCCAGCTGAACCGGCTGCTGTCGATCGTGGTGTCCGCGACCGAGGACAACGGCGGGCTGGTCAACAAGTTCGAGGGCGATGCGGCGCTGTGCATCTTCGGTGCCCCGATCGCGTTGCGCGACAACGCCACTCCGGCCCTGCGCACCGCCCGGCGGATCCGTGACGAGGTGATCGCGGCCGCTGAGCTGGATATCGGCATCGGCGTCGCGCGGGGCATGGTCTTCGCCGGCGACGTCGGCACCGACACCCGGCTGGAGTTCACCGTGATCGGTGACGCGGTCAACGAGGCATCCCGGCTGACCACCGAGGCCAAGCACGTCGCCCGGCGAATCCTGGTGAGCCAGGCCGTGATCGACGCCGCCACCGAGGACGAGCGCGACGGATGGACGCATCACGAGACGATCCGGCTGCGCGGCCGCCAAGAGCCCACCTCGTGCTGGACGGACACGCCGTCCGTCTCGGGCGCACAGCCGTCTACCCCGGGCGACGGTGCGGCAGCATCGGATTCGGCCGGCCTCGGCGAATACGACCGCCACCGTGCGGAATCCGGCGAACCCGATCAGCGGTAGTCATCGTCGGCACACGGCCCCGCCGTTCCGGCATGCCGATGGCCGGAGCCCGCCGGCGGCGCCGGCACCCCGCGAACCGGCCCGCCCGCTCAGGGCTTCCAGGTGATGCGACCGCCCTGGAAATCCTGCGCCTTGCCGCCCTGGTAGTCGTACTCGTCGCCGGTCGGATATCCGTAACGGCCCTTCTCGGCGACCTCGGCCGCCCAGGTCTCGCGAATCTTGCCCCATACCGCGTGCGCGCCGGTCTTGGGCGACCAATAGACCGTGCCGCCGTTGAACAGGTTGTACCGGCCCTGCCCGTCCCGGCCGGCCTTCTCCTCGTCGGTGACCGGATAGCCGAGGGCGCCGTTCTCCCAGCCGAGGGCGCCCCACTTGTCCCGGATCTGACCGCCGACGGCGTGCGCGTCGGTGCCCACCGACCAGTAGATCGAGGTGTTGCGCTCGAACGCCTGGAACTTGCCCCCGGCGCCCGCATCGGTCTCGGGCGAGACGGGATTGCCGAAGGCGGCGAACCCGCCGGCCCGGTCGTATTCGGCCTCGATCGCGCCGCCGACGTCGAAGTTGCCGATCTGCCGGGCTTGGGCGGTACCCACGGCGCCGGTCAGCGCCAGCACCGCGGCCGCGGCAGCGACGGCCAGCGCCCCGGACGAACGGACGGAACGGTTTCCTCCACGTAGCGGTGTCACAAGCACTCCCTGCGCCGAATCTCTCTGCCTGATATTTGCCACCGGTCCGGACATCCTGCAAGCAGCCGCCCGGACCGGCAAGCACCGGAGCCCGGACACGCCACCCGTGGTGCGAATCCGTGACCATCGGCGTTCCGGCCGGCCGCAATGGAGTCCGGCCGGAACGGCCGGAAGGTCAGCGGCGACTCCGGATGCTTATCTGATCGGCGCGAGAGGCACGGCCGTTACCGGCCCGAGACCAACGCCGCCTCGAGTTCCCTCGGGTCGCTCACCGGCAGATCGCAGACGACACCGCGGCAGACGTACGCGGCCGGCCGCCCGGACACCGGCTGGCGATCGGCCAGCAACGGCACCGAGTTCGGCGCGCCGGCCAGCACCGCGGCCCCTCCGGGCGCATACCGGCGGGCCGCCGCGGTCAGCTCCGCGGCCTCGGGCGCGACACCGTCCGGCAGCGAGATCGCCACCTGGATCGGACCGCGCACCGCCGCCTCGGCCACGGCCAGCCAGTGCCCGCCCGACCGCGGAGCGCGGGCCAGCACGATCGCCCCGCGCTGCAGGGTCTGCTCGGCCAGTTCGCGGTAGCGACCGGCCCGGGTCGAGTCGACCAGCACCGATGCGGTCAGCAGCGTTTCGGCGAAGGCCGACGATCCCGACGGCGTGGCGCCGTCGAGCGGATCCCGGGGGCGACTCACCAGCGCCTCGGCGTCGTCGGCCGTGTCGAACCAGCTGCCCGGTGTCGCGGGATCGGCGAAATGCTCCACGGCGGTGTCGATCAGGGCTCGCGCCTGCTCGAGCCAGCCGGGATCGCCGGTGGCCTGGTGCAGGGTCAGCAGGCCGGTCGACAGCCAGGCATAGTCCTCGAGCACACCCGCGGACGTTCCGGCCGCACCGCCCAGCGAGGCGCGCACCAGTCGGCCCTCGAACAGGTGCCGCGACAACAGGTATCGCGCACAGCGCTCGGCGGCGGCCACCCAGTCCGGCCGGGCCAGCGCGGCGCCCGCCTCGGCCAGGGCGGTGATCGCGATGCCGTTCCAGGCCGTCACCACCTTGTCGTCGCGGTCCGGCTGCGGACGCCGGTCGCGCGCCTGCCGCAGCCGGTCGCGCACGCGATCCAGCCGTTCGGTGTCGTCCGGGTCGGTGTACCGGGTGGGCACCGAGGTGCCGTGTTCGAAATTGCCGTCGGCCGTGACGCCGAAAACCTCTGCGGCCCAGGCGCCGTCGTCCGGGCCCAGCTCCTCGTCCAGCTGCGTCGGCGTCCAGACGTAGGTGGCGCCCTCCACGCCCGGGCCACCCGGTTCCACGTGGGTGTCGGCGTCCAGCGCGGAGGCGAATCCGCCGTGCTCGGTTCCCAGGTCGCCGATCAGGAACTGGGCGGTCTCTTCCGCGACCCGCAGTGGTAGCCGCCGCTCGGAATCGTCCGTCGCGCGCCGCGCCAGATGCGCGTACGCGCGCAGCAATTGGGCGTTGTCGTACAGCATCTTCTCGAAATGCGGCACCACCCAGGCGGCGTCGACGGAGTAGCGGGCAAAACCGCCGCGCAGCTGGTCGTAGATGCCGCCCCGGGCCATCGCCGCCGCGGTCGACGCGACCACCCGCAGCGCCTGCTCGTCGCCCGTGCGCTCGTGCTGCCGCAGCAGCCCCTCCAGCAGCGCCGACGGCGGAAACTTCGGTGCCCCACCGAATCCCCCGTAGCGGTGGTCGACATCGCGCAGCACGGCCTCGACCGCATGGCGCAGCAGCTCGGGGCTCACGTCCAGCTCGCTGTCGGGCAGCCCGTCGGCCTGCTCCCGCAGCGCCTGGGCCACCTGCCCGGCGGCCTGGTCCACCTCGTCGCGCCGATTGCGCCAGGTCTCGGTGACGGCGGAGAGCAACTGGGTGAACGAGGGCATGCCGCCGCGCGGCGTCTCGGGGTAATAGGTGCCGCAGTAGAACGGCTCGCCGTCCGGCGTCAGAAAACACGTCATCGGCCAGCCGCCCTGGCCGGTCATGGCGACCGTGGCGGTCATGTACACCGCGTCGAGATCGGGCCGCTCCTCCCGATCCACCTTCACGCACACGAAGTTCTCGTTCATCACCGCGGCGGTGGCCTCGTCCTCGAACGATTCGTGCGCCATCACATGACACCAGTGACAACTCGCGTACCCGACCGACAGCAGAATCGGCACGTCCCGCTCCCGCGCCTCCGCCAGTGCGGCGGAATCCCACTGCCGCCAATCCACCGGATTGTCGGCATGCTGACGCAGATAAGGCGATGTCGCGCTGCGCAAGTGGTTCACAAACGCCAGCCTCCCACACCGCGCGAGCGCGCGACACGACCCGGCGCGTACGCGACACCGCCCGGCTGCGCGTGCGCGCATGTTCCAGGGCCCGGCACAGCTGTGCCGAAACCGCAACGCGGAGATGTTCGGCTACGGGGTATTTCGCATACATGAAGAATTCGACCAAGCAGGGGTCCGCGACGGTACGCAGGCCCTGGTTCGCCGATCTCGAGGAGGCCGAACGCCGCGGTGCCCACGGCAGCGCGGGCATCGGCTACTTCGACTGCGACTGCGACCTGTGCCGTCGCCGGCACCACGATCCGCCGTTCTGATACGGCGGCCCGGCTGCCTCGCGGCAGCCGAACCAGACGGTTCTCCACGGCGCCGATCCGGGCCGGCGATGCCGCTGCGCGTCGGCACGCCCGCACACGCCCGGCGGTAGCGCGCACGGCGTGCGGGCGCCTGCGAAAGATGTTGTGCGACAGGGATTCGGCGGTCAGCCGGCGCCGGACGTATCGGGTTTCCCGGAGGACTTCGGGGCGGCCGTGTCCTGATCGGCGGGGGATTCGTGTTCGTCGGCGACGGCACCGTGGTCGGTCCCGTCGTCGGCCGCCTGGTCGGGTTCGGGGTGGTCGGGAGAGAACTCGGCGGGTAGCCGCTTGATGTGCTTGTTCATCGAGCGGATCAGCAGCACCGTGCCCGCCAGCAGGATCAGGATGATGACCAGGCCCAGCGGCGAGGCCTTGCCGAACTCCGGACCGGTCGGATTGGTGGTGGGCTGGGCGAGCAGGGCGACCATCATCGCGAGCTGTCCTCGAGCGCGCCGTACGCCTCCCCGGACTCCTGGGCCTCGCGGACCCCGGCGAACAGGTCGGTCTCCGGGATCTCGGTGCGAACCCGGGTGCGGGCCAGCTCGAACTCCTCGGTCGGCCACAGCCGCTGCTGCACATCCATCGGAATCGCGAAGAAGGCGCCGTTCGGGTCGATCTGGGTCGCGTGCGCGCGCAGCGCGTCGTCACGCTGCGGAAAGTACTTGCCACATTCGATCTGGGTGGTCACCCTGCCCATGATGTCGCCGCGTTCGGCGGCCATCGAGCGGAAGCGGTCCAGCCACTCCTGCATCGGGAACGGCTCGCCGATCCGCTCGTACTCCTCGGCGAACACCTCCATCCGCTGGATGCTGAAACCGTGGTCGTAGTACAGCTTCAGCGGTGTCCACGGCTCCCCGGCGTCGGGGAAACGTTCGGGATCCCCGGCCGCCTCGAATGCGGCCATCGACACCCTGTGGCACATGATGTGATCCGGATGCGGATAGCCGCCGTTCTCGTCGTAGGTGGTCATCACGTGCGGCTTGAACTCACGCACCACGCGCACCAGCGCCTCGGTCGCCTCCTCCAGCGGCACCAGCGCGAAGCTGCCCTCCGGCACCGGCGGCGGCGGATCGCCCTCGGGCAGGCCGGAATCCACGAAACCCAGCCACCGCTGCCGCACCCCCAGCGCCTTGGCGGCCTCGGCCATCTCCTCGCGCCGCACCTCGTCCATGCGGTCCAGGATGCCGGGCACGTCCATCGCCGGATTGAGTATCGATCCGCGCTCGCCGCCGGTCAGGGTGACGACCAGTACGTCGCCGCCCTCGGCCGCGTATTTCGCGGTCGTCGCGGCGCCTTTGCTGGACTCGTCGTCGGGGTGGGCGTGTACCGCCATGAGGCGCAGGGGAGCGACGGGCATCCCATCGGAACCACTGCTCACGTCTCGTTCACCTCGTTGATCACCGTCATCACCTTCGCTTCTTGCCGCGAGTGTCGAGTCATCGCGGCGGGAACGGGCCCGGCATGGTCGCCGAGGATGCCGCCCGCCCAGCTCTCGCGCCGAACTCCACCCCATATAGTTCCATTCGACCGTCAATTGTTCCGACCTACCCCCTGCGGTGCCGATGCCAGGGCCGTCGTCGTCCCGGCGCCGGACCGTTCGGGCCGCCGGACGAGCACAGGAGCCGCAGATCATGAGCGAGGCAGCGCCGGGAACGGGCAGGTCCGGCGAGGCCGACGGTGCCCCATCCGACCGCGACAGTGCCCCATCCGACCGCGACAATGCCCCACCCGACCGCGACAGCGCCTCATCCGGCCACGACAGTGCCCCATCCGGCCCCGCCGGCGCCCAGGCAGACCATGCCGACACCCAGGCAGACCATGCCGACGCCCCGGCAGAGCATTCCGGTGCTCAGGCAGGCCGGACCGGCGCCCCGGCAGACCACGCCCAAGCGGTCCGCGTGGCCGACCGCTACGGAACCCGGCCGGCACGCCGGCGCCGCTGGTTGCCGTACGCGCTCGGCGCCGCGGTGGTGGTGGCCGGCCTGATCGTCGCCTTCGTGGGATACCGGCAGTTCGGGCCGAAGGAGATCGAGCCGGAACAGCTCGGCTACACCATCGTCGACGACTCCACCCTCGACATCCACTTCAAGGTCACCCGCGAACATCCCGACCGGCCGGTGGTCTGCTTCGTCCGGGCGATGGACTCCGACCAGGTCGAAGTGGGCCGCCGGGAACTGCTGATCCAGCCCTCGACCAGCGGCACCGTCGAGGCGACCACGACGATCCGCACGACGGCACGCCCCGCCACGGGCGACATCTACGGCTGCAGCGACGACGTTCCGGCCTATTTGCGGGCGGGTTGACGGCGACCGGCCCACCCCATCCGGCGGCAATCCCGACGAAACGCCTTACAATCACCGCTCCGACCTGCGTTTTTACATATCGTGCTAAAATGGCCGGACGCACGGTTCCGAGGCTCGGAGCCGTGTTTGCTGCATTGGCGGCCAGCGCTGTCGGTTCCGGGGCACACGCGTGTCTTGCGGAACAGGGCCTGTCGGGGTTCGAAGACATCCCCCAGGGATCGCTCTAGCCGTCCACTGCTGCTGTGCGCGTCTGTGGGCGCGCACCGCGGCGGGTATCAGGGAATCCCGGTTCGCCGGGAACAACTACTAGGGAGTGATCGAGATGACTGAGACGAACGTGACCTGGCTGACACCGGAGTCGCATGAGAGGCTCAAGGGCGAACTCGACGCGCTCATTGCCAACCGTCCGGTCATCGCGGCCGAGATCAACGAACGCCGCGAAGAAGGCGACCTGAAGGAGAACGGCGGCTACCACGCGGCGCGTGAGGAGCAGGGCCAGCAGGAGGCGCGCATCCGCCAGCTGCAGGAACTTCTGAACAACGCCAAGGTGGGCGTCGCGCCGACCAAATCCGGTGTCGCACTGCCGGGCTCGGTCGTCAAGGTCTATTACGACGGCGACGAGACCGACACCGAGACGTTCCTGATCGCGACCCGCGAAGAGGGCCTGGGCGGGACCGACCTCGAGACCTACTCACCGAACTCGCCGCTGGGCGGCGCGCTCATCAACGCCAAGGTCGGCGAGACGCGGGAATACACGCTGCCCAACGGCAACACCATGAAGGTGACGCTGGTCACCGCCGAGCCCTACCACAGCTGACCGGCTCGCCGGCACTCGTAAGCCGGCGCGCGGCGGTGGATTGCAGCACCGCCGCCGCGCGCCGCACCCCGCGAAGAGGCGGCCGCACCGGAAGTTCTCGGTGCGGCCGCCGTCTACGTTTCGGCCGGGCTCACGCCCGATGGTTCAGCCGAGCGCACGCCCGATAGTTCAGCCGAGCGCACGCTCGATATCGGCGAGCAGATCCCCGATGTCCTCGATGCCGACCGACAGCCGCACCAGATCGGCCGGCACCTCCAGCTCCGAGCCCTCGGTGGAGGCATGCGTCATCGCGCCCGGATGCTCGATCAGCGACTCCACCCCGCCCAGCGATTCGGCGAGAGTGAAGATCCGGGTGCGGGCGCAGAACTCGTGCGCGGCCTCCCGGCCGCCCCGCAAGCGCACCGACACCATGCCGCCGAACCGCCGCATCTGCTTCTGCGCCACCGCATGTCCGGGGTGCTCGGGGAGTCCTGGGTAGATCACCTGCTCGACCTTCGAGTGACCGGCGAGGAATTCCGCGATCGCCTCGGCGTTGTCGCAGTGCCGATCCATCCGCAGCGCAAGGGTTTTCACGCCGCGCAGGGTGAGGAACGCATCGGTGGGGCCGGGCACCGCGCCCGCGCCGTTCTGCAGGAACGCGAACGCGGCGTCGAGTTCGGCGTCGTCGGTGACCAGCGCGCCGCCGACCACATCGGAATGCCCGCCGAGGTACTTGGTGGTGGAGTGCAGCACGATATCGGCGCCCAGCAGCAACGGCTGCTGCAGATAGGGCGAGGCGAAGGTGTTGTCCACCACCAGTTTCGCGCCGCCGCGGTGCGCGATGTCGGCCAGCGCGGCGATGTCGCCGACGTTCAGCAGCGGGTTGGTCGGCGTCTCCAGCCACACCAGCTTGGTGTCGGGGCGCATGGCGGCGTGCACCGCGTCGGGATCCGACACCGGCGCCACCGAGTACTCGATGCCCCACTGCGTGAACACCTTGTCGATCAGCCGGAAGGTGCCGCCGTAGGCGTCGTCGGGAATGACCAGGTGGTCGCCCGGCCGCAACGACGCCCGCAGCACACAGTCGGTGGCCGCCATCCCCGAGGAGAAGGCCCGCCCGTACCGGCCCGACTCCAGCGCGGCCAGATTGGCCTCCAGCGCGGTGCGGGTCGGGTTGCCGGTGCGGGCGTACTCGTAGCCGCCGCGCAGCCCGCCCACCCCGTCCTGGGCGAAGGTCGAACTCGCGTAGATCGGCACGTTCACCGCGCCGGTCCGCGGATCGGGATCGAATCCGGCGTGCACGGCGCGGGTGGAGAACCCCTGCTGATCGTCGGTCATGAGGCAAGCCTAGAAGGCCGGGTAACGGCCGATACTGTGAGGTCCATGGTCACCGTGGACGAGCTGTTCGCCATCGATTCCCTGCTCGACGACACCGAACTCCGGATCCGCGAGACCGTGCGGCGATTCGGCGAGCAACGGCTGCGCCCACACGTGGCCGACTGGTTCGAACGGGGCACCTTCCCGGCCCGGGAGCTGGCCCCCGAGCTGGGCGAGCTCGGCCTGCTGGGCATGCATCTCGACGGCTACGGCTGCGCCGGCACCTCGGCCACCGAGTACGGGCTGGCGTGCCTGGAACTGGAGGCGGTGGATTCCGGGGCCCGCAGCATGGTGTCGGTGCAGGGCTCGCTGGCGATGACGGCGATCCACAAGTACGGCTCCGAGGAGCAGAAACAGCACTGGCTGCCGGATATGGCGGCCGGCCGGGCGCTCGGCTGCTTCGGCCTGACCGAACCCGATTTCGGCTCCAACCCGGGCGGGATGCGCGCCCGTGCCCGGCGGGACGGCGCGGACTGGATTCTCGACGGCTCGAAGATGTGGATCACCAACGGTTCGGTCGCCGACGTGGCGGTGGTGTGGGCACGGGCCGAGGAGGGCGTCCGGGGGTTCCTGGTCCCGGCCGGCACCCCGGGTTTCGCCGCGCGGGAGATGCACCACAAGCTGTCGCTGCGCGCCTCGATCACGGCGGAGCTGGATCTCGACGGCGTGCGCCTGCCCGGCGATGCGCTCCTACCGGGCGCGCGGGGCCTGTCCGGACCGCTGGCCTGCCTGTCCGAGGCGCGCTTCGGCATCGTCTTCGGTGCGCTCGGCGCGGCCCGCGACTGCCTGCTCGCGACCATCGACTACGCCCGCACCCGCGAGGTGTTCGACAAGCCGCTGGCCGGCTACCAGCTGACCCAGGCCAAGCTCGCCGATATGGCGCTGGAGCTGGGTAAGGGCCAGCTGCTGGCGCTGCATCTGGGCCGGCTGAAGGACCGCGGCGAGGTGCGGCCGGAGCAGGTGAGCGCGGGCAAGCTGAACAGCACCCGCGAGGCGCTGGCCATCGCCCGGGAGTGCCGCACGGTGCTCGGCGCGAACGGCATCACGCTCGACTATCCGGTGCTGCGGCATGCCAACAATCTGGAATCGGTGCTCACTTACGAGGGCACCGCCGAGGTGCACCAGCTCGTCCTCGGTGAGGCGCTCACCGGCGCCAACGCCTTTCGCTGACAAATGTTTTCGACCCAGGGATGCCACAAGGTAGCTGTGTCGCACCGGTTTTCCGAGTGAAACATCACAGTGCCGCCGGCGTCGCATAATTGCTAGCATGAGCCGGTGTTTTTGCTCGGCTCCGCGTTGCTCGAAGTGTCGGCGCGCAAGACCCTGAATCGCCTGCACTCCACGCACGGAGCCCCGGCACTCGCCGCGGCGAAGGAACTGCCGGCGGTATCGGCGGCGCTGGATCAGCATGCCGCCGCCGTGCGCGACATTCTCGACGTGGGCGTGCGGGATTCGGCGACCGTGCCGACGGGCGTGCTGCTCGCCGGGTACGCCCGAGGTCTCCTGGAACATTCCGGCCGCGGGGCCGCACGCGCACCGTACGGCCCCGCCGACTGGGCTGGCGCGGAGTGGTTGCCGCTGCGGCTGGCCGCGGTCTGCCTCCTGGCCCACGCGAAAGCCTGAGCGGCCGCGGAATACCTCCGCGACCGCTCAGGATTGTAGGACCGTCGAACTCCGCCTCAGCGCGGCTGCTGCGGATCGCCGTAGCCGGGGGCATCGCCGTACCCCGGCGTCTCGCCGTACCCCGGTCCGCCGTACCCCTGTTCGGGCCTCCCGGTATCGGGCCGGTAGGCCGCACCGCTGGTCTGCGGCGTCCACTGATCACCGTGCTGCGGCGATCCGGCCCACTGCTGCCGGGCCGCACCCTCGTCCTGCCGCGTGACGTCCTCGCGACCACGCTGGTAGGCCTCGGCGTGACCGCGCAACTGCGGCATCTCGCCCTCGACGGTGTCCAGCCAGCCCTCCCAGCGCTGCTGCATGGGCCGGATCAGGCCGCCACCGACACCGACGATCAGGATGCCGCCGACGGTGGCCAGCACGGTGACCAGGATCGGCGTGGTGACCGACGTCGCGACGCCGATCTGGTTGAGCGCCGCGATGATGCCGACGCCCCAGATGAACACCGCCGCCAGCCGGGCCAGCATGCGGCCGTAGGACAGCCCGCTGAGCATGTTGCCGATCAGATCGGTGACCACTCGCGCGATGGCGCCCGCCACACAGACGATGACGATCGCGACGAATGCCCGCGGCAGCCAGGACACGATGCCGTTCAGCATCGTGCTGACCGGGTTCGGACCGAATACGCCGAAGCCGATCTGCAGCGCGATCAACAGGATCGCGTAGTAGACCAGCTTGACCAGCAGGTCGGTGGCGTCGTACCGGCTTCTGGCCAGCATGTCGCTGACGCCGCCACGATCGACCAGCCGATCGAACCCGACCCGCCGCAGGATCCGGTCGGCGACCTTGGCGACCACCTTCGCGATGATCCAGCCGATGACCATGATCGCCAGGAAGGCGACCAACTTGGGCACGAACGTCGCGATGGCGCTCCACGCGTTCGACATGCCCTGCTGAAAATCGATAGCCAAACTGGAGGTGTACACGCGACCCGTCCCTTCGCTATCTTGCCGGCTCCAACTATTTGCCAGAACTGCTACAAATGCGGTTATACCCCGCTGTGATCATTCGAATCAGCAGTTTGCAAACGTTTTGCTGCCGTGTTGATAACAGGACGTTATCCGGCCGGGTCGCGCGGCGGTCAGTACGCGGAATTGACGTTGTCCATCGAGCCGTAGCGGTGCGCGGCGTAGTTGCACGCGGCGACGATGTTGGCGACCGGATCCCACACGTCGACCGGCGTGCCCTCGACGTGGTACGCCTGGAAGGTCGGATCGATCACCTGCAGCAGCCCCTTGGACGGGATGCCCGCCGCGGCGTTGGAGTCGTACAGATTGATGGCCTGCGGGTTGCCCGTCGACTCGCGCATGATGTTGCGGTAGATGCCGTCGTAGCTGCCCGGGATGCCGCGTGCGGCCATGATGTCCAGCGCCTCGTGGATCCAGCCGTCCAGGTTGTCCGGGTAGCTGGGGGCCGGCGGCGGGGGCGGCGGCAGCGGCGCGGGCATGGGTGCGGGGGCCGCCGCGGGCTCGGGAACGGGTGCCGGGGCCTGGGCGGCGGCCGGCTGCACGGGAGCAGGGGTGTCGGCGGCGGCGGTCGCGGCGATCGTCGACGCCAGCGCGGCCGGCTGCACGTCGGCCGTCCGATGCCCGCCCGCGGAGGTCACGGCGGCAAAGGCGGCCAGCGCCAGGGTCGCGGATCCGGCGGTCCGCGCGACCGCCTTGGCTCTACTGCTCTTGATGGTCTTCTTCGACATGCGCGATGGTTTCCTACTCTTGGTGACGGCCGTCCCCGGCCTGCAACAGGCAGCGCGGATCCGGGGCGAGGTCGTCACGCCTCACCCGCGCACTGCATGCTTTTGTGGGATTTGTTATGAGAGAGGGGAATTCGCATTCCCCGCCGACACGACTCGGCTCAGCGCCCGCCGGGCGGACCGGCGACGACGCGGGCGGCATCCGTGGCTGCGGCGGCCACCGAACCCGGCGGCGCGTCCGTCGCGATCGAATTCCGCATCAGCGTTGACAACTCCTCGTGCTGTCCGGGCTCGAGTCGTATTACGGACCCGAGGTCGGAGGACCGACGAGGTCACAGGATGGTTGCGGTAGGTGAACGTAAACTTAACTAGAAGTGAACAAATGGTGCTGCGGTTGGGAAAATACCTCGATCCGAACCGGCTATCACACACTGACCTGGGGATTCTTTTGTCACGATAAGGTGTCGTGCGTCACAGAAAAAGTTGCTGTGTCGTGCTGGACTTAGCCGATTTGCCAGGTTTTTGGCGCACCGGAGACACACTTCGGTAACGCCTCACAGCCACCCGGGGCGGCCCGCTCCGACCTCACAGACCGCGCTGCGCCATAGCGCATCATCTTGTTACGACCGGTCATCCAAGCGCCATCTGACCGTCACCACCGCGGCAAGGTTGAGCGCGCAAGCTTGTGGCCATACCCGGTGCCGGACTTCCACACTCTCCGCCGCGCGGGGCACGGTCACCGCGGATCGAGAACAGGCGATTCGACGCTCACGATCGCGGGGTCCGAGCCGGGTGCACAGTGCCCGCCGCCCGACAGGGCCCGCTGCCCGGAGGTATCGATGTTCGAGTCCTGTCACTCCCCGTCCGATGTGGCGCATCTACTGAGATTGCGCTTCGGCTTTCCGGTGCAGCTGTTCGCCGGGCGGCCGTTTCTGTCCTGTGGGCACGCGATAGACGCGATCGCGATGCCGGCCGATATCGGTCGCCTGGTGCGCGACCGTCTGCGCGCGGCGCCCGCGACGCCCGCCGTCGCCGATGCGCGCAACCGGCGCTGGGTCTTCCTGGCCAACCCGCCCCGGCCGTATCACGGTCGGCCGGACCGGAACCGGTTCGCGGACTCCGGAGTCACCGTGTTCGACGCGGGGCGCCGGGTGATGCTGCCGATCTCGGACTATCCGCTGGGCTGGCACTGGGTCAGCGAACCCGTGCCCGGCCGGCTGGTGCTGCCGGGCAGCACCGTGGTGCTGGCCGCGGTGCGCGAAACGTTGCGCGAGGAGCTCGGCCATGTCCCCGCGTGAACCGGCGACGCTGCCGGACTGGCACGAGCTGCTCGCCGCGTTCTGCGGACATCTCGGCGACAAACCCGACGATCACCCGATGGTGCGCTGGGCCCGCGCGCTCGCCGAACTCCATCTGCGGCGGCACCGCGAGCCCGCGCACGCATCCGAAATCGATTGCGGCCGAGCGGAACTCGTCGCCGTGATCGACGGCTGGGTGAGCGAACGGGTGCATTCGCCGCAGGCCCGGCGCGGCCTGTATCCGGAGTCGCTCGGCGGTGCCATCGACCGACTCGCCGCCGCCCAGGTGCACGCCAATCGATTACTGCACAGCTGCGCGGACATCTCCGACGAGCGCGTGCACAACGCTTGGCACCGGCTGGCCACGCTGGCCGACGACTGGACCGACCTGGTCGCCGAGGTGCTGCACGGGCAGCCGCGAGTCCGGCAGCGGATGCGGTCGGCATAACATCCGCAACGGCGGCGACATCGGCAGGGGCGCTTGCCGATTCCGGTCGGCAGCAGGCCGGAACCACGGAGGTACCCGCGCCGGACCTCCGTTTCCGGATCGGCGGCTACCGTGCGGGCAGACCGGAGCTCGAGAGGAAACCAAGCAGGTCGTGGCGGGTGATGACGCCGATCGGCTTACCGTCCTCGACCACCATCAGCGCGTCGGTGGACTCCAGGGACTTCGTCGCCGCCGACACCGGTTCCCCGGAGCCGATCAGCGGGAACGAGTCGCTCATATGCTGGGACACCGGATCGGTGAGCTGCGCACGGCCCTCGAAGACCGCGGAGAGCAGATCGCGCTCCGTGACGCTGCCCGCCACCTCACCGGCCATCACCGGCGGTTCGGCGCCGACCACCGGCATCTGCGAGACGCTGTACTCGCGCAGGATCTCGATGGCGTCGCGCAGCGTCTCCTGCGGATGGGTGTGCACCAGGTCCGGCAGCGCGCCCGACTTGCCGCGCAACACGTCTCCCATGGTCGGCTCCGTGGTGCTGCCGTCCAGGCGGGTGCGCAGGAAGCCGTAGGAACTCATCCACCGGTCGTTGAAGATCTTCGACATGTAGCCGCGGCCGCCGTCCGGCAGCAGCACGACCACCACCGCGTGCGGGTCGCGCTCGGCCACCCGCAGCGCCGCGACGACGGCCATCCCGCAGGAGCCGCCGACCAGCAGGCCCTCCTCACGGGCCAGGCGGCGGGTCATATCGAAGGAGTCGGCGTCGGAGACGGCGATGATCTCGTCCGGAATCGCCGGATCGTAGGCACTGGGCCAGAAGTCCTCGCCCACGCCCTCGACCAGATAGGGCCGGCCGGAGCCGCCGGAGTACACCGACCCCTCCGGATCGGCGCCGATCACCTGTACCTTTCCGCCGGAGGCCTCCTTGAGGTAGCGGCCCGCGCCGGTGATCGTGCCGCCGGTGCCGACGCCGGCGACGAAATGGGTGACCGTGCCCTCGGTGTCGCGCCAGATCTCCGGGCCGGTGGTCTCGTAATGGCTGTCCGGACCGCCGGGGTTGGAGTACTGGTCGGGCTTCCACGCGCCGGGCAGCTCGCGCACGAGGCGGTCGGAAACGCTGTAGTAGCTGTCCGGGTGATCCGGCGGGACGGCGGTCGGGCACACCACGACCTCGGCGCCGTAGGCGCGCAACACGTTCCGCTTGTCCTCGCTCACCTTGTCGGGGCAGACGAATACGCATCGGTACCCGCGCTGCTGAGCGACCAGCGCCAGGCCGACGCCGGTGTTGCCGGAGGTCGGTTCGACGATGGTGCCGCCGGGCCGCAGCAGACCCTGCTCCTCGGCGGCATCGATCATCTTGACCGCGATGCGGTCCTTCGAGCTGCCGCCCGGGTTCAGGTATTCGATCTTCGCCGCGACCAGGCCGGAATCCGGGCCCACCACGGAGTGCAACCGAACGAGCGGGGTGTTGCCGATCAGGTCGACGACATGGTTCGCGATGCGCATGTCCCCATCGTTGCAGAATGTCGCGGCTGCCCCGACGGCCGCCCGCCACCGCCGACGGATACGGCCTCCCAGGCATACCCGCGGTCCGCGAATACCCCCTAATTCCCCTATCGGCGAGGCCGTGTCCCGGCACGCCCGGCGGCACCGCGACGAAGATCCGGTCTTGCGCATATCATCGGCCCGGTGAGGATGCCGAAGACCGCCCGCACCACCGCCGTCGTGCTCGGTTCCCTCGGGGCCGCCGCGGCGATCGCCTCGTCGGCGGCGAGTGCGCAGACCGTCGAGTTCCCGCAGACGCCCAGCCTGTTCTACGGCGGACTCTGCGGGGGCAATATCCGGACCTGGGCCGACACCAGCCCCGACCAGCCGGGCCGCGCCATCATCAATATCCAGGCGCTACCGATCCAGGGCGTCGGAGACGGCCGGTACCCGTTCGCGCCGCTGTGCGATGTCGACACCACCGTGGCCTGGCGCAACACCACCACGGGCCAGGCCGGCGAGTTCCGGCAGAACGTGGTGGCCGGCATCTACGGCAGCATCCTGTACGCCCAGTACCAGGACACCGGCCCGGGGCATATCGAGGTCACGGTCTCCACCGCCAACCAGAACGTCCCGGCCCGCGGCTCCTTCGAGGTGCCCGGCCCGCCGCCGGGCCCGCCGCCCGCCGAGCCGGCCCCCGCGCCCGCCCCGTAGTCCCCGATCCACCCAGGCCCGCCACGGATTCCCGTGGCGGGCCTCGTCTTCCCGTGGCGGGCATCGTCACCCCGTGGCGGGCCTCGTCACCCCGGGACCGACCTTCGTCACCCCGGGACCGACCTCGTCACCCCGGGACCGACCTCGTCACCCCAGGGTGGGCCTCTGTCGCCCAGGGCGAGCCCTAGTCTTCTCATGGCGAGCCCGGTCTTCTCATAGCGGACCCGTCTTCTCACAGCGGACCCGTCTACTCACAGCGGACCCGTCTACTCACAGCGGGCCTTGTCGCACGTGGGACGTGGGCTGCGAAACAACTTCGTGCTCACATCCGCGGAATCCGGCACGATATACGCAGGCATACAGATGATCGCGCGGCGGAGGGTGGTGTGGTTTCGTGTCGAGAACGTGGCGCACATTCGCGGTGACCGGTGCTGCCACGGTGGCGGCCGGTTCGGGAGCAGGCACCGCCTGGTGGGCGACGTACCGATTGTTGATGCAGCAGGCCCAGGCCGCGCGCACGGTGATCGGCCGGGACACCTCGAAGCCCCCCGAGGCCGACGGCGTGTATACGGCCGGATGCCGGGCGCCCGAATCCTGGCGCAGCGGCATACCTTTCGATCTGCATCTGATGGTCTTCGGTGATTCGACGGCGGCCGGTGTCGGCTGCCGCAGCGCGGAGGAGGTGCCGGGCGTGCGGATCGCGCGTGGCCTCGCCGAAACCACGGGGCAGCGCATCCGGCTCAGCACCAAGGCGATCTCCGGTGCCACCTCGAAGGGCCTGGCGGGCCAGGTCGACGCGATGTTCGTCGCCGGGCCGCCGCCGGACGCCGCGGTGATTCTGATCGGCGCCAACGATGTGACCAAGAAGCATTCGGTATGGCATTCGGCGCAGCGGCTGCGCTCGGCGGTGTCGCGGCTGCACGAGGCCGGCAGCATCGTCGTCGTGGGCACCTGCCCGGATCTCGGTGCCGTGGTGGCGATTCCGCAGCCGCTGCGCACGGTGGTGCACAGCTGGAGCGTGCGACTGGCCCGGGCGCAGGTGGCCGCGACCAGGTCGGCGGGCGGCTGCCCGGTGCCGATGGGCAATCTGCTCGGTCACGATTTTCGCACCACACCCGAGGTGTTGTTCTCCGCCGACGGCTTCCATCCCTCGGCGGCCGGCTACGAACTGGCGGCCACACACCTGCTGCCGGCGCTGCTGCGCGAGCTCGGTGAGCGGGATTCGGGCATACCAGATGTTCCCAGCGCGATCGCCGCGACGTAGATTCGAAAGAGACCGCATTTGTGTACCGAACGGCCGCTTGGTCGTTCGCCACCCGACGAAGGAGTCCTCATGCCAGAGGCCGTCATCGTTTCCGCTGCCCGCTCCCCCATCGGCCGCGCAGGCAAGGGCTCCCTGGTGAGCATGCGACCGGACGACCTCGCGACGCAGATGGTCCGCGCCGCCCTGGACAAGGTGCCGGCGCTGGCCGCCACCGATATCGACGACCTGATGCTGGGCTGCGGCCAGCCGGGCGGCGAGGCCGGCTTCAACATGGCCAAGGTGGTGGCCACCCAGCTGGGTTACGACTTCCTGCCCGGGGTCACGCTCAACCGCTACTGCTCGTCGTCACTGCAGACCAGCCGCATGGCCTTCCACGCCATCAAGGCCGGTGAGGGCGACGTGTTCCTCTCCGCCGGCGTCGAGACCGTGTCGCGGTTCCCGAAAGGCACCTCCGACAGCTGGCCGGACACCCACAATCTCGCGTTCGGCGAGGCGGAGGCCCGCACCGTGAAGCGCGCCGAGGGCGGCTCGGGCGGCTGGACCGACCCGCGCGAGAACGATCAGCTGCCCGACGTCTACATCGCGATGGGCCAGACCGCCGAGAACGTCGCCCAGTTCACCGGCATCTCCCGGGAGGACCAGGACCACTGGGGCGTGCGCTCGCAGAACCGCGCGGAGGAGGCGATCAAGTCGGGCTTCTTCGAGCGCGAGATCAGCCCGGTGACGCTGCCCGACGGCAGCGTCGTATCCACCGACGACGGTCCCCGGCCGGGCACCACCTACGAGAAGGTGTCGCAGCTCAAGCCGGTGTTCCGCCCCGACGGCACGATCACCGCGGGCAATGCCTGCCCGCTCAACGACGGCGCGGCGGCGCTGGTGATCATGAGCGACACCAAGGCGAAGGCGCTGGGCCTGACGCCGCTGGCGCGCATCGTCTCCACCGGTGTGTCGGGGCTGTCGCCGGAGATCATGGGCCTGGGCCCGATCGAGGCCGTACGGCGGGCGCTGAAGCTGGCCGGCAAGACCATCGACGATATCGATCTGTACGAGATCAACGAGGCATTCGCGGTGCAGGTGCTCGGTTCGGCGCGCGAGCTGAACATGGACCTGGACAAGCTCAACGTCTCGGGCGGTGCGATCGCGCTGGGCCACCCGTTCGGCATGACCGGCGCCCGCATCACCGCCACCCTGCTCAACAACCTGCAGACCCACGACAAGCAGTTCGGCCTGGAAACCATGTGCGTCGGCGGCGGCCAGGGCATGGCGATGATCATCGAGCGGCTGAGCTGACGCTCCGCCCCTGCGGAAGAAGGGAATCCGGGGGCCTCGCCCCCGGACCCCCGTAGAGACCGGTCCACAACAGGAAATCCGGGGGCCAAGCCCCCGACCCCCGTGAAGACCCATCCACAACAGGAAATCCGGGGGCCAGGCCCCCCGACCCCCGTGGAAACCCCGTCCACAACAGGGGAACCGGAGCCGAGCCCCCGGATCCCGGTGAAAACAAGGCACAAGCTCGCAGAAGGGGTTCGGGGCCAGCCTCGGGACCCCAGCGACAACGAGATCGGCGGCCGCGGCCGCCACCTAGGCACAGTCCGCAGAAGCGAATCTGGGGCCCGGTCTCCGCACCTCGTAAGAACGATGCCCCGGTAAGAACGAGGCCCGGCCACAACAGGACATCCGGGCCCAGCCCCGGACCCCGCGAGAACGAGGCCCCCCGGCCACAACAGGAAAAGCCGGGCGGCCAGCTCTTGGGCCCGGTTTACCTGCCGGGTAATGGACTTCGGGGGTTGGAGGCGGAATTATCAAGGGCGTCAAGGTAATACGTCTTCAGGAGAGCCGGATGCCTGCCTACGCCGTCGCACATCTGCACAATGTCGATATCAATGCCGGGATCGTCGAATATCTGCGGCGCATCGATGGCACTCTCGCGCCGTTCGGCGGGAGGTTCCTCGTGCACGGCGGGCAACAGCGGGCGGTCGAGGGGCCGGCCGACGGGACCGTCATCGTGCTCGAATTCCCGGATTACGCTGCGGCACAAGAGTGGTACGCCTCGCCGGAGTATCAGGCGATTCTTCCGTTGCGGACGGACAACTCCGTCGGGGTCGCCGTCATCGCCGAGCACTGCGGGGACGATCACGTCGCCACCGACATCCTGCCGCCCGAAGCGGTGCGAGGCTGACGCCCGGTCCCACGGAATACGTTGCGGCCTTCGCCGTCTCGGATCCGACGGCTCTCGGCGAGGCGCCCTCCGCAGGCGGCCGAAGCCCACGCCGGAACACTCTCAATCGTCGACAGACGCCAGGAACTCGCGCACGGCCGGGCTCGCGATATGCCGGAATTCCTCGAAATAGGCATGCCGCGCACCGGGAATCATCAGCAAGCGGCTGTCGGGTATGCGCTCGGCGAGCAGCGGTGCGTTCGCCGCGGGATTGAACCGGTCGTCGCTGCCGTGCACGACCAACGTCGGAATCGCGATGCCGGGCAACGCATCCCAGGCATCGTGCCGATGGCTGGCCAGCAGGTGGCGGCGCCGGGCATACGCCGGCATCGCGGGATCGCCGAGCGTCTGGTACGGGCCGGGATGGGTCTCGAGCCAGGCCGGGGTGTACATCAGATCCTTCAATGCCTGCCCCGCCGTCGCCGGATCCGCGAGCGACCGGCGGATGTCGGCGCCCCGGTCCACCGCGTGCCGTCCGCCGGGCGAGGTGCAGCCGAGCACCAGTGCACGCACGCGCTCGGGGTAGCGCGCGGCCACCCACTGCGCCACCCGGCCACCCATCGACGTGCCGTAGATGTCGGCTCGGCCGATGCCCAGATCGTCGAGCACCGCGATCACATCGTCAGCGAAACCCGGTGTGCTGTAAGGGATATCCGGCTTGTCACTGTCACCGGTGCCGCGGTGGTCGAACGTGATCGTGCGGTGCGTGCCGTGGAAATCGGCACGGATGCCGTCCCACCAGTGGTGGTTGTTGGACTGCCCGGCGATCAGCACGAGCGGAAAGCCCTCGCCCCGCGTCTGATGCGCGAGGCGAACACCATCGGCGGCCTTGGCATACGGCACGATCGGCTCCCTTCCTCACTCCGCCCAACGCCGCACGGCGCCCGATCGATCCCACGGCCGGACGTGATCACCGGCACGAAAACGAGCGGCCCACCGGAGAGTCCGGTGGGCCGCTCGTTCGGGAGTCCTCAGTCGATCTGGAGCCGGTCCTAATCGTTCTGCAAGTAGCTCAGCAGGCGCAGGATCTCGAGGTACAGCCAGACCAGGGTGACGGTCAGGCCCAGGGCCACACCCCAGGCCGCCTTCTCCGGCGCTTGGGCGCGGATGAGCTGGTCGGCGGCGTCGAAGTCGAGCAGGAAGCTGAACGCGGCGATACCGATCACGACCAGGCTGAAGATGATCGAGATCGTGCCGCCGTCACGCAGGCCGAAGCCGCCGGGGGTGAAGAACGCGGCGATCATGTTGCCCACCATCAGGACCAGCACGCCGATCATGGCGCCGACGATCATGCGGGTGAATCGCGGTGTCACCCGGATGGCGCCGGTCTTGTACACCACGAGCATGCCGAAGAAGACGCCGAAGGTGCCGAGCACCGCCTGTGCGATCAGCCCGGAACCACCCACACCGCCGAAGGCGATATTGGTGAACATGAACGACAGCGCACCGAGGAACAGGCCCTCGGCGGCGGCGTAGCTCAGCACGATGGCCGGGTTGTCCTGCTTGCGGCCGAACGTCGCGACCAGCACCAGCACCAGCCCGACCAGGCCGCCGACGATCACGAACAGCGGAGCCAGCGCGTTGTTGACGGCGGTCAGCCCGTAGGACAGGATCGCGGCGACCGTCACCACACCCAGCGTGATGCCGGTCTTGGTGACGACGTCGTCGATGGTCATCGGCCGGGCGGCCTGAGCGGACGGCTGATACGGCTGCTCGTAGCCCTGCGGCGGGTACTGCTGGCCGTACTGGGCGAACTGTCCGGCTCCGGCAGCCGCCGAACCGAACCCCGCATAACCTCCCTGCTGCTGCGGCAGGTTCTTGAAGATCGGGTTGCTTGAGGTGCGCACCGTTCCCGTGCCTTTCCGAAGGTCGCGGTCCACGACTCTCGTGGCCGTTCTGAGTATCCAACGTGCCCCGGCCGGCGCAAGTTCCCGAACCGGGCGAAAATCCGGGCAAAGCGGACTCTACCGCCGGAAATCTACTCCTGCCGAACGTCGTGCAGACCACGCACCGACCGCGTCACCGTGAATTTGCGATTGCGGCCTACCACATCGGTCTTGCCGACCAGGCGTTCCATTACCCCACGATAGTTCAGGTGCGAGTTGTACACAGTCCACAGTTCCCCGCCGGGCCGCAGCACCCGGCCGGTCTCGGCGAACATCTTGATCGCCGCACCGGTGTGCACCGCCGCGCCGACGTGGAAAGGGGGATTACACAGCACGAGATCGGCGCTGTTCCCCGCCACTCCCGTCATCGCGTCGTCGCGCAGCACCCGCACCCGATCGGCGACACCGTTCGCGGCGGCGGTCGCGCGGGCGGAGGCGACCGCGGCCGCGGACTGGTCGGTACCCACCACGCTCACCTGCGGACGGGCCTTGGCCAGGGCGACGGCGAGAATTCCGGTGCCACAACCCAGATCGATGGCATCGCGGGCGTCGGGTTTCATCCGGCGGACGTGCTCCAGCAGGAATCGGGTGCCGATGTCCAGGCGCGGGCCGGAGAACGCCGCACCGTGCGCGACGACCTCGAGTCCCAGCTCGTCGAGCTGCTCGCGCACCGGGTAGAGCGGGCTGCCCAGTGATTTCGGCCCCTGCGCCAGCAGCGTTCGCGACTTCTGCCGGCCGCGGCTGGCCCTGACCGATTCGAACGACTCGGCCAGTACGTCGTTCATGGCCGGGGTCAGGTACTTGTCGCGGGCACCGGCGATCACCTCGACCTCCGGATCCGCGTGGCGGGCGATCGCATCGGCGATCTCGGCCAGGCCGGACAGCGCCCGCGGCAGGCGCAGCAGCACCACCCGGACACCCTCGAGCAGCCGGCGGTCCAGTTCGTGCGTGGCGTACCGGTCGGCCAGTCCGGTGGCGCGGGCGTTGTTGGCCAGCGCGAGCTCGCCGGTCAGCAGGTCCTGGTGCACGCGGATCCCGGTCAGGCCGTGCGCGGCCGCGCCCAGGGTGAGCGCGCCGTAGCCGTCGTCGATGACCGCGACTCGCCCGCTGCCCGCGGCGGCGAGGGACTCCGCGGCCACGTCGAGGATCAGCCGGTCCGCGGCGTCGACCGCGTAGAGGTTCACCGCCTCCACGTCCGGGTAGCGCCGCAGCCGGCTCAGCACGTCGTCGACCTCCTGCACTCCTACAGTGTGCTAGATCGTTGCCGTGTCGTCGCACCGACCCCGGTGGTTGCACCGCATACCATCGGCCCCATGCGTAACAGGCTGGCGTTGACGGTGGTGGCGGGACTAGCGCTGCTGGCGGGTTGCTCGGACGGTTCGTCCGAGCCGGCGGGCCCCCCGCCCGCGGGCAGCTCGGTCGCCGCAGCACCCGAACCACCGCCGACGGCCGCGACGCCGCAGGAGGGCACGCCGTCCAGCGACGCCCGCCTGACCGTGACCGATGTCCGGGTCGGCCGGCACGAGGGCTACGACCGGGTGGTCTACGAACTGGGCGGTACCGGCACTCCCGGCTGGCGGGTCCAGTACACCGGCCGGGCGGTGCAGGACGGTAGCGGTGAGCCGGTCGACGTGGCCGGGCAATCGGTGCTGGAGGTGCAGATTCTCGGCTCGGCCTACCCCTGGGACAGCGGGGCTCCGCAGTACGAAGGACCCGATCCCGCCACGGATCCGAGCGCGCCGGGGATCGCGGGCGTCTACCGCACGATGGTCTACGAGGGCACCACCCAGTCGTTCATAGGGGTGAACGCCGATCGGCCGCCCTTCTCGGTCGCGGCACTCGAGAACCCGGCGCGGCTGGTCGTCGATATCGCTACCGACTGAGCTGCCGCCTCAGACCCCAGCTGTCGCCACGGACTGACCTGCCGCCTCGGCGCGATTGCCGCCACGGGACCGACCATCACCACAGGCGCGGTTGCCGCCACAGGATGGACCGTCACCACGGGCACAGTTGCCGCCACACAGGGTGAGCTGTCACCACCGGACCCAGCTGTCGCCACAAGGTGGACCGTCACCACGGGCACAGTTGCCGCCACGGGATGGACTGTCGCCACGGGAACAGTTGCCGCCTCGGGGTGGGCCGCCACCTCGGGCACAGTTGTCACCTCAGGATGGACTGTCACCTCAGGATGGACTGTCGCCTCAGGATGGACCGTCACCACGGGCACGGTTGTCGCCACAGGGTGAGCCGTCGCCACGGGGTGGGCGCGGAGGGCGGATGCGCTCAGGCCTGGCCGGTCTCGAAACGACCGACCTTGTCGCCGGCGACGGTGAAACGCCACGCGGTGCGCATGGATCCCCAGCGGTCGTTGGCGTAGTCGGCGACGAAGGCGCGGCCGCCGTCGGAGATCGAATCCGGATCGACCGTCATCCGGCCGTTGCTGCCGAAGACCTCGCCGTCCACCCACTGCCGCAGATCGCGGTCGGTGCCGTCGTCGGACATGGTGGCGTCGTCGGTGAGAACGCCGAAGAAGGCGGCGCGGTCGCCCGCATTGAGCGCGTCGACGAGTGTCGCCACCACGGGATCGAGTTGGTCGGCCATCCTGGTGTCCCTTCCGGGTCCGGTACCGCACTGTTCAATCGAGTTGTAGCGAATTTACCGCAAATGCCTGGGCCGGATCGAGGCCCGCTACTCGTCCCTGTTCTCCTCGCGGGACTCGCCGCGGGGATTCAACCGGATCACGCCGCGGTCGAGGTCGAGCGAACCGCGTTCGAACGGCTCGCCGGTGCCCGAATCGTCGTCGCTCTCCTTACGCAACCTGCCGCCGTGGAGGAGTTCGCCGAACTGTCCCATGCGCCCCACCCTACGCCTCGAGCCCGCCCGTGCGGGAGCCTCGATCGCCCGCCGAAACCCGCGAATCACGCACCGGTACCGTCGATCCGGACTCGGCCACCACGTCTGCCGCCGGGACCGGCTTTGCGGTCCCTACCTCGGTGGTCGCCATACCTGTTCCACCCGGCATAGGTCCGGGCTGCCCTCGGCAGAGCGGTCCGCTCGAACCGCGAAGCGGCTCAGCGCGATTGCGGCCCGCCACACGGTCACACGCCGCCAGCGCGCCGACCACACCGGGCGGAGAAAACACGAACCGCCGACGAGAAGTAGCGCGACAGCTTTCCGGCAGTTCGCCGATACCGGCTCCTCGAGTCGCCGCCTGGCCGAACGCGGTGCCGATCTCGACCGGCCCGTCATGGCGGCTGTCTCGTGCTGTGACCGGCCGATGCATACGGTCCAGGGGTATCACTCGGCGAGGTCCTACAATGGCCGCGTGATCGATCGGCTTCGGCTGCGCCGGGCCCGCGGTACAGATGCCGCGGGCCGGCCACGACTCGGCCGAGCGGCCCGGCTCGTTCGGGCGCTCGGCCTGCTGATGCTGCTCACCGCGGTCGGCGTGATGCACGCGGTCGTCTTCACCCCCGGTCACGCCCACGCACACGCGCCCGGCCACAGCACCCCGAGCGAGCCGGCGGCGCTGCCCGGCTCGATCCCGGCGGGACCCCACACCGACGACACGGCGCCGCCACCGCGAGACCCGGCGCCGTTCCCCCAGGCGTACCCGACCCGCACCGACAACCACGGTGCCGGGCAGGGCGGTAGATGCGAACCGGCGGCATCCCCGGGCTCGGGCCCGATAGCGCCCCACACCGGCAGTGCTGCCGCAGCGCACTCCGGCAACCAGATCAGCGGGCACAGCACTCCGAGCACACCCCCACACTCCTACCCGGCAACACCCCATGACGAGGGAGCTGTTGCGGCACACACCAGCGGCCACGGCACTCCGGGTACACCGACGGCGCCCTCGGATTCGGTGACACTCGACACCGGGGGCGCGACCGTGGCGACCGGAGACTCGGCGCCACCGCCCAGCCCGGCGGCCACCGCCAGCCCGGCGGGTGCCGCCAGCCCTGCGAGTACCGCACCGGCGGGACCGGGCGGGATCGCAACGGGCCTTTACCCTTCGACCGCAGTGCCCGGCGGTTCGGCCGCAGCTTCCGACGGAGACAGCCTGGCGGCGGCGCATCGAGCCGACCGTGCCCAGGTCGCTCGGTCCTTCCAGCACACCGGCGTCGATTGCGACGGCTGCGGTGCCGGGCACGGCGGCATGCACGCGTGCGTGTTCGTGCTCGTGCTGCTCTCGCTCGGACTCGGACTCGTGCTGTTGGCCCGAGTCGGGGTGCGGCACTCCGGGGCGGGACTGCGCGTGCGGCCCGGGCCCCTCGGAGACGCTCGGCCACCACCGTGGACGGTGCTCTCGCTCTCGGAATTGTCGATTCTGCGGATCTGATGGACCGCCGCGCCGGCGCGTTCAGCGCGTCGACGCGGAACTCCGCACGTCCATTACAGAATTACCACCTTTTCGAGGAGTACCTCATGTCCGATTCGCGTATCCGAAACACCCTGGCAGGCACCGGAATCGCCGTGGCACTGCTCATCGCGGGCTGTAGCAACGACGACTCCGGCAGCTCCGCGCCGACATCCGCCGCACCGGCCACCGGCATGCCCGGTATGGACCACGGTGCGCCGACCGCGGCACCCGCGCGCACCGATTTCACCGACGCCGACGTGATGTTCCTGCAGATGATGTATCCGCATCATGCGCAGGCCATCGATATGGCGAAGCTGGTACCGGGCCGGTCGCAGAATCAGCAGCTGATCGCGCTGGCGGCGAATGTGGAGAAGGCGCAGGAGCCGGAGATGCGGCAGTTCGCGGATCTGCTGCGCAGCTTCGGCAAGCCCGAGCCCACGACCATGGGACCCAACGGAGCGGGACCCAACGGAGCGGGACCCGACAGCATGGGACACGACACGATGGGCCACGGCATGCCGGGCATGATGTCGCCGGACCGGATGACCATGCTGGAGAACACCACCGGTGCCGAGTTCGACCGGATGTGGATGCAGATGATGATCGACCATCACCAGGGCGCCATCGATATGGCGAACACCGAGCTGACGACGGGTGTCAACCCCGAAGCCCAGCGGCTGGCCCGGGAGATCGTCACCGCACAGCAGGCGGAGATCCGGCAGATGCGGGACATGCTCGGCCAGGGCTGAGACATTCGGCCGGGCGAGCACA
Source organism: Nocardia sp. BMG51109 (assembly GCF_000526215.1). Classification (NCBI taxonomy): domain Bacteria; kingdom Bacillati; phylum Actinomycetota; class Actinomycetes; order Mycobacteriales; family Nocardiaceae; genus Nocardia; species Nocardia sp. BMG51109. Next base: position 660,549 of record NZ_JAFQ01000004.1, read on the forward strand.
CGCGCCGACGGGTGTGCCGGACTCCGGCGCACCCGTAGCGGGCCTGGCGTCAGCCGCCGATGACGGCGTTCATGATGGTGCCCGCGCTGGTCGCGATGCCGCCGCCGAGCATCGCGCCGGCGATCATCTTCGGCGACTCCAGGCCACCACCGCTCCACTTCTCCCAGGCGAACTTGCCACCACCGTAGGTGACGGCCATGACGCCGGACAGCAGAACGAACCAGGTGAAGTACCGGACCAGTTTCATCAGCTTGTCGGCCACCGGCGGGGTCTCCGGCGTGGGATTGCCGACCTGGGCCAGCACCGTGCTGTACATATCGTGGGCGGCGAGAACCATGCTCACGGTCGTTGTCCTCTCGGATGCTGAGGTGATGCCGGTGTCGAGCAGTCCGCCCGGATGGCGCGGTGGGCGGCGGGAGCATGCAGGTAGAACTCGTCGATCATCATCAATTGAACCGCATTTGCCGGCGCCGCCGAAGGCAGACACACCAGATCGCCGGAGCTGATCACGCGACCGGCGACCTCCGGTCTGTTTCGGTCGTTTTCCGGAAACACACACCCGCCGAATCAGGACCGGTACCGACCACCGTCCGGCCGCGGTCGCCGACGGGAGGCGGCCGGTTCCCGCAACACCGGCAGGCTCACAGCGCCGCGCTCAGGACGACGCTCAGGACGACATCGTGGAACGCCTTGATGTCGGAGCGATCCGACACGCCGCGCGTCGGCTCGCGCCGACACAGAATCAACAGCCGATCGACCTTTCTACAGCCGATCGACCCCGACGAGCATGGCGATGCGGCCGCCCGGCGCATCGGCCGAGCCACGAATGTCGACCGCCCAGCGGCAGGCACCGGCGCCGGTCATCGGCCGACACGAGCGCGGGATACCGGGCCACAGCCGGATCCGCGCCGCACGGCCCCGTCATCGACCGCCGATCGGCGCACAGACCCCGGCCGTCCGCGAGGCAGGTATCGGCGAACTGCCGGAAAACGGGTTCGGACAACCGAGTTCCGTGGCGATGGCCGGTCGCGGATAATGGCCCCGAGACGGTTCGGGATACGCCACCGCGACCGTCTCGAACCGATTGCGGCTCTTGGTATCACACAGATCGACGAAGTACGTTTCCGGCGACGAGCCCGACGCGCGCGATTCCATCGACAGCCCCCCGCGACGTACGCTTCCGGAAACTCCGGAACAGGCGGGATCACGCGCGATCGGCAATGCGGCCGCCCGGAACAACGGGCATCCGGTGATTAGGGGTGTGATTGTCGGTGAGTTTCCGAAAACGCGCCAGGCAGGGGCACTTTCGAGACGTGGATGTTGCGCGGGCCGGGGTGGCGTCGCTAATGTTGGCCGCCATATAGGAACGTCGTAGTTCCTTGAATCCCCCCAGCGCGGAGCCCTGTAATGAGCGGACGCACATCCCACGACCTCCGGAGCCTGTCCCGGCAACTGGTCGGTCATTTCGCCACCCATGTGGCGCCGTGCGCAACGCTGCCCGGTGACGCCCTGCACGGTGACATCACCACCGTCACCCGTGTGTGCTTGGAACTGACGATGGACCTGTTGGAGGGGCGCGACCCCGCCGACAAGGTCGGGCGGCTGCAGCGCGCCGCCGCGGACTGGGCCCGCGAGGGCATTCCGATCGACGCCGTACACCACGCGGTCCACGAGGGCTTCCGGCTGGCCTTCGACCTGCTGCTGAACCGCACCGATACCGACGCCCGGCCGGAGGATCCCGCGCAGCTGCTGCTGCGCATCCTCGACACCATCACCCCGGCGGTGGCCCTGGCCTACGTGCGCGAGCACCAGGCCGCCGTCACCGAACATCACACCGCGGTGCACACCCTGGTCTCGGCGCTGCTGGCCGGGCATCCGACCTCCACGATGGCCCGGGAGAGCGGTATCGAGATCGCGCCGGCGTACGCGGTCGTCGCCGTGCACGTGCCGCGCCATCGCGACGAGTCGCATCCGAGCGTGGACGCGAAAGTCGTTGCCCGGCGCAAGCTCCGGCGGCTACAGGCCGAGCTGGCCGCCCGCTGCTCCGGCCGGGCGTTATCGCTGCTCAGCGTGGACGGCGGCACCCTCCTGATTCCCGGCGACCTGACCTCGGAGGACACCATCACCGACGGCCGGCTCGACGAGCTGGTCCTCGGCCTGTCCGCCGCCGCACAGGTATCCGTCATGGCGACGGTGATTCCCGCGATGACGCCGCAGGTTCCCGACGCCGCCGACCGGGCACACGAACTGCTGGACATGGTGCTGCGGCTGGACAGCGCGCCCGGGCTGTACCGGTTCACCGATCTGGCGATGGAGTACCAGCTCACCCGGCCCGGGCCGGGGCTCGACCGGCTCGGGGCACTGCTCGACCCGCTGGACTCCTACCCGGACCTGCTGGAAACGCTGCGCCGCCACCTGGCGACCGGACTGTCACGGCAACGCACCGCCCGGCAGTTGCAGGTGCACACCAACACCGTGGACTACCGGCTCAAGCGGATCGGCCAGCTCACCGGGCTGGATCCGGCCCAGCCCAGCGGGCTGTGGTATCTGCGCGCCGCGCTGGTGGCGCGCACCTATCGAGATGCCGCCCCCGGCAACGGGGTGCACTGAAACGGGAGGCACTGACCTGCCACCGGCCGGCACGGCCCGTGATCGGCCACCGATCAGCACTGCCCGTCGCACAGCGCCATCGCGGCGCGGGTGAACAGCGGCGTCAGCCCGGGCAGCGCCGCCGCACCGCGCTCGTGCAGACAGGCCCGGATCCGATCGTCCATCCCGCCGAGCAGCACGTCGATCAGCTGCCGATCGGGTTCGGTGCTCAATTCCCCACCGGCGAAACCCAGACGGGCCACCTCCATGAAGTAGTCGGCGAACAGCCGGTGCACCCGGGCGCGATGCGGCACCAGCGGATCGCCCGCCACCAGCGTCTCCACGTACAGGGCTCGGGTCGCCTCCGGCTGGGCGGCCAGCGCGGCCAGGTAGATCTCGAACTGGCACCGCACCCGGTCGTGGAAGCTCAGCGGGCCGGCCGCGGTCACCGCCTCGCGCAACCGGCGCAACCCCAGGTCGACACCGTAATCGTAAGCGGCGGCAAAACATTCGTCCTTACTGGCGAACATCGCGTAGAAGGTGCGGCGCGCCACCTGCGCCCGGGACACGATATCGGCGACCGTGGTGGCCGCGTATCCGAGTTCGCCGACCGCCACCAGCGCCGCCCCGCACAGCCGCCGGTACTGCGACGACTGCACCTCGGCCCGGGTCAACCGGTGACGGCCCCGAGGTAAGGGGCCGGTCAGGTCTTCGGTCTGCGTGCTCATGCACACCAGAATATTGAGCAACCGCGCAGCCCACCCGACGGCCACAGAACCGAACGGCCCGTTCGTGTGCCGGTCCCGCAGGACCCGCGGACGCTGGATGAACAGCGAAGTTCACCGGTCACGGCGCGAATCGGCCGACGGCGATGTCGGGCGGCCGTCGGGCAGGTCGTGGCCAGAATTCGCAGAAAATTAACCGTTGGCAGACCGCCCACCCCGGACCGTTCCTAATCCGGCAGCAGTCCGTGCTCCATGGCGAACACCGCCGCGCCGGCGCGGGTGCGGCGGCCGGTCTTGTCGTAGATGTGCCCCAGATGATGCCCCACGGTGCGTTCGGAAACGACCAGATCCGCGGCGATCTGCCGATTGGACAGCCCGCGCGCGGCCAGCCGCAGCACCTCCACCTCGCGTTCGGTGAGACCGCACGGCAGGTCGGCGCGCGGCTTGCGCAGCCCGCCCGCCTCCACCACCGCGGCACAGGCCTCCCGGTCCAGACGACCGGCCTTGGCCGCGGCCATCAGTTCGTCGGCGGCGTCGGCCGGAGCGTGCGCGGGACGGTACGGGCGGGGCTCGGTGAGCGCCGCGAAAACATCTGCGGCGGCGAGTATCCGGGCCTGTTTGGAGCTGTCGCGACCGCTGATGCCGCGGTGATAGCCGCTGCCGTCCAGGCGTTCGTGATGCCCGGCGGCGATATCGGCCAGGTCGGCCAGCCCGGGACAGCGCTGCAACACCCGTTCGGTCCAATAGGTGTGCAGCCGAACGCGTTCCCACTCGCCGGAGCCGAGCGGCCCGGGCCGATCCCAGATCGCACTGGATACCCCGGCGCGGCCGATGTCGTGCAGCAGCGCCGCGGCCCGCAGGGTGTCCCGCTCGTCGTCCGGCATGCCGCTCAGTTCCGCCGCCGTGCCGGCGAGATCGGCGACATGCCCCGAATGTCCCAGCAGCCAGCGGCCTTTCAGATCCACGATGATCGCCAGCGCCAGGCACAGTTGCAGCCGATCGCCGGGCCGGATGTGCACCGGCACGCCCGGTTCCCGGTGCACCACCGTGGCGAGCACATCCGGTACGTCGAGACAGTCCCATACGGCGTCGGCATCGGCGGCGAACAGGGCCACCAGGTCCGGGTCGAGATGGCCGCCCGCCCGCCGCCGCAGTTCGGTCACCGCGGCGTCGCGCCCCTGTTCGGCGGCGGCGAGCACCGCCTGTTCGGCGACGTGCATGATCCGGCCGGTCAGCGAGATCGCCTCGCCCTCCAGCCGTTCCGGTGCGCCGAGGCCGTCCCAGCGCTCCTTCACCTCGGTCAGCGCGACGATCGCCGCCTCGGGTAACCCGAGGCGGGGGCCGAGGGCCCGGCTGACCTCGCACACCGATCGGACCGCCGCGGGCGCCTTGCCGGGAATCGTGTCGACCAGACGGTCTCGCAGCAGCGGCTGGAGGCCGGGTTCCCACGAACCGAAGCCGCCCACCTGTGCGGCGAAAACCTCCGCGTCCCCCGGATCCAGCACGTGATAGACCTGCTGGAACGCGATATCGTCGGAGAACGCCGCGGCATTCTCCGAGGCACGACTGGTGCATCCGACGGCACCGAGCAGGGCGCCGTGGAAGACGTTCCGGCGGTCCGCCTCGTCCAGGCCGGCCCGCTCGGCGAGAGCGGTGGCCAACAGGCAGGTCGCCAGACCCTTCTCGAACGGCGCCCCGGTCGCCAGGTCGGTCGTGAGCGACAGCGCGGCGAGCACTTCGGTGACCCGGATCGAAGCGGGCGGAATCGGCACTCCCCCACGGTAGTTCGCGAACGGCGACCGGTCATCGGGGAAAACGGGTCAAACCGGACGGCACCGGGGTCCCGGGGATAGGTCGATCGACCGATGCGGCCGGATCGGCCCGACGACCAGGATGGGTTGCGTCGGCCCGGTTACGAGCATCGGAGGTTCGAAAAGCCGGTCCCGGCACCCGGATCCGACAGCGCACGCCACTACTCGGCCGCGCTCACCCGACCGTGCCCGGGCCGAAACGCGCCCCGGCGCATCGTGTTTACACCTCTTGAAGGAAACTCATGTCCAGACCCATCCGGCGCGGTGCGCGATACCGCGTCGCCGGCGTGCTCGCGGCGGCCGGCATCACCGTGTTCATCGGCACGGTGGGCGGCCTGACGCTGCCGTCCGCGAGCGCGTCCAGCCACCGCGAGGCCCCGCTGATCGCCGGCGATCCCACGGTGGACAACACCGACGTGTACGCGTTCGTCAGCCCCGACGAGCCCGATACGGTGACGATCGTGGCCAACTGGTTCGGGCTGCAGGAGCCCAACGGCGGCCCGAACTTCTACCCGTGGGCCGCCGACGCCAACTACGACATCAACATCGACAACGACGGCGACGCGAAACCGAACATCAGCTACCGCGTCAACTTCGCGACGGACGACCGGCGCGGCGCGAGCACCTTCCTGTACAACAACGGGCCGGTCACCAGCCTGTCCGACGAGAACCTGCTGTTCCGGCAGAACTACACGCTGTCGGTCAGCCACGGCGCGAACGACTGGCGCCCGCTCGCGCACGGCGCGGCCGCACCGTCCGACACCGGCCCGGCCTCGATGCCCGACTACGGCGTGCTGCGCCAACAGGCCACCCAGGCGCTGGCGGGCGGCGGTTCGATCTACGCGGGTGCCGCCGAGGATCCGTTCTTCCTCGATCTGCGGCTGTTCGACCTGCTCTACGGCGGCGATCTGTCCGAGGTCGGCACCGACACGCTCGCCGGCAAGAACGTCAATACCGTTGTGCTGCAGGTCCCGATGCGCGATCTGGCGCTGAAGAACGACCCGGGGCGCAATCCGGTGATCGGGGTGTGGAGCGACACCGAACGCCGCACACTACAGCTGAGCCCGGGTAGCGCGACACCGGTCGGCGCCTCGGTGCAGGTTTCGCGGCTGGGCAACCCGCTCGTGAACGAGGTGGTCGTCCAGGCCGGGCTGAAGGACGCGTTCAACGGGCTGCAGCCCGTCGGCGACGCCGGGGTGCCCCAGGTGGTGCAGCGGGTCACCGATCCCGAACTGGCCCGGCTGATCCAGTCGATCTACAACGTGCCCGCACCCGCGACCCCGCGCAACGACCTGGTCGAGATCTTCCTCACCGGGATCGCGAAGCAGGCGCCGACCCTGGACGGCAGCGCGCCGCCCATCCAGGCCGACCTGAACTCGCAGACGCTCAACGCCGACGCCCGTGCCTCGTCCTTCCGGCCCTCGGAGATGTTGCGGCTCAACATGTCCGTACCGGTGGCCGCGCAACCCAACCGGCTCGGCGTGCTGGGCGGTGACCTGCAGGGCTTCCCGAACGGCCGGCGCCTGACCGACGACGCGGTCGATATCTCGATCCAGGCGGTGGAGGGCGCGGCGCAGAGCGGCAAGCTGGTCGAGGCCCTGGCCGCCGGCGACAAGGTCGACGCCAACGACGCGGCCTTCTCCGGAAGCTTCCCCTATGTGGCGCTCCCGGCACGCAGCACCGCGGGGTCGGGAGCGAGCGGATTCGCTCCCGCGGCTGCGTCGCAGGACGACAGCGGCATGCCGTGGATGCCCGTGGCAGTCGGCGGCGCCGGCGCCGCCGCGGTCGTCGCCGGCGGTGGCTGGCTGTTGATGCGCCGCCGGGTGGATCGGTAGCCCCACCCGGCTACCGGGCGCCCGCACCCACGTCCCCCAACCGGGCGCCCGAACCCCGCGGCGGGACCGATCCGATCGGTCCCGCCGCTCGGGGCCTTCCCCTCTTCTCCCCACTCACCAGAGGTCCCGACATGACCGGAAACCGTTCCCGCACATACCCTCGGCCCGCGTTGATACTCCTGATGATCGGGCTGATCGCCGCCGCGCTCGGAGTGATCGCGATCCTGCCCGACGGTGAATCGACCGGCGCCACCGGCACTCCCGACCCGATGATCGCCCGGATCGCGCAGCTACATCAGGAGGTCGCCCGGGTGCCCGGCAACGCGGCCGGATGGGCCGCGCTCGGCGGCGCCTACGTCGAATTCGCCCGTATCACCGGGGATCCCGCGAACTACGGGCTGGCGCAGGAGGCCCTGGATCGGTCGCTGGCGCTGCGGCCCGACGAGAATGCCGAGGCGCAGATCGGGCTGGGCGCGCTCGCGAATGCCCGGCACGACTTCGCCACCGCGCGCCGGCACGCCGAACAGGCCGTCGCGCTGCGCCCGGCCGGCGCCGACGGCTACGGCGTGCTCGTCGACGCGCTGACCCAGCTCGGCGACACCGACGGCGCCACGGCGGCCGTGCAGCGCATGCTCGACCTGCGGCCCGGCGTCTCGGCGTTCACCCGCGCCGCCTACGACCTGGAACTGCACGGTCGCGTCGAGGACGCCCGCAACGCGCTGGAGATGGGCCTCGTCGCGGCGACCACCGCGGACCAGATCGCCTTCTGCCGATACCACCTCGGCGAGCTCGCGTTCGATTCCGGGGATCTCGGCGAGGCCGAAACCCAGTACCGCGCGGGCCTTCTCGCCGGCCCGGACAATCCGGCGCTGCGGCAGGGTGAGGCCAAGGTGAGCGCCGCCCGCGGCGCCACCGATCAGGCGATCGCGCAGTTCACCACGCTGGTCGCCCGATCGTCCCTGCCCGAGTACCTGATCGAGTTCGGCGAACTGCTCGAGTCCGCGGGCCGGACGGAGGAGGCGGCCGCGCAGTATCGCGTGATCGCCGACCAGTTCCGCGGGCTCGAGGCCCAGGGCGCCACCGAGTATGTCGACGCCGCCCGGCTCGCCGCCGACCACGGCGATCCGAACGAGGCGGTGCGCCTGGCGCAGCTGGAGTTCGGCCGCCGGCAGAGCGTCATCACGACCGATGTGCTCGCCTGGTCGCTGCACCGGGCGGGCCGCGACGACGAGGCGCTCGGCTACGCCGACCGGGCGGCGGCGTTGGGCTGGCGCAACGCCACCCTCGCCTATCATCGCGGCACGATCCTCGCGGGCCTCGGCCGCACCGACGAAGCGGCCGCGGCCCTGTCGGAGTCGCTGCGGATCAACCCGCACTTCTCCCCGCTGCATGCCCCGCGCGCCCGGCAGGCCCTGGAGGCGCTCGGCGGCGCCCGGTGACGCCGGAAACACGACGCCGGGCCGAGTCCGCACCGTGCTGCGGACTCGGCCCGGCGGTCGCCGAAACCCGGTGCGCCGCTACCGTTCTCCGGTACGCAGCACCGAATGCCGCACGCTGTAAGCGAAATACAGCGCCAGGCCCACGGCCATCCAGATCACGAACCGCAGCCAGGTCTCCACCGACAGGTTCAGCATCAGCCACAGGCAGGCCAGCACGGCCAGGATCGGCAGCACCGGAACCAGCGGCACCCGGAATCCGCGCGGCAGGTCCGGCCGGGTGCGGCGCAGCACCAGCACGCCGATCGACACCAGCACGAACGCGAACAGCGTGCCGATGTTGACCATCTCCTCGAGGGTGCCGAACTCCACGAACCCGGCCAGCAGCGCGCACACCACACCGACGATGACGGTGATCCGGGTGGGCGTGTCGAACCGCCCGGTCTGCGCCAGCGAGCGGGGCAGCAGGCCGTCGCGCGACATCGCGAACAGCACCCGGGTCTGTCCCAGGAACAACACCATGACCACGGTGGTCAACCCGGCCAGTGCGCCCACCGAGATGACGTTCTGCGCCCACGTGACGCCGTGATGCTCGAACGCGGTGGCGAGGGTGGCGTCCTCACCGGCCAGATCCGTGTAGGGCACCATGCCGGTCAGCACCAGCGACACCGCCACGTACAGCACGGTGACGATCACCAGCGAGCCGAGGATGCCGCGAGGCACGTTGCGCTGCGGGTTCTCGGTCTCCTCGGCGGTGGTGGCGACCACGTCGAAGCCGATGAAGGCGAAGAACACCAGACTGGCCGCGGCGAGCAGCCCGTACCAGCCGAACGCGCTGTCGCCGGCGCCGGTCAGCCACGAGAACAGCGACTGGTGCACACCGCCGCCGGTGTCGCTCGGCTGGGACGGCGGGATGAACGGCTGCAGGTTGGACGGCTTGAAATAGGTCAGCCCGACGACCACCACCACGGCGATCACGGCCAGCTTGATCGCGACCGCGACCGCCGACACCCGCGACGACACCTTGGTGCCGATCACCAGCAGCACCGTCAGCACGACGATCAGCAGCGCCGCGCCCCAGTCGAAGGCGACCGAACCGAAGTGCACGATCGGCGAGGGTGACTGCCGGTGCATCGCCTCGGCCAGCATCTCCATCACCTCGCCCAGATACTGCGACCACCCCTTGGCGACGGTCGAGGCGGCCAGCGCGAATTCCAGGATCAGATCCCAGCCGATGATCCAGGCGGCGAATTCACCGAAGGTGGCGTAAGAAAACGTGTACGCGCTGCCCGCCACCGGCACCGTCGAGGCGAATTCCGCATAGCACAGCGCGGTCAGCCCGCAGGCGATCGCGGCGAAGACGAATGCCAGCGACACCGACGGTCCGGCGACATTTCCGGCGGTTCTGGCGGTGAGTGTGAAAATGCCGGCGCCGATCACCACGGCGACGCCGAATATCGTGAGATCCCAGGCGTTCAGATTGCGGCGCAGTCGCGCATCCGGTTCGTCGGTATCGCGGAGCGATTGCTCGACACTCTTGGTTCGAAACAATCCACCCCACCGGCTCGCCGACGCAGCATCGGTCACCTGCTGTTCTGGCTCCGGTACAGCCACATTGTTCTCCTCCGTCCGCGATGTCCCGCCGGACATCGCGCTGTCAGACGTGCGGCCAGTGAATCTAACAGTCACCCGCCGTGATCCGGGCCTCGAATTGCTGAGTCGATGCCGAGATGATGTCTTCGCGAGCGATCCGGCTGTCCGCGGGGGCAGTCCGACCCATCCGCGCCGCGGGCGCCGGGCGGCCGGTAGTCTCTGGCTGGATGGTTAGCGTCTCCACCCCCGTCCTGCCGAGCGCCCCGCCCCGGCGTCTCGGTCGTTCCGCGTGGCTGATTCCGGCCCTGCTGATCGCGGGCGTCGTCTGCTGGCAGCTGTACCCGTTCTGGCCACTGAAGTCGATCGGCCGGGAGTTCATCGACCTTCAGGTGTATCGGCTGGGGGTGCAGGCGTGGTGGCACGGCTCCGATATGTACGGGACGCTGCCGAAGACGACCGTCGGGGTCGGGCTGCCGTTCATCTATCCGCCGTTCGCGGCGCTGGCGCTGAGCCCGTTCGCGATGCTGCCCATGCATGCCTCGGCGATCGCGTTCTTCGCCGTCTCCATCGCGGCGGTGGGTGTGACGGTGTACCTGGTGGCGCGGCGGTTCTGGACCGGCGGCACCGAACTGACGCTGTGGGCCACCGCGTGCGCGGTGCCGCTGGCCGTGCTGCTGGAACCGATCCGCTCGACGCTGGATTTCGGGCAGGTCAATCTGATCCTGATGGTGCTGGTGGCGGCCGACTGCCTGACCGCCCGGCCGAAGTGGAAGCGCGGCATGCTGATCGGCCTGGCCGCGGCCATCAAGTTGACCCCGGCCGCCTTCGTTCTCTACTTCCTGGTGCGCCGCGACTACAAGGCCGCGGCCACCGCCGCCGTCACCGGGGCGGTCGCGAGCGTCCTCGCCTACGCGATCATGCCGGGGGAATCGACCCGGTACTGGTTCGGCGGCATGGGCAACGTCTCCGGGCTGAGCGGCTCGGCGTTCCGCACCAACCAGTCGATCCAGGGCGTGCTGGCGCGTCTGCAGGTCCCCCGGCCGGAGTTCACCCTGCTGTGGTTGTTGCTCTCGCTGGCGCTGCTGGCGCTGGTCGTCGCGGCGATGCGGAAGGCGATGGACGATCCGGCGCTGGCGCTGGCCTGGAACGCGGTGTTCACGCTGCTGGTGTCGCCCATCTCGTGGTCGCATCACTGGGTGTGGGTCGCGCCGGCGTTGATGGCCGCGATCGGCACCGCCACCCGGCTGCCGCGGCGGCCGGCCATGATCTGGTACGCGATCGTCACGGCCGCCGCGATCGCGTTCGTGATCGGCCCGCACAACTCGATGCCCGGTGACGATAACCGCGAATTTGCTTGGGCGCCTTGGCAACACCTCGTCGGCGACACCTATGTGTGGTTGAGCGTGCTGCTGGTGGCGCTGTACGTGGCGGTCGGGCCGAAGCCGGCCGTGCGGGAACCGCTCGTACCGGATGCCCTGCGGGAGCGGCTGACTCGCACCTTCTCGCGATCCTGAGACCCGGGCCCTACACTCGGCCGGGTGAGCTTTCGACGGCACGTCGCCTTGACCGTATTCGCCCTTGTCACGCCGATCGGCGTGGCAGCCTGCACCGCGCAGGGGGCGGGCACCACCAGTGAGTGCACCGTCAGCGGGTGCACCGTCACCTTCGACCGCGGCGTGAATGCCAAGGCCAGCCTGCTCGGCGTGGACGCGGAACTCGTTGCCGTGAACGGCAACACGGTCACCATGAAGGTGGCCGGTCAGCAGATGGAGGTTCCGGTCGGCGAGACCGAACCCGCCCAGGGCCTCGACGTCACGGTGCAGGAAGTCACCGCGGACAACGTCGTCGTCAAGCTCTCGACGGGTGTGAACGGCGAACAGCCGTCCTGATCTCGAAAAGATGGTCGGCGGCGATCACCAGCCGCCGAGCAGGCCCTGATTCTGAATCGCCAGCGATTGCGCGTTGTCGGCCCCCATGAACGGCAGCAGAGCGAGGAAGACAACCATCGACATGAGAAAAAACTCCTACGTTCTCGTCGGTTCCGATGGTTCTACCGTCTCAGATCGATACACGACCTCGCACGTCGAATCACCGAATCCGATCGCGGCACATTCGGGACACGAGTGAACCCGCACGAGTTGTCGCTGGTCAACCGGCCGCCCCGGACATCGTCGAACGTCAGGCGCCTAACGCAATTCGGCCGCCGCGTCCAGAATGATCTGCCGCGACCGCTCCGGCGGCTCGGCCTGCACGCTCAGGCGGTCCATGACCCGGCGGTAGAGTTCCAGATCCTCCACGCGATCGAGATAGAGCGCACTGGTCAGCTGTTCGATATAGACGATGTCGGGGAGTTCGGGCTCGGCGAAGCGCAGCATCGAGAACGAACTGCCCGCCGCCGCATGGCCGCCCGCCGCATAGGGCAGCACCTGGATCGTCACGTCCAGCCGGTCGGACATCTCGACCAGATATTCGAGCTGGCCGCGTAGCACCTCGTTCCCGCCGATGGGGCGATGTAGCACCGTCTCGTCCAGCACCGCCCAGAGGGTCGGGCCGCCGTCGCGGCTCAGCAGCTCCTGGCGGCGCCGGCGCAGCTCGACCCGCCGGTTCGCATCGTCTTCACCGTGTCCCAGCGCGACGATGGCGCGGGTGTACTCCTCGGTCTGCAGCAGGCCCGGAACCAGTTGCGCCTCGAAGGTTCTGATCGCGTGCGAGGCGTGTTCGAGGCCGATGTAGGTCTCGAACCACTGCGGCAGCAGGTCGCTGTAGCGATGCCACCAGCCGGGCTGGTTGGCCTTGCGGACCAGATCCAGGAACGCCTCGCGGTCGACGGGGTCGGTGACGTTGTACAGCGTCAGCAGGTCCTTGATGTCACGTTCCTTGAAGCCGGTGCGCCCCAGCTCCAGCCGGCTGATCTTGGCGTGCGAGCCCCGGATGTGCTCGCCGGCGGCCTCGCGCGTGATCCCGCACTGCTCGCGCAACTTGCGGAGCTGCCCACCGACGGCGATCCGTAGTGCCGTCGGACCGCGTTCGGCGACAAGCGAATCCACGCTGCCGATCCGAAACGGGACGGATTCTGGGATCATGAGGTTTGCTCCGATGTTCGACGATCGCCGGCGATATGGGCCGCGGCTAACTACGGGCCACACCGCATCGCACGCCTATCATACCCGCGCGCTCGCCGCTGACCACCATGTTCCCCCGATGCGCAAGTTTCGCTCCGGTCCCTCGATCCGGCCGTCTGCGCAGGTCGAATCTTGTACTGTCACTGGACAGATCACACCATCACCCGTCCGTGCCTCCGAGCACCGATTCCGCCGTGACACCGAAACCGCCGCGTCGGCGTGCATCGAGACATCGCCCCGGGATCGCTACGAGGAGCCGACCGCGCCATGCCGACAGTGCACAACACCGAGATCCGCACCGATATCCCGCACTCCGCCCGGATCTGGAACTACTGGATGGGCGGTAAGGACAACTACGGCATCGACCGGGAAGTCGGCGACGCCAGCCTGCAGATCGACCCGGACATCGGGACGATGGCCTCCGAGAGCAGGCGATTCCTCATCCGCGCGGTCACCTGTCTCGCCCGGGAGGCCGGGATCGGGCAGTTCCTGGACATCGGCACGGGCCTGCCCACGATGCAGAACACCCACGAGGTCGCCCAGCGCATCACGCCCGACGCCCGGGTCGTGTACGTCGACAACGACCCGCTGGTGCTCACCCACGCCCGCGCGCTGCTGACCAGCACCACGCACGAGGGGGTCACCACCTACGTCGAGGCCGATTTCCACGAGCCCGAGCAGATCATCTCCGACGCCAAGAACATCCTGAACTTCACCCAGCCGATCGGCGTGATGTTCATGGGGGTGCTCGGGCACGCCCACAGCTACGCCGACCTGCTGCGCATCGTGCGCACCGTGATGGACGCGGTCCCCGCCGGCAGCCACCTGGTGCACTGGGACGGCACCGTGGACAGCCCCACCTATGTGGCGATGTGCGACGAGTACGCGAAATCCGGTGGTGCGCCGTACCATCCGCGCACCCAGGACGAGCTGCGCGCCGTGTTCGACGGCTACGAACTGCTCGAGCCCGGCTTCGGCAAGATCACGCACTGGCGCCGGCCCGAATCGGAACTGGCCGGTCTGCGCGAGGTCGCCGCGTACGGCGGGGTCGCCCGCAAGTCCTGAGGACACCGTCCCCGGCACGCCGCTCCCTGCCGCGGGCCGGAAATGCCGGGGAGTTCCGCCGCCGGACGACGCGCGCACCTCCTCGGCGGCCGAGGGTCAATCCAGCGCGATTCCGACCACCGCGCCGAGTTCCCGGCGCAGCGCCGCCGCGGGCCGGGGCCGCACCTGCTGCTGCACGAGGGTGCCCATCAGCCACGACATCAGCGCGTGCCCCGTCTCGGCCGGATCGTCGACCGGGAGTTCCGCGACGAGTTCACGCAGGAGCGCGGAGACCTCGTCCAGCGTGGCGGCGACGATATCGGCCGAACCCCGGCGACCGGTGTCGATCCAGTATTCGAACCACAGGTAGGCCGCGCCGGGCTGCTCGGCGAACGTGGCCAGATACTCCTGGACAACGGCCCGGAGACGTTCTGCCGGTTCGGATTCGCCGTCGGCGGCCCGGCGCAGCGCCGACACCATCGCCGTCACATGCTCGCGCATGGCGAGGTCGACGATCTGCTGGATGTCGTCGAAGTAGTAGTGCACCGCGCTCTTGGTCAGCGGGCTCGCATCGGCGACGGCGCGGGCGGTGCACGCGACCAGTCCGTCGCGGGCCAGCACCTGCCGGGCGGCGTCGATGATCTGCTCGCGCTTGCCGCGCCGGTTCTCCTCGATCACGGGTCTGGTCGCTGCCACGGACTCAATCTACCGCCGCCGTTGTGAAATCAGGACACTAGCCCTAATATCAGGACACATGTCCCAACATTTTGTCTTTCACGATGTCCGCACCACCGACCTGCCCGCTTCGCGCCGCTTCTACGGCGAGATGTTCGGGTGGCCGGTCACCGAGTCCCCCGCCGGGCCGATGTTCGGCGACGACGACGGGGTATGGGGTGGATTCACCCCGCTGGTCGAGGGCGACGACCGGCGGCCGCAGTGGATCCCCTACGTTCCGGTGGCCGACGTGGACGCCGCCGCGGAACGAGCGGTCACGCTCGGCGCGCGAATCGTCAAGCCGCGCACCGATCTACCGCCGGGCTCGGTGGTGGTCGTCGACGAGCCGGGAGGTGCGACGCTGGCGCTGTGGCAGGCGGCGCGGCCGGCGTGATCAGGCTCACTGCCCGATTCGACCGATTGCGGGAAGTGCTGGTGAGCAGGCCGTTGCGAGCGGCTATGGCGGCGGTGACGGCGGAAAAACCAGGTGCCCGGGTGGGCGGTGGGCGGGAATACTGACTCGCGACCGATGAGTTGAGTCGATCATTCCCGTCTGGTCTCGTGTGGCGCCGGGACTCGTCGTCGGTGACTCGTCATCGTGCCACGCGACATTCTCGTTCACGAAGCCCCGGAGGTACCGATGCCCGCCGATTTATCCGCTCGACCGGCCGGAGGACGGACTCCGATCGTGATCCGGCTGCTGGTGCTGGCGACCTTCGTGGTGATCCTGAACGAGACCATCATGATCAACGCCATTCCGCGGCTGATGACCGATCTGCACGTCACCGAGCGGTCGGCGCAGTGGGTGTCGACGGCGTTCATGCTCACCATGGCGGCCGTCATCCCGGTCACCGGATGGTTCCTGCAGCGGGTCACGACCAGGCGGGCCTACGCCCTCGCGATGGGTGTCTTCCTGGTCGGGACCGCGCTGTCGGCCGTCGCCCCGAACTTCCCGCTGCTGCTGATGGGCCGGGTGGTCCAGGCGGGCGGCACGGCGGTGATGATGCCGCTGCTGATGACCACGCTGATGACCGTGGTCCCCGAACGGGACCGCGGGCGGGTCATGGGCAACGTCACCCTGGCCATCTCGGTGGCCCCGGCGATGGGCCCGGTCATCTCCGGACTGGTGTTGCAACTCGGTTCGTGGCGTTGGCTTTTCGTGCTGGTGCTCCCGATCGCGGGCGCGGTGACCTGGCTGGGCCTGCGCCAGCTGGAGAACGTGGGCGAGCCGGAGGCGGGCACGATCGACTGGTTCAGCGTGGCCCTCTCGACCCTCGGGTTCGGCGGGCTCGTCTACGGGCTGAGCCGGTTCGAGACCGGCAACGTCACCACCCCCGCGCTGATCGTGGTCGTCGGCCTGGTCGTCATCGCGGCGTTCGTGCTGCGGCAGCGGCGGTTGCAGCGCACCGGCACTCCCCTGCTGGACGTGCGGGTACTGCTGGTCGGGACGTACGCCAAGGCGCTGACCCTGATGGCGATCGCGTTCCTGGCGATGCTCGGCTCGATGCTCCTGCTGCCGCTGTACCTGCAGAACCTGCGCCATCTGAGCCCGCTCGCGACCGGACTGCTGGTGATGCCCGGCGGTCTGGCGATGGGCCTGCTCGGCCCGAGCATCGGGCGCCTGTACGACCGGTTCGGCGGGCGCCTGCTGGTGATCCCCGGATCGATCGGTGTCACGGCCGCGTTGGCCGGATTCACCCAGATCTCGCTGAGCATGCCGTACTGGGTGCTGCTGGCGCTGCACATCCTGCTGATGGTGTCGCTGGCCGCGGCCTTCACCCCGGTCTTCACGCTGGGCCTGGGTGCGCTGCCGCAGCACCTGTACTCGCACGGCAGCTCGATGCTGGGCACGCTGCAGCAGGTGGCCGCGGCGCTCGGCACCGCGCTGGTGGTGACGGTCATGTCCGCCCGCACCACGGCGCTGGTCGAGGACGGCATCGAACCGGCAACCGCGCACCTGGACGGCATGAAGCTGGCCTTCGGCGTCTCCGCCGCCCTGTCGCTGATCGTGATCGTGATGGCGGTGCTGCTGCCGAACCGGTCGCATGCGCCGGACGAGAGCGGGGAGCGCGAACCGCAGCTGGTCCATTGATCGGCGGCACCTACTGATCGAGGGCACCTGGCGCCGGATCCTCCGGTGTCAGGTGCCGTCGCACTCGGTGCGGCACAGCTCGAGAACGTAAGAGCGGGCGACGGCCGTGGTCAGCACGCCGAGCAGCTCGACGACGGCGGCGGTATCGATGGGCCTGCCCTGGGTGCCGGCCTGCTGGCGGCGGATCGCGGCGGCGACGCTGTCGTGCAGCGCGTGCAGCACGGTTTCGATCGGGATGTCGGTCCGGGCGCAGTCGGTCGCGGCCCGCTCGAGCCCGACCAACAGGTCCATACTCACCCCATCGGAGGCTTCCAGCAGCGCCAAGGCCAGCGCCAGCCCGGCCTGCACCACCACGCGCAGGTCCTGCGGCACCCGAGCCGGTCGCCATTCGGCATCGTCCGAATTGTCGGCCACCGCTGCCCTCCCCTCCCTGCACCACCGGTCCCGGACCACAGCGGCTCACCTCTCGGCCCCGCATTCGACCGTATCCGCGGCATTCCGCCGCGGCCTTCGCGGCAGCAAACTTTGGGTAATACGACCGGAAGCGGCAGGCAGCACTGGGAGAAGTCACAACGGCACGTCCCGCACGGCCTGTGCTACGCGGACCGTCGGTCTCCGACTCTCGACGCCGCCTGTCCGGTGTTGTCGCAATCGCGAATGGGAGGCCGATTCTTGGACAGATGTCTTGGGAATTCAGCTACGATGCGGCAATGGGGGCGCGCGGCGGCTACGGCCCGATCAAACCCGAACACGCAGACAACGGCTGGATCATCGAGGGAGACCAAGATCAGAGGTGGCTTTCCAAAGACTACGGCGACCTGCGCGGACGCGTGAAGACCACCGCCCCCACCGCCTGCGCGTGGCGGATCACCACCGCCGACGGCGCCTTCCTGCGCGAGGCATCCAGTAGCGACGTCCACGCCGCGAAGGCGGCCGCCGACGACTGGGTTGCCGATTATCGAGCGCGACACTGACTTCCGCGCTACCCGGAGTTCCGGGCACTGCCTCGGCTTCCGAGCGCTACGCCTGCTCTCTGGTCGCCGTCAGGACGCTATCCGCTCGGGCCCGGACACGGTTCGCAGGGCGCGAATGGCCGCCGCGACGGCCGGGCGTTCCTGCGATGCCTGCCGGTAGGTCACGCCGACCTGCCGGTTGCCGTCGGTAACCGTGGCGGCGATCAGGTGCCGGTGCCGGTCGGCCACCGACATCTCCGGGACGATCGTCACGCCCAGATCGTGCTCCACCATTTCCGCCATGGCCGCGAAGCTGGCGCTGCGATGCTCGATCCGGGGCGCGAAACCGGCCTCCCGGCAGGCGAATACGACGGATGCGATGGACGGCGCACCATCGGGCGCCGCGATCCAGTCCGCATCGCGCACGGCCGCGAGCCCCTGCCTGCCGACCCGTTCCCGCAGCGCCGGCGGCGCCAGCACCACCAGCGGGTCGTTGAACAGGAACTCCGACGACAACCCCAGCGGCAGATCGCGAGCGCGGAACGAATACGAGTACGTCACCGCCAGATCCACGTCCTGCTGGCGCACCGCCGGTACGGAATCCACGGGCATCATGCCCACCAGGCGGATGCGCAGGCTGGGGTATTCGGCCCGCAACCGGGCTGCCGCGGGCAGCGCCAGCGAATCCAGCGCGGTGCGGAACGTGGCCACGGTGAGCACGCCGGTGACCGCCTCGCCCGTTGCCGCGACGGCACTTTCGGCCTCCTCGAGCGCCGCGATGATCCGCGAGGTGTGATCGACGAGGACCCGGCCGGCATGCGTCAGCCGCAGCACCCGGCCCTCCCTCCGGGTCAGCACGGCACCCACCTCCTCCTCGAGAATCCGCAGCTGCTGCGATACGGCCGAGGTGGTGATGCCGTGCAATTCCGATACCGCCGTCATCGTGACGTGTTCGGCCAGATCGCGCAGCAGGACCAGGCGTCGAATGTCGTACATGCGTCCTCGTTTCGGCCGACCCCGCGTCCCATCATCGGCGGCGGCGACCCTGGAGGAAATCCTTACGATCAGAACGATTCTGTGCAGGCCGCGTTCATCAGGTGATCGACCGCGACATGCCAGTGTTTGTCTCACCCTGCGTCAATCCCTCGCGCCGGGCGCCGATCGTTGGCCATCGTCGATGCACGAATCCGCATGTCACTACCCCACGCACCGGAGGCTCGATCATGACCGTCACCGACGAATACCTCGCCAACAACACCGAATACGCCGCCGGCTTCACCGGTCCGCTGCCGTTGCCGCCGAGTAAGCATGTCGCGGTGGTGGCGTGCATGGACGCGCGGCTGGACGTGTACCGGATTCTCGGACTGGGCGAGGGCGAGGCGCACGTCATCCGGAACGCGGGCGGCGTGGTCACCGACGACGAGATCCGTTCGCTCGCGATCAGCCAGCGGCTGCTGGGCACCACGGAGATCATCCTCATCCACCACACCGACTGCGGGATGCTGACCTTCACCGACGACGATTTCAAGCGCACGATCCAGGACGAGGTCGGCATCAAGCCGGCGTGGTCGGCCGAGGCGTTCGGGGATCTGGACGAGGATGTGCGCCAGTCGATTCGACGCATCGAGGCCAGTCCGTTCGTCACCCGGACCACGTCGCTGCGCGGCTTCGTCTTCGACGTCGCCACCGGCAAGCTCAACGAGGTCGTCGCCGCCGGGTAGCTTCCGGTCCCCGCGGGCCGCACCGCCGAGTATCGATCACCGCGATCGGCGCGCTTTCGCCGTCGCCGCCGCTGTGTCACAGTCGGCGATACCCGGTATTTCACAATGGTGCGGAAGGCCGCGATGAACGAGACGGAGCGACACATCCAACTGTCGGCGATACACGTGCGCTGGTCGGCGGACGAGCGCACGTTCATCGCCCGCTCCGACCAGTTCCCCGCCGTAGCCTACCGGCACGATTCCTCGCTGGCAGCCATGAACGGTCTCATCGATGCCATTCACGAACACCTCGGCGCGGTCACGTCCGTCCCCGGCGGCGACGCCGAGCGTGAGCATTGATACGGCAACGTCACCTCCGTCATTTCGGCACGAACACCACCTCCGTCATTCCGGCATGCTTGTGGCCGGAATCCGCACGGGCCTGCGCTGGATCCCGGCCGAGAGCGTGCCAGGATGGCGGGGTGGGAGGCGCCGGACGACGGGGGTTGGAGGCGAGTGGCGTGGGAGGGTTAAGGAGAAGTGAACGTCGGTGTTAATGCTCCTACGGAGAGGAATCGTTGTAGCGGGCCGGTCGCCTGATTAGTTTTCAGCGGGTGTCCGGTTACCTGTGGCGCCGCATCGGCCAGGCGATTCTCGTTGTCGCCCTGGCATATTCGGCCGTGTTCTTCGTACTGAACGTGCTGCCGGGCGATCCGATCGAACAGCAGATCGCCAATCCCGAGAATCCGATCTCCGATGAGGACGCCCAGGCGCTGCGCGCGTACTACCGGCTCGACCAGCCCGCGTACGTGCAGTTCGCCCTCTCGGTCGAGCGGCTGGCGTCCGGGGATCTGGGCTTCTCGCTGAACAGCGGGCAGCCGGTAGCGCGGCTACTCGGCGCGGCGTTCCCGTCGACGCTCGCGCTCGCTTCGATCGCCTTCGTCCTGGCCGCGCTGATCGGCTTCGGCATCGCCCTGGCCGCGGTGTTCGCGCCGTGGGCGCCGGTGCGGGAGACCGCGCGGACCCTGCCGCCGATGCTCCTGTCGATCCCGGCATTCGTCTCCGGATTGCTTGTACTACAGCTGGTTTCGTTCCAGCTCGGCTGGATGTCGGCGGTCCGGGACGAGGGGTTGCGGTCGGCGGTGTACGCGGCGATACCGCTGGCACTACCGGTGGCGGCGCCGATCGCCCAGATTCTCACCCAGGGCCTGTCCAACGCGTACGGGCAGCCGTACGTGGAAGTGTTGCGCGCCAAGGGATTGGCGCCGCGGCGCATCGTGTTCGGGCACGTCGTGCGCAACGGCGCGATTCCGACGGTCACGATCGTCGCCATCACGGTGGGCGAGTTGCTGGCCGGATCGGTCATCACCGAGACGGTCTTCAATCGGACCGGTATCGGCTACCTGACCGAGGTCGCGGTGCGCAACAAGGACACTCCGATCATCCAGGCGGTGGTCATCTCGGTGTCGGTGACCTTCGTCGTGATCAATCTGCTCACCGACCTCGTCTATCCGCTGATCGATCCGCGGATCAGGCGATCCGCGCCCGCTCGCACCGAGGCGGTGCCGACATGACCGCGGTGGCCGCGACCGTCGCCCGGCCGTGGCGTCGTCGCGTCGTCGGTGTGCGGGACCTCCCGGCCTACCTGTTTCTCCTGCTCATCGTCGCGATGATCGTCGCGCCCGGAATGATCGCCCCGTACGACGCGTTCGCGGAGAACCTCGCGCCGCCGCTGTCGGGACCGAGTGCGGCGCATCCGTTCGGGACCGACTACATCGGCCGCGACCTGCTCAGCCGCATCGTCGCAGGCACCTCGGCCACGATCACCGGCTCGTTCATCGCGGTGGCGATCGGCCTGATCGTCGGTACCGGACTCGGGCTGGTCGCCGCCTACTTCGGGCGCCTCGTGGACAGCGCCGTCGGACGAATCGTGGACGTGCTGCTCTCGATTCCCACCTTGCTGCTGTCCATCACGATCATCGTTGCGTTGGGCTTCGGAACGGTGAATGCCGCTGTTGCCGTGGGTATTTCGTCGGTCGCGGTATTCGCCCGGCTGGCCCGTTCCGAGGTGCTGGCGATCCGGCACCTGCCGTTCGTGGAGGCCGGTGAGCACATGGGGGCCGGACATCTGCGGCTGCTGTTCCGGCACGTGCTGCCCAACTCCTATTCGGCCGTACTCTCGCTCGCCGCACTGCAATTCGGGACCGCGATCCTGGCCATCGCCTCGCTGAGCTTCCTCGGCTACGGTGCGCAGCCGCCCGATCCCGAATGGGGCCTGCTCATTTCGGAGGGCCGCAACTACATCAACTCGCAGCCCACCCTGGTGCTGTTTCCCTCCCTCGCGATCGTGCTCGCCGTGCTGACCCTGAGCAGGCTCGCCCACCTCATCCGAAGGAAGGTCGGCTGACCATGACGAAATCGAGTCCGCTGCTGGCCGTGTCGCATCTCGATGTCGGTTACGGCGAGCGCGGCGCGCCCGTGGTGTCGGACGTGAGCTTCACCGTCGAGCGCGGTGACGTCGTCGCGATCGTCGGGCAGTCCGGATCGGGAAAATCGACCATTGCCCGCGCCGTCCTCGGACTCCTTCCCGAGGGCGGGCACATCATCGGCGGCAGCGTGCATCTCGACGGTGTGGACGTCACCCGGTTCGGCCGGCGGCAGTGGCGCGAAAAGCGCGGCCGCACCGTGGGATTCGTGCCACAGGATCCGCTCGGGTCGCTCGATCCGTTGAAACGGGTGGGCGCTCAGGTCGCGGAGGTCCTCGTCACCCACGGCATCGAAGGATCGCGGGCGGCGCATCGGCGTGCGGTCGAACTGCTCGACCGCGTCGGGATCGAGGCGCCGGAGGAACGCGCGCGGTACTACCCGCATCAATTGTCGGGTGGGCAGCAGCAGCGCGTGCTGATCGCGATCGCCATCGCCGCGGACCCCGATCTGCTCATCGCCGACGAGCCGACCTCGGCGCTCGATGTCACCGTGCAGCGCCGGATCCTGGATCTGCTCGACGATCTGCGCCGGGAGCGCGGTCTCGGGATCGTCTTCATCACCCACGACCTCGCGCTCGCGGAGAATCACAGCAACCGGGTCGTGGTGCTGTCGGACGGCGTCGTTCGCGAATCCGGTGCGACCGGCGACGTATTGCGCTTTCCCACCGACGATTACACGCGGCAGCTGATCAGCGACGCTCCCGCGCTGTCCCCGGACAAGTACGCACGGCCCGCACCGCCGTCCCGTGGCCGGCCGGTGCTGGAGGTTCGCGATCTCACCAAGTCGTACCACGCCGGTGTCCGCGTGCTGAACGGCGTGAGCTTCGCGGTGCGGGCGGGTTCGGTGCATGCGCTGGTCGGTGCGTCCGGTTCCGGCAAGACGACCGTGGCGCGGGCGCTCGCCGGGCTCACCACGTTCGACTCCGGCTCGGTGATCATCGAAGGCGCACAATTGGATTCGCGGGCATGGGCGACACCGAAGCGGCGCCGGGAACGCTCCCGCATCCTGCACCTGGTCCAGCAGAATCCGCTCGCGGCGCTCGACCCGCGGCTGCCGATCGCCGAGGCCGTCGCCGAACCGCTGACGATCCACCGCATCGGAAACCGCCGCTCCCGCCGGGCGGAAGCCCTTGCGGCACTGGAGCGAGTCGGGCTGCCGCCGGAGATCGGCACGCGCACACCCGATGAGGTGTCCGGCGGCCAGCGGCAGCGGGTCGTGCTCGCGCGGGCGCTGATCGCCGGGCCGCGCATCCTGGTGCTCGACGAGCCGACCTCGGCGCTGGACGTCACGGTGCAGGCACTGACCATCGACCTGCTGCTCGAATTGCAGCGTGACCTCGGGCTCACGTTCCTGTTCATCTCCCACGATCTCGCGCTGGTCCGCCAGATCGCCGACGATGTCAGCGTGCTGCGGGGCGGCGTGCTCGTCGAGAGCGGGCCGGTCCGCGAGGTATTCGCCGCTCCCACAGCCGAATACACGCGGCGGCTGCTCGATGCCGTCCCCGGCTCCGATGTGGTGGTGAATGCAGCATGAGACCGCTCGGAGTCGCGGCCGCGGCCCTCGCCGCCGTCACGATCGCCGGCTGCTCCGTCGCCGACGAGACCGATCGGCCCGGCACGCCCGGCCGCGGTGGCCATCTCACCTATCTCGACGCCGAGGCCCTGGCCTCGATGCAGATCCAGGTCAGCTACTGGCAGAACAGCCTGCCCAAGGACCAGGTGCTGGACCGGCTCGTCTACCAGGATCCGAAGACGTTCCGGTTCGTGCCGTGGATCGCCGAGAAATGGACCGTCGACGAGTCGGGCCGGGTGTATCGGTTCACCATCCGCGACGGCGTGAGCTACAGCAATGGGCAACCGCTGGACGCCGATTCGGTCAAGCGCAACCTCGACTGGCAGTTCGACGGCGACAAGGCCAAGGGCATCACCCGCAACCCCACCTTCCCCGACGCCGGCACCGTCACCGCCGACAACGCCACCCGCACGGTGACGGTGACGCTCGACGAACCCTATGCCCCGTTCATCCCCGTACTGTCGGTCAACACCGCCGGGCTCGTCGCCGACCGGACCATCGACGCGTCCAAGGAGGCCCAGTCGGTGCCGACCAACATGATCGGGTCGGGCCCGTTCTACGTCGAATCCGAAGTGCCGGACAAGAAGGTGGTGCTCGCCAAGCGGCGCGGCTACAACTGGGCCCCGGCGACCGCACCGCATCAGGGCGAGGCGTATCTGGACACGGTCACGATCATTCCGGTCAAGGAGGACAGCGTCCGGGTGGGTGCCCTGCGTGCCGGACAGGCGGACGCCATTCGCTACGCCCAGCCACCGGACGAAAAGCTGTTGCGCCGAGAGGGTTTCGACGTACGCGGGCTGCGCACGCCGGGGCTGGCCAACACTCTGGATGTCCGGCAGACCGCGCCGTTCCTCCGGGATGTCAACGTGCGCAAGGCCATCGGCTACGGCATCGACCGACAGCAGATCCTCGACACCCTGTACACCGACAACTGGCGGGCCGCGCAGAACATCGTCACCCGCAACTTCCCCGGCTACGCCGACCGTTCGGACGTGGTGCGATACGACCCGCAGCAGGCCGGACGACTGCTGGACGACTCCGGGTGGGTTTCGCGGGACGGCGAGGGCTACCGCACCAAGGACGGTCAGCGCCTGTCGGTCCTGATCTACGTAGACGTCTACGACCACACGGCGCGGCCGATGTACGAGCTGATCCAGCGGCAACTGCGCCGGGTCGGCATCGATCTGGAGGTGCGGCAGACGGACTTCGCCAACTATCCGTCGGCCAGCGTCCAGGACGCGGTCGGCCTGCGCCGCAACGGCTGGCCGTGCCCCGACCCGGTTCGACTGTGGCAGAACTACGACAGCAAGGGCGGCGACCTGTACGCGCTGAAAGGCAGCGATCCCGCCATCGATCGGCTGTTGCGGGCCCAGCTGGTCGAGAACGATCCGCGGCGGCGCGCGGAACTCGTGCGCGAATACACCAACTACGTCATCGACAACGCCTACACCATTCCGCTGTTGGAGGATACGCAGATCTTCGGCGTCGCACCGCGCGTGCGGGGCCTCGCCAACGCCGCGAACTCGGTGCCCTGGTTCTACGACACATGGATCGACGACGGATCGGGAGGGCGCGGCTGACATGGCGAATCCCGTTGCCGAGGTGGGCCTCCCGGGCACCGCCGACATCCTGAGCCCCGATTCCCACAACCCGCGGATCGGCGACCGATCCGGAGAACAGGACTGACATGCCCCTCGTCATCGGAGTCGATATTCCGGATCACCAACTCGCTCGGTCGCTGGACGACGGCTTCGGCCGGGTGCCCGAGTTGCTCGACGCGGCCGGCGTCGGCTATGTCGTGTTCGGGACGGACCGGTCCGAACCTGCCGGGCCGTCGTTGAACCCCGTGCTCCTCGGCACCGTATTCGCCCGCCGCACAACCGGACTCGGCATCGTTGCCGCGGCCGCGCCGCAGCGTGACCATCCGTTCAACCTCGCCCGCCGCATCGCCTCACTCGACCATATTTCCGGCGGTCGGGCCGGGTGGCTCGCGCTACGGGCCGATCACGGCATCGCGCTGGGTGCTCCGGAGCAGGGCAGTTGGGCCGCGCCCGGCACACCTACCGAAGCTCCCCTGCTCGCCGATGCCGTGAGAGCGGCGCGGGCACTGTGGCGTACCTGGCCGATCGAATCGCTCACCACGGAGGTTCCCGCGCGGCGACCGCCGGAGGCGGAGATCCGCTATGCCGACCACACAGGGGTTTTCGCTACGACCGGTCCGCTGAACGTGCCCACGACTCCGCAGGGTGAGCCGATTGTGCTGTGGGACTATCGAACCGGTGATGCCCGGAACGCCGGTACGGCCGATGTCGCCTTCCTGTCCGACCGCGACCACGTCGCCGCGGTGACCGAGCTGCCGGACACCGTGGCCGGGCACGTGCGGTTCGACGGCCGTGATCCCCGATTGCGTTCGCGGATCGAGCAATTGGCGGCCGAATCGGGAAGCGTATCGGGCGTGCTGATCCGGCTCGATCTCGCCGATCTGCGCGGTTTTCTCGATCTCACCCTGCCCGCACTGTCCGACGCCGGAATCGTGCGGCTGCGCACGGCACCCGGAACGCTGCGCGAGCACCTCGGTATCGCGCGACGCACCGACCCCGACCCGCTGCGCCTGCGCCCCGTCTTCGCTTCGGCGTGAAGGAGTTCGCCATGAGCCGTGAACACGTCATCCTCAACATCAACGTCCTGGACTTCGGGATCAGCCCGGTTGCCTGGCGGCTGTCCGGCCTGCCGAAGACCGCCAACACCACCGGCGACTACTTCGCCGACATCGCCCGCATCGCCGAGCGCGGAACGCTCGACGCATACTTCCTGGCCGACAATCCCGCCATCCGGGAGGACCCGCTGCGCAAGCCGGGACAGCGGGCGCTCGAACCCACCACCATTCTCACCACCGTCGCGGCCGCCACCAGCCACATCGGGCTCATCGGCACGCTGTCCACCACCTTCAACGATCCGGTGGAACTCGCCGAGCGCCTCCTGACGCTGGATCATCTCAGCGGCGGGCGCGCGGCCTGGAACGCGGTCACCACCTACAACCCGCTGGCCGGAGGGAACTTCGGCCTCGACGCCAACCCGGACCGGGCGTCCCGTTACCGGCGCGCGGACGAGTTCGTCGATGTGGTGCTGGCGCTATGGCAGGCGGCCATCGATGGGCGCGACATCACCCACCACGGCGAATTCTTCTCTCTCGCAGGCCGGCTCCCGCTCGGCGCCTCGCCGCAGGGGCACCCGCTGATCGTGCAGGCCGGCGGGTCACCCCAGGGACGAGATCTCGCCGGCCGCACCGCCAACGCCGTCTTCACCGCCGAATGGACGCTCGCTGCCGGACTCGAACACTACGAGCAGGTCAAACAGGTAGCCGCCCGGCACGGCCGCCC
The DNA here is from genome assembly GCF_000526215.1 of Nocardia sp. BMG51109. Lineage (NCBI taxonomy): Bacteria > Bacillati > Actinomycetota > Actinomycetes > Mycobacteriales > Nocardiaceae > Nocardia > Nocardia sp. BMG51109. Next base: position 687,602 of record NZ_JAFQ01000004.1, read on the forward strand.
CCGCAGCGACATCGCCATCCTGCCCGGCCTGATCACCACCATCGGCAGCACCGAAGCCGAAGCGGCCGAACGCTATCGGACGGCTCACGAACTCCAGGAACCCCACCAGGAACTCACCGCCCTCGGCACGGCCCTGGGCGCCGACCTGACCGCCTACCCGATCGACGCGCCGTTCCCCCAAGATCTCCTGGCCGACCCGCACGACTCCAACACCTTCACCGCCTCACTCGGCTTCCGCGAATCCCTCGTCCGCGCAATCCGAGACCGCCTCTCCGCGAAGGGAACTCACTACACCTTGCGTGACGCGGTACTCGAGTTCGGCCTGGGCGGTCACCGCCGCATCATCGGCACCCCCGAACAGGTAGCCGACACCATCGAGGAGTGGTTCCGTACCGGCGCTGCAGACGGTTTCAACCTCATGCCCGACACCTTCCCCGCCGGATTGGAAATCTTCGTCGACGAGGTCGTCCCAATCCTCCGCCACCGCGGCCTGTTCCGCCACGAATACACCGAGCCGACCCTCCGCGAACGCTACGGAATCACCCCGGCCCGCACCCACACCGCGGCATAGTTCGAGGAACCGGGTGATCCGATTTCCCGGAACGGTGAGGACTCGGTCCACGATCATGTGCACGACACCTGTCGTGATTTGCCACCGCGTGGGTCCGCGGGCACCGGTCCATCGAGAACAGCCTGCAAAGCGGTGCACACCGGCTCGAATCCTGTTGCGGCCTCAGGAGAATCCCTCCGCTGCGGAGTCACCGCTTCACCCCAGAGGGAATGTCACTCCGGTGAGTTCTTCGGATACGGTCCACAGGCGCTGCTGGACGGCCCTGTCGTGGGAGTCGGGGCTGGAGGTGACCAGCTTCGGATATCCCCGGACCTGGCCCCGGTTGCCGGGACCGTAGTACTGGCCGCCGGTGACGGCCGGATCGGTGGCGGCGCGCAGGGTGGGCAGGGCGCCCATCTCGGCCGTCTGGGTGATCAGCGGCACGAGCAAGGTGACGGGCACCCGAAGCGCGGCGGGCGTGTTGCGCATGAGTTCGGTGTTGGCCCCGCCGGGATGAGCGGCCACCGCGACCGTGGTGCCGTGCGGTGCGAGCCGACGCTGCAGTTCGTACGTGAACATCAGGTTGGCGAGCTTGGACTGGCCGTAGGCGCCGACGCGGCTGTACGAGCGCTCCCACTGCAGGTCGTCGAAGTGGATGGCGGCCCGGATGCGGTGGCCGGTGCTGCTGACCGTGACGACGCGCGAGCCGGGGACGGGCAGGAGCCGGTCCAGCAGCAGGCCGGTGAGGGCGAAGTGGCCGAGGTGGTTGGTGCCGAACTGCAGCTCGAAGCCGTCGGCGGTGGTCTGCTTCGGCGTGTACATCACGCCGGCGTTGTTGATCAGAAGGTCGATGCGCGGGTGGGTGGCGCGCAGGTCGGCCGCCGCGGACCGGATCGAATCCAGGGAGGTCAGGTCCAGGGCCTGGACGGTGACGTCGCCGGTCATGCGGGCGGCTGCCTGCTTGCCCTTCTCGACGTCGCGGACGGCCAGGACCACCGCCGCCCCGCGCGCGGCGAGCATCCGGGCGGTCTCGAAGCCCAGTCCGGTGTTGGCGCCGGTCACGATCGCCACTCGGCCGTGCTGATCGGGGATGTGTTGCTCGGTCCAGTTGCCGCTCATGGCGCGCTCCTAAGAAACCATCGGTCTGTTATCGGTATCAACCTAAGAGACCGGTGGTCTTTTGTCAAGAGTCCGGTGGTCTTTTAGCTAGTCTGAGGGCGTGACATTCCAGCGGGCGCGAAGCGAGGAGCAGCGGGAGATCCGCCGCCGGGCGATCCTGGACACGGCGGCGGCGATGCTCGACGAGATGCCCGTGGCCGAGGTGAGCCTCAACGAACTCAGTCGGCGGGTGGGCCTGGCCAAGTCGAACGTCCTGCGATATTTCGAGTCACGCGAGGCGGTGCTGCTCGAACTGCTGGACGACTTCCTGGGAAGATGGCTCGCCGAGCTGGCGGAGGAGCTGGCCGCGGGCATCGAGGCGGACGCGGCACCGGAAGTGCGGGCGGGCCGGCTGGCCGAGATCCTCAGCCAATCGCTGGCAGACCGGGTGGTGCTGTGCGACCTCTTCGGCGCGCAGGGCGGCGTCCTCGAGCACAACGTCTCGGTCGAGGTGGTCAAGCGGCACAAGCGTTCCTCCCTCGCCAGGCTCACGGCCATGGTCGAACTCGTCCGCCGCCATGTGCCCGAACTCGGCGACGGCGCGCAACTGTTCTGCCTGATGAGCCTCGTCTCGGCCGGCGCCCTGTCGTCCTACGTCCCGCCCCCGCCCAGCGTCCTCGCCGCCTACGCGGAGGAGCCCGCCCTCGGCGTGCTCCACCTGGACCTACGTGAGGCCCTACGAGCCGCCTTCACCGCGGCACTCCTGGGCGTGCTGCCGCGCCCCTGAACCTCTTCGCTTGCTCCCGGATCCACACCGGGCAGAGGATGGCCTGCGTCGCGGAGCGCGGTTTCACCGTGCCAAGGCCCGTCCGCCAGTTGGTCACTGTGGTGGTTTCAAGGCCCAGGAGCGCCGCGAAGTCACGCACCGATCGCCGCATCGCTTCCTGCAACGCGGCTGCCTCAAATCCCGTCCATTCCCGCCCTCTGACCATCGCCCCACCCACGGTACGTCATCTGACCTGGGCAAACCCATACAGTAGACCCACGGTACCCCATCACTAGGCACTCGCGAGGAAAACTGCCACAGCGCCAGGCTGAAGGAGCACTATTCGCTGCCTTCAAGGGGGAATCCCATGCCTCGCAATCTATTTCGTGCTGCCATCCTTGCCACTGCGGTGATGGGCACGGTGCTCGTTGGCGCCGGTGATAGATCGGCCAGCGCCACACCATCCAGCCGCTGCACGATTACGGCTCCGGTGCAGGCCGACGTGCCCGACAACGTAAAGCAGTACTGCGACCGGCAGTACTACGACGAACTCATCCCCGGCTGTCAGGCGCGTTTCAGCACCTCGGACAAGCGAAAGCAATGCTACGAACTGGCCAACCAGTGGTACGCGGAATGCCTGCGCGGCAAGCACTATCCATTCCGGTGGGCTCACGCGCGGCTGCCCGAAGCCGAAGCGGCGGAATAGGATCGAGGGTATGCCAATCACGTGGGAGCTGGGCGAACCGATCGCGATCCGCACGCTGCACCGAGGAGACGAGCCGGTCACCGTGGAAATAGGCCGGCCGCGGCCGTACATGGAAAGCGACGACTGCTTCTGCCCATTCCGCATCAGCGGCACCGACTTACTGGAAGAGGGGTACGCGGTCGGCGTCGATGCCGTCCAGGCCCTCACCCTGACACTCGCCCGCATCGGGGATGTGCTGGCCGCCAGCGGGGATGGGTACACCTTCCTGGGCGGCGAGGATCTGGGGTTCCCGCGAAGTTCGGGGTAATTCGCGCTGCACTCGAAAAAGCCCGCCAGCTGCCAAGGCTGGCGGGCTTTTTCGGTGGTGCCTACGTCATCGGCTGTTCGCGCAGATACCCATCCAGCTTCACCACCGGCGCCGATCCCTGCCAGGAAGTCATGGAGGCACGAACGGTTTGGATGCGTTCAGCCAGCTGCACCGAGCGGTTTTGCCGCGCCCAACTGGCGGCATCCATCAGGGCGCTCACGGCTTGTTCGGGTTCGTCGGAATGGACTAGGTAGTGGCCAAGTAGAGCTTGGAAAAAGCGTTGTCACGCACCAGTTGCGGATCATGCAGCTTGAGAGATTGCTCCGCTTGAGCCACCGCCCGCTGGGGCTGTCCCAAGTTCAGGTAGCACTGGCTCTCAGTGTGCGGCAGAAAGCCATCATCGTAGAAATACGCCAAGACGAATCTTACGGTGCCGCTTCGGATTTCGCCCGCGCATAGGAGGTACGGGCGAGCTCCAAGGCGGCGAAGCACGGCGGCCACCGACTACATGCGCGATCGGCGATACTTCATACACTTCATCTGCCATACGATCTGTCTCCTATTTTTCGTTGACCGCCAGATCCAGATCGCGGATGAGCACATCGAATTTGGGTGCGTCCGGCCAGCCGGGCCGCAACCATCCGATCCGATGCCAGCCCCATGCCCGGTACCGCTGATAGGCACGCTCGTTGTCCGCCTCGACCAGCAAAGTCGCCCGCAGTTCGGTTCTGGAACCGAGCAATTCGTCATGCAAAGCACGCGCTACACCCCGGCCAGCGTATTCGGTGCACACCATTATCTCGCTGAGCCCGAACGTCCGCGTACCGTCCTCGGCGGTGAACTCCTCGAGATCGTCGCCGATGTCGAGATTGAGCCCTGTCCACCATCGCGCGTTCTCGGGTAGCGACCAGCCCCAGATTTGACCCGCGGGCTTGCCATCGACTCGCGCGATCACATACGCGAAGCCTCTGTTTCGGGGATCGGTGTAGGAATCGAATCGGCGCATGAACTCGGAAGGCGAGTCGAACGGGTCTCCGGAGGCGATCGCCTGGACGTATGAACGGCGATAGATGTCTTCGACCGTATCGCGTATGGAACGTGCTGCGGCGGCATCGCAATGCTCGAACTCCAGGCCCTCCAGCAAGCTGGTCATGCAGTAATCACCTTCTGTGTCAGGGAATTCGGCGCTGCTGATCTATCTGAGAGAACAAAAACATCACGTCCCTGACGGCAGCAACGTCAGCCTCCCCACCGTGACCGACAATCGCCTTCCGTACTCGACTCAGGCAGCCGACAACACGCGGGCGCGATCGTTGAAGTCGGCGACGAGCGGATGCGGGCCGAACGACACCATCCGACGCTGGACATCGCGGACCGCTTCGACAGACCGTGAGGACTTCACCTTGCGGGACAGATCCACCGTGCGCACAGCAGCCACGTACGCCGCTTCGAGATCCCTGTTCTGAATATGCGTGACCGCAAGCGCGGCATGGGACAGGGCACCGCGGCGTGCCCGGTTCTGGTTGCGCGCGTAGGCAATCGACCGCCGCGCGTGGGGTTCGGCATCACCCGCGAGCCCGAGATCCCGGAACGAGTTCGCCCACTCGCCACAGATATAAGCAGGGTCGATGAACTGTGCCCATACCGGCTCGGAGCCCCGATCGATCCGATCGAACGAAGCCTCGGCCTGGTTTATCGCGTGGGCTGTGCCCTTCTTGTCCCCCAGCGTCGCCAACGCGCGCGCTTCCAGTGTCCACAGGTCGGCCATGCACGCGGTCGAATGCGCCTTCGCAAGGCCCTGCCTGCCGGCCTGAGCGAGGCGCCGCCCCTCATGGGGGTGCCCCAGCAGTGTCGCCTGATCGGCCATGCCCGCCAGCACATGCGCCCCGAGTGCGGCATCCTTGGATTCCTCGGCCAGCCGCAACGCTTGAATCAGGTACCGCTGCGCCGCTCCGTGTTCGCCGTTGTCGAACGCCATCCACCCCAACAGGTATGTCTGCTCGGCCGCAGCACCCGACAACGCACGCCGGACTTCCTCCGTGTACGTACGCCGCAACAGTGGATAGACGTGCTCGTTCATGTAACCGGCAAGCAGCAGGCGGCCACTACCCCCGCCCTGAAAGATGTCCATCTCTTGAAAATGCGTGAACATGTTCTTGACCGCAGTGACGTCCTCCAGCCGGACACGCCGGCGATCGTCGGGCAGCTGGTCCAGAGTGTTCAACAGCCAGTCCCGGGACGGTCCGATCGCCGCGGCAGCAGCGAACGGCGCACTGATGAGGAACTTCCTACGATCCACGTCGGCTCTCCCGAGGTCTGCTACTGCGTTGACGGGCCTTCGCGACCGACCCAGAAGACAGGGCTAGAAGTAGTCCTTCAGCATTTCGGTGGACCACGGAGCTTGCCGGACCTCTCCCCGTGGACCGAATTCCGCAAACCATGGCTTGATGTCCAGCACGGGCGTTCCATCTACGGCGTCCAGTTCAGCTACGTGCAGGTCCAGGCCGTCGATGCCGAGCAGTCGTGTGCGGGACACACCCAGCCAGTTCAGGCGGCGCATGTTCCTGTGTCCGAAGATGCCGACCTTCGGCCATTCGGAGTTGTCACGGGCACTCCGCGCACCGAAATGCAAGTCTGTTTGGTCGGTCAGATGAAATCGGAACACGATCTCCAGATGGCTGAAAGCGTCCAAGCCCTGTACCGACTCTTCGTTGAACCGGCTGTCGTCGATGCGGATGATTGTCTCTGTACCGCCCCAATGGTCATCTGTGGGCTCACGGCGGCCACCGACTACGTGCGCGATCGGCGATACCTCATACACTTCGTCTGCCATACGATCTGTCTCCTATTTTTGGTTGACGGCCAGATATTCCGCGGCGCGCTGGTCGATCTCACTTATCGGCGCGATGGACTGCCCAAGATAGGGAGCCACGGTCGCCCGGATGTCGCGTGCTACGTTCCGTGTACGTCCCGACTGCACCCCGTCCATCGCGTCCAGCGCGGATGCCCATGTGGCACAAGCCTGTTCGAGTTCGCCACCTCGGGCCTGTACAGTTCCGAGATACCCGAGAGTAACCGCGTGAGTCCGGGTAAATTTCGCCGCCTTGCGCTTGCGGACACTCACGGCGAACTGTTCAGCGGCACCGTCCAGATCGCCCGAATCTCTTAATGCGCAGGCAGTTTCGTGCGCAAGGCTTGCTTCGGAAAAGAAGAAGACCCGAGACGGTTCATGGTCGGAGCCATCGGCGGCCGACAAGTCGCTTTCAGCTTTAAGCAATGCTGTCGCAGCCTCTGCGGACCGGCCGACTGCGCTTAATGCCTTGGCGTGCACAACTTTCAGCAGCGCTCGCTCACGAGGACTTGCAGTTGTGTAGCGACTGCCGCCTACTGATGCTTCCGCGAGCTGTAGGCCTTCCTCGGCATGGCCGAGGTCGATGGCTTGATGCGCCATGGCGCGCAACACATGGCCGGTGAGCGGTTCATCTTCTGCTTCCGTGGAAAGCTTGGTCGATACGGCGAAGTAACGTTGCGCTACCGAGTGCTCGTTATTGTCGAATGCCATCCACCCGGCGAGGTATGCCAGTTCGGACGCGGCCGCGAACATGTCACGCCGCACTCGTTCACTGGCAAAAGACCCTCGCAGGTAGTTGGTCACGTCGTTTATCAAATACTGAACAACAGCGGTACGTCCGTGGCCACCTCCGAGCCGCTGATCTATCTGAGAGAACAAGAGCATCACGTCTCTGACGACAGCAACGTCAGCCTCCCCAACATGACCGACAACAGTCTTCGTACTTGGCTTTGCTGCCGTCGCCTGGTCGAGCCATCCGGGGAGAAGCACGGATGCGGAAAGCGCTGTGGAGTATCCGAGCCGTAGGAAAGAGCGTCGTTCCACATCAGCCTTCCCGAGGTTGAGCAAGGTAGCTACGGGGTCCTGGATGCCACCAAAACGCCGTTCGTACCACGCTATGACATCGAGTGGCGGTGTTCGTTCTCCGGTCTCGTAGTAGCCGAGTGTGGTCTTGCCGTAATGGATCTCGGCAGCGACCGCACCCAGGGACGCTCCGGCTGCCTCCCGGGCTGCCCGGAGCTGCGCACCGACGATCGCGGCGTGGCTGTCCATGACATCGAATCTAACCCGCTGTGGACGCGCTGTGGACGCAATCTCGTAGGTCTCCAGGTGTGTCCGGTGCTTGTCTGAGTTGACGAAGCGCGAGCATCGAACAGGAGAAGCGACCATGAAAAAGAGGGCGCGTGACGGGGTGACTGCGATCCTCCAGGAAGCAGCCCACGGTGATGTCGAAGCTTTTGGAAAACGTTGCGGCAGAGCTGAAAGGACAGGGCATGGATTCCGGTGACCGGCGCGACAAGCCCACCGCGGTCTGTCTCGTACGACCAGACATATCGGGGCTCGAAGCACCACGGCACGCGACACTGGCGCAACGGCACGCCGCACAGCGCGGGTACATCAGCCTGTACACCGTGCGGCCACCAACCGACAGCCCCGACCCGATCGGCTACGCGCTCGGGCTGGCTGCCGGGCTCGCGGTCGACGCGCTGGTCGTCTACGACCTGGCCGCCGTCGACAACCAGCCGTCACGGGTGTGTGAGCTGTTCGACCTGGAAACGGTTTGCCCGCCGATCACTTGGGCGGCAGCACTGCCGAGCACGTCCGACACCGAGCACGCCCATCCTGACCACCGGCTCACCGGTGCCGAGGCCGCGCAAATCCTCCAGCAGCACATCCGTTGCCGCGCACTCGAGTGTCCGTTGAAAGCCAGCGCGTATACCCGCCTCGTCAAGGCCGGGAAGATCGTGCCTCCAACGAAGACTCCGCGGGAACGCGCGGCCGCGCGGGGAATCCCGTTCCCGCCTCAGTCGTCCGATCCGCTGACGCTGCCGTCCGGCCCGGACATGCAAACGCTGCTGGCGGTGCTCGACGGGTTGGCCGATCCAGATGCCGATCACCGGATGCTCGCCGCGCGCCTTTCCTCGGATACCGAGGGATAGGCACCGTGCCCAGCGCAGACAGCGCGACCGAGCACCGAACCGAACTTGACGACGTGGAGGTGGCCTGGCCGACTGGTGGTCCTCGTCCACGCCGGGCACGGCCCCTTCTGCCTGCCGTATTCAGCAGCGCGGAAATCCGGTCCCCCTCGACACCGCCCACGACGTCCGGGGGCGAGTTCCTGCCCACGAAACACGAACTCCTGCTGGCCTTCTCAGGTCACCCAGTCGACGGGCCGTTGCTGGTGCAGGCCCGTTCACTCGCTGAATCGCACCGGCAGCGCCGTGAGAGTCCGCTCCGCGTTTCCGAATGCGATTGCCGCCGCGCAGAACTCGTCGCCGAGATCGACCGGTGGGTGAGCGATCACGCCCCAACACCGCATCATGCCGCTCCCACCCATCTGGAAACAATCGGAGTCCTGCTCGATCGCATGGCGGCGTCGGCGGATCGAGCACTGCTGCTGCTCACGACAGACGGCCCGCGCAGCGAGCGGATGCGCCAGGCGTGGTGGCGCCTGGGCGAGTTGGAACTTCGGTACGCCGATCTTGCCGATGCGGTCGCCGAGCGCCGCCGACGACTTCCCGAACATCCACGTAGCCCACGACGTTTACCACGATCGAAAGGTTCGAGATGACCATATTGTCAACCGATCCACAGTTCCTCTCCGGGGGGTTCGTTGTACTGCAATGAGATTCGGGAGGAAGAATGAAACCGATACGACCGGTTGTGGTCTCCGCTGGAGTTGTCGCCGTAGCCGCAGCCGGCATCGCGGTAGGCGGTGCCGGGACGGCCCAGGCTGCGCAATCCTGCGGGTTCGAATTCATGTGGACACGTCCCAGTGTGCTGCCGCCGCAAGTATTGGCGGTCGGCAATGCTCAGTGCACAGTGCCGCCGGAGGAACACATCGTCATGCTGAAGCTGGAATTCCAGCCCGCCGGTGGCTCGCGGTGGGGGGTGACGTCAGCGACGCAGCCAGACCGCAGGATTCCGAACCACGACGCCCGCTACGAAGTGTCCGCCCCCTGCTACGCCGGGACATGGCGGGCGGGCGTGGAGATCTGGGGCAGTATCAGGGGGAACCCGTTTACGTTCAGCGACAGGTCTGGATCAGTCGACGTTCCGGCAAGCAAATGTGCCCCCAGAGGTTAGGAGACCACCGTGAGTTCCGATATCGCTACATCGCGACAGCTGCGCGACGACCTCCAGGCTCTCACCGAAAGGGCTGCGGCGCTGGTTGGTTCAGACCATCCGGCAGTGGCGAAGCTGATCGAAGCGGCTGACGAGTTGACGAAAGCGGCGCTCGCCGACAAGCCACGCAGCTACGGAGACATACCGGACCAGAACTGATAGTGCTGGTCGAACCCGATCTTCAATTCAACACTCGCAAGCGCCGCGCGGTTAGGTCACCGCAGCGGACCCCGAGCGAGCTCACTATGAAAGTTGAGGTTTCATGAAACTCCTGGTCACCGGCGGGGCGGGTTACGTAGGCGCCGCTGTCTCCCGGCTCCTGCTGGACGCCGGACACGAGGTCGTCGTGGTTGATGACCTGTCCCGCAACGACGACCGTCAGGTCCCGGCCGGCGCCACCTTCTACCGCGTGTGTCTCGACGAAATCGGCGACTTCCTTTCCAGCGGCTCCGGTTTCGACGCCGTACTGCACTTCGCCGGGCTCATCGCCGCAGGGGAGTCCATGCGGCATCCGGACTGGCACTGGTCGAACAACACTGCCGGTTCCTTGGCGCTGCTGGACGCCATGTCCGCCGCCGGTGTCGGACGCCTGGTGTTCTCCTCGTCGGCCGCCGTCTACGGGGAGCCGACGGAGCTGCCACTCACCGAGGACGCGCCCACCGACCCGGTGAACACCTACGGTGACACCAAACTGTCCGTAGACCGCGCTATCGCCTCGTACGCGCGTGCCGGCCGATTCGGTGCGGTCAGTCTGCGGTATTTCAATGTCGCTGGGGCCTACTGTCATTCGGACGGCACGATGATCGGTGAGCGGCACCAGCCGGAGACCCACATCATCCCGCTGGCGCTGGAGGCGGCCGCCACCGGCAGCACGTTCAAGTTGTTCGGTAACGACTATCCGACACCGGACGGCACCTGCGTCCGCGACTACATCCACATCACAGACCTCGCCCGCGCACACCTGCTCGCCCTCGACGCCATCACCCCCCGGCGAGCATCGCGTCTACAACCTCGGCAACGGTATCGGGTTTTCGAATCAGCAAGTGCTGGACGCCGTCCGGGAGGTGACCGGCCTGCCGTTGAACGTCGAGATCGGGCCGCGCCGCGACGGCGACCCGGCCGCCCTGTTCGCCTCGTCCAAGCGTGCCGAGGCCGAACTCGGCTGGGTTCCCGACATTCCAGACATCCGCGGCATCGTCGCGGACGCCTGGGCATTTCATCAGCACAACCGATAACCAGGAGTAGCCAGACATGTCCACGCCGTCACTGTCCAGCGAGTATTCCGACTCGACCGCGCTGGCTACCCGGATCGAGACACACGAGAACTACTCGGAGTACCCCGACAACGTCGTAGCCGCAGTCATCAACGCGCTCGGGCTGGAGGGCAGCGAGGACGTTGCCGACATCGGATGTGGTGACGCTCGCTTCCTCGCCCGTCTCGCATCCACGGGACACGGCGGTCGCCTGGTCGGTGTCGACAACTCCCCGGCGATGGTCGCGGCCGCGAACAGAGTCGGCCGGGTGACGGGCGTTCTCGCTGACGCTGTGCGAACTCCCTTCTCCGACAGCGAATTCGATGCCGTGACGGTGCGGCACATGCTGTATCACCTGGACGACCCGATGGCCGCGCTGGAGGAGTTCCGGCGCATCGCCAAGCCTTGGGGTCAGGTCGTGGTCACGGTCAACCACTCCACCACATGTCGCCGCACTCACGAACTCGTCGCCGAGCACGCCGAACGTCGCGGGATCACCGCTCCCGCCGGCATGATCAACGGTGCCGTCAACTCGGGCACGATCTCCGACATGATGGCCGGCGTGTTCGGCAACGTCCACCTCGACTATCAGGACAACGCCCTGGTATTCCCGGAGCCCGAACCGCTGATCCGGTTCGCGGAGTCGCTGTTCTCGTTCTGCGGCGTGGGCGCCGATCACCCCGAGCGCGGCGCTATCCTCGCCGACCTGACGTCGGATGTCGAGGAATGGTTCGCCACGCACCCTGGTGGTGCATGGCGAGACCCGAAGGGCTACGTCGTGGCCGTGAGCGAGGTGTAGCCAGGTCGGTGACGGTGTAGCAGGTGCCGCAGGCGGTCGATGGTGGTTGTCCTGCACGCAGCCGTACGGGGCGCGTGCAGACACGACAATTTCTGTGATTTCTGATCAGCCGATCAATTACGTCCTGCTTCACTGCTGCTTATGCGATTCAGTCTGGCCGATTGCTGCATTCCGACGAGTACGGCAAAGATTCCAATGAGCATGGCCGACCGGCCCGAACCCATAGCGGCAAGTACGGTCCAGGACACCACGAGCGCTGCCAGCGCCAGCCACATCACGATCTGCCCAGTCCGAACGGCGGAATTACCGGGATAACGCTGGACCAGGACCACCGCAACCAGAACGAACGCGCATGCGAGAAGTAGTTCGGTTACCAGGATACATGCACCGACACTCCAGAGCCTCGGCCAAACCCACTCGGAAGCATCAAAATATAGCACCATAGCCGCCGAAATACCTAATATTAATAATCCGACGACTGTAGAAAATACAGCACTGAATCGCATGGGTCCAATGCCCGCGGGCCTGCGGCACATCTACGCACCTATCAATCGGTCGAATCAGGACGGGCGTCGGAGCTCGCTCGGTTGCGGAGTCGTCGCACCCAGTCCCTCTCTCGGAAAGCAGCCGACAGCTACGAACTACTTGCGGACCGTAACACGCCGAGCCAGGCTCCGGAGTCCGGCGGAACCGCCGGATCGTCGGGCGGCCGGTTCGCATCTTCCCACAGTGGCCCCAGCCGTCGCGTGCGATCCGCACCAGCTCGGCAACGGTATCGGGTTTTCGAATCAGCAAGTGCTGGACGCCATCCGGGAGGTGACCGGCCTGCCGTTGGACATCGAGATTGACATAGACACCACGCACCTTCGGGCCCTCACCACCCAAGCCGCCCGCGCGGGCTACCACCTGATCCGCTGCCCGATTTCCCCTGGTGATTGGAGCCTGCTCGACGCCGAGGACAATCGGCCCATTCTCTCTTCGAAGACGCTCGACCAGATCGAGGAATGGCTACATTCGTAGCGCAACGGATGTCGCCGATGTGTGGCCTGTAGGGCGCACATCGGCGCATCGCCCCACTCAGCTCTCGAACCAACCCCGGCGGTTGCGCTGCTCGTAATAATCGTCGTCATCTTCCTCATATGTGCGCTGCCGCTTGGCCTGTTCGGCCTCGTCACGAACAGCGTTGGCGTCCGCGAAGGTCGAGATCGCCTCGAACCGGGGGTCGGAACGGAGATCCTGAACAGCCTCATCGACCTGCGGCTGCTTATCGGCCAGCGCGGCGTTATACGCGGCTACGATGCTGTCTTCCTCCGGCAAAGTGACCGAGAGCAGCCGGTTCTCGGCGTCGACGACCACCCGGATCCCGTTCACAGTCCCGACGCCACGGACCTGCTCGAGCCGCTGCTGCGCCCGCTGCACCTTTAATCCAAGTTCGTCGAAGTCATTGCGCTGGGGGAACATTGGCGATCCTTCAGGATGGGCGTCTGATCTCGGTTGGTTGCGGTGTGGTCGTGCCTTCGCCCGATTCTGGGAAACACGGAGACCCGGCGCCCATGCTTAGGGAACCATCGCCTTGCCCTGCATCCTGTACGTTCAGCCTGTACTGATCGGGTGTCATCACCGCTGCCCAGCGAGAGTCGGACGCCGGATTGAGCAGGAAACCTCGCTGGGACCAAACGTTGCGAATCAATTCGAAATAGTGGCCGCCCTCGCCCAGCGGTATACCGACAACCCAGTAGCGGATCTGCAACTGCACCGCGCCATCAGTATCGACGTTGCTGTCCTCGCAAGGAACGGTTGTCGCGGCGCCTGCACCGAGAATTCCGAGATTCGGGTTGTCCGGCGTGCGCGACAGACCTACTCCCGGTGGTAGCGCCTGCAACGTCTCCGAGAGGTAGGTGTTGATACGTTCGCGGGCCGTGGCTTCTGTCAGAGATGAGTCCACCTGCACTCCCTTGTCGTTGCTCTCGCCGCCGCACCCGGTCAGCATCGCCATCACGGCGATGAGCAGGACGCCGAACATGGCGCGCGCCGAACCGGCTTTCCGGATTCCGAGGATCACTGGGGATGCACCGCCCTGTCACCGTGACCCGCGATGATGTCACCCATGCCGATGAGCGATTTCGAGCCGTAGTCCCAATATTGACTGTGCGCAGCGCCGCCGTAGCCGTACCAGTCTTCTTCACCCGGGTTCGAAGCGAATCTCTGGGCACCGTAGTCACTGTCCGTGGGATCTCGACCGAAATCGTCCAGGCCGGGGACGTACCGAGCGATCTGGCTCTGGGGATACAGCTCGGGTATGGGGTCGTTTTCGGCCTTGGTAGCGAATACGTGCTTAGTCACCTCGTCCTGAGGCACTCCGGTCAATCTGGCCTCATCCGCACCGTCGAGCGTTGTACCCGGGCTGGCCACGAACGCCACGGCGTCAGCATTCAGACTGCGACCGTGGCCAGCGGCGTCGCCCACGACAGTTGTGCCATAACTATGTCCGATGACGGAGTTGTAGGAGGGTGAGCCGTCGTGCGATGCCCGTAGACCGTCTTGGAACCGGTCCAGAGCAGGTGCGGCGCTGTCCGCATAATGCTGTTGAGTGGCGTCCGTCAAACCCGGAGGAGCGTCGTAGCCGAACCACGCGACCACTGAAGGGTTCTTCGCGCCGCTTGCCTGGGCCTGTGCTTGCATCGCGTCTACCCGTTTCATGTCGTTATCCATCTTCGCAGGTCGTGATCCGGTGCCTGGAACGTACGTGGAGACGTGGGACGCTGTATCGGGGTTGCCGGCGGCTATGGCCGCGTGGGGAATCTTGCCGGACTGGGAATCCAATTGCAGTAGGTACCGATCGGGCTGGTTGACCGATGCCGCGACCGTCTGCAGATCGCCCAGCTTGTCCTTGACAGCCGGATCGCCGGCCTGGGCTCGCGCCAGTTCATCCTGGAGCTTCAGGCGGTTGTAGTGGTCACGATCGACGGCGGGCAGGCCGTCGCGGTTGCCGAGATATTGGTCGTCCTGCCATAGCGCGTCCTTTTCGGATGGTGTCAGCGTCTCCCAGAAATCGTGTAGTTGATTCGGATCGCTCGGCAACTGTGCCCTGCCGTCGATGATGTCCTGGACCGGCGGCCTGACCGGCGCACCATCGGGCGTCTTTTCGTAACCGGCCAGAATCTGGAGGTCGGCCGAAATTGCCTGCGCTGCTTTGACTTCCGCGTCACCGAACTGAACCAGCAGATTCTTGATGCGAGCCTGGAAGGCGTCGGCATTGGCTTGCATGCCTTGCTGGACCAGGATCACCACCACCGGTTTGCCCGTATTGTCGGCGCCGGTCGGCGTCTTCGGCGGAGTGACATTGCCCTCGTCGTCGACGGTCATGCCAGCGAAAGGGAGGTCGATATCGACGATGTTCAGCAGCGACGTCCGATAGCCGTCCAGTTCGGCACCAAAGGTGTTGAGGGTGTCGGCGATCATGACGACGGTTTGACCAATGTGATTGCCCGCCAACTCGTCCGACAACGAGCGCGCGGATGCGGCGGCCGCCGATTGTCCTTGCCAGCCATTCATTGCGGCATCGACATCGCGGTTCATCTGCTCGACCCGGCCGGAGAAGATGTCGTTCTGCTCGACCAGATTGGCGGCGAGCGTGAACATCGACTGCGGGTTGCACCCGCGGACGTGACTGATCGTGGTCATCGCGTCTGCTCACCGTCGGCGTACCGGCGCAGCTGGTTGGCGAATGCTTGGTCGACCTCTTCGTAGCTCTTGGCCGCCAACTGTGTGTTGTCCGCCATCCGACGAATATTTCCCCCGATCAGGTTGTATGCCTCGACCACCGCGTTGCCGACACGGTCGGCCGCCCCTTGGACGGGAGAGCCCGGCATCGTGACCGTCGCTTCGACCTTGATCTGACCGATCGCGTCGGCGTGACCGGCGAGTGTGCCGCCGAGCCTGTGCAACGTGTCCAGGTCGGCCTGCAGCATGTCGCTCATGTAATCCCCCTGAAGCAGCCGACAGCTACGAACTACTTGCGGACCGTAACACGCCGAGCCAGGCTCCGGGGTCCGGCACAACCGCCGGATCGTCGGGCGGCCGATTCGCATCTTCCCACAGTGCCCCGGCCGTCGCGTGCGATCCGCACCAGCTCGGCAACGGTATCGGGTTTCGAATCAGCAAGTGCTGGAAGCTATCCGGGAGGTGACCGGCCTGCCGTTGGACATCGAGATCGGGCCGCGCCGCGACGGCGACCCGGCCGCCCTGTTCGCCTCGTCCAAGCGTGCCGAGGCCGAACAGCACAACCGATAGCCAGGAGCAGCCCGGCAAGGAATTCCATCGACGGCCCAGGAAGGCGCGAATCTATTTTGCCGGCAGGGCGTTGTGGAGGCCGCCTACGTCGGTGATGGTCCAGTTGGTGTTGCGGTCGATGGTTATCGAGTAGGTGACGGTGGTTTGTGCTCCGTCCGGGGTCTGGACGCTGGTGGAGTTGACGGTGAGGTAGGCGTCGACCTTGTAGATGCCGCCGGATTCCGAGGTGACGGTCGCGGACTGCGGTGTTGCCTTGGATGTCCATTGCAGTGGCAGCAGGATCTGTTCCAGTTGGGGGGCGGTAGCGTCGAATTTGGCCGAGAGCTGGGGGCTGGTGCCGGCTTTGAGACGTGTCAGCCAGCCTTTGACGTCGTGGAAATCGATCGTCGAGGCGCCGAGGGCATAGTTCGAGGCGATATTCTCGGCATGCCGGTTGTCGGCGGCGACGGCGTCGCGGTGGTCGAGGGTTGATCGTGCCGACCAGTACAGGCAGCCGAATGTCAGCGTGCCGGCGAGGAGCAGGGCCAGGGCGAGTGCGATCAATACGGTCGATCGCCGAACCGAGACGGTGATCGCCTTCCGCCCCCGATCGTCGGGCGCGGGCCGGTCTGCCGCGTCGGTCGCGGTGGCCTCTTTTCCCGGCGCCGTTGCCTTTTCGTCTGTTGCTGTGGCCATGGTCTCGCACTCCTGGCAGGTCGATATCGGTCGTGATGCGGTGGGCTATTTGGTGGTGATGCGGAAGTGCAGGGTGCCGTCCGGGTCGACTCCGTGCAGGGATTGGTCGATCAGCGCGCTGATGTCGAGCCGAGGTGCCCGTTCCACGGCATCGGCGACGACGGGCTGCAAAACCGGGGCCAATGGCGCGACGCTGGGGCCGATCTCGTTCAGGAAGTCGGTCAGCCTGTCCAGAAACGGTGTGAGTCCGTCACCGGTGAAATAGTCGGATACCGGACGGCTTTCGACGAGCGTGGAGGCTTGTTGGACGACGTCGCTGAGTGACGTGCCGAACTCACCGAATTGCGGCCCACCGGTACTCAGCGCCGGCCCGAGCCAATCGATGTTGCCGCCCAAAGCCTGGATGTCGCCGAACAATTGGCGGATGGCGTCGGTGCGGCTGAGCAAGGTGGCCGCCAGCAGCGTGGTCGACCGCTGCAGGGTTTGCATGGCCGCGTCGGTACCCGACAGCGCCCGGTCGAAGGTGTCGACGAGGTTGGCCATGGTCTGCGGGTGCAGCTGATTCAGCAATTCGACGAATCGCGTCGACAGCGCCGTGATCGTCACGGGCACCTGCACGCGTTGGCTCGGAATGCTCTGGCCGTCAGCGAGATACGGGCCGGCACCGTCGGGCGGGGCGAATTCGATATAGGGCTCGCCGAGTGCCGAGAGTTGCTCGACGCGCACGCTGCTGGACAACGGAATGGGGTAGCGCTTGTCGATACGCAGCCGCACCAGCACACCCTCGGCCTGCTTGCGCACCTGCTGCGTACGGCCGACCTGAATGCCGTCGAGCAGCACGGGCGCGTTCACACCCAGCCCACCGGAGTTGTCCAGGTGCAGGTCGGCGACGAGGTAGCTGCGGCGCGGATCCATATGCAGCACCCCGACCGTCATGTACCCGATACCCAGCACCAGAACCGCGGCGATCGCGGACAGTGACACCGCCGCACGCACATTCATCGCACGGCCCCGATCATCCGCAGGGTGTCGACTATTCGCGCCGTCCGCTCCGGCGGCGGCAGGGCGTCGGCGGCCGGTGGTGAATCGACGGTGATGCCCACGAGATTCACCTTCGGCCCGCGGTCTACGAAGGGAATGACTTTGTTCTGGATGAGGTCGACGAGCTTCCGGAGGTTCGAGGGTGAACCGGTGTCGAGGGGGTGACTGCCGAACAGCATCGGCACGAAAGCGCGCATGGCACGATCGCTGGATTGCAGCGCCGGCCCCAGCCACGTGACGCTCGGTGCGAACGGTCCGAGGGCGGTGAGCACGTAGACGACGCCGATGGTGGTGTTGATCGAGTCTGTGGTGTGCTGCACCGCGCCGGGGGTGAGGAGTTCGTCGAATGCCGCTGCGTTCCCGAGCAATCCGTCGTCGACGGTCGCTTGCAGGCCGCCCACCAGGCTGTGCACCGAGTCGGTGTGGGCGGCCAGATCCGCCAGGTCCGCGCCGAGGGTTCCGGCGATGCGAGCGGTGTCATCCGGGTTGTTCGGCAGGATCGCGTTCATCCGGTGCACGATGTCCTGGAAGTCGGTGACGGCGCCGCTGCCGACGAAGACGGACAACCGGGACAGGATGTCCTCGATCGTCGGCGACTGTGTGGTGTCGGACAGCGGGATCGTCGAATCCGGCGGCAACTGCGCCCTATTCGGCTCGGCGGGTTCGGTCAGTGCGATGTGCACATCACCCAGCGGTGTTTCCTGCCGCAGTTCGGCGGTGGTGCCCACCGGCAGGCGCACCGACCGGCGGATCTCGACTTCGGCGACGACGAAGCCCTGATGCCCCGGCCGGCTCGGAATGTCCGTCTCCGGGGGAACCACTGTGACACGAGTCAAGCGCCCGACGGGCACACCGTCGGCGATGACTTTTGCCCCTTGTGGCAGATTCAGCACATCGGCGAATTGAATCCGCAAGTGGTAGGTCGGTCCGTCGACACCGGTGCCCGGCACGGTGACGTCGGCGGCCTGAAATCCGCATCCCGCGGCTGCCACCGCGATGGTGACCGCACACATCGCGTAGGTCCCGGTGCGGCGCAATACCGCCGAGAGCCGCCTCATTTCGCACTCACCGCCGCGAGAAGCGCCGGCAGGCTCGGTACCGTGACCGAGCCGTTCTCGGCGGTCTGACAGCGCTGCCCCGTGATCGCTTGCACCGAGGCGCAGACCACGTCTGTATTCGGTTGCGGGAGCGCCAGTTTCGGTGGTGCGTAGCCGATGGTCGGACGCCCGGTGGATTCGTCGATGGACTCGGCGAACCCCGCGGCAATCGCGGGGGCCATGCGGAGGACATCCGACAGTGTTCCCACCCCGGCCGAAAGCAGTTGCGGCAGATTCGGAATCGAGTCGATTGCGCGCAGGGCCGGTGATCCGAACATCATCACTACGTCGTTGAGCTGCGGCAGCACATCGACCACGTTCGCGACGACGCGGACGATCTCGGGGAATTCGAGGGTGTTGATGTCGCTGAAAGTCTGGGTCAGGCCGGTCATGGCGGTCTGCACGGTGGGCCAGCCGCTGCGGGCGCGGTGGGTGAGCTCGGTGAGAGCGTCGAGCAGTCCGCCGATGTGGCCGATCGCCGCGTCCGGGGAGGACAGTGCGTTGCCGAGTTGCAGAACCAGAGTGTTGATCTGGTCGCCGGAGCCCGCGGTGGCTCGGTCCAGGGCGTCGAGGCCGGCCCCGACCGCGTCGGCCTGGCCGGGTTGTCCGGAACCGTTGAGCTGCCGGCCGAGTTGGGCGAGGGCGTCGAAGGTCTCGGACATGCTCTTGGGCGTCAGGGTTCTGGTGATGCATCGGTGCGAATCCCAGCCCGGACCTTGGGGTTCGGCGCCGATGAGTGCGAGTTTGCGGTCGGCGATGAGAGTGTCGCTGACGGTGACGGCGCCGACGTCCGGGGGCAGCTTGCGGTCGGCCGGCACGGTGAAACGCACACGCGCCGTGCCTGCGTCGGGCGCGATGTCGGTGACGCGGCCGATCGGAACGCCCATGATGGTGACCGCGCTGCCCTGGTACAGGCCGATCGCATCGGGCATCTGCGCGCAATACGAGCGCATCGCGGGCCCGGATCTGGTGAGCTGCCACGCGATCGCGGCCGACGCCACCACGATGACTACCACGACGGCCGACATGAGACCGCGCGACCCCAAGACTCGTTTCAGCATCAGCATTCGCCTCCCGGTACCGGCACACAGAAACCGGTGGCTCGGATCGTCGCGGCCGACTGGTCGACCCGCACGCCCCCACCCGGCGGCAGGAAGGGCATCAATCGCTGTTCCAAGGTGTGCAGGGAGTCCAGGAGCCCGCCCAGCTTGTCGCCGAGTTGCCGCAAGTGCGGAATCGCGTCGGCGAGCGGTTTCGCCCGCTGTTTCAGCGTCTCGTCCCACACCCGGCCCAGCGGGCCCAGGTCGCCCAATATCGTGGCCAGGTCGTCGAGGGACTGCTGGGCTCGGATCTTGTTGTTCTCGATGAGGTTCTCGAGTCCTTGCAGTGTCGTCACCAGCTGCACGAGCACATCGGAATTGACGTTCAGGGCGGTCAGGTACTCATCGGCCACCGCCAGCGTGTGGGAGATGTCGGCGTTCTGCTTGTTCATGATCTCGACCAGGCTGTCGGCGGCCCGCACCACCGCGCGGACCGAATCCGGGCTCTCGTCGATCGATGCCGCCAGCGCCGCGAGGTCCTGGTGGAACACCGTGCCGTCGATCTGCCGCACCGGGTGCACGGCATCCTGGAATGCCTGAGTCAGGTTGTAGGGCAGTCCGACTCGCTGCTGCGGAATCACCGCGGAACCCAGCGATGTCGTTCCCGCGGGTCGAACCGCCACGTAGTAGCCGCCGACGACGGTCAGCATACGGAGATCGAGGGTGGTCTGGTCGCCCACGAATACCTGGTCCTCGACGGTGAACCTCATCCGGACCCGATCCGGTAGCAGCGTCAGGGATTTCACCTTTCCCACCGGTATCCCGGCGACGCGAACGTCGTCGCCGGGGCGGATGGCACCGGCTTGCGCCAGATCCGCGGAATAGGTTCGCCCGGGTGCGGTTCGGGTGACATAGACCGCGCCGATCGCGACGAGCAGGATCAGAACGCCGCAGATACCGGCTGTGCCCCAGCGTAATTCGACACCGCGTTCGGACTTCGCGGCGAGTGCCGTGCGCAGCGCCGGAAGCCACACTCGCCGGAGACGGACTATCGATGGCATAGTGTGATCCTTTGTCCGGCAATGAGGACCTGCAGCGGCGCCGGCGCCACGGCCGCTCCGTGTGCGCACGTCATCGCCGCGTCGGGCCCGGTCGGTGGCAGGGTCGCCGCGATCGCCTGGATCAGCCCCGGCAGCCGCCCGAATACGGCCGCGGCCTCCTGCGGCGCCGGAAACGCCTGGCGCAGAAGGGCATCCAGATCCTTGTTGCGCTCACCGGTGATTCCCAGCACGGACAGCATGTCCCGCAACGGTTGCAGTACCGGCGGAATCGCGTTCGCGAAATCGACCAGTCCCGGCAGTTTGTCGGTGATCGCGGTGAACAGGTTCGTCAGGTTGCTCAGCAGCTTCATCGAGTTTCCCGACTTGCCGGCCAGATGCGTCGAGGCCTCCGCCAGGTTGGCCACCAGTGTCGACAACACCGCTTGCCGGTCCGAGGCGTAACGGCTCAGCTTCTCGATGGCATCCAGCGCCGGCCCCAAACCCGTTCCGTCACCTTGGATCAGCGCCAGTAGACTGGTCGCGAACCGGTTCAGATCATCCGGCGACAGCTCCGTCAGCACCGGCTGCAATCCTTTGAACAACGTCGTGATGTCGAAGGACGGCACCGTTTCCGACGGCTCGAACACCGCAGCCGGGCCTCGCCGCGCGCCCGGCCGGTCGGGCTGCTGGATCTCCAGATACCGGAACCCGGTCAGATTCTGATACCGGATCGCCGCCTTGCTGTCGACGAACACCGGATGCTCATGGGTCACCGTAAAGCGCACCCGGGCAAGGCTTCCCGCCAACTCGACCGCACCGACCTTGCCGACCTGCACCCCGTACATCCGCACGTCGTCACCCGGGCGCAGGCCGTTGGCATCGGTGAACAACGCCGTGTACGTATCGGTCTCGCCGGCCACCGGCCGTTCGAGGACGCGGAACACCCCGATCAACGCGACGACCATGACCGTCACGACGACCGAAACCCGGAACAACAGCGACCGTGTCGACATCAGCGACCCCCCGGCGCGGGATGCAGCCCGAGTACCGTCGACAGGGGTGCCGCCAGCGCGGGCACCACCTCCAGGTCGACGTCGGCATCGAGCATCGGGCCATTCGGGGTGTCGTGGAACGCCGCGCCGAGGCGATCCAGCAGATCACTCAACTGCTGGGCCGAACGTTGCGGCGTGCCGACCGACGCCGACAGCTGGTCGAGGATCGCGGTCGTCATGGGCATGAATCCGGCGAAATAGTCTCGGCCGGTGCCGGCGGTCCGCGTGGCGGCCGGCAGCAGCCGACTCTGGATTTCGGCGAACATCCGGCTGTATCGAGCCATGTGCTCGGGGGTCGACAGGTACTGGTTCGTATAGGCCGACCGCAGGACCGCCAGTCCCCCGGTCAGCGCCGCCGGCACACCGTCGAGCGTCGAGCCGAATCGGTCGAACAGCAGCGAGGTGGGCAGTTGCTGGGTGTCGGTGAACGATCGCACCGTGGTGCCGATGGCCTGCAACATCGGGCTCAGCGCCCGCACATCGCGGGCCGCCGTCGCCAGCAGCGCAGCGAGTTTCGGCGTCAGTACGTCCGCAGTGAGTCCACCGGTCGATTCCAACAGCGCCGACAGTGTCGCGTCTCGGAGCCGACCGGCATTGCGGCCGGTCAGATCGACGATGGATCCGTCGGTGAGCAGCGCACCGCCACCACCCGAGTGGAGATCGACAGCGCTGATGCCGAACAGGTTCCCCGTCACATAATCGACGCTCAATTCGTCGGTGAGCCCGAACAGCTGAGAACCCTGCAGGCTCACCGTGATTCGCTGCCCCCGGGAGCCGAGACGGTCGATCGACGCCACCGAACCGACGCGCACCCCGTCCAGCCGCACATCCGTCCCCGGCGCCACACCCTCACCGACCTGCGCGGTGATCAACGCGACCCGAATCTGCCCGGCCGGCTCGGAGTTCGGAACCACTCGCCACACCACGACAGCAGCGATCACGAGAACGACGGCGACCACACCGAGAATGCGGGCGCGGCGGGGGCCGACCTCGGTACCGGGCAGAGCATAGGCAGGCACGGCGTCACCCCGTGAAGGTGATCGGAGACTGGAACCCCCACAACACGATCGTCGCGATCATGTCCAAGGCGATGATCGACACCAGGCTCGCCCGCACCGCCCGGCCCGACGCCGTACCCACCCCTTCGGGACCACCTGTGGCGAAATAGCCCTGATAGCAATGGATCAACACCACCGCGATCGCGAACACGACCACCTTGACGGTGGCGGCAACCACGTCCCAGCCCAGCACGAACTGATCGAAATAGTGGTTGTAGGTGCCCGACGGTGTGCCGTGAACGGTTGTCACGATCAGTTGGCAGGAGAAGTAGGCCAAGATCAGCGCCACCACGAAAGCCGGTGCCACCGCGACGATTCCGGCGATGATGCGGGTGGTCACCACGAACGGAACCGATCGGACGGCGAGGGATTCGATCGCGTCGATCTCCTCCGAGATCCGCATCGAGCCGATCTCCGCGGTCATCCGGCACCCGACCTGCGCGGCGAATCCCACCCCCGCCGCGATCGGCGCCAATTCGCGCGTGACACCGAACGCCGAGATCAGACCGCTGAGCTGTCCCAGCGCCAGAAGGTTCAGCGCACTGTAGGCCTCGATGCCGATCGAGGCGCCCATCGCCGCCCCCATCAGCAGCATCAGCGGCACCACCCCGCCGCCGACGATCACCGAGCCACGGCCCCAAGTCATGTCCGTGATCACCATGACCGTCTGCCGCCGATAACGCACCAGCGTGTACGGCACCGCCGAGACCGCCTGCCACGCGAAGCCGAGCACGAACCCGACCGACTCGATCGGCGCCCACGGCCGTACCCGGCGACGCAGCCGACCCGCCCGGCGCAACCCCGGCGGAACATAGGACGAGGCCGTCATCATGCCATCCTCACCGGGAAGAACATGGTCACCACCTGCGTAATCGCGGTATTCGACACGGTGACCACGGCGACCGACATCACCACCGCCGCGTTCACACCGTCGGCCACCCCACGCGGTCCGCCCTTGGCTTCCAGCCCTCGCTGGCACGCGATCACCACGACCAGAAACCCGAACAGAAGCGCCTTGATCAGCGACACCCAGATATCCACCGGAGTGGTGAAGGCACCGAACGACGACCAATAGCTGCCCGGGGTGACGTTCAGCGCGGTGACAGCGACGAAGAAGCCCGATCCGATGCCGACCACCACGATGAGGATGTTGAGCAACGGCGCCACCAGCATCATCGCCACAGCTCGCGGAACGACCAGCCGCTGCACAGGATCCACGCCCATCACCCGCATCGCGTCGACTTCTTCACGCACCGCCCGCGCCCCGAGATCGGCCGCGATCGCCGCAGCGCCCGCGCCGCCGAGCATCAGCGCGCTCGCCATCGGGGCGCCCTGCTTGATCACCCCCAGCCCGCCGGCCGCGCCGATCATCGAATCCGCACCCAATTGCGACACGATATTTCCGACCTGCGCGGACACGATCACCCCGAAGGGAATCGCCATCAACACACTCGGAACGGCGGTCACTGTGATCAAAAACCATGCCTGCACGAGAGTTTCGTGCGTCTGGAACCGCCCTCGCACCACATCGGCGGTGCCGATCCGGATCGCGTGCACACCCATCCGCAGCGCCCGCCCCAGCGTGGCGAGGCTCGATAGCACTGTCTCGGAAAAGTTGCGGCGCAATACATTCCATGCCGCCGACGCCGGCGGACCGAGCGGCTCGGCCACCGCGAACCGGCCTGCCTCCCGGACGGGAGCATTCGGTCGTTGCGGCTCCATCGATCCTCCAGTTGGTTGCCCGAATGCCGCGGACGACGCCGCCCCGAGCTGATCGGATGGGTAACTATTGCTATTACAGTTCGACAGACGATACATCAGCGGGGCCGAGTTGCACAGTGGTTCGATCGCACCGGAATCGCACACCCGGTCCGGCAGCAGAAACATAATCGACTGTGCGCCTGGGTTATTCGTGACACAGGCAGCACCGATCGCCGCACCACCGGTCTCGGGCGATGCCGACCGGCAAGCGTTCGCTCCCGCTCCACGCCGATCGGTGCTACCGTCGGAGGAAGTTCGGATTCTGAAATAATAGCTCGGAAGCGGTTCGGCGACGGAGGTCTTGGATGAAGCGGGCACGGATGGTCAAGGGTTCCGTCGGCCCGGACCCGGCAGACTACGTTGTCGTGGGATCGGGGAGCGCGGGGGCGATCGTTGCGCGGCGCCTGGCCGAGACCGGTGCGTCCGTCACCCTGATCGAGTCGGGTCGACAGCTTCGCGGACCACTCGTCACGATTCCCGGAATGTGCGGAGCGATCCACGCGGTGACCCTGCTGCAACGTCGCGTCACCTGGCCCGCGTACACGATTGCTCAACGTCACATGAACGGCCGCAAGCTCCCCCAGTCCCATGGCCGGGCACTCGGCGGTGGCAGCGTCATCAACGGGATGGCGTTCGTGCGCGGAAACCGGCAGAACTACGACGACTGGGCAGCCGACGGCGCCGGGGGCTGGGGGTTCTCCGACGTCCTCCCGTCTTTCCGACGGCTGGAGAGCTTCGAGGACGGCCCGAGTGACCTGCGCGGCGGGGACGGACCGATCACAGTGGAACGGGCCACGGGTCTGGCTCCCGTCACCGAAAGCTTCATGGCCGCGTTGTCGGCGACCACCGGCGTCGAGCCGAACGACGACTACAACGGGAAACAGCAGACCGGTGTAGCAGCACTGCAGCAGAGCACCGGCGCGGGCCGGCGGATGGGCACCGATCGCGGGTATCTGCGGGGCGCCCCGCCCAATCTCCAGGTGGTGAGCGGTGTGACCGCGACCCGGGTGGTCGTGGAGAACGGCCGCGCCGTCGGAGTGGAGTTGGCGGCGGGGCGGAACCGGCGTCCGATCGAGATCGCTCGGGCCGGCCACGAGGTGGTGGTCAGTGCCGGATCGCTGGGTTCACCGCGGCTGTTGATGCTGTCCGGTATCGGCCACGCGGCGCACCTGCGCGAACACGGGATCCAGGTGATCGCCGACCTGCCGGTGGGCGACAACCTGCACGATCATCTGTTCGTCCCGATATCCTTCCTCGCACCCGGCGGGCGCAGCGCGTCGCCGGTGAATTTTGCCCGGGCGATGGCTCGTGAATGCGCGCGCCCGCGGTCGACGTATCTGTCGCACACGCTGTTCGAGGCCATCGCCTTCGTGGACAGCGGAGTGCAGGACCGCACCGACCTTCCCGACCTGCAGATGTTCATCCTCCCCATGAGTTATCCGGAGAACCAGGACGAGCCGGGACTCCATTTGGCCGCCGACCCGTCACCGTCACTGACGCTCCTGCCCACGATGATCTACCCCGAGAGCCGCGGGACGGTGCGGCTGGCGTCGACCGATCCGTTCACTGCCCCGCTGATCGACCCGAACTACTTGGCCGAACCGCGAGACTTGGCGACACTTGTCGCCGGGATGGAACTGGTCCGGGAGACGGTAGCGCACGGCGCGGTAGCCCGAGAGGTAGGTCGTGAGGTGCTGCCCGGGGTGGGCCGGACCGGTGCGGATCTGGCGGATTTCGCGCGCCGCAACGCCTCTGGCGTATACCACCCGGTCGGAACCTGTCGGATGGGTACCGACGAACGTGCGGTGGTCGACCCCGAACTGCGAGTACATGGCGTGGACGGACTTCGCGTGGCCGACGCCTCGATCATGCCACGCATCGTCGGCGGCAATACGAACGCTGCGGCAATGATGATCGGCGAGCGGGCAGCCGAGCTGATCATCGGCCGCTGATGAAGCATCCCTGCCGTGACCCGAATGGCCTGGACCGGTTCCGGTTGCTCGCCGGCGTCCTCGTCGGCCGGTCGGTCGAGGTGGCGCAGGCACCGGCCGGAACGGCCGCACACACCGACGGCCGAGTCATCTTCGTCAGGGCCGGCCGATCCGACGCCGAACAGCGCAGAGAGCTGCTGGTGCAGGCCGCGCTGCTCGGTGCGGGAAGCCTGGATCCGCGTGTGGTGAAGGCGTTGCGGGGACGTCCGTCGCTTGCGCGCCACTACCTGGCCCTCGAAGGTCGGCGGGTGCTGACCGAACTCGCCGACCGGGTCCCCCTCGCCGCCGAACTGAGCTTCGACACGGGAGTGGATACCGCGACCGCGGACGAATCGCTTGCCATGGCGCGAAGGCGCCGGCCGGTCATCGACCCGCCGGAATGGTTCGGTGTCATCAGACCCTCCCGCCTGCTCGCGCCGGGCGCGCGGCCCACTGACAGGGAATCGCGTCCGGAATTCGATCCGCTCCACGTGTCCGTGGCCGACGACGACGGCGATGCCGAGCAGTCCGGGGAGGGCAAGAGCGCGAAACTGTTCGAGAATCCGCTGTTCCGGTCGCGGACCCTGAGGGACCTCTTCCGCAAGCAGCCCGGCAGCGCGCGGGCGTCCGGGGACGGGCCCATCGGCGCCGAGACGCCGATGCGTGCGGTGCGTCGCGCGCGCAGAGCCGGGAAACAAGTGGGGTCGCTACCCACGCGGATCAGTTTCATCGACGGCGGCAAGCCCGGTGCCGTCGGCGGGGCGGGCGGCACCCTCTACCCGGAATGGGATGTCCACCATGACCGGTACCGTCCCGAATGGTGCCGGGTGATCGACTCGCCGTGCCCGGCCAACGACGACATCACCGACACCGGGGTCCCGCCCGACGACGTGTTGCGCCGACGCTTGGCCCGGGTCGGCTTGGGCCCAAGAGCCCTACGTGGCCGTTCCGCGGGCGACGAGCTCGACCTCGAGGCCCTCATCGACCTGTTCGTCGACCTGCGCTCGGGTTACTCGCCATCCGAAAACGTCTACCGCGAACATCGCAAGGTGGCGCGCGATCTCGGTGTCCTCATCCTGCTGGATGCTTCCGGCTCGGCCACCGACGCCGACCCCGACGGCCGCACCGTCCACGGCCACCAGCGCCGCGCGGCCGCCACACTCGCCGTCACCCTCGAAGAACTCGGTGATCGCGTCGCCGTATACGCCTTCCGGTCGCACGGCCGCCACGCGGTCCATCTCCACGCGATCACAACATTCGGACAACGTTTCAGCGCAGTCGGACGAACGCGGCTCAATCAGCTCCGCCCCTCCGGCTACACGCGTCTCGGCGCCGGCATCCGCGGCGCGGGTGAAATCCTCAAAACCCGTGCAGGAACACAGAACAGGCTGCTACTCCTGCTGTCCGACGGGCTCCCCTACGACAGCGGCTACGAAGGCCACTACGCCGAGGCCGACGCCCGCAAGGCTCTCGAAGAACTCCGCGGAGACGGCGTCGGATGCCTGTGCCTGTCACTCGGCGCCGACACCGACTCCACAGCCCTCAACCGCGTCTTCGGCTCCGCCGGCCACGCCGATGCCACCACTCTCGCCGAGCTGAGCCCGCACATGGATGACCTGTTCCTGTCGTGTCTGCGGGAACTCGGTGCGCCGAAACCGGTGCGCGGATGACACGGGGAGCCCTGGATCGTTCAGTCGGTCGTTCCTGCCTCGCGCAACGGATTCGGAACGGACGGCTGCGGTTCACCGCCGAGTTTCCGGAGTGTCGCGATGCAGGCGTGGAGCTCGTCGAGCGACACGCCGGCGGACCTGGCGCGGAAAGCCGCGTGCAGCTGACGTAGCGATTCCTGTTGTGCGGCAATGCCTTTGCGGGTCACCTCCAGCCTGCTGACCCGGCGGTCGGCAGGCGACAACTTCCGCCGCAGCAGCCCCGCATCGACGAGTTTGTTGACATCCGAAGAGACCGTACTCGGCAGCACGTTGAGATATTCGATCAACAGCCCCGGACGGTCGAGACCTGCGTAGACAAGGACGATGATGCCCAGGGCGCGTTCGGAGATCCCGCGTTTACGCGCCACCGGCAGCGTCAGGTTCGAAATCATCCGCCGGACGTCCGTCACGGCGCCGAGGAACTCGACAATATCCCCGTCGTCGGCAGCGCCAATGGTATCGGTCACGAAGCTACGATACTGCATTCTCGAAAATATTCATTATCTGAACTATTTGCGCTACCCTACATCCTGAGGCGAGCGTCGTCTCACGCGTCAACAGTCGTGGTGACCGGCATGGAGTGTCATGAAGTCCAAACCAGTTCGAGATCCGGCGAACGTCGACTACAACGCCGCAACACCCCGCGTCGCTCGGTCGTGGAAGACCCTCGCGGGCTGCGCTGCCGCCGCGGTCGCGGCCATCGTCGTTCTGGCGACCTCGGAGAAGAACGGACCGGCGTCGCCGGACAACCGCAATCCGAACGGGGTGGACGCACCACCGCCGGTCGAGCCGCTGATGTCCGGGATCGATTGGGTCACAGTGGGACAGGTCGCGGCGGTTGTCCTGTTCGTCGCCGTCGTCGGCGCCTCGGTCCTGGTCTGGCGGCGCCGGCCGGGGCATCCGGTGATACTGATGGTGATCGCCTCCAGCACGTTGCTCTGGCTCGACCCCTACAACAATTGGGCGATCGGCTTGGTGTACAACCCACGACTCTGGCATTTCCCCCGAGAGTGGCCGTGGCTCAACATATCTCCGATCATCGAGCCGCTGACCTCGTTCGTCTACGCGCCCTACATCCTGCTCCCGTACTTCGTGACGATGCCGATCCTGCGCGCCGTTCAGCGGCGCCGTGAGCCGGACGCGTTCGTCTGGCGCCACCCGTTGATCTCCCTGGCGGTGCTGACGTTCGTCTGTGGTGTGATCTGGGACGCCGCCCAGGAGATCCTCCTCGTGCGCACCCAGTTCCTGACCTACACGCATGTCATCGAGTTCGGCACGATCGATGCGGGAAAGAACAGCCAATTCCCGATGCTGATGGCGAGCGTGCTGATCACGATCGTGATGATTCCGGCATCACTCCTGCTCTATCGAGACGACACCGGGCGATCGCAGGCGGAGAAGATCGCCCGGCGGTTCGGCCTCCATGTCCGTCATCCCAAGCTGGCCACCTTCCTGGTGATGGCGATAGCCCTGAACGTCGCCATGTTCAGTTTCAGCACGGCGTTCTGGGCGGTGCGCGCGACCGGCGCGGCATCCACCGTCGCCTGCCCGTGGCCGTACCCGACAGCGAAGACCTGGGACCCACGCGGGTACTACGAATCCCAAGGCGCCCCGGGACCGTTCACCGCCGGGGCCGCGAGCACATGGCAGATCGGACAGCCCGATGGCCGCCCCTCCCACATCGACCGGGAGTCCCAGCGCTGCGACCCCGCTTCCTGATCGGGACCTCGAGCGCTTCCGGCCCGCGTATGAGTTCCTGTCGCGATGACCTGCCGGGGTGCCCGTCCACGGGTCCGAATCGGATACTCCCACAGTGTCCCGGCCGTTGCGCTCGATCCGCACCAGGTCGGCGTCCGGAATCCGGGTCTTCTGCCTCCGTGCGTGCGTGTCGGCGGAACGAGGGAATAAGCTCGACCTACAGCACGACAGTACTTCGGGGCAACGGGGAGGGGCCGGGATGGAACCACAGTGGGCCGGTAGGCATTTTCTTGTGGGGGATGCCGATCGGGAGCGAGCGGTCGAGGGGCTCAAGGAGAGTTTTCAGGCGGGGCGGATCACGCCGGAGGAGTTGTCGGATCGGATGGGGCTTGCGTTGAGTTCGCGCACGGCCGCCGATCTGGATCGCGCGATGGCCGGGTTGCCGTGGACCAGGCCCTCGCATCCCAACCTGCCGAGCTACTACCAACCGCCGGGGCGCCGACAGCGCGGGATGGGTATTGCCGCATTCGTACTCGGGATACTCGGCTTCCTGTGCGGGATAACGGCGGTTCCCGCGATCGTTCTCGGAGTAACCGCATTGGCCACCGGCACCGAGCGCGACGACAAGGGCTTCGCCGTCGCCGGCATAGCCGTCGGAGTGGTGTGGGTGGCGCTCTTCGGCTGGTACCTCCTCAGCTGACCGGCGGAGCTCCCGGCAGCGCACTCTGCCGACGCTGCCGGGTATCCGAAATCAGCTGCCGTAGAAGGGGTCGCCCTCGACGGACTCCGAGGCTCGACCGTCCACGCCCTTCGGCACGTCGCCCTCGATGGTGACCCGGTAGAGCACCCGATCGTGGCCGAGATGCCCGGCATCCGGGATGGCCAGATGTGCGGTGGCGCGGTTGTCCCAGAACGCGACGCTGCCGGGCTGCCACCGGAACCGGACGGTGTACTCGGTCCGCGTCGCCTCTTCCCACAGTGCGTCGAGGATATGCGAGCTGAGCCGGGGGCCGAGACCGCGGATATTCTTCAGCGCGCGAGTGAATCCCGGGCTCACGTACAGCGCCCGCTCCCCCGTTTCGGGGTGCACCCGCACCACCGGGTGGAAGGTGCGCAGCGGCTTGCGTTCCACGCTCTCCGCACGCGAACCGCCCCGCGCGGCACGCTGTTCGAAGGTGTGCTCGGCGTCCAGCCCGTCCACGAACTCCCGGACCGAGGCGGGCAGATTCTCATACGCCGCAACCAGATTCGTCCACGCGGTGTCGCCACCATACGGCGGCAGGATGTGCGCCCGCAGGAGGGAGAACGCCGGCGGGTTGATCAACGCGGTGACATCGGTGTGCCAGCTGCTGTCGTAGGAGGTGCGCTTGCGGCCGTACTGCTCGGCGTAGCGGCGGCTGTCGATCGGGAAGATCTCCGGGAATCCCTCCGGCGGCTTGTCCTCGTACGGGTGCGCCGGGGTGACCTTGCCGAATCGGCGCGCGAAGGCGACCTGCTCGGCATGCCCGATCGACTGGTCGCGGAAGAAGACCACCTTCCAGGTCAGCAGCGCCTGCCGGATCTCCGCCACGGTACGGTCGGACAGTTCCTGCGCCAGATCGACACCCGAGATCTCCGCCCCGGTGTACCCGGCCAGCGGCTGGACCAGGATCGTGGATTCGGACGAAACCTTGTGCGCCTCAGTGGTTGTCATTGCACCATCACCCTGTTCTGCGGCTGGACGGGAGCGTTCACGGTCAGGCTATGCCGAATGTGTTCTCCGACAACTGCTTCGGATCAGCAAGATTGTCTACGCGAATTGTGTAATCGCCCTTGAACAACAGGCCGGGACGGGTTCAGAAGTGTCCCGCCTTCGGCAGTGGCGTGTCGTTGACCAGGAGGTCACCCAATGCCCGCGCCTTGTACACGGTCGGGTTGTGCGAGAACAGAGTTCGCAGGTTCCGCCAGTGCCGGTCCAGCTGCACCGACGCCCGGGTGGCCGACGCACCGCCGACATCGAAGATCCGCCCGGCGGCCCGCAGCGCGGACTCCTCGATCGCCACCTTCGCCTGGGCCGCCAGCAGCGCCGCCTCGTGCTCCAGGTCCGCATCGAAACCCGTCGCGCGGGCGGCCTCGTAGGAGCGCGACTGCGCCTGTGCGGCGGCCCGCACGACCGATTCGGTAGCGAATGCCGTCGCCGACAGGGATCCGACGACCTCGAGCAGTTGCGGATCGTGCCGGGGCTCTTCGGTATTCCCGAACACGAAATTTCGCGCCCGGTTACGCAGCAGCGCTGCGGCATCGGAGGCAACCGAGCGCAGAATGCCCGCCGCGATCGCGTGCAGATACAGCTGCGGAAACGCCTGCCGCGGCTCGACCGGCAGATCCGTACCCCGCCAGGGCAGCGTCTCCTCCTCCGCCACAACGACATTCGTGAGCACGGTGGTGCCGCTGCCGGTATGCCGCTGCCCGATACCGTCCCAGTCGTCGACGTGTTCGACACCCTGCCGGTCGGCGGGCACGATCGCGGTGAGCAACGCGCCGTCGCGAAGGTTCGCACTGACCCGAATGTAATCGGAGAAACGCGAGCCGGTGCTGTAGAACTTGCGGCCGTTCAGCACATATCCGCCGTCGGTCCGCGGCTCCAATGTGCTGTCGTACGAGTAATTCCCGACGGGCCGATTGTTCAGCTCGGTGAGCGCGCCGCCGAACAGCTTTCCGTCCAGCACGTACGGCAGCCACCGCTGCTTCTTCTCGGTGCGCGGCCGGGTCAGCAGTTCCTCCGCGAACCCGAAATGGATGCGCAGAATGTGCGGTACATCCGGATCGGCCGCGGCGAGATCTATCAGCAGATCGAACAGTTCGGGGACCGACCAGCCACCACCACCCAGTTCCGCGGGAACCCGGACCGCCCCCAGGCGCAGACGCCGCACCTCCGCCAGCGCGGCGTCCGGCGGTTCGGTCCCGCCGGCCGCGCGCCGCCGCTCCGCATCGGCGGCCACCGTCGCCACGAATGCGGCGAGTTCGGCACTGCCCGGCCGCGGAACCGGCCGGGTTTCGATATCGGCGTCGGTGATATCGGTGACTGTCATGACAAACTCCTCCGGTCCGTGCGGCATCGGGTGCGAGATGAACGGCAGTGTGCCCAGTCGGGCGGAGCCGAACAACCAACCTGACCTTCGGGATTCATTCAGTTTTGATGAACGGAAGCGGGAGCGGAATTTCGCTCACCGCGATTGCAATACGGCCCGCGAAAGGGCGGCATGTACCGTCGGTCTGGTGAGTGCATCCGTGCCGATTGGAGTGTCGCTGTGGCCGCGGGCCGGGGCGGCCAACGATGTGACCGATGTGATCGACCTGGCTCGGACCGCGCGGCAGCTGGGCTTGCGGTCGCTGTGGTTCGGCCAGAAATACGACCTGGATTCGCTGGTGCTGGCCGCGACGGTGGCGCAGGCGGTCGACGAGATCGGGGTCGGGACCTCGGTCGTCCCGATCAATCCGCGCCATCCCCTGTTGGTGGCCGGCCAGGCGCAGACAGTGCAGGCTGCCTCCAGCGGACGCTTCCGGCTGGGACTCGGATTGGGCGCTACCGCACTGGAATTCGAGGCATTCGGCATCCGCGAGGACAAGCCGGTGCTGCACCTGCGTGAATATCTGACCGCCCTGCGAGAACTGATCGAGAACGGCACGGCCGACATCGACGGCGAACGCATCCGAACCCGCCCCGCGCTGCCCACGACAGTGCATGGCGGACAAGGGATTCCGCTGCTCGTAGCGGCAATGGGTCCGCAGGCTCTGCGGGCGACCGGGGAACTGGCCGACGGCGTCATCCCATTCCTGGCGGGGCCGCGCACCCTCGGTGAGCACATCGTTCCGCGTCTGGAGCGGGCCCGCCCCGAACAGCCCGTCCGCCCTCTGCAGATCGTAGCCGGGGTGATCGCCGTGGTGACCGACCGCCCGGACGAGGTCCGAGCCGACGCCACCGACCAGCTGGCCTTCTACGAGAAGATCCCGTCCTATCGCACGGTCCTGGACCGCGAGGGCGTCGAGCGCGCCGTCGACCTGGCCCTGATCGGCGACGAGAAGTACGTGGCAGACGGCCTGCGGCGCTACATCGATGCCGGCGCCACCGAGCTGTTCGTCACCCAGACCGATCTCGGCGGCCCCGAAGACCAGCTGAACACCTGGCGGCTCCTGGCGGACCTGTCGAGCTGACGGCGACGCCGTTGCGATCGACGATTCCGGGTAACCGGCCGGCGTTCACCGCCTGTGCAAGGTTTTCCCCAGCCACTCACAGAGAATCCGAATCACCGCCGGAAGTTTCACCGAGGAGCCCCGAACGCGCCGAATAGTATCCGCCCATGGACATTCCGAGATGCGCTGTCGGGCAATCCCACTCGCGCACCTGACGAATCAGCCCCCGCACGAGTTCCGTCCCGTTCTTCGAACAGCCCGCGGGCGTCCACCGGCCATTGGTACGGCATATCTTTCCGTTCCGGTAGTCGAGCCTCAGTCGGCGTTCTTGTTCTCGATATAACTCTGCACACCGTCGAGTACGCGCTCCAGGCCGAAGGATTCGTCCCCGCGCTCCAATGCGCCGCCGGTGTACAGCCGGGCTATCACCGGATACTGCGCATGCGCCGTATCCTGCCGGAATATCTGCGCATACACCGAGGCCAGACTGCCGCCACCGGGAGCGGCATCGCCCGCGTTGGCCGCCATCTGCGCATTTCCCCGCGCATGGCTGTTGACCAGCAGAACGACCTGCAACATCTCACCGTCGTCGAGGCCGACGTCCTCGAGAATCGTGAGTCCGGTTTCCAGCCAGGCAACCTCGTTGGGTCCGACCGCCCGCCGCATGGTCGCCAGCGGCAGCGCCCAGGGGTGCTCGCGAAAGACCCGTTCGTTCTCGCGGGCCCAATATTCCAGCCGGGCCCGCCAGCCCCTCTCGACCGCCTGAACATCCGGGGGCGGCCCGATGGCGGAATCCAGCATGAGCGCCACCAATTCGGTCTTGCTCCGGACATAGCGATACAGCGACATGAGCGGCGTCTCGAGGTTCTTCGCGACCCGCGCGACCGAAAGACCGGAAAGCCCCTCCGCATCGGCCAATTCGATACCCGCGGTGACCACGAGATCGACGCTGAGTTTCGGTTTGGGGCCGCGGCGCGGCCGCAGCCGATCCCCCCAGAGCGCGTCCAGGATGCGGTCCTCCTCGGCGACACTCTGGGCGGCATCGTCTTCGCCGGGTACATTCGAGCCGGTCATAGGTCCTGTTCTCCGCCACCCACCGGGTGGATGCGGTGAGCGGTCATGGCGTTTCGGGTAATTTCCGGAGAATCGTCACGATATCGGGGTGATCGAGCGGGCCGGCGTGCGGCAGGCCCACGGTGTGCACGGCGAAACGATTGTCCGGGGTGAGCGCATCCGCCTCGGCGATCATCCGGTCCTGGACGGCCGGTGTGAGCGTCCGGTCCTGATCGAATCTGATGTAGGTCCGCGGGACTCGGCCCCATGCCGCCGGGTCGCCACGGGCGGCGGTGCCCCATATCGACGCGGGTTCATCGGGCTGGAGCTGGTTCAGCAACGCACGGAAACCGGTGTCGTCGTACGAATGCGCCAGGGCCGCATGAAATGTCGCCAAGTCGCGCGGATCGTGCGTGCGCCAGTTGATCCGGGTGACACCCAACGCGGCCGGGTCACCGACGACGGGCACCTGCACGGCACCGGCGTTGTCCGGCGAACGCATGTAGTCGCTGAGCGTCGGCATCGCGGTGCAGCAACCGGCGGCGACGTAGACCAGCCGCGAGACCAGCTCCGGCACCGCGTCGGCCACGAGGGTGAGCGTGGCGCCGGCATCCGCGTGACCGACGAGAATCACCGGCTCCACCCGGCGGACCACGGCCACAACGTGATTCACGTAGTCGCCCAGCGTGAGGCCCGCGCTCGGCGACGGCTCGACCGCAAGCCCGGCGACGTTCTGCGGGGCCTGATACGCGCGCGGATAGTATGCCTGCGCACCGTGTCCGGGAAGATCGACCGCAACCGCCCGCAGACCCGCGGCGGTCAGCTGCGCCACCAACGGCGCGAACCAGTGCCCCGAGGCATTGGTGGTGTGTACGCACACGAAGGTGGGCTCTCGCCGCGAAGCGTGCGCGGACGGACCGCAGCTCGAAACCGCCACGGCCGCACCGACTCCCACCAGCAGCGCCCGCCTGCTCACGAGGCGGCTCATCGCCCGGCGCCCTCGGACACCGCGGGCCTGCGCCGGCCCCGGTACTGCAACCACCATTCGGCTATCAGCAGGTTGACCACCCAGCTCAACCACACGGCGGCGGCCGCCATGGACTGTTCCATCGCCAGCTCGTCGCCGTGGTAGGTGCTGTTCAGCTGCGGCATGGCCAACCCGAGGCAGACCATCACCCAGAGGCGGTTGGCCACGATCGACGTGGTCAGCGCGAATCCCCGGATCATCCAGACGCGATGATCGCGGAACCGCCGCTCCCGTGCCGCGCGATACCCCAGAATCCCCGCCGCCAGCCACGACAGCGACAGCGCGGCGTTGCCCAGCTGCGCGGCCAGCCCTTGCGTGTGCAACGCGGACACCACCACACCGGCCACACCGCCGGGTAATACGCCGCCGAAGACATAGATTCGCCCCATCACGCGATGCGCGGCCGGGTAGGCGGCACGAAAGTGCGGCCAGACCTGGAAACACGAGGTGATCAGCGCAATCGTGCCGAAGAGGATGTGCAGGAGCAGTACCGGATAGTGGAAGCCCACCC
Source organism: Nocardia sp. BMG51109 (assembly GCF_000526215.1). Lineage (NCBI taxonomy): Bacteria > Bacillati > Actinomycetota > Actinomycetes > Mycobacteriales > Nocardiaceae > Nocardia > Nocardia sp. BMG51109. The sequence goes on from NZ_JAFQ01000004.1 coordinate 724,475, forward strand.
CCGCCCGGAGCCCGGCACGCGACTGCGCGGAATCCAGACTCAGATACGGGGGGAGCGAGAACACCAGAAACGCGGCGCACACCACCATCAGCGGCACGATCCACGGGCGCCGCCACCACACGCGCGAGCCCGACGACCCGCGCGGCCGGCCGGCCCCGGCCTCGTTCGCCGCCACGGTGGCGACCCCTCGGCCCCGCCTGTTCATCCGATCCGAGTTCATCACGCCGGCTCCACGATCGAGACTGCCCTCTGCACACTGCGTGTGTATCACGCAAATTAGCGTGAGTGCAACGCAATAATCGGTTGAGCACCGCGCCGAGCCGGGGTTATGTTCGCATCCATGCCCACTGTGTCCTACTTCGCCATCGTGGAGCGCGACCACGAGATCCAGAACCCCTTGGAGCCGGCGCAACTCGACCTGATCATGGATTACCTCGACGTCACGGCGTCCGATCGAGTGCTCGATATCGGTTCCGGCCGGGGCCTGTGGCCGGTGCGGCTGGCCGCGGAGCGCGGCGCCACGGTGACCGGGCTGGAGCTCATCGAGGAGTTCGCGACCGCCGCCCGGCGCCGAGCCGAGGCGAACGGCGTCACCGAACGAGTGCGGACGATGCTCGGCCCCGCCGAGGACTTCGAGATCACCCGCAGCTACGACGTCGCAACCTGCTTCGGGGCGAGCATGGCCTACGCCGGATACGAGCCGACGCTGCGGCGGCTGAGCAGTGCCCTCGTACCGGGCGGCCGCGTGGCGATCGGGGAGCCCCACCTCGTCAGCGACGCCCCGCCGATCATGACGAGGGCCTCGGACCTACCGCCGGGGTTGTCGCCCGATTCACTCCCGACCCTCGCGGAACTCGCCGCCGAATTCGACGACGCGGGGTTCGAACTCACCGGTATCGTCACCGCGACAACCGCCGGATTCGATCGGTACGAGTCGCTGCATTGGAAGAGCGCCTACGGCTGGGCCGTCGACAATCCCGAACACCCGGAGCGCGAGACCGTGCTCGCGGACTCCCGCACATTCCGCGATCTGTATCTCCGCTCGGTCCGGCAGTACCTCGGCTGGTCGGTATTGGTGGGCACATTCCGCCCGCACTGACCGCCGCCCGCACCGAGCGGAGAAAGGAGAGACCATGTGGTGGGCAATGATTCGGCCGGAGTCGTTGCGCACATTCTCGCGGGCGACGCCGATCCGCGCATCGACCGGATCGCTCCGATGGCACCTCGACCGCCGATCACGAATCCTCCTGCCGCTACGGCGATCCGGCTGTTTCCCGGCTACCGACGAACTCCCCGCCCACCTGCTCGGCGAGTTGATACCCGAACAGCGCGCCCGGCGTGTACGCGCCCGGCTCGCCTTCGCCGTGGGCAAGGCGATAGGCGACCTCCGCCGACACACTGGTGGTGAAGTCCATCCCCTCGCCGGCGCGCAACCAGCCTTCCCTGGTGCCGCCGTCGGGCCAGGTGATCTCCGCATGCGCCCACGAATACTCGCGTTTTTCGTTGCCGGGCACGAAAACCCGAGCCAACCGGCGCCTCGCGGCCCGCGCGACGGGCGGGACCGACAGCAGCGCCCGGACAACCGGCAGCACCACACGTGCGGCACGCCCGGAAGGCAGCTCGCTCGACCCGGCGACCACGAACGGCGCCCCGCTGGCGCGATGAGCCGCCTCCAGTTCGCCGAGGGGAGCACCGGCGCTCTGCGCCGTCGTGCCGTCCGGAAGAGTCAGCCGCGCCGCGTCACTGCCGAGCCGCGTACGCACCACCCGGCCGTACTCGTAGCGACGCCCACCGGACCTGGCCGTATCGACGATCGACGCGGCCAGCGCCTCGCCGACCACCTCCCCGTCCACCGTGTCCACCCGTGCCATGGAATCTACCCGGACCCGTTGCGCCGCAGGCATTCCCGCGCACAACCACAGCACCACGCTCTCGGTTCCGAGCACGCCGAATCCGGCACCCGCGACAACGGTCCGGCCGGTGGCCACGGCCTCGTCGTGCGACCCGAGCAACGCTGTCACAGAAGGTAATTCGTTCGAGAGGTCGAGGTAGTGCGTGCCCGGCGGACAGGCCCGGGTGATCATCGGCGCCGTCGTCGTGAACGGCCCGACCGTATTGACCACCACCGCGGGCGTGTGCTTCGCCAGTGCGCCGGCGACGGTGTCGAGCGGATCGACCGCCACGATCCGGGGTGCTCCCCCGATCTCGTCGGCCACCTCCCGCAATCGAGCGGCGTTGCGGCCGACCAAGCCGACCGGCACCTGCCGGGCCACCAATTTCGCCGCGATCATGCGACCGGTGCGACCCGTCGCGCCGAGAATCCAGACCTCGTTCATGCCGCTCCCTGCCGATCGTCGAGTTCGGGTTGTGCCATGGCTTCACTGTGCGGTCGGCATGTCGGCCCGGTCCAATGAAAGTTCCGTAATTCGAAATACAGAATGCGCATATTTACTGGTAGCCAATATCCATCTACGGCCGGAGCGGCCGAACTTCCGTTACGCTCGACGTATGTCCGGCGCCCCGCTACCCCCGATCGATCTCGACCTGCGGCTGGTCCACAGCTTCACCGTCGTCGCCGAGCACCGCCACTTCGCCCGCGCCGCGGAGATCCTGCACACCACACAGCCGTCCTTGAGCCGGCAGATCCGCCGCCTGGAGAATCAGCTCGGCGCCCGCCTGATCGACCGCAGCCCGCAGGGCAGCCGGCTCACCGACGCGGGCGAGGTCTTCCTTCCGCTCGCCAGGAAGCTGCTGCTCTCGGCGAACCAAGCCGTGACGCGCACCCAGGCCGCCGCCCGGCCCAGCCGCATCACGATCGGCTACACCTTCGGCATCGTCGTGACCCCGGCTGTCCGCGAGCTTCGTCGCCACCATCCCGACGCCGACATCCGCACCGCACACCTCGCCCTGCCCGAACCTCGCACGGCATTGCTGGAGCACCACGTCGACGTGGCCCTGACCAGGCTGCCGTTCCACACCGACCAGCTGCACGTGACGATCCTGTACGACGAGCCCCGGGTGCTGCTCGTACCCCGCAGCCACCGGCTCGCCGGTAAGGAGTCGGTCACGCTCGACGACATCGCCGGTGAGCCCATGCCGCGACTCGACGCCGCCGGCCCCGACTGGAATGCGTTCTGGCGGGCCGAACCACGCCCCGACGGCCGGCCGGTCCCCGACGGGCCCGAGCTCGGCTCGGTCGAGGACAAGGTGGAACACGTCGCCGCGGGCGATGCCGTGGCCATCGTCCCGATCGGCGTCGAGTTCCGCGGCCTGCGCCCCGACCTCACGACCATCCCGCTGGAGGGTGTCGAACCGTCCCACGTCGTGCTCGCCGTCCGGGCCGCCGACAGCGGCAACCGCCTGGTCACCGCGTTCCACAAGTACGCCCGTGCCCTCCTGACCGGGCCGCCGTCCGGCGACGGCTAGGAGCTACGCGGCCGTTGCCGCCCACGCCCCCGCCAGCACCAGCGGCACACCCACCATCCCGATCCCCGCGAACACGAGCGGCCGGATCACGACGCCCCGGGCCCGGCACCGCTCGGCCCACAGCAGCGTGGCCAGCGAGCCCCACATCGTGATCAGCGGGCCGCAGTTGGTGCCGATCAGCGCACCGGACAACTGATGGCTCGCACCGGCGGGCACCGCGGACTCGACGGCCAGATAGGCGGGCAGGTTGTTGACCAGGTTGCTCAATCCGGCGGCCACCGCGACCGTCCGCGTTCCCGATCCGGCGACCCAATCGGTCAGCAGATCTCCCAGTCCGTGCCGGGTGAGGGCCCCGACCGCGAGAAACAGTCCTTCAGTGGTCACGACGAGCCGCCATGGAAACAGCGACCATCGCAGGCTCCGGCAGTCCCGGACGGCGAAGGTCAGCAGCGCCGGAACGACCGCAACCGTTGCGGCGAGCCAGGGCGCGACACCCGCGGCGACCGCCACGGCGAAGCCGACGCATGCCGCCGCGCACACCGAGAACCGGAGCCGATCGGGCGGCGGCGCCACCGCGGGGACCTCGTAGCCGCCGGTCAGACTGCCGCGGAACAGAATTCCCAGATAGCCGACCGTGATCGTGACGGCAACCAGCGCGGGCAACGCCATCATCCTCGCGAAGTCCATCGTCGACATACCACCGTGCTGCAATGCGAGCAGATTGGTCAGATTCGATACCGGCAGCAACAGGCTCGCGGTATTGGCCAGCCACACGACCAGCACCGCGAACGGCAACGACGCCAAGCCGAGACGGGTGGTGAGCGCCAGCACGACCGGCGTCAGCAGGACGGCCGTGGTGTCCAGGCTCATCCCGATGGTGACCACCGTCGCCAGCGCGGCGACGAGGACGAACAACAGTGCCGTCGAGCCCCGCCCCCACCGTGCGCACACCGACGCCGCGACATCGAAAACCCCTGCCGCATCGGCCAATTCGGCGAGGACGGTCACCGCGACGAGGAACCCGAGGATCGGCCCGGCCCGCACCACCCCGATATCGACGGCCTCGGCACCGGGCAGCCACCCCGTCACCACGGCCACCAACCCCAGCCCACCAAGCACCAGCCACATTCGCCCCAGCATGCCAACAGGCCGATCATGGGTGGCCGACGCGTCTGCCACAGCGGCACGACAGCGCTCTCATAGCCTCCGCCCATGTTCTCGACCCGCACGCGCGGAACCCGGCCGAGCGGATGTTCCGACCGCGGTGGTACCGGCCCGCACGCGGCGTTCCGTCAGCGGCTTTTCAGCGAATGTTCGCGTGCCCCGATGCGCCCGGAATGCCCTGCCGCTCATCGGATTGTTGCCCTACCGTCGATCCCATGACCACATCGCATGTCGATATCTGGATCGACCTTCTCTGTCCCTTCTGCTACATAGCCAAACGCAACTTCGAGACCGCACTGACGGACTTCGCCGAACGCGACCAGGTGGTCGTCCGCTGGCACGCACTGGAGTTGGACCCCGAGGTGGCCAAGGCCCCCGGACCGACCCTGGCCGAACGACACCAGCAGGATTTCGGCGGCACGCTCGCCGAGGCCCGCGGCAACATCGGCATCCTGAGCCGGATGGCCGCGGCGTCCGGCCTCACCTACGACCTCGACCGGGCCTACCCGGTGAACAGCTTCGATGCGCACCGGCTCGCCAAGTTCGGCGACGCCGCCGGGCTCGGCGACGCCGTCCGAGAACGAATCATGCACGCCTACACCGCCGAAGGCGCCATCATCAGCGACGCCGACACCCTGGCCCGGCTCGGCGCCGAGGCCGGGCTGGACGAACACGATGTGCGAACCATGCTGCGCGGCAACGATTTCGCCGATGCCGTGCACGAGGACGAAGCCACCGCGCAACGCCTCGACATCAACGCCGTACCGACATTCGTCGTCGACGGAGGCGACGCGGCCACCGGCGTCCGGCAGCCCGAGGAGTACCTGCGGATGCTCGCACACCTGCCCCTCTCCGAAGAACCAGCGGAAATCGCCTGCCAGATCAACCGCTCCCACTGAAACGTGCCGGTCATTCCGGCGGATTTCTCAGCCGAACACCGTCGGCCCCGTTCCGCAACCGCAGGTCTCGCCGGGATTCAGGAAGACCTCGATCGGTACGGACCGTGCACGGGAATCCTCCGAGCCGCGATCCCGTAGCGCGAGGTCCAGCGCGGTCCGAGCGATGGTATCGATGGGCTGCTGCACCGTGGTGAGCGTCAGTTGCCCATAGGTGTTCGTGATGTCACCGTCGAATCCGACGACGGCGATGTCGCGAGGAATACGGAAGCCGCCGTCCTTCACGGCCCGCAACGCGGCGGCCGCCTGCCCGTAGGTGCCGACGATCATTCCGTCGGGTACCGCCTCGGTGGCGAGATAGCGGCCGACGGCGTGATAGGCCCCGGCCGGGCTCAGGTTCGTACGGATCAGGCGCGCGGCCGAGGCACCGACGACCGACACGTACCCGTCGTACCGCTGAGCAACGGTTTCCCGGTCTCCGTGCTCGACGTCCTCGGGCGTGAACCCACCGACGAAGACGATATCGTCGCGGCCGTGCGTGGTCAGGAGATGCTCGGTGGCGAGCGCGCCGGCGCGCGTGTGATCGGCACCGACAACAGGCGAATCGATATGCCCCCTGTTGTTGTGCACCCAGACGATCGGGATGCGCGCCTGCTCGCACAATCTCGCGGTGGCGGGGCCGTCGGCACCACCCACGACGATCAGGCTGTCGATGCCCGAATCCGCGAAGGCACCGACGAATTCGCTCTCCCGCTCGGGGTCGTACCCGGTGTTGCCGATCATGGTGAGGTGATCGCGGGCCCGCGCCTCGACCTCGATATGTCCCACGAGCGCCCCGAACAGTGGCAGCGTCACATCGGGGACCAGTAGCCCGATCTGCCGCCAACGACGCGGCCGCCGAAGCGCTCTCGCGATCCGGTCGGGGCGGTAGTCGAGTTCGTCCAGTGCCGCGAGCACCCGCGCACGCAGCTCCTCCGACACCGGCCGCGGACCGTCGTTGAGCACGTAACTCACGACCGCCGTGGACGTCCCCGCCCGCCGGGCCACATCGGCCAGCGTCGCCCGCTTGACTGCCACTCGTCGAGCCTATCCTCGGTTGCCGCGCGACCGGCGGGCAAGAGTTCGAACCATGCTGATTCTCTCACCGTATGCGCAGGTCAGAGATTACGCAAATCGATTAGATTGGTTACCGCCGCGACCCACCGACTTAACAACCGGCTGATGGAGTTATCCCATGGCATTCGTGCGACTCACCGGAGTCACCTACTACGACCCCGAGCGGGCACACAACGGCTACGTCCTCTACACGGGCTCGGACTCCATCACCCGTCTCATCGATATGAACGGAACGGTCCAGCGAGAGTGGCCTTTTCCCGGCGTGCCGCCCCGCATCATCGATCCCGCGCTCAACGGCGGACGGCTCGGCGACATCGGAGTGCAGCTCTCCCCGGGCGACGACCCACGAGGCGGCATCTACGCGAATCGCACTGTGGGCCAGCTGTCCTGGTCGGGTGAGACGGTGTGGGAGTGGGGCGATCAGGCACCCGGCGGCGCGGCGCGGCAGAACCACGATTGGGAGCTGCTGGAGAACGGTAACCGTCTGTTGCTGGTCACCCTTCCGCGCGTCGTGCCCGCCCTGGGTGACCACGTCGTCGGCGACCAAGGACTCTACGAGGTCACCCCCGACGGCCGGATCGCCTGGGAGTGGCGGGCCGGGGATCATCTCGAGGAGATGGGCTTCTCGGAGGACGGATGGAAAGCATTGCGCGAGACCGTATCTCGCGATCCTGACGACCCTTGGGGTTACCTGGAGATCAACAGCGCCAAGACCGTCGGTGCGAACCGCCTGCATCGCGAGGACCCCGCGAGCGTCTTCCATCCGGACAACATTCTGATCAGCTTCCGGAAGGCCAACATCGTCGCGCTGATCGACAAGGCCTCCGGCGCCCTCGTGTGGCGGCTGGGCCCCTACTTCGCCGCCGAGTCCGGGGCCCAGCACCAGAGAATCAACGCGCACAAGGTGCCTCGCCCGCTGGACCAGATTTCCGGACAGCACAACCCCCACGTCATCGCCGAGGGACTGCCCGGCGCGGGCAACATCCTCGTCTTCGACAACCAGGGCGGCGCCGGCTATCCCCCTGCCGCACTGGGCATCTACGCGGGTTCGCGTGTCCTGGAGATCGACCCGGCGACACGGGAGATCGTCTGGCAGTACACCGCGGAGGATTCCGGGCTGCCGTCGTGGACGTTCTTCAGCTCCTTCGTGAGCAACGCGCAGCGGCTGCCGAACGGCAACACGCTCGTCACCGAGGGAATGTTCGGCCGGCTCTTCCAGGTGACCCCCGACGGGGAGGTGGTCTGGGAGTACCAGACGCCCTACGAGGGATACGGCGTCGCCGGGGAGCCGGAGGTCCCGGAACCGCGGGTGCCCGGCGTCGATCGCGCCGTCCGGACCTCGATGATCTATCGCGCACAGGCCGTCCCGTTCGACTGGGTGCCCCTCGGTCCGCCCCCGACGGCACCCGTACCCGTCGATCGGCGGACCACGGCTCCCTGAACCGCACACGCGGGCAACGCCGTTCCCATATTCGGCTCTCTCCCCAGGAAGTTCGACCATGACGACATCCGGCCTGCACACCACACCGGCCAGATCCCCCTCCACCACAACGGGATCCGCACAACGCACCCGGCGCGTGCCCGTTCCGTGGCGCGGCCGCTGGGGCGCGGTCGGCGGAACGCTCGCCGGACTCACGCTGGCGGCGATCGTATGGTCGGTGATCGTGGCCACCGGGCGGTTCCCCGGCGAACTGTTCCCGAGCCTGCCGAAGATCGCGCGGGCCGGGCACACCCTGTGGTCCGAGGGACTGCTGTGGCCCGACATCACCACCAGCCTGCGGCGCGCCCTGGTGGGGTTCGTGACAGGCTCGGTCGTCGGCGTGCTGGCCGCGATCGTCACCGCGAGCACCTGGGCCGGACGCAGGCTGCTGCAACCGGTACTCCGGCTGCTGTCACCGATCCCGACCATCGGCCTCGTTCCCCTGGCGATCCTCTGGTTCGGGTTGGGGGAGAACAGCAAGACGCTCGTCATCGCGCTGGGCGTCTTCGTCCCGGTGTGGATCAACAGTCACGCCGGATTCGCCAGCACCCCCGCCGACTACCTGAAGGCGGCCCGCTGCCTCGGCGCCGGACGCCGGCAGACCCTCACCCGGGTGATCATCCCCGAGGCGATCCCCGACGTCGCCGCCGGTCTGCGCGTCGGTGGGGCGATGGCCTTCGTGCTGATCGTCGTCGCCGAAATGACCGGTACCACAGCCGGAATCGGCTACCGCATCTACCAGGCCCAGCTGTTCTCCCAAGCCGACCGCCTGATCTTCTGCCTGATCGTCCTCGGAATCATCGGTGCCGCATTCGATCTGGTCATCGCGTCGACCACCGCACCGATCACCCGCTGGGCCCGCGAGGAGCGCTGACCATGAGCATCGCCACACAGGACCTGGTCGTCCACTTTCCGAACAATCCCGCGCCGACCCTGCGGAACATCGATCTGAACGTCCCGGACGGGAGCTTCCACGTCCTGGTCGGCGCCTCGGGCAGCGGCAAATCGACACTGCTGCACTGTCTTGCGGGACTCATCACACCGACGACGGGAACGGTGGTCGAGAACGGGGACACGGTCGTCGCTCCGGATCCGCGCCGCGGCGTCGCGTTCCAGCGCGACGTCCTGTTCCCGTGGATGAGCGTCGCCGACAACATCTCCTTCGCCCTTCGCGCACACCGGATCCCGCGCGGAGCACGGCAACATCGTATCGATGAACTCCTCGACCTCGTCGGATTGTCCGGCGCCGTAGGCACACAGCGGCCGAGTCAGCTGTCCGGCGGTATGCGCCAGCGGGTCGGCATCGCCCGGATGCTGGCGGGCGAGCCCGCGATCATGCTCATGGACGAGCCGTTCGCGGCGCTGGACGCGCTGACCCGCTTGAAGATGCAGGACCTGCTCATCGACCTGTGGACACGGTTGAACCGCACCGTCGTGTTCGTCACCCACGACGTCGACGAGGCCATTCGCCTCTCGGACACCATCGGCGTGCTCCGAGACGGCCGGCTGTCGAGCCACATCACCAACCCGCTGAGCCGGCCCCGCCCCGCCGCCACGCTCGCCGATCAGCCCGGATACAGCGAACTTCGGCGGTTACTGCACCAGGAACTGGGCATCGAACACGAGAGAGACTCATGAGAACACGCATGACACGACTGCTCACCGCGGTCTTCGCACTCATCATTCTGTCGGCCTCCGCCGTTGCCTGCGCCACCCCGGACAACTCCGACCCGAAAACGCTCACCGTCGGATTCGTCGTCGATCCGTCCTGGGCGCAGATACCGGTCGCCGAGCGCGAAGGGTACTTCGACAAGCATGGCGTGAAGGTCAAGGTTGTAGCCTTCCCGTCCGGGATCGAAGCGTTGCAGGCCCTCGCCGCGCACCAACTCGATGTCACCACGGCCGCCGATGTCCCCACGGCCGCCACGCTGACACGTTCCCCGTCGCTCCGGGTGATCGGTGACGGATCACGGTGGCAGGGTTCACGTATCGTCGCCCGGCGCAGTGCCGGAATCACCTCGACGGAGAACCTCGCGGGACGGTCGATCGGCACGCCCTTGGGAACCAGTGCGGCCTATTTCGCCTCGAATGCGCTGTCCGACAGCAAAATCGACGCGAAGCTGACCCAGGTCGCCCCGCAGGCGATGGTCACCGCGGCCACCCAGCACAATGTGGACGCGGTCTCGATCTTCCAGCCGTACCAGGCTCAGGTCGTCGCGGCCCTCGGCGGCGATGCGGTCGAATTGTCCGGCGGCACATACAATCAGCACAGCCTCTACCTGACGACGGATACCTCGGCCGCACGGAAGTCCGAAGCGCTCACCGCATTCCTGGCCGCACTCGGCGACGCCGGAACCCAACTCACGCAGCGATCGGCGCCGGCGGTCTCCGCCGTCGCCGAAGCCACCCAGCTCGACCCCGGTCTCCTCGAGAAGATCCTCCCCGAGTTCGACTTCACGATGCAGCTACCGCCCGACCTCCCGGACACCTTGACCACGCTGGCGAACTGGGGAAAGACCCAGGGATCGATCGAAAGCTCCACCCAGCTGCCGAACTACGGTGACCTGATCGACGGCACATTCCTGAACCCAGCGAAATAGAAGGCCGAGCGAAGGCACGGACGCCCGCATCCTAGTGAACTTCAGATCGTCTCCGCATCGTGTGCATCCTGATCAGCTCCGCTTACCCCCGTCGCAACATCGACGCCGCGTACCTCGAATCGGCGGCCGGGAGACTCTCAGAATTTCCCTTGCTGATCTCCCGCAGCGCGTCCTTCTCCAGCTCCGCACCGGCCGGCAACCGCTTCAATCGGGCGTTCTGCTCCCGCAGCTCCTTCGACTCTTTCGCCACGTCGGTATCCATCCTGCCGTACTGACGGCGCCAGTTGTACAATGTCGCCGTCGACACCTCCAGCTCCGCAGCGATCTCCTCACTGTTCTTACCCGCCGCCGCGAGTTCGTCGGCACGGCGCAGCTTCCGCACGATCTCCTCCGCGGAGTGCCGCTTCCGTCCAGCCATGATCCCTATCGTCCCTTCCAGCCCTCATCAGGGCCAACAGGACTCAAATACCGAGTGGTCTCGTTCACTGGGGACGGGCCCCGACTCGAAGCCCCCCGACCTCGACGCCGAACTCATCACCATGGCGGTCGGCGGACTCGCCCAGGGCATGCTCCAGGGATACAGCACCACTCGATCAGCGCTCGAACTCCTGGACCATCTCCTCGACCGCATACTGGAGACGTAATGGGCACTCGATCGAATCCGGCGGATTGGCCCACGGACTTCGCCATCGGACCGATGTCGACGCAAGACGCCGAGGCAATGTCCCACTGGCACTACGAAGGCGCCTGGAGGGTCTACGACCTTCATGGCCGAACACCGGCCGCCCTCGACGCCTACCGTTCGGTGAAGGCACGATCCGGCGACGGTGATCTCCTCGGATTCTTCTGCACCGGAGAAGAGGCCCGCGTTCCCGGAATCGCCAGCTCCGAGGGGACTCTCGACCTGGGCTGGGGCATGAACCCCGCCTGGGCCGGACGAGGACACGGACACTCATTCGGAGCCGCGATCCTCGACGAGATCCGACAGCTGCACGGCAGCAACAGGATTCGCGCCGTCGTTCAGTCTTGGAACAAGCGCAGCATCCGAGTACTGAACAAACTCGGCTTCACCGGCTCGGCGATCCATACCTGCATTCAGAACGACATCCCCGTGCAATACGACATATTGGTCCGCACACCGACCTGACCTGGAGACCGGTGTGGTAACCCGGGTTCCAGCGCCTCGCCATAACCGACCCCTGCCGCACGCCGCCATTCTCAACGGTCGGCCGTCTCTCGGCCGGAGCCGAATGACCGCGACGGTGTGTCACTCGTGCGCGGGCATCTCTTGTCGCAGTACGGTTCTGGCCAGTTCGGCGGGGGTTCCGGTGGCCGTGTCGATGATCGTGTCGTAGGTGTAGCCGTGGTTGTGAACCGTACGCAGGTGACCGCGAGCCAGTCCGATTTCGTGGCCGCGAGCCAGCTCCCGATCCTCGGCAACGGCCAATGGGCAAGTGACGCAGACCAATTGGACGTCCAGGCCGGCCAGCGCGGTCATCCACATCGGCAGCAGGTCGGGGGTCAGCAGCATCTCGTCGACGACCAGATGATCACCGCCATGGGCGAACTCCGCGGCTGCGGCGCACGCGGCCCGCAGCATCCGCCGACCGAAGTGACTGTAGCGGATAACCACCAGCGGGTGGCCGTCGGCGTCACGGCCGGTCCGGTCGTACCAGAACCCGTCACGACTGAGCGGACCGTCCCGTCCGCCACCCCAATCCGGCGGCACCAGCCCGAACAATGTATCGATTCCCCAATAGACGAACGGCGCGTCGCTCTCATCCTGAATGGCACGAGCCAAGGTGGTCTTACCCGAACTCGATGTCCCGTTGAGAAAGATGACCCGACTGGGGAGTTCAGTGCTCCGCATCCGACCCACACTAGCCGGGGAGAAGTTCCCGAACGAAGTTCTGTCGCCGATCTCTGCGACCACGAGTTGCGATGACTGCCAACGGAATCGAGACAGACAAGATCGAACTGTCGAGCCCGGACCTGGCCACCGCCCCTGCATCGGCAAGGCGGTCGTAGTTTCGCCACGCGCCGGTGATCGTTCCGATACGGGTGCCGTACAACTCGACGATGAGATCACCCATGGTCATTCTCCGGCCCGATGGTGGCAGTGAGCTCCATCCCGGTCTCCCGCGGCCCTCAGGGCACGGTACGGCGAGACACGCGAGAATTCCGGCGCCGTCGCGCGACCGAGCGATAGTCCGCTCGCAGCCGTGACCGTATCGCCGGAAGTGTCCGCGAGACTGGCTGTGACACGCCAGAATCGAAGGTATGGCTGAGCTTGCGCTGACGGCGGACCGTCGTGAAGAACTGGCCCGGCTGCTGGGGGACGAGCGGCGTCTGCGGTTCGAATATCCGAAGGTCGCGGAGTATCTGGAGACGGCGCCGATGTTGCCCGGGACGGGGAACGAGCAGGCCGACGCCGCGTTCGACCTGCGTTTCGTACATTTCCTGACCGGTGGTCGGGCAGTCGGCGCGAACCCGTACTGGAACATCGTCGCACCGTCGGTGTCCGAGCACGAGGGGCGCCGCGTGGTGAACGGCGGGCGACCGAACGGGAGCGCACGACTCGGCTTCGCGGAGACGATCCTGCAAGCGGCGTTCGCCTACGCGATCCCATCTCCCGAGACAATCGAATGGCTGACCCGGTTCAGCGACGGCCAGCCGGTGGTCGAACTCGGAGCCGGGCGCGGCTATTGGGCAGCACAGCTGGCCGAGGCCGGAGTGAGCATCGAAGCCTACGACTCCGAACCACCGGACCGGACGGAGAACGACGCATTCGCGAAAGCCGCGGGCCAGTCGGATGTGTGGCACAGCGTCGGTGACCTCGATGAATACGCCGCACGGCCGGCCGGAGAGGCGGGTGTACTACTCCTGGTCTGGCCGCCGGGCTGGGGCACCCCGATGGCCTCGCAAGCATTGTCCGCATTCGAAGCGGCAGGCGGTGAACGGCTGGTCTACATCGGAGAGCCCCGAGGCGGAAAGACCGGAGACGATGCGTTCTTCGACGCACTGAACGCGAGATGGAAGCTGGAAACCGAAGACACACAGTTCGTCTCGTGGTGGAACTTGACAGACCAAGCGCAAGGCTGGGCCCGGCACTGACGACTGCTTGCCCATCTACGGTCGCACTCGACTACCTTTTCGTAGTCACGAAAGAACTACTACGAAAGGTAGTCATCGATGTCGGCTACGGAGCCGGTGAGGCCGGTGGCTTCGTCGGAGCCATCTCGGTGCCCCCGGCGCGGGACGTACAGGATCTGCACGTAACCGTAGCCGTCGTGAACTGCGGGTTTCCGCGACCGTTCCTATTGTTCGGCGGCGTCGCCGTGCCACCGGTGGTGGTGCACAGTGAACGCCGACCGGATCATCACCGAGTCGAATCTGTTGCAGGCCGATGGGCTGGCCTGTGTGGCGTGCGGAGCTGACTACCTCCGCAGTCGTGTTCCGCAAGTGCCGGTCGGCCGATCGGTCACCGGTTCGCAGGTATTCGCCTGTGCCTCCTGCGATTTGAGCGACGCGCACCGAGCGGGAGGTGCGTTGGGATGAGCATCTCGATTTCGGATCGTCGTGACCGGACGCTGTGGGTCCAGTGCGTCTGCACGGCGGTGGTCGCGCTCGGTGCGGCGTACGCCTCCTATCGGCATGGTCGGGAGTTCGCGTTGCGGTTCGGCGCCGACGAGACGACGGCCGGCATCTGGCCATTGATCGTGGACGGGCTGTTGACCCTGGCGACGGTCGAGCTGTGGAAGACCGGCCGCGAGCGGAACGCGGGCGGCCGGTGGGCGGCCTGGTCGGCGTTCGTGTTCGGAATCTGCCTGTCGCTGTGCGCGAACATCGCGGCGGCCCCGGTGCTGAGCGTGTTCAGCGTCGTGGTCGCCGCGTGCCCGCCGCTGGCATTACTGCTCGCCGTCGAGTTGTTGAACCGTGCCCTGAAGCGGCATCACGCCGAGACCATCGAGACCATCACCGAGACCGGCGAGACGGACGAGACCACCGAACCCGCGGCACCGGTCGTGCGTCTCGCACCGGTCCCAGCCTGGTCTGGTCCGCGCGCCGAGCTGACGGCGGAGCAGCGCATGTGGGAGTACTACCGCAGCGAGCGGTCACAGGGGCGGACACCGACCGGTGCGGAGCTGGACCGGATTGCGGGCACGAACAACTACGGCCGCAAGGTGCTGCGACGGTGGCAGGCGGCGGGCGGAGCGTTAGTGAACCTGGCGGACCAGCAGGCGGACCGCGAGGTGGACCTCGGCGGGCCGGACGTCTGGGTCCGCGCAGTCGGCACAGGGCGATCGATCGGCGGTGATGCCCGATGACCGGCCGCGACGACAGCAGGGCTGCGGATGGGTCGGCGGTTGGTCGTGCGGATGGGGCGTCGGGTGCTCGGCGTCCTATAGCCGCCACCCCAAACGCCGAAGACGGAAAGCGCAACAAGGCAGCTCAGGCACGCATTCGAGGCAAGGCGGCGAAATCCAGAATGAATACCAATATTCATACGTATTCACATGTCGGGCGGCGTCGCGGGCGTGGCGTACATCGGGGCGGGCATCCGGACGCAGGTGCGTGGTTCCGTCTGCTCGACCGTGACCGTCGCCTGCTGGCACTGCTTTCCGAACACAAGGCGTTCACCACCGAGCAGATCGCGTCGCTGGAGTTCGCGTCGGTGCGGCGCGCGCAGGATCGGCTGCGGAAGCTGCGGGAGATGGGCATGGTGTTCGCCTTCCGCGAGTCCCTCTACGGTGGCGGCACCACCCAAACCCGCCACGCGCTCGGCTATTCCGGTGCTCGCCTGATCGCGGCCCAGCGTGCGCAGACTCCGCCCGCTCCGGCCAAGTACGCCCTGAGCTTGGAGCGGCTGGCGTGCTCGCCGATGCTCGACCACCGCCTGGGCGTGAACGGCTTCTTCTGCGCCCTGGCCGCCCACCGCAACCCCACCCGCCCCGGTTCGGCCGCGTCGGAGTCGGTGCAGGGGCTGACGCAGTGGTGGTCGGAGCGTCAATGCGCCGAGATGTTCTGGACCAATCCCTCCGGTGACGACCAACTCCACCCGGACGGCTACGGCTGCTGGGAACGCGACGGCCGCGCGGTCCGGTTCTTCCTCGAATACGACACCGGCACCGAGTCGTTGAAGACCGTGGTGTCCAAACTCGCTGACTATCAAGGGTTCCCGACTAACAAGTTCGGGATCCTGCTGTTCTCGGTGCACTCGGCCCGCCGCGAGGCCGGGCTCCGGACCGCGCTGAGCCGCGCGTTCGACAGCTACGGCCCCGACGTGGCGATCGCGACCACCAGTCGCGACCTTGCCCACCCAGACGGCCCGGCAGGACCGGTGTGGGCACTGTGGACAACCGGCGGCGGCGCTGTCACCGAACGACTACCGCTGGCCGATCTTCCCGAACGCGGCCCCCGGATCACCCACCACACCAGCGTCGAGCATCCGTACAACGAGGCAGCCTTCGACCACCACGACCCCCAGATCCAAAACCTCCTCTACCCCAATCAGGTTCGCCCCACGCCGCCGACGACGGAATACAGCTGGTGACAATCATGTCCGTTCGATGCGGGCACCGACGCCGTCCCGGCATACGGTCGCCGGTCAGCGGGTCGTGGTCGGCCCAGGGTCCCGCACGATCGACACGTGCAGCGGTGGTGGGGAACGTTGGCGGGGCGGACAGCGGGCAGTGGGGGAACCGGCCGCTGCCGGTTCCCCCACTCGGGGGCGGTTTTCAGGGGTTCTCGGCCAGTGCCCAGGTCCGGGGGGTGTCGCTGATTCGGCGGGCTACACCCTGTTCGGTCAGCTTGTCCAGGGCGTTGCTGATCGCGCCGTTCGAGATGTTCCGCTGGTATTCCTGGTCGAGCATGTGCTTGAGGACGGTGGTGGTGAAGCTGCGGCCCGGGTTGTCGCGCAGCGCGTCCTCCACCATGCCGCGCAACCCGCCCGGGGGCAGCTTGTCGGCGGCGCTGTGATTCGAGGCGGTGGCCGTGGGACGCATGCCGTTCGAGCGGGTGCTGGCGGGGCGGGCGGTGGCCCGTTTGATCTCATCGACGGTCAACAGTCCCGAGTCGGTGACCAGGGTGCGGAAGCCGTTCAGATCGGCCATGGCGGCGTCGAGGTCGCCCGCATAATCCGCGATCGGGGCGGTGTCGTCGCCGTCCGAGACGGTGCCGTTGGCCAGTGCCGTCGCGATGCCGCCGAGCCGCTGGGAAAGGTGCTCGAGGTGTTCGCGCGCGGCGGTAGACCGGTCCTGCAGCTCGTGGACCGCGCGGTCGTGCTGGGCGGCGATCAGCGTGTCCATCTGCCGCTGCCATTCATCGGGGACGCCGTCCGGCCCAGCGGGTACCAGCGCCCACGGTGGTATGGAACTTTGCGCGCCGTCGGGGGTTTCGATGATGCACCCGGCGATACCGTCCTGACACTGCATCTCGGTCACCCGCCCGCGCCAGGACCGGTGGTACCGGTTGGCGACCTCGTCCCCGAGCACGATCGGGCACGGCGCACCGAACAGGGAATCGCTGTCGTCGTCGGGCAGCTCGGCCGAATCCGCATCGTCCGGCGCAGCTTCATCGGTGGACTCGTCGGCCGGTTCAGGTGCGGCGGGCGAATCGGCCGGGGGTGCGGTGTGGGTGGCCGGTTCGGCGGGCGGCGTATCCGTGCCCTGGGGGGCGATATCGCCGTCCTGGGTGTCGGGGTCCGGGGCCGCCGGTTGGGGTGCCGGGGCCGTGCCCGCTGCGGCCGTTTCTGCGGCCGATGGCGTCACGGCGTCGGTGGTCGTCACGGTCCAGCGGTGCGGGCCGTTGGAATCATCAGCGTGGCGGGTGACCGTGTTGTCGTCGGTCCATCGGGCCAAGATCTTGCGGGCGCTGGACACCGTAATTCCGGCTGCGGCGGCCACTTCGGCGGTAGTCGCCATGGGCTGAGTATTCAGGGCCTGCCATAGGGCGTCCTCGTTGTCGGTACGGTGGGTTTCCGATGATGTTGTGGACATGACTTTTCCTTGAATCGATGGGTTCGTTTGGTTGGTCATATCCCGGCCGGGATGCGCGCCCCGTTCTGCAATGTTTCGCGGTTTCGTTCGGGGTTGCATATCCATGGACGCTCCATGCCCCGGGTGTTGTCAAGCCATTCCCAAATAAGACATGCATCTCGTTGAAATAGGCGCACGTACGGGGAAGCGGATTCGCTGAAGTCGTGCATTCCAACATAAGAACGGACCAGTGCCCTGAGTCGATTAGGTCACCCGCCGATTCCTTGCGCCGTCAGTCTCGACAGCAGCTCGTATGAGTTGCTGCTGAGGCGTATTCCGTCATTTCCGAGCGGCAAGTCGAGGCGCGGAACATGCGAGAGAAATGAAAAGACCCTGGCGCACCGGCACGCTCGTCCTCCGAGGTGGCGGGGGTGAAGTTCTTAAGGTCGGCCGCTGGCGTGGTGGGTAGCGCCGAGCTTGGCGAGCTCATTGCGCACAGCCCCGTTGCTACAGTCCGGGGCTTTCGGCTCTCATGCGGGTTGTTTTACCCATCATCGAGGTGAGCTGGCAGGCAACGCTCGACTTGCTCCCGCAACGCCCCGGAACCAGTCGGGGGGCTGCTGACTCCCGTCCTGCTGCTGCCTTACTTGCATATCCGGGCACATAATCGGGCCAGCTGCGGCCGGGCTCGCTGCCTCCGGAGCGCGGCGGCACGGCCCATCGATTCTTGTATCGGCAAGCCGCCTCGTAGCGACAGACGACATCACCGATTCAGCTCGTGACAGCCCTTGCACAGCGGTGAAGATCTCGGACACGAAAAGTGGGATAGTGGTTGGCAGCTCAAGCGAGGCCAGCGTGCGGTTTGCCTGGCGGCCATGCTGAAGCGGTACCGATTTGCGGCAATGCATTGTGCCCACCAAAAACCCGCCGCTCTGGGAGGGCAGGCTCGTCGAGGCGACTCCACCCCGTCGGCCAACGGCAGATGTCCACCCGATGGAGAAGTAACTAGTCTTGCCGTATGACGATCCGAACGTCGTCGTGGGCGTGGCGCATTGTCCAAACCGAAATCCAGGTCGCGCTCCCTCGACGCTGGGCCCACTCCCAAGGTGTCGCACGGGCCGCAGCGGACCTCAATGTCGCGCTTGGTGCCGACCGCGACCTCCTCGTCACCGCTGCCGTCCTCCACGACATTGGCTACGCACCCCGCTTGGCGCACACCGGCTTTCATCCGCTCGACGGTGCCCGGTTCCTTCGCGATGAGCACCAGGCCGACGAGCGCCTGGTGCGCCTGGTCGCCAATCACACCTTCGCGCTGCTGGAGGCAGAAGAACGCGGCCTCCGCGCCGAACTCGAAGCCGAATTCCCGCTCCTCGACAACCAGCTACTCGTCGATGCGCTGACCTACGCGGACATGACCACCACGCCGGACGGTGAGCCGACAACGCCGGCCAATCGGATTGCCGAGATCGTCAGCCGCTACGGCCCGGACACCATCGTCGGCCGCTTCATCCGGCGGGCCGAGCCGGAGATCCTGGTGACCGCGGACCGTATCGAGCGTGCCTTGGCCAATCAGCCGAGGTAGGGGTAGTTCCCGGACAGGAAGTCCCCGATCTGCTGTCGCATGCTCGGGTGGATGTCGTACTTGTCCAGGTCTTTCGGCGCCACGAAAGCCACGCCATCGGCCTCGTCGTTGATCGTCGGCTCTCCCGAGACCGGTCGTCCGATGTAGGTGTTCTCGTACTGTTGGCGCACCTCGCCGTCGGTGTAGGCGACGATGTGGTTCGGATTGCTGTACACGCCAAGGAATCCCGTGACCTCGGCGGTGATGCCGGTCTCCTCTTCACACTCGCGGATGGCGCACTCGGCCGGTGTCTCACCCATATCCATCGCCCCGCCGGGCAGCGCCCACTGCCCAGTATCGCGGCGGCGCTGCAACAGGATCGCCCCGGAGTCGTCGGTCACCAGCAGATTGCACGCCACCACCAGCGAGTTCGGCTTCGGTGCCTGCGGGTCGTAGTAGTACTCGATCCTGCCCATATCTCTGGCCTCTCGTTCAGGGTTTCCAGGTCTGCGCGTCAGCCCAGATCGCGTCGAAGCTTTCGGCGTAGTTGTCGAACCAGCCCGTGTCGCCGATCCGCTTGAGCTGAAGCACCGGGTTGGCGCTGGCTGGCTGTCCCCAGATGTGCGGATTCACCATCAGGATGTCGTCGTAGCGGAACAGCGAGTTGTACAGCGTGGTGTTGTGCAGCCGCACCTCGCAGCGCTCCCGGCCCAGCAGCGGCCGGTAGTAGGTGAGCGAAGCCCGGATTTTGGCGGCCAGGGTGTCGCCGCCGATGCCTTCCTCGCGCCCGCGGGCATCCACCGCGTCGCCGGTCGGGTCACCGAAGCACAGGCGGACGTGAACGCCGTGCTCGGCTCGCTTGGCGAGCATCTTCGCCACCTGTGGATTGGACTGGGCGAAGAAGGTCCCGGAGAACACGAGCACGTCGATCTGCTCGGTGGCCTGACGCAGCAGCGACAGCCACACTTCGCGCGGCACTTCCGCTCGATTGGGGTAGGTGGCGACAAGTTCGGTGTTCTTGGGTACCGGCGGTGCATCCGGCGCGGGCGGCCAGAGGAACGCCTCCTCGACGCGCAAGTGAAGCGCCACGCTGCGTCGATGGCGCCGGTGCGGGACCCGGCCGCCGAGCCAGCGGCTGACGGTCTTCGGGTCGACTTGACATACCTCGGCCAAGAGTTCGGGCGCGATCCCCCGCTGGTCGAGCACGGACTGAAGCCGGATGTTCACGGTTCTATGGAAACCGACCGAATGCAGGTCGGCAAGAACATCCACGTCAGGACGCGAAGAACGTCCCAGGACGTCTTCGCCCGCGTCCCATACGCGGTTACGCGGTCCCAAGATCACCAGCCACGATGGTCCTCTCACGAAAAGCCCAAGGGAGCCAACGTGTTCCACGCGCTCATGCCCGTCACATCAACTCAGCGCTGGTCACAGTCGGTTTTGGGCCTGTCCGATCGCACAATTGGCGAAACAGGGGGAATCCGATGAAGCCGTGCGACGCCTTGCTATTGCCGCCTGCTGCCACCAGAACGCTGCGGCAGCCGACCGAACCTTCCTCTTCGGCAGCGCGTTCCATCGTCGAGAACAACGCGGTGCTACGGGCCGGTGTCGTCGGCCTCGGCCACCAAGCACTGACCGACCATCTACCGACCTTGCAGGCATCGGCCGATGTCCGGCTCGCCGCGGTCTGCGACGAGAATCCGGCCGTTACCCACGAACAGCAGCACCGCCTGCGGGTGCCTGGCTACCTCGACTTCGAGGACATGTTCGCCAGTGAACAGCTCGATCTCGTCGTGGTCTGCGTTCCGCACCACGTCGGCGCACAGGTCGTCGAAGCCGCGGCCAAACACGGTGTCCATGTGCTGAAAGAGAAGCCGTTCGCCACCACCGTCGATGAGGCCAAGCGTCTCGCCGCAGTGGCAGAAGAGTCCGGGATCCACCTGATGGTCGCGCTGCAGCGGCGCCTGAACCCGATTCACACCAGCTTCCAGCTACTCGCAGATCGCATCGGCACGCCGTTCCTGGTCGAGGGCCGCTACACCATGCACATCACCGACCCGTCCGACGGCTGGCGCGGATTATCGGCCAAGGCCGGCGGCGGCTGCCTCATCGACATGGGCTACCACCTCATCGACCTGACCCTCTGGTACTTCGGCTTGCCGGATCGGATCACCGCAGACCTGTCGGCCAGCGCCCGCCCGGATCGGCGCTACGACGCGGAAGATACGGCACTGGTGCACTTTTCGTATGACCACGGCCTCTACGGCTCATTGCTGCTGTCGCGCTTTCTGGGCCCGAAGACCGAGGAACTGCGCGTGGTCGGCAGCCGCGGTGCAGTGCACCTGGAACGCAACCGCATCCGGCGACTCACCAACGACGCCACCGCCATCGAGACCGTCACCCGCGAACCCGTGGGGCAGGCGGCAGCGGCCAACCAGATCGACTACTTCGCCCGCGTGATCGGCGGCAGCCGGCCGAACCCGAGCAGCCCGAATGATCAGCTCGCGCACCTGGCCTTCATCACGGCTTGCTACCAGGCCGCCCGCACCCACGCCCCGGTCAATCCCAAGGAGTTGCTGTGACATCCCCGCTCGCCCTGCTGGGCGGCACGCCGGTCATTTCCGAAGCGGGGCCGCATTTCTCGTGGCCTCCGCTCAGCGCCGACACCACCGATGCCGTCATCGACCAGCTGCACACCAGTATCTCGGTGTACGACCGCTCCGGCGTTGTCGAAGTCCTGGAAGACGCGCTACAGGTCTACTTCGGCACTCGCTACGCGATCCTCACCAGCTCCGGCACCGCGGCGCTGTATTCGATGTACGCCGCCTGCGGCATCGGGCCCGGTGACGAGGTGATCGTGCCCGCCTATACCTTCTTCGCCACGGCCACGCCACTGCTGCACCTCGGCGCGACACCGGTGCTGGCCGACTGCGACCCCAGCGGCAACCTGGATCCGGGCGACGTGCCACGGCGTATCACCAAACGCACGAAAGCCCTTGTCGTCACACACATGTGGGGCATGCCCGCCGAGATCAATCAGCTCAAACAGCTGGCCGATCACCACGGCCTGCAACTGCTCGAAGACGGCTCGCACGCCCACGGCGCCAGCGTGGCCAGAACGAAGATCGGCGCGTTCGGACACGCGGCGGCGTTCAGCATGAACGGGCCCAAACCACTCTCCGCGGGCGAGGGCGGCTTCATCCTCACCGACGATGACGAGACCTACCACCGGGTGCTGCTGCACGGCCAGTACAACAAGCGCTGCCGCAACGAAATCCCCGCCGACAATCCACTCAGCCGCTACGCCGTCACCGGCATGGGCCTCAAACACCGCATCCACCCGCTCGGCGCCGCCATCGCGCTGCAGCAGCTCGCCCATCTGGACGACTATCTCGCGGGGCGGCAACGTATCGCTGAACACATCGGTGAACAGCTCGAAACCCTCGACGGCCTCCTCACCCCCTGGCATGACCCCCAGGTCCAGCCAGCCTGGTACGGCCTGATCCTGCAATACGACAGCGATGCCTTCGACGGCGTGCCTGTCGAACGCTTCCACGCCGCCCTGCAAGCTGAAGGTGCCAGCGAAGTCGACCGGCCAGGCTCGACCTGCCCGCTGAACCAGCTGCCGCTGTTTCAGACCCCCGGCCCGCTGTTCCCGGCCTATAGCGGCAAACTGGCCTACGCCCCCGGCGACTATCCCCGCGCCGAAGCCATCCACCACCGCACGCTCAAACTGCCAGTCTGGCACCGCGACGCCGACCTGCCGCTCGTCGACCAATACATCGAAGCCATCCACAAAGTCGCCCAGCACCACACCGAACTGAAAGGCTAAGCACGCATGGTCGATTCATCCCTGCTCGAACAGCTCACCACCGACGCCACCCGCGACGACGTCCAGCAACTCGTCGTCGGCGCCGTCCTCCAAAGCGGCGACAAGATCCTGCTGCTGCAACGGCCAGCCGACGACTTCATGGGTGGCATCTGGGAACTGCCCAGCGGCAAAGTCGAACCCGGCGAAGCGCTCGACCAGGCCCTCATCCGCGAAGTCAAAGAGGAAACCGGCCTCGACGTCACCCACATCGCCCGCTACCTCGGCGAGTTCGACTACCAATCCGGCAGCGGCAAGAAGAGCCGCCAGTTCAACTTCGCCGTCGACGTCGCCGCCGCCGAACCGGTCGAGCTGCAAGAGCACGACGCCTACGCCTGGACCAACCTCACCGAGGAACCGCCGGTCACCGACGCGGTCAAGCAGGTGCTAGCGCGGTACCGGGAGAGCTGAGACGGGCCTCCACCTGGAGCACCCGCGGCGATCGGGTTCGTAGAGCCCACCAGTGTGGCCTGGCCTGTGATCGTGGCTGCTGAACAGTGACAATAGGCTCCTCCGCAAGAATTGCGGAGGAGCCTATTTCGTGCGAGCAATCCGGGCCTCATCTCAGGTGCTACCCCTGACCACGATTACTCCCCAACCACGGCGGTCGTCGTATCGGCGTCGCTCTCAGCGGCGGCCGGATGTCCTGCAGCCGCGGCAAGACCTGCGTATCGACATCTTCGTTCCACCGGTTCCCATCGTCGGCTTCGACCAGCGGTGGGCGCATCGGTATGGTGTCCGCGTCCATCACCTCGTCAGCATGGTGCGCCAGCTTCGGGGCAGTGCCAGCAGGAACTTTGTGGCTCCGCTCAGGGACGAACGCGTGCCTCCCGCGAACGTGAATGCCCCTCCACCACATACCAATTCGGAACCCAAGCACAGCTGCGAAGAAGACTGACGCAGGCCACAAGATCCAGACGACCGGCGCCATGGTCAATCGCAAAGCTGGAGCAGGAACAGCGCCACAGCCAGGTGGACGAGGCATTCGTCGGGATGGTGGTGCCGGTGAGCGAAGCGCAACTCGTAGGCGCGCGTAGCAGTCAGTCCCAGTAATTGCACTTGGCACATATGCTCAGCCAGCGGACCATCCGCCTGCACAAAACTGTTGGTAGTCAATAGATCTCGTCACCTCCCAGAAAAAGCACGGGGCTGTTCGGACTTCAGTCCCATAACCCCGCGCATGGCAGCGGCGGCAGATCAGCCCGCACCTCGTCGTCCACCGTGACCCGCATATCCATGTCGGCGAACGTGCCCGCCAGCTCGTCGGCCACGTTCTGCGCCTGCTCGGCCGAAGCCTGGAAATCCAGCTTCAAAGCACCGGACTCGATGTGGATGTGCCGAATACGCCGCGGGAGCCGGGGCGGGGTAACGGGCCGCATCGGTGATCACATCCCCGGTAGCGTTCGCCGACCGGATTCGATCTCGGCAGCCAGATGGTCGTACCCCCGGCACAGTTCGAGCAGCTGCTCGGCTTCGGGGAAGTCATCCTCGCCGCTACGCCGATCGGTCTTGGCGGTGACGGCCTCCCACAATTCCGCCATCCGAGCCGCGATTTCACCAATGGACTCGGTATGCACCGGGAGAACGGGCAGACCGTCCATCGCCGCAGCATTCGACGGCGGGACCACCACCGTTCGCCGTTGCACCCACTCGGTCACCGCGTCATCGATGATGGCCACCAGCACCGCAATGTCGGTTTGCGCCATCACTAGCTGGGCCGCAGCATGTTTCAACTGTTCGGCCGACGCTGTCGCACTGCCGAGCATCTCGAAGGCCAGGCGGTACTGCGTTTGGCAGGACACCAGATCGAAGGCTGGATCGAGAATATCCCTGGCCGTATTCAAGGCCCTGCCGTCGAAGGTGGCCAGGAACATGTGCCCTGACGGCAACGGTTCCAGTGGAGCCCATTCCGGGATCGGCTGAGCCGCAGCGGGATCCGAACTGCTCATGGCATCGTCCGGACCCGCCGTGCAGTCGTTCAAGCCGGACGGCCGATCCTCCGACGCGCCATGGTTGGCCTGATCGTTCATCGCGCTCACCGCGGATGCGTCGTCGAGGGCACCAGGAGGCCGGCATCGGCCAGCACCCGGAGCGCGGCAGCCTTCCGCGGGCATTTTCTGGCCCGGCAGACCACGTGGAACTGCATCACGGCGTGGGCGCAGTCGACGCTGAAGGGTGTCTCCGGTTCCGCGTGGGATTCCTGTTCGGTCAGCGCGATGGTGTGGTGCATGGCGAGGGTGTGCATGGTCGGATACCTCCGGGTTGGGCAGAGCTTCGATCGAGAAGAGGTGCCCGGCACCGGGGCCAACGGCCACCAGCCCGCCTATTCGGCCCCTACGAGGGCCGCTGCGCCGCGAGGGATACGGCGTCGGCCCGGTACCGCGTACCGCTTTTGACCTTGGCGCACAGGCGGTTTTCAGCGGAACGGCGCGGCGTGGGGGTAGTGTGGGCGTAAGCGCGTATTTGCCCAGCTCAGGCGCAAAACCACGGGGGAAAGCGATGGTACGAGGGCGGCATTGGACCGGATTCGAAGCCGTGGCGCTGCAAGAAGCCATGCGCAAATCGGTTCGTGAATTCGCTGCCTTACTCGGCATCGAAACCACCACGATCACCAATTGGCGTACCGGCCTTGGCTCGGTGAAGCCGCGCTCGACCACCCAGGCCATTCTGGACACGACGCTCGATTTGCGGGCAACACCGGACGACCGGGCCCGGTTCGAACAAATCGTCGCCGAGGGCGAACAACTCTGGCGCGAGCGGCATGGGCGCACGTCAGAGGACGGCCAGGCACTCGCTATCCCGCAAACGTCCATAATCGCGGAGGTGGAACCTAGCCAGAGCCCGGTCGTACCCGCCGACCTCGACAGCGATTACGTCGAATCACTGCACGGCCGCATCCGCCAGCTGGTCGATCTCGACACCACCTTCGGCGGCGACCAGTCGTCAGGCATGGCGCTTCAGCTCTTCCGCACCGTTCACCGCAAGCTGGGCGTGGCTCGCTGCGTTCCGGCCGTCGAGCGGGATCTGTACGCGGCAGCCGGTGAACTCGGTGAGGTCGCTGGGTGGTTGCTCTACGACGCGGGCCAGCACGATCTCGTGCGCCAAGTGAACAACGAAGCGTTGCAGTTCTCCCGGCTTGCAGGGGACCGCAACATGGAACTGTTGACCTTGCAGAACATGTCGATGCACGCGGGCTACCTCGGCCGGCCTGTTGAAGCGCTGCGCATCGCCCGCATGGTGCTCGACCAGCACAGCCTCTCGCCGCGGTTGGAGGCCATGTTCCGTATACGCGAAGCCCGGGCTCTGGCGCAGGGCGGCGACGAATCCGCCGCCGACCGCGTGTTCGATCGGGCGCGGTCGCTGTACCTCGACGGCGTTGCCGAAGACGACCCGCCTTGGGTGTGGTGGATCAGCGACCAAGAGCTGGGGTGGCAAGAGGCGACGGTCCGCGCCGATGCCGGTCAGTGGCAGAAGGCAGCCGACGAGTTCTACGCCTCCGTCGAGGCAATCCCGGAGCGGGAAGTCCGATCGCGCTACAGCCACCTCGCATCACTGTTCAACGCCCAGGTTCGTGCCCATGCGTGGCACGACGCAGCCGACACGCTCCGGCGCGTACTGCCGTTCGTCGAGGAAATCCGTTCCACCCGAACGGCATCCACCCTGTTCGACGGCATCGACCATCTCGACACAGTCGAACCGGCCCCATCGGTGCGCGATGAGGCGAGGCAACTCCGCGAAATTTTGGTGGGCGTCGGATACGCGCGATAGCCCCTGGCTCAACTTCGACGGCACTGCCTCCGAGTCGAGCTGTCACCCAAGTACTATCCACCGCAACATGTTTGGGAGCGTGCATGACGTCGTGCAGCCTCTAGGATCGACTTCGCTGCGAGGTGGTAGGGCGCAAGCTGCGAGCAGACACCTTCCAACCAGCACGTCCGAATCGGACGGTTGACCCCGATCGAATTCGAAACCATCATGACCCCAGCAGCCCCCCAGGCTGCTAACCGCTGTCACCTCATCGTGCAGCAGCCCCGCGTGTGCATCCAGCGAATGGATCTATGCCTACCGCTACCCGACTTCCTCACCAGCCCACTGCCTTGCGAGATCCTCGCCTTGCGCGACACCGAATACCAGCAACTCGACACCCAGCGGGCCGGATAACGTCAATCCACACGTCTACCCGATCAGGAGAAGTCACCAGTGGCCATCGAGCACGAAGCCAAGATCCTCAACATCGACCCCGACACCATCGAACGTCGCATCCGGGAACAAGGCGGACACAAACTCGGCGAACGCTTCATGCGCCGCTACGTCTACGACATCATCCCCGGCGACCAATCCAAGTGGATCAGGCTGCGCGACAACGGAACTGGCACCACACTCGCGGTCAAAGAGATCACCAGCGACGCCATCGACGGCACCCACGAAGTAGAGGTGAACGTGGACGACTTCGCCGCCACCAACACCCTGCTCGAAATGCTCGGCTTCAAAGCCAAGTCATACCAGGAAACCAAGCGCGTCAGCTTCGCCCTCGACGGCGCACAGCTCGAACTCGACACCTGGCCACGAATCCCGCCCTACCTGGAAATCGAAGCCGCCACCAAGGCCGACGTCATCCACACCGCCGAACTCCTCGGATACACCGAATCCGACCTCACCGGCGAGAACACCATCAAGATCTACGCACGCCACGGCATCGACCTCAACACCATCCCCGAACTCCGCTTCTGACCGGGCCGTCCAACCGGCAGATCCCCATCGATGCCGCGTCGGAGTGGCGGAACTGACGCGGTTGGCCCAGTACGACCGCGAGGTGCGGGCCAGGGTGGAGGCCGACGTCGGGGACGCGGGGCTTCGAACCGGCGGTCGGAACTGTCCGAGTAGTCATACGCGAGACCGAACGCTCTGGTGTGACTGAACGGTTGCTAAGGCTTCTTGACGATCAGGATGCCTTTGCTTGGCTTGTTGTTGGTCCGGCACAGGTTTTCTTCCGCCACGGTCTTGAACACAGCTCTATGAGCCTCGTCGTACGGGACCTCGAACTCGTCGCGCTCCCAGGTTGTCAGGTAGCTGTACTTGCCACCCAGCGCGTTCAAGACGTCCACGATCTCGTTTGCGGCGAGCGCTGCGATACGGAGCAGCTGGACAGTCAAATCCGGTTCGTTGCGAGTCACAGCGGCGATTCTGCGGAGTTGGTCTACGGGTAGGGCTCTGTTGTGTTTGACAGCGAATCTGGCGGCGGCGGCCAGGGCTTTGTC
Source organism: Nocardia sp. BMG51109 (assembly GCF_000526215.1). Classification (NCBI taxonomy): domain Bacteria; kingdom Bacillati; phylum Actinomycetota; class Actinomycetes; order Mycobacteriales; family Nocardiaceae; genus Nocardia; species Nocardia sp. BMG51109. The sequence continues at coordinate 752,821 of NZ_JAFQ01000004.1, forward strand.
GTCGTCGTTCGGAACGAATTCCGCCAAGGCTCCGAGTACTTTGTGGCCGATTTTGCCGCTGGCCTCGGGATCGTCGAACATCTCGGCGACGATTCCTTCGATCAGGCTGGGGGTCAGGAACTCCTTGATCGCGTTCGAGGCGGCGATGGCGGGACCTACGGCGGTCCACCCGCCGTGCCTGAGGTGGGCGAAGGTGTCCGCGTTGTCATAAACCAGGTCGTCCTCAAGGAGCAGCGCGAACAGGTCACTTTCCTCCGCTGCGATCTGTGTAGGCGAAATCCACTCGGCAAGGTCGAGACTGCTCACAAGCCGGACCCGGTCGGCGGGCTGGGGGATGCCACGCCGGGCATTGAGGATGGCAACGGCGGCATTCGCGGCAGCGTCCCCCTTGCGAGACTCGCTCGCCTCGTCGTCGGTGTAGATTTTGCCGGCGTCGAGCAAGAGTTCACCGAGGCTTTCGTCGATCTCTCCGACCTGCGCCCGGTAGGCGTCGAGATTCTCCAGTGACGCGCGGAATAGCTTGGCTTTGGCCAGTTCCGGCCAGGTCGACTCGGGTGCGTCTGTGAGCCGCTCCAATGAGCTGTCGGGCGCCGCGGTCGAGATGAGCTTCCTGAGCAGCTTTTTGTCTCGATACGTCGCTTTGAGAGCATCGAGGAGAGTCGGAGCGGTCAGTGTCGAGTGGTCGGTGTGATCGTCGGCTATGACGGCGTCGAGATAGCCGCCGAGGTTGTCCAAACAGTAGTGGTAGACCGCGTCGTTGCCGCGAAGACTGTCCAGCGCCACCTGGCCGTTGATGGCGAGCGCGGTGCGCAAATTGTCCGCGGTCAGCTCATACAGGCTGTGGTACACGATGCGTTCCCGCAGTTCTTCGTACACACCATCGAGGCTGGGCAGACGCACGCGAACGCGTTGCAACATGGTCACGACTGTCTTTTGTTCGGCCACGGGACTGGACTCGGTGAAGGCCGGCATCTCGCGGTACCGCGAGGCGATGAAGTCGCGGACGTCGGATCCGAGATCGTAGGTGTCTTCTGTGGGGGCGGCGGCCTTTAGTGCGGCGTCCATGAGTGCCGCGCGCACGTCAGCGGGCACTCCCTCGTTGGAGGCAAGATAGGTGAAGACGCCTCGCCAGGGTTTCCGGCTCAGGTGCGCGGCTAATTGCGTCCGCCTGACGTCGGAGGTGAAGAACGCGGCCAGGAACTGCTCCGCTTCGCTCCTGAAGTTCGAGGTCAGGTACGTCACGACCTCGTCTGCACGTTCGGTGTCCTCTTCCAGGAGATAGTCGACTACCTGAACGTTGTAGGCGCTGATACTGCGGGTGAAGTCCTCGTCGGCTTCGGCGAGCAGGTTCGCGATCGCGCCGGGGCTGGTGAACTGGTAGTTGATGTCCATGGTGTTGGGCTGGGCTGTCTGCACGATGAACGTCGCCACGTCGACGCCAGTGAAGTCGCCGTAGAACTGGGCGGCGTAGAGCGTGAAATTCTGGTCGATGTAGCCATGCTTCACGAGATCGCGCGCCATGCTTGACTTCAAGGTCCTGTCCGCGAGTTCGCCGAACGACAGTTCCTCGGTGTTCCCGGCGTCGTCTCCGGCGGGCATAGCGACGGTGATCGTGAACTTGTCGGCGTTGACCAACGTTGAGAAGCTGGCTCCTCGCAGGGCTTCGATGTCGCGGTCGAGCTGCTGCAACTCGTCGGCCACCTCTTCAGCGCGCAGTTGCTCCCACCGATCGTGCAGGATTTCCGGGAAGAGGTGATCAAGACGTTCCCCGGTCAAATCGGTGAGAGCACTCGGGCTGTTGTATTCCGGGTTCTGCACCGCTTGCACTGCGATGTTGGGTGAGGCGGCAACGGCTTCCCAGAATGTGGGCCTGGTTATGTCGTCGCAGTTGTAGGTGGTCGATGCGACGACGAAGAGCAATTGCCAGGCCGTCCAGCCTGTACGGTCCCGTGCGACCTCACCGATTCCCATGAGCCGTTTGCCGAGCTGCTCGGCGACAGGGTCGAGGGCTGGTGGCTGCGCGCTTCGCGCTAGCAGGTCTCGTTTGGCTTGTTCACGGTTTGCAACTGATGTTGCGACGAGTTCGCGGTGATAGTCGTAAAGGCGGTCGAGGTCGCTGGAGCGCCGCGCGATGTTTTCGAAATCCTCCAGGTGGAAATTCTTGTAGGCGACCAGCGCGAACAGATGGCTAGCAGACAGCCCCGGCGCGGCCTTATCGGTCTGCAGCAGACGTTCGGCGAACACGAGGTATTCGTTGCGGATATTCAGCAGGAGTCGCTTGTCGGTGGCGTGCTTGGCGACGAGTTCGATCAACGGCCGCTCGATGTCGACGTTCGCCTGCTGCAGGAGCTGGTGTAGGTGCTCGCGCGCCGTGCGGTGCGAGATGAACGGCACGATAGGGATAACGACCTCGAAGAACTTCGTCCGGTTCGCGCGGACGGTCTCGGCCCGCGCGGCGTCGTCACGCTCTTGGGCCGTGTCCTTGCCGATCTGTTCGAACAGGCTGTCACGGACGGCGTAGATGAACCGGAGTGGCTTCTTGCGCCACTTAATCTTTCTGCGCCGCTTCGGTGTGCTATTGAGGAGAGTGTTGAGTTCGCGAAGCGCCTGGAAGATCTGAGGATCGTTGTAGCGGTCGAGGTCCTCGAAGATGACGAAGTCCGTAGGCTCCTGATCGAAGACATAGACGATCTCGTCGAGGTAGTCATCGAAGTAGGTGCGATTCCTCGCCGACAACGCAAGCTTCGCGCCCGCCGCGGACACCTCCGAGATCGTGAACCGATCGTAGGTGACTGTCCGCAGCACCCAGACCACCACGACGAGTAGGACAGCCACCGCAGCCCACACCACGGCCCGCGCGGTACTCGAGTGGTTAGGCCCCGAGGCCATCTGCGGGGGCAGACGTCCGAACAGCACCAGCAGCGCTCCGAGCACACCGACGAACCCGGCAGACTCGATCAACGCCCGCCACCGCGGCAGCGGGCCTCGCCGGCTGAACCGCGAGTGCCGAAGTGTGCGCGACCGGGTGCTGTACACCAGTTGCTTGAGTACCTCCTTCTGGATGCGGTTTGTGAGGGTCGCGCCCTCCGCGTCCGGTGCCAGGGTGGAGACAGCCAGCCGCAATGTCGAGCGACTGTGCTTCTCCTGGAACTTATCGAGCACGCTGGACTTACCGGTTCCGTACCGTCCGCTGACAGCGATGTTGCGGTTCCTCGGATCGTCGACCACGTTCTCCAAGCGGTTCAGGTACGCCTCGTGCTGAGCTTCGTCGTACAGCGGCGCCAAGGATTCCAGCACCGCCTGGCCCGGGGTCCGCCTCGACCTCGGCAACCACGCGGTCAATTTTGCCCGCGTGCCACTGCGGTGCTCGAAGTCACTCACTGAATCCCTTCCATCCCCCGCGCAATTTGAGGAAACGCTTCGCCCCGTATCCTCAGCCGAAATTAGAGCCCACCCAGTTCAGGTATCAGAGCGTCGCCGAACTGCAGGCGAACGTTACATTTCAAGGGGTCTGGCCTGTCGCTTAGTCCGACGTCCGTCATGGACCTACCAGCGGCAAGCCCTGGTGGCCGGCTCTGCCCGTCTCGGACGGCCCCCGCAACGTCCGCGCACAGGACCTGCAACCGGCCCGTCGCGTTCTCGCACCCCCGCGTCGATCGCGCGAGGTGCGTTGCGTGGGCAAGTGTCCGGGCTTGAGCCGCCGGTGCATCCGTGTCCGGGTGGCGGTACTGGTTAGGGCCGTGCGCGTGGTGTCAGGTACCGGCGGACGGCGGCGATCGCGGCGGTCCTGCCGCGAGGGCACGCACCTGCGACAGCCATCATGTCTGCGGTCGGCATGGCGTTCGAGACGGACCGTGATGGCATTGCGCATCCGATCCCCGGCCGGGCTTGGCGGACGGGGATCGGCAGATACGGCAAGCGCAGGCGTCAATTGCGCGAGCCAGCGCCCAGATCACCGCGTTGCATGATCAGCTCGCCGCGGCTGCCGCAGCCTCGCCGGATCCGAGGATTGGCAACTTTACCCGCACCAGGTGAGACAGCGTCCGCCTCCACCTGGCTATTGTTTGGCTTGGGTTGCCAGCCCGGCAAGGAGAATCGGCGAGGGCGCGCCTGGTGGTGAGCGCCTGGAAAAATGCCGCCTGGAGCACCTAACAAGACCACCGGAATGACCACCCGTGGCCAGGAACAGGTGACGGGCCGCGATCAGGGCACGGCGTTAGCGGCCGAGCGCTGCAGGACGCGGTGACGAATCCCACACGGCCGCCGAAGTTCAGCCGGATAAGTACGGCCGCAAATACCGCCACGGCGGTCTGACGAAAAGCCGCCAGCTACACATAAAGTGATCGGAATCACAAATTTTTGGTTCACCGAGGCGAATGGCACTCTACTGCGGGAATGACACCCATTACCAGGGGTGCGTGGTTGAAAGCTTGTGCGCCCCTAGGGTATAGCTAAATCTGAGGCGGTGAATAGTGTCTTCGCAACAGGTCTCCTGCCCCTTCTGATCATTGTGCCCGTATCTGCGGCCGTGCTTCTTGCAACCGCCGGAGCGGTGCTCCATCGCGATCGTGATCGGCGCAAGGCTGCAATGGAAGCCCTTCGACTGCTGCTTGAGCGGAGGCGTTGATGGAATCGGGTGCTCGACGGGGCAAGGGTTTGACGGACACGCTCCGCCGTCGAGAACGGCTTCATTGGCTGTTGATGATCATCGCGGCATATGGGCAGATTGAGGTGCCCTGGTTGTTGACGATGGCACCACCATCCGTTGCGCCGGGGACTCGTTGGCACTACGAACGCTATCTGGATGACCTTGTCAAGCTCGACCTGGTCTGGGTTCACAAAGCGCGTGGGATGAGGATTGCCAGCGCGACAACCCGAGGTCGAAGGGCGCTTGCGCGAATCCAGGCGGACAATCCTGGTCGCCCAACCGTCAGGGCATACCGCCGCAGAGGTTCCACCGGTGGGTTGATCTAACGAGCAAATTGCCGTGATTGCCTAGTTGTTTTGCTGTTGTCCGCGAATAGCTCCGTGCGGATGGTTATGCATCATATCGAAAATGTTGGCCACGGCAAACTCGAAATTTGAGTCTTCGAGAAGGCCCTTCTTGATAATTTGAGGAGCAAATCCAGCGTGATATAATAATGTGATCCGCAGTATCCATGAAAGAGTGTAGTTCACGCTGATTATAAGATCGAGAAGCTGTTCCCGATCGAGCGGCACCGCATCATCCTCATCATCGAGTTGATGGACTATCTTGTTGCGGACATAACCAACCGACTTAGGCCAGTCTTGAAATGCGTTAAGTAGTTCTTTCGGAGTAGCTACTTCAACTTCGCGAGCGAGATCAAGCATGCGCGCACGAAACTTGACATCGCCGATTTGGGCCAGCGAGCCATCCAGCGCCGCATTTAACCTTTCCGTGTCATGCACACCGTGTTCATGGAATTTTTCTATCGCAGCCTTTTTAGCGACACGCCGAATGCTCCGTAGCGCTGATTTTGATAATTCAGGGAACGCCGCCACCGACTTCTTGTACAACTTGCGGTGTATGCCTTCAGCGACAGCTGCAATCGTAATTATCTGGCTCTCTATCGGATCCGACTCGTCGAGACTTGAAATGGCGTCAACCAGAGTTTCTGCGCGAGCGCTGAGATCTACCCATTGCGCCACTCGGTCGAGTGTAATCGAATCCCACGACATCAGCGATTGTACCGATCGCGACTTTGGATCAAGTCGATCAGAGTGTCTTCCCCAGACTGTAACCCATGCACTTGACGATGTTGTACGAATTTGAGTCTCTCGAAGCAGCAAAGGATGGCGCAGCGCGATGCTAGCTAGTGTATTGAAGGCCAGAAAAGCGTTGTTCTCTAATTGCCGCAAGCTCATCGCCTCGCCGAAATTGAACTCCAGCCACTGTCCGCGGGACTCAATGTAGGCAGTTATCTCACCGCCGCCCAACTCGACGAATGACGCAGATGTCCCCGCCATTTGGCCAACTACAGGTATGTCTAATTTATATCGAACGGCGACATACCTCTGGTCCGCAGCGGCGTGCTCACCTCGAAGTACGAATTGGGCGGAAAATGACTGCTGGAAATATCTACTGAGACTTAATTGATAACCACCTTGCGCCTCCAGGAGTGTGAACTTCTCACCGCCGTCCGACTGGCCCCATATCGTGCGCGGACTGAAGTCCGCCACGATTTCTGCGGCGTTCATTGAACGATGGAGACTCGTCTCTCCCGGCTTATGCTCGATCTTCACGGATTTTTCATCAAATATGAACCCATTTACCGTGAGTGTCGGCTTATTTTTACAGTCAATTTTCAACACGCCGAGCTGCTTTTTACCGACATGGGCGTCCCAGAATTCACCCGAAAACTGTTCATCTACCATTTCTGCTACCCCTCAGTGTCCGGCGCCCGGCGGTTAGGTATCGCCTCTGGCTGGCCGATAGTTACCAACCAGCGCGAAGAGCATCACGGTCGCGTACGGGATTGCCACCCGGACTAGAAACCCGTGTGTCGGCGTCAGCGGGCTCACAACGCAAGGGAAACTGCGGCTCGCGGGTGTCCCCAGAATTGCGCAGGATGCCGACGCCGAGGCCCGCGGCGACCGAGGAGGACGCGGACGACGAACACCGGCAGAGGTCTCGGCATGATCTTTGATCACGCCTTCGAGCAGGCACTACGGACCGCAAAGTTGTCGGGGTGCTGCAACCTTCCACAGCTCCGGATCGTCCCAAAGCCCCGGCCAGCGGAGGACGTACCAGCGACCTCGCGGCCCCGCCAAGTGTCATCGCCGATGCAGCGCCCGACGGAGGGTTCAGAGTCCTCGCGGCCAAGTTGCACGCGACCTGGGCGCGGTGCAGACACGTGACGCGGCACGCTCGTTGGGAAGGTGGCACGGCATAGGAAGCGCACGCCTCAACCCGGCCGGTTTATCCGAAGAACCTTGTTCGCGACGCGGATTCGGTTCTTCAGGCTTATGTCGCTCCGATCGATCTCCTGAGTTGAGTCAAACTCTCCCTCTGGCTCAGGCCACTCGGCGGTCGGGACCATGTCGCGGAAGGTCTCCGCATAGAACTGTCCAAGTTGATATCCGTCACCGGCCTCTTGGACTCCCACAAACCGTGCCCCGAACCGCGTGAGGTCGTCCCACGTCTCGATCGTGGAGCGGATGTAATGGCTCAACGCCGCCATAGTGCGGTCATCCATGCGGTTCACATGGAAGAGGACACCATCACTTTCGAGGGGTTGATCCTCGTTGAGATCGCGAATACATGCTTCGAGCTGGCGCTGCCGATGGTTTTCGCGCGCTGCTTGCTGGCGGTCTCTGTCGAACGGCGGTTGGGTATCGGCGGAGGTTGATGCGATTACCATTGTCGCCAGTTGTAGCCCGAACTCGTCGGTGTACTCGTCAATCACGGCCGCCGCGGTCTGATCGGTGGTAGCCAAGTCGATGGCAACGGCTATCAGATCTGCGACCAACCGTGCTTCGATGCTGCCGTGCGCACTCCTGCGGTCAGGCAAGCCCAACACGCGCGTCAACCACAGCGCCGCGGACTTCGCTGTGTCCGTCGAGAAGCCAACGGTGCGAATCCGATTGCAGCTCACCTCGAGGGTTCGCCGGCGCCGGTCATCTCGCAGCGCGACGCTGTACTCGTTGTCGTTTGGCAACGTCCCTCCGAGTGCGAGGAGTTCCAAGCCGTCCAGGACCAACGCATCACTTATGTCTTCGACGGCAACAGAGAATTCGAAGTAGCGGTCGAAATAGTCCCGATTCTTCACTCTGCGGTGATCTGGGTCGTCGCGCGACTCGAGATACATCTGGCTGCTGTTCTCGTTCGGATTTGTGACCGCCGGGAACATATGACACAGGAGGTGCATGATTTGCGTCCGGCGCTTTTCGGTAATGCCCTCGGGCAGGAAGGGGTCAACTCGTTTCGGCCAATCGATCTTTGGTTTTTTGTCGTTGGACCAGATTACGCGCTCCCACCTAGGTGTCAGGTCGGCCTTCCAGCGGGGCAACTGGCGATACAGCTTCGGATAGTGGATCCGCAAGAAGGTCAGCAATAGGAGGTCTAGGAAGTTGACGTCAACTGCTCCAACGAGCGTCAATGTGACGTCGAACTGGTGCACGAGTCGATGTATCGATCGCAACGTCATCAGATCCGTCTCCGGAACCTGATCGAGGAAGTCCATTGTGATCGGTAGATTGTTGACCTCCAGTGACCGCAGGTCGACACCGACAGACGCAGCGGTCGCTGCCAGACCAGCTTCGAGTTCCCGGTACCGATGACTCAGTCGCAGCGGAGGTAGCTCGAATGGATACTGCACGATCTTCTCAATGTATTCGAGTGCACGTTCCGAATTACCGTTCGCTACAGCGGTCTGGGCCAGAACATCAGTGATAGTTCCGTGGTCGTACGCTAACAGATAGTTAATCCCCGGGAAGCTCCCCAGCAGGCGGACGGTTTTGAGCACGGTGAGAAGTTCATTTGCATCCAGGCGATCGAGATCGTCAACGATTACCAGGATTCGAGTGTCGACTTCCGTCAATTGGGCGGACAGCTCCTTGAACTGGACGTCAAATGACTTGGCCTCGTCCAGAAGTTTACCGAGAATCTGCAGTCCGCCTGAGATCATGCCTCCTACGCTCGGGACCGGCTTGGCCCCGATGGCGGCCGTCGCAAGTATCGGCGAAAGCGTCTTTTTCACCTTCTTCCACACCTTCTCCGGCAGCGCATCCTTGATGGTCGCGTAGAACTCGATGATCAAGCTGTCGGTATCTGATGCGGCCCACGGCGTGAAACGCCGAACTTGCCAGCTGACTGGCCCACGTTCGAGTTCGCGCTGAATCATGTTCAGCACCGATGATTTACCGCTCCCCCATGGGCCAGCGAGGCCGAATACCACACTGGGTCCGCCACTGGCCGCGTCGATGCGCCGCGCAATGTGCGCAGCAAATTTAGCGCGGCCCAGCCGATCCTCGTCAGCCTTCTCGATCGGGATGTCGGTGTACGCAGCAGCCGCCCCGTCGGCATTCATAGGTGTAGCAGAGCACACGTCCATAGGTGTAGCAGAGCGCAAGCCGACTACCGCATTGGGGCGGCTCCCTTGACTTCGGGGCGTCGGTCGCCGACACGGGCCAGTGTCGCCGAGCCGCCGCGGCGGGTTGGCGCATGATCGGCTCGGCGTGCTGACTACAGCCCTGAATCGCGACGACGTCGAACGGCGCGTAGAGATCTCGCGGCGGGCCCTTCATGCAGGCTTGCTCAGCGGCGCGGTGTAGTCCCGGCCTGATTCGGTGTCAGGCTGTGCGCCGGGCACAGCTGGATTAACTGGCATCTGGCCGTGCCCGTTGGCGGTCCAGAGCACCATCTCGACCTGGCTCGAGCCAACTGCCGTCGTTCGCGCGTACCCAGGCGTGGAGGAGGCCGGGCACGCTGTCGGTGAGCCTGAGGCAGCCGGCTTTGATCTTCATGGCGATCTTGTGGCGGCCGAAGCCGGTGGTTGTCTTGGTGGGGATGGCTTGACCGAGGTGGACGATGACGGGCCGCGCGGGTGTGACGGCGCGTCGTAGTGGGGGACTGAACGCCTCTGGTGCCGGGTCTGGTCCGGTCGGACCCTGCGTCACCGACCTCAGCGTGCCGGTCAAGTACAGGCGAGTCACATCGCCCTACCGTCTTCGCTGTACCCCTGGTCGTCCGGAAGGATCGGGGTGTGCGAGCGGACGGGTATGGCTTTTCACATTCGCTGCCTGGATGGCTACGTAGGCTCTGCCGTCCGTTCCGCTGCTTCTTCCTGACCGCTGATTAGGGACTGCGGCATGGATCGCTGCGTAGGGCAATGCCTCGCGCGGGAACCCGGTCACCGCCACCGTCGCCACCCACTCCGACCCGACCTCCAGATGGCGGGTTGGCGTGGCAGGCGAACCATCCACGCTCGCGCCGAGTGCTTGGCCTCAACGAGACCGACACCGAGACGCCGGGCCCAAACAGCGAGACTCGACGCAGACCAGCGAGACATCCTGTCTCGCACCATGCCCGCCAGTCTCGGCACCGGCCCGCGACCGGCCGTACCCAGCACAGACGAGAAAAGATCGAAAAACTTTCGCGAAGGGGTTTACAAGCCCACGACGAGAGGTACGCTAGTTGACCCAGTGTGTCGAGCAGAGCCTACAGCACACCCATAGTACAACTTGAGGATTCCCAGGGTATGCCGTCGGTGAGGGTTCGTCAAGCTGGGACCACAACTGAACGCCACGTGTGATCGCTGGCCTCGACGGGTGCCATGGCAATCGAGGAGTCGAAGCGGGCACAACCGAACCCGACAACCGCGACCGACGCCCGCGGCACCCCGCCACAAGCAGAGGGGCCGCGGGCAATGGAGGCACCCATGCGCACACCCGACAACTCCGACGGCAACATCAACGACGACCCCGACGAGAATAAAGACGCCGTAGTGATTCCGCTACGGCGAAAAGCATCCAGCAACAACTCCGACAATAGCAACGAAAGACCGCCAGTAACTAGCCCTGACCTGCCTATTTGGCGGTACAAGAAATCCAGGAAACGCGTCGCCGACCAGCGTTATGCTGGTCACGTCCATTATGTTCACGGTGCGCGTGCCGAACAATTGCGTGGCGAACTGGCCGATGTCACTGCGCAATTGGTGGTGTGGGCCGTGCAACAACAATCCGATGATCGCTCCAGGCAGGATGGTGCCGCCGCATGACCCCCGACGACCCGCTCGTGAATCCGCCCGCCCCCGCGCTGACCCACCGGACGGCATCGCTGTCGGGGTCCGTGCCGGTGTCGGGGCCGTCGGGGTTGTCCGACTACGCGGTGTCGCCGCTGGGGATGCCGGTCGCGGTGCTGCGCGACGAGGTGCGGGTGGCGTTTCTGGGCCGCACCTCCACCGAGGATCAGCAGGACCCGCGTCAGTCGATGCTGCGGCAGCTGAACAACTGCAAGACCGCGATCCCCGACTCGTGGGTGATCGTGGCGCACTTCTACGACGTCGAGTCCGGCCGCATGGACCTCGAAGACCGCGGCCACGGCAGCGACTACGACCGCTTCGACATCCCCATCGCCCGCGACGGCGGCGTCGCCGACCTCCGCGACGAAGCCGCCCACCCCGGCCGCCGCTTCGACGTCGTGATCTGCGAAGCCGTCTCCCGCGTCGCGCGGCGCACCTACGAGGGCCTGTCGATCGAACGCGAACTCGAAAACGTCGAAGTGCCGCTGTTCGCGGCGAACGAGCCGATCACCCTGACCGGCAGTCGTGCCCAGCGCATCCTGCAACGCAGGATCAACCAATCCGTCGCCGAATACGAAGTCCTCAACACTCTCGAACAATCCTGGGGCGGACTGTGCACTCACGTGCGTGAGGGCTGGAACATTGGCAAACCCCCGTACGGGTACAAGGCCAAGACCTATCGGCATCCGAATCCGACCAAAGCGACCAAGGGCCAGACCAAGACCCGGCTGGAACCCGACGGGGCGCGCGGAGAGACGGTCACCCAGATCGCACTGTGGCGCTACCACGAAGGGCTCGGCTACGACACCATCGCCGAGCGGCTCAACACCGACCTCGTGAAATACCCGCCGCCGATACCAGCCGGGCGAGAACGCGCTCGTGGCGCCTGGGGCAAGACCAGCGTGTTCGAGATACTCAAGAACCCCAAATACACCGGCCACCAAGTATTCAACCGCCGCGCATCGCGGTCCCGGCGTGGCAAGGTCAACGACCCGGTGAAGTGGGTGTGGTCCACCGAACCCGCCCACGAGCCGTTGATCCCGAAATGGATGTACGACGAACTCGCCGCCCGCAAACAAGCCCGGCGCGGCTCCCGCGACGGCAACACCCGCAACACCCACCCCGCCACCCGCCGCACCTACCTGCTGCGCAGCATGGTGTTCTGCGGATGCGGACGCCGCATGTTCGGCACCCACCGCCACGACAGCGACTACTACATGTGCTACCCCCGCAGCAACAACCGCGGCCGACCCGACAAATACAGCGGCCACCCCAAAGCCATCTACCTCCGCGAAGACGCCGTCCTCGACGCCATCACCCGATTCTTCGCCGACCGCGTCTTCGGCCCCCACCGCCGCGATCTCCTCGCCGCCGACCTCGCCGGCCTCGATGACCGCGCCACACGAGACCGCCACGCCGAGCGGGAACGGCTCCAACGAGTAGTCGCGGACGTGACCAGGCGGCAGAACTCGATCCTGCGGCAAGCCCAGGACGGCGACCCCGACGACCCCTTCACCAAGGGGTTGCGTGGCACCTACAACGATCTCGACGCCGAGAAGACCGCCGCACTGTCGGTCATCGCCCAACTCGACGCCGCCGACACCACCGAACCGCATCGCCCCGGCACCACCGACATCGCACTCCTCGACGCCCTGCCCTACCTGGCGCTCAACCTGGCCGATGCGCCAGAAGCGTTGCTGCGCAAACTGTTCGAGATCACCCAGCTCGCCGTCCGGTTGCACGACGACGACCAGGTGACCATCACCATCACCCTGCCCGCCGACCAGGTTCCCGACATCACCCACGCGGCAGAAAGGATCACCAACACCATGCACCCTGCACAACAAACGCCTGCCCACGGGGCGGAAACGGGTTGTGTAGATGCTGTACGTGCCCCCGGTCGGGATCGAACCGACACTGGACGGATTTTAAGTCCGCTGCCTCTGCCAGTTGGGCTACGGGGGCTCGGTGGGTCAGCCTACCGAATTTGTACGGGCGTCTCGGAATTCTCCGGAAGTTTGCTCAGTGGACGCCCTCCATCAGTCGGCTGACCCGGGGGGCGAGGAAGTAGACCACTGTGCCGACGGCGATGGCGACCAGGCCGGTGATGCCGAAGTAGGCGATCTCGTGGTCGGGATCGTAGTACTTCGACAGCACGCCGGACATCGCGGTGCCGAGGGCGACAGAGACGAAGTACAGCGACATCATCTGGGCGCGGTAGGCCGCCGGGGCGAGCTGTGTCGTCACCGACAGGCCGATCGGTGACAGCAGCAGTTCGGAGACCGCGAAGCCGCCGAGGATGAGGAAGACCAGCAGCGCGGGCACGGTCTTGCCCTCGAACCCGGCCAGCAGGACGAACAGCAGGAACGAGACGCCCATCCCGATCACGCCGAAGGCGAATTTGTGCGGAGTCGTGGGCGCCCGGTTCCCCAGCTTGGTCCACATGGCCGCGAACAGCGGAGACAGCACGATGATCCAGACCGGCTCCTCCGAGCCGATCCAGTTCGACGGCGCGGTCCAGCCGAACAGCGACCAGTTCATCCGCTCGTCGGAGTACACCGCGAGCACGGTGAAGATCTGCTGGAACAGCGACCAGAACACGGCGTTGGCGAGGAACAGCGGGATGAACGCGCGCACCCGGCTGCGCTCGATGCGCGTCACCTTGCGGCTGTTCAGCAGCACCGCGAAGTAGACGATCGCGGCGAGGGCGATGACGACGGTCGTCACATCGGACAGGTTGCCCAGCGTCAGTAGGCGAATCGCCACGGCGAGCACCACGAGGGCCACCGCCGCCACCACGACACCGACCACGGGTCCGATCTCGTTGCGCGGCAGCGGATTCGGTATCTCCCGGCCGTGCGTGCCCAGATTGCGCCGGAACACCATGTACTGCGCCAGCCCCAGCGCCATCCCGACCGCGGCCGCGCCGAACCCGTAGTGGAATCCGACGTGGTCCTGCAGCAGGCCGGTGATCAGCGGACCGACGAACGAGCCGAGATTGATACCCAGATAGAACAGCGTGAAGCCGCCGTCGACCCGAGCATCGCCGGTGTCGTAGAGCGTGCCCAGCAGCGCCGACGCGTTGGCCTTCAGCGCGCCGCTGCCGAGGGCGACCAGAACCAGGCCGACGCCCACGCCCGGCAGCCCCGGGATCACCGCGAGGGCGATATGCCCGGCCATCACCACGACGCCGCCGTAGAAGACGGTGCGTTCCATGCCCAGCACGCGGTCGGCAACCCAACCGCCCAGCACGGTCGACAGGTACACCAGGCCGCCGTAGGCGCCGACGATGCCGGTCGCGGTGGACTGCTCCAGCCCGAGCCCGCCCTCGCCGGCCGAATAGTAGAGGTAGTAGCCCAGGATCGTGAGCATGCCGTAGAACGAGAACCGCTCCCACAGCTCGACCCCGAACAGGTTCACCAAGCCGACCGGGTGCCCGAAGACGCGGCGGCCGGCACTCCGCTGCGCCGAGTGGGCCACTCCGGTCATATACTCGACCCTTCCATGTCACGCAATTCTTCAGCAACCGGGCGCCGGTTGCCTCGATTCGAGCGACCCGGATTTCGTGTCGCCCCCCGCAGGGAGCGTAACTGGACATCTGTATCCATGAGGTGCGTTCCGGTCGCACTGTTCAGTTCGCGCACCGTTTGCGTGCATTGTGCCCAACGCGCCGAACCCGAACTGACCACAATGCGCCACCGTCCCACCCGGCCATCTCGGCAGGAAACGACCGGACCGGACGAATCGCCGACAACATGACGCACGATCCGGAGGCAACCGCGGCTGTCCGGGACCGACGCGTGCGCCACGGGCCGAACCGGCGCACCCGCGAGGATCGGTCCGACGGCCGCGACCCATGCCATCGGCGAACCGATGCCATTGCCCCACAGGATGATTCGGCGAAACGACGCGGACGGTCAGGCGATCGAGAGAGCGATGCCGTCGAGGATGTCGTGCTCGCTCACGATCAGCTCGGCGATGCCGGCCCGCCGGGCCAGCTCGTCGGCGAGCACCTCGGTGATCACGCCACCGCCGCCGATCACGTCGACCCGGCCCGGATGTATCGGACCTAATGCGGCACGTTCGTCGTGGTTCATCCCGATCAGCCGATCGCAGACCTCCCGCACCCGGGGCAGGCTCAGCCGGGTGCGGTGCACCTCCTCCGAGTCGTACTCGGGCAAATCGAGCGCAACCGCGGCGAGGGTCGTCATCGTCCCCGCGACGCCCACCCAGGTGCGCGCCCGCTCCACCGGCACCACGCCGAACGCCTGCGCCAGGCGCTGCGCGGCGAAGAACCGCGCCGACGCGACCTCCTCGGGAGTGGGCGGATCGCCGTGCAGGCAGCGCTCGGTGATGCGGACGCAGCCGATGTCGGCGGAATAGGCCGACTCCACGCCCGTGCCGTCGCCCAGCACCACCTCGGTGGATCCGCCGCCGAGATCGACGACGACGAACGGGCCCTCGGCACCGGACAATTCGCCGACCGCACCGGCGAACGACAGCCGCGCCTCCTCGTCGCCGGTGATGACCTCGGCCTCGGCGCCCGGTACCACGCGCCCCAATTCCGTTGCGGCCATGGCGAAGAAGTCGTCGCGGTTGCGGGCGTCGCGGGTGGCCGACGTGGCGACCATGCGCACCCTGGCCACCCCCGCCTCGACCATCCGGTCCACGTAGTCGTGCAGCGCCACCCGGGTGCGTTCGATCGCCTCCGGATTCAGCTCGCCGCTGGCGTCCACGCCCTTCCCGAGGCGCACGATCCGCATCTCCCGGTGCACATCGGACAGTGCCCCGTCGGCGCCGACCTCCGCGATCAGTAACCGGATCGAATTCGTGCCGCAGTCGACGGCGGCCACCCGGTCACTCATCGCTGTCCTTTCCCGCCGCATCCGGCTGCTCGTACTTCGGCCAGTCTGCCGCAACGGCGGTGCCGCGCAACCCGTTGTCGGCGGCCAGCGCCACCGCCTCGTCACCGAGCGGATTCACCCCCGGCCCCTTCGCCAGCGCGTGCGCCATCAGCACGTGCAGACACTTCACTCGCGTCGGCATGCCGCCGCCGCTGAAATCCGTTCCCAGCGACTCGATCTCGTCGCGCTCGGCCAGGTAGCTCTCGTGCGCCGCACGGTAGGCGGCGGCCAGCTTCGCATCGGTGCGCAGCCGCTCGGACATGTCCTTCATCAGCCCGGCCGCCTCCTGCCGGCTCGCCTCCAGGGTCAGCCGCGGATCGGTCAGGTAGTACAGCGTCGGGAACGGCGTGCCGTCGGGCAGCCGCGGCGCCGTCCTGACCACGGCGGGCTGACCGTCGGGGGTGCGGTAGGCGATGCCGAGCACGCCACGCGGCACCCGGCCCAGCTGCCGGGCGACGATCTCCAGATCGGCCTCGCTCGCGGGCTCTGTCACCGGGGCGCTCCTTCCGGGCTCGCGGGCGGGGGTGCGGATTGCGGCGCGGACATGCTGCGCCACAGCTCGGTGTACCAGGGGTCGGGTCGGCGCGGCCGCGGGGTCAGCGCCGGAACCGGCGGCTGTTCGATACCGGGCACCTGCACGATATAGGCGGTCTCGCCGGGCATCACCAGCCGCAGCCGATCGCGTGCCTCGGAACGGATGTAGGCCGGATCCTGTTGCTGCGCACGGCGGTCGCGCAGGTAGGCCAGATCGGCCTCCAGCTCCTTGCGCTGCTGCGCCAGCTGGGCCGATTCGGAACGCTGGCTGAAATAGGTGCGCATCGGCACGGCCAGGGTCAGCGCCAGCGCGCACAGCACCGCGGCCAGGATCACGGCCCGGCCGGTGGACAGTCCCAGGATCTTGCGTTCGTGCTTGTCGCGCGCCGCCGCGGACCGGCCGGACGCGGTGCGCCGCTGGACGGTCCGCTTGCCGGCGGTGGTGCGGGACGCGGAGCCGGCCCCGGTGGCCGACTTCTCCGGACGGGAACGACCGGCCCGCGACGAGCGGCGGTCACCGCGTCCGGCCGGACTGGTACCGCGCGCCCGTCGTTCCGTCATATCTCACACCCCGGGGATCGGCCATTCACAACCGTTCCGACGGTACTACCCCTCGAACACGAAGCGCGGGAACGCAACATCCCCGGCGTAGCGTGCCGAATCACCCAGCGCGTCCTCGATGCGCAGCAGCTGGTTGTACTTGGCCACCCGCTCGCTGCGGGCCGGGGCGCCGGTCTTGATCTGGCCGCTGCCGACGGCGACCGCCAGGTCGGCGATGGTGGTGTCCTCGGTCTCGCCGGAGCGGTGGCTCATCATCGACTTGTAGCCGTTGCGGTGCGCCAGCTCCACCGCGTCCAGGGTCTCGGTCAGCGTGCCGATCTGGTTCACCTTCACCAGCAGCGCGTTCGCGGCGCCCTTCTCGATGCCGTCCTCGAGCCGCTCCGGGTTGGTGACGAACAGGTCGTCGCCGACCAGCTGCACCCGGTCGCCGATCTGGTCGGTGAGCGAGACCCAGCCGTCCCAGTCGTCCTCCGAGAGCGGGTCCTCGATCGAGACCAGCGGGTAGGCCGCCAGCAGCTCGCCGTAGAACTTGGTCATCTCGTCGGCCGAGCGGACGCTGCCCTCGAAGGTGTAACCGGTGCCCGCGGTGTAGAACTCGGTGGCCGCCACGTCGAGCGCCAGCGCCACATCGGCGCCCACCCGGTAACCGGCCTTGCGGATCGAGGCCACGATCAGGTCCAGCGCCTCGCGGGTACCGCCCGGCAGATCGGGGGCGAAGCCGCCCTCGTCGCCCAGGCCGGTGTTCAGGCCCTTGCTCTTCAGCTCGGCCTTCAGCGCGTGGTATACCTCCGCGCCCCAGCGCAGCGCCTCCCGGAAGGTGGGCGCGCCGATCGGGGCGATCATGAACTCCTGCACGTCGACGCTCGTGTCGGCGTGTGCGCCACCGTTCAGGATGTTCATCATCGGCACCGGCAGCACGTGCGCGTTCGGGCCGCCGAGGTAGCGGAAGAGCTCCAGGCCCGAGGATTCGGCGGCCGCGCGCGAGACCGCCAGCGAGACGCCCAGCAGCGCGTTGGCGCCCAGCCGGGACTTGTCGGGGGTGCCGTCCAGATCCAGCAGCACCTGATCGACGGTGCGCTGTTCGACCGCGTCCAGACCGATGACGGCCGGGGCGATCTCGTCGAGCACGCCCTCCACGGCCTTGCGCACGCCCTTGCCGCTGTAGCGCTCACCGCCGTCGCGCAGCTCCACCGCCTCGTGCTCGCCGGTGGAGGCACCGGACGGCACGGCCGCCCTGGTCAGCGTGCCGTCGTCGAGGGCGATCTCGACCTCGACGGTGGGGTTACCACGCGAATCCAGGATCTCGCGAGCTCCGACCTGTTCGATGATGGCCACGAAAACGACACTCCTTCGGCTCCTGACTCGGTCCCGCCCACCGCCGTCCATGAGCAGGTCGCACGGTGAACCCGTGCGTCTGCGAGCCTAACGTAGGCACCGCGAACCCACCGTCGGCCCATGCCGGGTCCGCGCACTCGGGCAGCCGAGGTCGAGTCCGTACCGGTGAGCCCGCCGCAGCCGGTACGCACGCGCGCACGGATCGGCCCGGGCGGGTTCGTGGCGATTCGACCGGTTCAGGCTCGCCGGCCGACGCTGTAGGCGGCGGCGCAGTCGCGCACTCTGTTCAGGTAGGCGGTGGACTGGTTGTAGGTGAGCAACGCGCGCTGCCAGCCCTCCGCGGTGGTGAGGACGCCGCCGCTGACGCACAGGTAGCGGGCGGCGGACAGGGCGGCGTCATCGATGTTGTCCGGATCGGCGACGCCGTCGCCGTTGGCGTCCACACCCCAGCGCTGCCAGGTTTCGGGCAGGAACTGGAACGGGCCCATCGCGCGCACGTAGACGGGCTCGCCGACACCGGCCGACGCCGCCTCGTCGACGATGCGCGCCACGCCGGGCGAACCGTCCAGGGGCACACCGCGAATCGGCGGGCTCACCGCACCGTCGTCCCCGAGCCGGGAGCTGCCGTGGCTGCCGTGTTTGCTCTCCACCCGGGCGATACCGGCGACCGTGGTCCAGCCGACGCCGCACTCCGGCTGCGAACGCGCCATCACGGCGGCGGCATAGCCGTACGCCTGCAGCGCCACCGACGGAATGCCCAGCCCGTCGGACTGTTCGTCGGCCCATTCGCGCAGCTGCTCGGCGCTGCGTCCGGGCGCGTCGAGTTCGATCGGCGGGACCGGGGCGCCCGCGCCCGGCGGGAATCCGTCCGGGATCGGCGGCAGCTTCCCCACTCCCCCGCAACCGGACAGCACAACTGCGGCCGCGACGGCGACGAGAACGCCGGCGCGGACCCTGGAGACGGCGCGAGCACCGGTCTTGTTCGGACACACCCTTCCATCATCCGGATTCCCGCGAGTACCCGGCTACGACATACCCGCGCGACACGTCCGACCTCGGCCGTGTCGACCCGCAGTTGCCCGAGGCGTGCCGATCGGTGCGTACCCGCCGATACGCCGTTCAGCCCAGCAGGGCCAGGGTGGCGTCGTGGGTCGGGGCGGCGAGAAGGTCCGGAAGGGGCCCGAACTCGGCGATGCGGCCGGAGTCCAGGACGGTCATGCGGGTGCAGTAGCGGGCGGCCAGGTCGATGTCGTGAGTGATGACCAGCAGGGCCAGGCCCCGGTCGCGGCGGAGGCGGTCGAGCAGGGTCATGATCGCCTCGGCGGTGTCGCTGTCCAGCGCGGAGGTGATCTCGTCGCACACCAGCGCCGCGGGGTCGAGGGCAAGGGCACGCGCGAGCGCCACTCGCTGCCGCTGCCCGCCGGACAATTCGTGCGGGTAACGGTGGGCCAGTTCGGGTTTCAGCTCGACGGTGCGCAACAGCTCGGCAATGGATTCCGTGACCTCCGGCCCGCGCACGCCGCGATGGCGGCGCAGCGGCCGGGACAGGGTCTGCGCCACTGTGCGGCGCGGATTCAGGCTACCGGCGCTGTCCTGCGGCACCAGGCCGATCCGCCCGGCCGCGCGCACGGTCCCGGCCGCAGGGCGGCGCAGCCCCACCGCGGCGCGCGCCAGCGTCGATTTACCCGCCCCGGACGGGCCGGTCACCGCCAGTGCCTCGCCCGCGGCCAGCCGCAGATCGATATCGCCGAGCACCTGCCGACGGTCGATCGCCACGCACATTCCCGACATCGAAAGAACCTGCTCACCCACGCCATCGGCGGAAACGGCGACCGGTGGTGCCGGCACCTCGGCGGCTCGATTCGCGTCGACCTCACCGGATTCGAGGGTCTGCGGCAGCGCGGGCCGCGCACCGTTGTCGCGCGGACCCGGTATCCGTCCCCGCAGCGGCTGCTCGTCGTGGTCACGCTCGCCGCCGTCCCGGTGCCCGCCACGACCGCGCCCGCCGTCGACCCGCGGCACGTCCCCGACGGTGACATGGCGATCGGTGAGCTCACGCAAGGTGGCGGTGTCGTGCCCGGAGACCACGAGGGTGACACCGTGCTCATCGGACAGCCGGCTCAGCAGGCGCACCACCGCGGTGCGCAGCCGCCCGTGCAGCCCGGCCAGCGGCTCGTCCAGGACGAGCACGGGGGTCCGCCGGGCAAGGGCCCGGGCCAAGGCGATTCGGCGCTGTTCGCCGCCGGACAGTTCGGCCGGCCGGCGGCGCAGGTACGACTCCGGCAGCTCGACCGCGGCCAGCGCCGCCATCGCCCGGTCACGGTCGGCCAGTTCACCGAGCAGCGACCGGACCCGCATGGTCGGGTTCAGGGCCACGCCGGGATCCTGGCCGACGAAGGCGATGTCGTGACGCCGAAACCTCCGCAGCGCCACGGACTCCAGGGCCAGCACGTCGTGTTCGCCGACCCGGACCGTACCGGTGGCGGTGGTTCCCGCCGGCACGTGCCCGAGTAGTGCCTTCAGCAGCGTCGACTTTCCGCAGCCGGACGGCCCGCGCAGCGCCGCGATACCGCCCTCCGGCACCCGCAGCGAGATCGGCGCCAGCAGCGTCGCCCCGCCCGGCGTGCGCACCGACAGTCGTTCGACCGCAATCACTTCCGGACCACCTCCCGCCGCCCCAGAGCCGCCGCCAGCAGATTCGCGCTCACCGCGACGACACCGACGGCGAGGCTCGGGGCCAGCACGGCCCACGGGTTCAACAGGATTCCGGAGGCGTTGTCGCGCACCATGACCGCCCAGTTGGACGCGCCGAGCGTGGCGGGCAGCTGGAGGAAGGCTGCGGTGGCAACCACATACATGCCCTCGACGAAACGCAGGCCGAGCTGGGTGAACACCAGTTCGCGCAGATTCGGCAGCACCTCACGGAAGATCACCGAAGCCGTCGGTTCCCCACCGAGCCGCGCCGCCTCGACGTAGCCGGTGGCCGCCACGCCCGCGGCAGCCGCCGCGAAAACCCTTGCCGAGTACGGGGTCCCGAACATGATCGCGATCAGCACCACCCCGGCGGCGCCGGACTGCGGCCAGGACAGCACCACGAGCATCATGGCCAGCACCACCGGAAGCAGGATCGCCAGATCGGCACCGCGCTCGATCACCGCACCCCACCGCGGCCGCAGCGCGGCCACCGCACCCAGCACGCTCGCCAGCCCCGTGACCGCGGCCGCGATGATCGCCGCCAGCAGGATCAGGCCCCAACCGCCGTGCAGCAGCTGGCTGAACACGTCGCGCCCGAGCCGATCGCCACCCAGCCAGACGCCCCGGTGTGGCGCGGAGAAGGGTATTCCGACGGTCGCGTCCACCGGCCGCGGCGCCACCCACGGCCCGGCCACCGCGGCGACGACCACGATCAACGCGGGCGTCCCCCGCAGCACCAGCGCCCGGGTCATCGCCGCGCCCCCGATATCCTGTGTCCCACTGGGATCTTCCACCTCCGGGCAGGCGCGGCGGAACACCGGCCACCTCCGGACGCGGTCATCGCCGGCCCCGCATCGCCCACCCGCGCAGGCCATCGGCCAGCAGCAGCACGCACAGGATCGTCGCGCCCGCGACCGCGGCCGTCGCGGCGGCCAGCGCGGTGTCGCGGTCGGCGACCGAACCCGCCAGCAGCGCGCCGAGTCCCGGATAGTTGAACAGGCTCTCGACGACCAGCGCGCCGCCGAGCAGCATCCCGACCGTCGTGGCGTAGGAGGCGGCGATCGCGGGCAGCGCCACCGGCAGCACGTGCCGCACCATCAGGTGACGCGGCGAAATACCCTCCAGCTCCGCGTTTTCCACGTGCGGCGCGCGGGCGGCATCGGCCAGCGCGCTCCGGACGACCCGGGTGTTCCACCCGGTCTGCGGCACGGCCAGCGCCAGCACCGGCAGCACCAGCATGCTCGCATCGGCCGGGAACCCGGACCGGCCGGCCACCGTGACCGCCGGAAACCACCCGGCCGCGAACGAGAACACCATGATCAGCACCGCCGCGACCACGAACTCCGGCAGCGCCACCACCATCGCCGTCGCCGGCTGCAGCACCCGCGCCGCCCACCCGGACGGCCGTGCCGCCCACCACATACCGCAGCCGAGCGAGGCGATCACGGTGAGCGCGAACGCCAGTCCGCCCAGCAGCAGCGTCTGCGGGGCGGAACCGGCGAGCAGGTCGGCGATGGAACGCCCGTGCACGGTGGTGCCGAAATCACCGGTTGCCAGCCCGCTCAGCCAGGACCAGAACCGCTGCGGCAGCGGCTGATCCAGGCCGAGCTCGTGCCGCTTCGCCGCGATGGTCTCCGGCGCGGCATCGCGGCCCAGCGCGGCGCGTGCGGCATCGCCCGGCAGCAGCGATATCGCGGCGAACACCAGCATCAGCAGGACCAGCAGCAGTGCGAACCGGCGCAGCACGAGCCCGGCGACCGGGACCCATCGGCGGCCCCGGGCACCGCCGGCACCCACCTCGGCCGTCGCCTCGACGACGGTGCTCACGCCAGCCAGACCCGTTCCAGCTGGACCCGCCCGAACCCACCGAGCGTCGGCAGGTCGCGCACCCGGCTCGACGCGATATCGATGCCGTCGGCCATGCCCCACACCAGGTATCCGCCGCGCTCGTGCTGGATCTGCTGCACCGTGCGGCAGGCCCGTGCGTAGTCGGCCGGATTCGCCGACCCCAGCGCGGTGGCGGTGACGGCGTCGAATTCCGGGTCGGCGAAGGCGGTTTCGTTGCGATTGCTGCCCGAGGCCATCAGCTTCGAGGCGTAGAACAGCACCGAGTCGTTGGTGCCCCAGTTCACCGTGTAGAGCGGCGCGTGCAGCCAGGTGCGGTCGTAGAAGGTGCCCGACTCCTGCACCACCACCTCGATATTCACGCCGGCCTCGCGCATCTGGGTGGCGAACACCTTGGCCGATTCGGCCTCCCCGGGCGCCTCCTCCTTGGTGACCAGCTGATAGCTCGCGGCGGTGTCGAACCGGGCCTGCGCCAGCAGTGCCCGGGCGCGCTCGAGATCGCGGCGGCGCTGCGGAATGTCGGCGGCGTACTGCGGGTCACCGGTGCCGAGGATGTCGTTGGCGACCCGTCCGTAACCCGAGAACGATTGTGCTACAAGGGCATCACGGTCGGTGGCCAGCCGCAGCGCGGCCCGCACCCGCGGATCGGCGAACGGGCCGTCGGAGGTGCGCATGGCGATGGCGACCGCGGTGTCGTCGGGCCGCCGCACCACCTGCAGATCGCCGCGCCCGCCCGCGGTGCGGCCGGCGATCGCGCCCACATTGGAGGCCAGGTCGATCTGCCCGCCGACGACCGCGTTCGACAGCGCGTCGACGCTGTCGAACATGGTGACCTCGATGGCCTCCAGCCGCGGTTTCGGCCCGTGCCAGGCGTCGTTGCGGACCAGCCGGGCGTTGCCCTGCCGGTAGGACTCGAGCCGGAAGGGCCCGCTGCCAACGGCATTCGCGAAGTCGGCAGTGCCCTGCTTGACGGTAAATGTCATCAGCCGGACCAGCAGCGGGATCTGGGTATTGGGCGCGGCCGCCGTCACCACCACCCGGCCGGGCCCGTCGGCGACGATATCGCCGGGCCGGGCGACCGGCATCTTGGATTCCCCGCCCACCTCGCGCAGCCGCCGCAGCGACCACACCACGTCGTCGGCGGTCACCGGGCTGCCGTCGTGGAAGCGCGCGCCCTCGGCGAGAGTGAAGGTCCAGCGCCGCTGCTCCGGGTCGGCGGACCACCGCGACGCCAGCCGCGGCTGCACGGTCGGATCGGCGCCCGGCACCGTGAGCGGATCGTAGACCAGCGAGGCGATCAGGAAATCGCTCTCGTTGCTCAGGTTTGCGTGCGGATCGCGTTGCAGCGCAGGCACCTTGCCAAGGGCGCCGACGCGCAGTGTGCCGGTATCCGTCCCGCCGCCGCAGCCTCCGAGCGCCAGCGCGGCGCTCACTCCGAGTCCGGCGCCCAGAATCCGCCGACGGGTCATGGTGGTCATCGCAGGTTCCTCGTCCCATCCGAGCGGCCGTGTCCCATCCGAGCGGCCGTGAACAGCCAAGGCTAACCTAAAAATTCTGCGGCACAGGGCGGATTGCGTCCATGCCGACACCCCGCCGCCGGTGTGTCGACACGGTTTGCTCGCCGACTACTGTGGTTGTCCGCTCGGTGATGCCCGCTTGCTATAGTAAGTATGTCCTTTAGGTAAGCCTTGCTTAAGTTAGCGGGAAACGCTAATTTCGCAGACCGAGTCTTCACCACCTGCTTCACCACCGTTGCGAAGAAGGGAATGCCTGGTGAAAAACGTTCTCTGCGAACGTATGACACACCACCCCACCGAATCCGGCGAGATCGAACGCCGCGAACTGCCCGCCGCGGCCGCACAGGCCGTTCGGGACACGGCGCGCGAGATCGCCGCCACAATCGAAGGCATGCCGGGTTTATCCGCGCGCGCCGCGGCCACGCTCACCGACCCGACACTGCTCGAGCTGATCGACACGCACGCGGCTCGCTTACCGGGTTCGGTGCGCGATGTGCTGCGCCCGCCGGCCACCGCGGCCGGCGCCGCGATCGTCGGCCGGTTGCCGCTGCGCGACAACGAACTCGGCCCCACCCCGAGCGACTGGCGGCAGGCGGCGGCCTGGAGCGGCGAGCCGGCGCACCGCCACGACTCGTTCCGGCTCGACCTGACGATGCTGCTGCTGGCCCGCGGCGCCGGCGAACCGTTCGGCTGGCAGGGGCAGCAGGGCGGCCGGCTGGTCAACAACATCGTCCCCTCCCGGGGCCACGAGCACGAACAGTCCGGCGCGTCCAGCACCACGCTGCTCGAGCCGCACACCGAGGACGCCTTCCACCCCCGCCGCGCACAGCTGCTCATGCTCGGCTGCCTGCGCAATCCGGACCGGGTGGGCACCACGGTCTCGTCGGTGCGCCAGGTCCGCCTCGACGAACGGCAGCGGCGCCGGCTGGGCGAGCCGATGCTGCCGATCCTGCCGGATGTCTCCTACGGCACCGACTTTCACCGGTATCCGGCCACTCCGGTGGCGACGGTCGGCGGCGGCGAGGGCGGCCCGACGCTGCGCTACGACCCCGCCTACACTCCCCTCGACGACGCCGATGCCGAATTCCGCAGTGCCTACGACCATCTCGGCACGGAGCTGGAGCGGGTGTGCCGCACCGCCGTGCTCGCGCCGGGCGAGCTGCTGCTGGTCGACAATGACGTGGTGGTGCACGGTCGGGTACCGTTCGCCCCGAGGTACGACGGGACGGACCGCTGGCTCAAGCGGGTCAACATCCGCCTGCCCCGCCCCCGCCATCCGGCCGAGGCCGGTGAGAGCGGGTACGGGCAGGAGACGGTCACGCCGTTCGCTACCGAATCCGTTGCGGCACAGGGAGGTGCCGCGTGGATGCCCACCGACCGACCGCCGGACCGATGAGCCGAGGACTGCCCGTGACTGCCCGACCGACACCGCTGCGCGTACTCAGCCGCAGCGACCTCGCCGACGTTCCGATCACACCGGTCGACGTGGTGCGCGCCGTCGAGGAGGCGTATCTGGCGCTGGCGTCGGGAGATTCGGACAATCCGCGCAAGCTCAGCGTCGCGCATCCCGACGGCTGGTCGGTGGCCTACGCCATGCTCGGACGCGACGGTCGCCGGCGGGTCGTCGCGATGAAGACCTCGTACAAGTTCGATCCGAACCACGACCGCAGCACGAAGAAGTACTACACGACCATAACGCTGTACGACGATGCCACCGGCATGCCGATCGCGATGATGGACTGTGCCCGCGTCGGCGCGCTGCGCACTCCGGCGGTGTCGGCGCTGCTGGTCCGCGAGACCGTACGCTCCGACGCGCGCAGCGTGCTGCTGATCGGCACCGGCACCCAGGGCCGACATGCGTTGCCGCACTTGCTCGCCGCCAACCCGCAGCTGAACCGGCTGATGGTGTACGGCACGCATCCCGACGGGTTGAAGGCCGTGCACGAACAGCTGGCGGCACACCATCCGCACGCGGAACTGGAGACGGTGCCGGACCCCTACGCCGCCGCCCGCGAGGCCGACGTCGTGCTGGCCACCGCCGGCCCCGGAACCAAGGTCGCCGTCGAATCCGCCGAACTCGCGCCGGGCGCGGTGACCGTGCTGGTCGGCTACGGCCTGGCCCCGTCGACGCTGACCGACGCCGACCGCGTAGTCGCCACCAGCGCCGAGCAGATGGCACTGACCGGAACCGATATGGCGGGCCCGGACGGCCGGCTCCGCCCGGTCGACGCCGAACTGCCGCAGATCCTGAACCGCCGGACACCGGGCCGCCGCAGCGACGACGAGCGCATCTTCGTCTACAACAGCGGCCTGGTCCTCACCGACGTCGCCGTCGCCCACGCCCTCGCCCAGCGCGCCATCGCCGACGGCCGCGGCACGGAGGTCCCGGTATGGGATTGAGCGGCCAGGCCGAGCGAACTCCCGCCAGGAGCCTCGGCCCGACCGACACACCGGATGCCACCGGCAGCGTCCCCGACAGGACGGCAGGTCGCGGCGGCCCCGACAGCACAGCCGGTCGCGGCGGCCCCGACAGCACAGCCGGTCGCGGCGGCCCCGACAGCACAGCCGGTCGCGGCGGCCCCGACGACACAGCCGGTCGCCGCGGCCCCGACGACACAGCCGGTCGCCGCGGCCCCGACATTGCGGCGGCACCGCTGCCCGCGCATCGGGACGACCGGGAGCACCGGCTGCTCGCCGACCCGCATCTGCTGGGGGACATCGCCGAGGCGATCGGCGGGCCGTTCCACCTGATGTACCCGGACCGCGTGGGTCGCACCATCGACGCCTTCCGGACCGTGTTCGACCAGGCGGCCGTGGCCGGGGCGGTCTACTACGGCAAGAAGGCGAACAAGGCCGCGTGCGTGGTTCGGGCCTGCGCGGAACACGGCGCGGGAGTCGACGTGGCGAGCGTCGGCGAACTGGTTTCGGCTCTGGCACAGGGCATTCGAGGCGAGGACCTGATGGTGACCGGGCCCGCGAAGTCCGGTGAGTTGCTCTGGCTGGCGGCCCGGCACCGGGCGCTGATCGCCATCGATGAGCCCGGCGAACTGGACCGGCTCGCCGCGCTCGGCATGCCGGCCCGGGTGCTGCTGCGCGCGCTGCCCCCGAACTCCGCCAGCCGTTTCGGCATGTCCGGCGACGAGCTCGAGCTCGTCCTCGCCCGCACCGATCTCGGACCGGTGCGGATCGAGGGGTTCAGCTTCCACCTCTCCGGCTACGCTCCGGCGCCCCGCGCCGAACTGGCCGCGGCCCTGCTCGAACGCTGTCGCGCGGCCCGCGATCTCGGCCATCCGGTGACGACGCTCTCGATCGGCGGCGGTTTCGCGGTCGACTACGTGCCGGAACGAGACTGGGCGGCGTTCACCGAAGCCGTTACCCCGCACTGGTTTCACGCCGGCAAGACCTTCGGCTCCTACTACCCGTACCACAGCGCGATCGCCGGCCCGGCGATGCTCGCCGCCGTCCTCGCCCTCGACGATCTCGCCGAACGCCTGCGCGACAACGATGTTCGCCTGGCCGTCGAGCCCGGCCGGGCCCTGCTGGATCGGGCCGGCAGCACCGTGTTCCGCGTGCAGGGCGCGAAAGTCCGCACTGCCGAGGGACACCCGTACCAGCTGCTGACGGTCGACGGCACCAGCCTGAGCCTGTCCGAGCAGTGGTTCGACAGCGAATACCTGCCCGATCCGGTGCTGTGGCCGTCCCGCCCCGGTACCCTTACCCCGGCCAGTGTCGGCGCGGCCACCTGCCTCGAATCCGACATGCTCAGCTGGCGGCGCATCCCGCTGCCGCGCGCGGCCGAACCCGGTGATCTGCTCGTCTACCCGAATACCGCCGGCTATCAGATGGACTCCAACGAGTCCGAGTTCCACCAGTTACCGATCCCGCCGAAGGTGGTGCTGCACGAGGCGCCCGACGGCCGATTCCGCTGGACGCTCGACGCCGGATAACCCGGCCGCTCTCATCCCACCAGTCCCCTGCACATCCAGTCCGAGGAGACCCGCATGGCTCTCGTCACGCGCGTGACGGACCTGATCGGCAACACTCCGTTGTTCGAGCTCGCCACCACCGACACCGGCACCCGGCTGCTGCTCAAGCTCGAGCAGTTCAATCCGACCGGCGCCGCGAAGATCCGGATGGCCCGCGCCATGGTTCTCGATGCGGAGAGTCGTGGTTTGCTGAAGGTTGGCGGGCATATCATCGAGTCCACGTCCGGAAATACCGGACTGGGACTGGCGGTGGTGGCGGCCGAACGCGGGTATCGCTTCACCGCGGTCGTCGACCACCACGCCGCCAAGGACAAACTGCGCGCGATGCAAGCCATGGGAGCCGAACTCGTCTACGTCGCCGACGATGGTGACACTCGCCCGAACGGTCAGGGCCCGGAGGAGGCAGCCTGCGTAACCACGGAGGGCCCCCGTTCGGGCGACATCGAGCCGAGCCTGGCCACCTCGGCGCGGGAGGACCTGGCCGAGGCGATGGCGGACGCCCGGCCCGACGCCTACTTCACCGAACAGCACAACAACGACGCCAACGCGGTCGGATATTATGCCGTCGCCAAGGAGTTGCTGGACGATCTGGAACGGGTCGACATCCTGCTGTCGGCGGTCGGCACCGGCGGTTCGCTGTTCGGCACCGCCCGGCGGCTGCGCGAATTGGGCTGCCGCCCACGAGTGATCGGCGTGGAGCCGGTGGGCTCGATCGCGTTCGGCGGGCCGGGCGGGCCGTACTGGCAGTCGGGCACCGGCACCCCGCCGGGCGCCACCGTCGGCACGGCCGTCGACTACGCGCTGCTGGACGAGGGCCTGAAGGTGTCCGATGCGGCCGCCTTCGCCACCGCCCGTGCGGTGGCGACGAAGACGGGCCTGCTGATCGGCGGTTCGGCCGGCGGTTCCGTGCATGCCGCGCTGACCCGGCTCGAGCAGTTCCCGGCCGGCTCCACCGTCGTCACGATCGTGTGCGACGGCGGCGAGAAGTATCTGGACACCGTCTTCGACGACGACTGGATGAACGACCGCGACCTGCTGGACGAATCCACCGAGAGCGAGGTGCTCGAGTTGCTGAACCGCTACTCGCCCGCGCACCGAGACCTGGTCGGCGCGCCGTGACACCGACACGCCCCGACTGCGGACACGCCCGGGCGATGCCGACTTCCCCCGATTCAGGAAGTAAGGTAAACCTAACTACGAGAACAGTTGTGAGCAAGTTCGAGAACGTGGTTCTCATACACGAAAGGGTGCAATGAGCGGCGCATCGAACCGTTCCGATTGGCGCAGCCTCAGCACGCTGGCCACGCCCATCGCGCTGACCCAGCTCGCACAGATCGCGGTGTCGACCACGAACATCGCGCTGATGGGCTCGCTCGGCATCACCCAGGTGGCGGCCGGTGGCCTGGCCCTGACCCTGTTCAACCAGATCCGCACCATGTGCGTCGGCCTGATCACCGCCACCGGCAACCAGGTCGCCACCGTGCTCAGCCGCGCCGAGAAGCGCGGCACCGATCCCGACGGCGAGATCCGCGACGTCGTCCGGTCCAGTTTCCTGATCGCGACCGTCGCGGGCCTGCTCGGCGGGCTGGTCCTCGTCGCGCTGGGCTGGGCGCTGCAATGGCTGGGGCAGGACGCGGCGGTGCTGTCCGCGGCGCGGCCCATGATGGTGGCGCTGGCCCCCGGCCTGCTGCCGTGCCTGTGGTTCCAGGTGCTGCGCCAGTACACCGTCGGCATGCAGCGCCCGCAGGCGCTGCTGCTGGTCACCCTCGGTTCGGTGGCGCTGAATCTCGTTCTCGCGCTGGGCTTCATGCACGGCTGGGCGGGGCTGCCGGCGATGGGCCTGACCGGCGTGGGCATCGCCACCTCGCTGGTCTTCCTGATCACCTTCGCCGTGCTCTGGGCGATGGTGCGGCACGACGGGCGACTGGGCGCGACGCTGCCGGTGCGGATGTGGCCGGTGCGGCTGCGGACCGTCGCCGCGGAGCTGCGGCTGGGCACGCCGATCGCGCTCACCTACGGATCCGAGGCCGGCATGTTCTCGGTGCTGGCCCTGGTGATGGGCACCCTGGGCCCGGCCGCGCTGGCCGCGCACAACGTCGTCTACCAACTCGTCTACATCGTGTTCCAGGTGGCGATCGGCCTCTCGCACGGCGTCTCGATCCTGGTCAGCAAGGCCGTGGCCCGCGACGAGCCCCGGCGTGCGCACGGGCTGGCCTGGCTGTCGCTGAGGCAGGCCGCGCTGGTCTCCGCCGTCGTCGGGGTGCTCTACCTGGCCACGCCCGACGCGGTGCTGTGCCCGTTCCTCACCAGCCACGACGGCGACACGGTGGCGCTCGCGCACACCCTGCTGCTGATCGCGATCGTGCTGCAGTTCTTCGACGCGGCACAGAACATCGGCACCGGCCTGCTGCGCGGACTGAAGGACACCCGCGCCGGATTCCGGCTGTCGCTGGTCGGCTACTGGATTGTGGGATTGCCCACAGCGCTGCTGCTCGCCTTCCCTGTCGGGCTGGGCGCGGCGGGCGTCTGGTGGGGGCTGACGGCGGGCCTGGCCGCCACCGCCGGGCTGATGCTGCGCCGCTATTTCGCGCTGCTCGGCGTGCGCGAACAGGCCCAGCCGCGGGTGCTCGCCGGCAGTCTGGGTGGCTCCACCTGAGACCGCCCGGCCACCGGCCGACACGGAATTCTCATCTCGGCGTAAGCATGTCGTCACCACGCGTCGGCAGGGTGGGGGGTGCGGCTTCGCTATCCTGACGCGCGGGAGTTCGAGGCCGAGGGCGGGATCCATGCGCGCTCGAGCGGAGGCTCCGCGTGATTACGCGGACCGCTCGCACCGGACCCCGACCGCTCAGGCAAGCTACCGCCGGGAGGAAGCGCGGTGCAGTTCAGCAGGGTCGCGGAGCATCCGCGGCCGGACCACGTCCTGTTCCATTTCAGCGATACCCACCTGATCGCCGGCGACGGCGCGCTGCACGGCGTCGTCGACGCCGAGGAACGCCTGCGCCGGCTGCTGGCGAATGCGGAGGCCGGCGGCATCACGCCCACCGCGATCGTGTTCACCGGCGACCTGACCGACCACGGCGAACCGCGCGCCTACGGCAAGCTGCGTGCGCTGGTCGAGCCGTTCGCCGAACGGCTGGGCGCGCCGGTCGTATGGGTCACCGGGAACCACGACAGCCGGGCCGCGCTGCGCGAGCGGCTGCTCGACGAGGACGGCTCCACCGAACCGCTCGACCGGGTGCACACCGTCGGCGGGCTGCGCATCGTGGTGCTCGACACCACCGTCCCCGGGCACCACCACGGCGAGCTGGCCGATGCCCAATTGGATTGGCTGCGTTCGGTATTGGCCGATCCGGCGCCGTTCGGAACGATCCTGGCGATGCATCACCCGCCGGTCCCGTGCATCCAGGACCTGGCGGTGACGGTGGAACTGCGCGACCAGAAGCGGCTCGCCGATGTGCTCGACGGCACCGACGTGCGCAGCATCCTGGCCGGGCACCTGCACTTCTCGACCACCGCGACGTTCGCCGGCATCCCGGTCTCGGTGGCCTCCTCCGCCTGCTACAGCCAGGATCTGTCCGTGGCCGAGGGCGGCCAGCGCGGCCGCGACGGCGCGCAGAGCTTCAACTACGTGCACGTCTACCCCGACACCGTGGTGCATTCGGTGGTGCCGATCGATCACGGCCCGACGGTCGGCAAGCCGGCGACCCCCGAGGAGGCCGCCGAACGCCTGCGGCGGGCGGGGATCGTCATCCCACCCGCCGCCCGCATCCCGCACGTCATGAACCGGCGGGCATCCGCTCCTACGCAGCCCCAGGCTCCAGGGCCGCCAGCGGGTCCTCGTCGCTGATCCGCTCCCAGGGGGCCGGGTCCGGGAAGTAGTCCTGCAGGAACTCCGAGACCGTTCGCACCCGCTCGGCCTCCGGGACCTCCGGGAAGCTGCCGTCGTTGAGACAGAAGAAGTCCACCTTGCGCCGGTGCGCCAGGCCGTCCAGCAGGGCCAGGCCCGTGTGGCTGGTGGTGTCGACGTAGCGGACCTTGGCCGACTCCTGCGGCACCGCGCGCCCGGTGAGCAGGGCGTAGTAGTGATACAGCGAGTTCGTGACCGAGATATCGGTGGCCGCCCGGAACCGGCTGTCCCGGGTGCGCGCGAAGTCCGCCGCGAATTCGCGTTCCATCTCCCGTAATACGCTGCGCCGCAACGGAACCGGTGTGTGTTCCAGGTGCCGGGTGATGACGTGCCCGAACCGGTCGGCCAGCAGCCGCCGGTTCACCCGCGCGGCGTTCTCGAATCCGCTGCGCCGCTCGGTGTTCACGCCCGGCCCGATCCGCGTGTCCGCCTCGATGAACCGGCTGATACCGGCCGGGGTGAAGAACATCGACGGCCGCACCGGACGCGCGAAGAACATGTCGTCGTTGGAGTAGAGGAAGTGCTCCGACAGTCCCTCGATGTGCTGCAGCTGGCACTCCACCGCATGGGAATTGAATACCGGCAGCCCGCGGGTATCGGAGAAGTGGTCCACCGCGCGGACGACCGTCACCTTGGGGTCGTCGGCGAGCCAGTCGGGCGTACGGGAATCGGTGGCGATGAAGATGCGCCGGATCCACGGCGCGTTCTTGTGCAGCGAGCGCAGCGCGTACTTCAACTCGTCGATCTGCCGGATGCGCGCGTCGGCGTCGTCGCCCTCCCCGACCACCACCTGGGCCAGCATTCCCGCGCGGCGAGCGCGGAATTCGGGATCGGTGCCGTCCACCCAGGAGTACACGATGTCGATGTCGAACCCGACGTCGGTGTGCTGTGGCGCGAACATCCCGGCCAGCGTCGGCCAGCCGGTGTCGAACAGCAGCACCGTCGCCTGTTCCACGTCGTCGAGGTCGAAGACGTTGCGGGTCAGGGCATTCGGGCGCGGGCACTCCACCGTGTCACCGTGCTGGTCCCACAGCTCGAGATCCACCCGGTGCGCCGGATCCACATCGCGGCCGATTCGGAAGACGTTGTGCCGCACCTCGTTACAGGCGAAGCCCGCGACCACGGCCGCCCCCAGTACCCGCCGCAGCGCGGCCCGGTGCGTGGAATCGACGGCCAGCGCCAGGCGATGTTCGGAGCTGCGAATCAGCAGGAACGGTATCTGCGCGGCCGCCAGTTCGGCCCGCAGATACCGCAGATCGCCGACCACCGCCGCCGACACCGCCAGATTCGCCACCGCCGCCGACCCGGCCGTTTCCACCGCTTCGAATTCCGCCATCACCGTCTCCTCACCATCCCGAACCCGAGATGCCATCCCGAAGCGCCATCCCGAAGTCATCCGAACCGCGGCCCCCGAGCGGACCGCGGGCATCACCCGTGCGCGAACGCACGCACACATGCCCTCCGCCGAGCTGGCGGAGGGCGCACAGAACCGTCGAGCGCGTTACAAGAAACCGCGGGAGGCGAGACCGTTCGGGAACGCCGCCCACAGCCGGTACCGGAAAGGCCGGAATCCCATTCGCTCTCACCTCACTCGTGTCGGGGCGCCATCACCGTGCCGGAACACACGGCGGCGCGTCGTGCGGTTGCTACTGCGTTCGTCCACACCATGAATCGGTGTACGAACCGCTTCACCGGGCAGTCATCGGCCGGTTACTCGCGTGACCCCGGTAGTACGGGGAACTGTTACGAATGATGCAACCGCCGGTGCCTGTTAGTCAATCTCGGGATTCGCAGGTCCCGACCTGTTTTCACATCCGTAACGGATCCCGCCCGCGCGGCCGGGCCGGAAACCGACCGGCGGCCAACTTAGGGTAGGCTCACCAACTGTCCAGTGGAGGCTGCGCGAGGAGGCAGTGTGCGGGTCGAGGAGGCAGTGTGCGGGTAGTGATTCTGTTCGGGACCGAGATGGGCACCGCGGAGCGGACGGCCGAGGCCGTCGCCGACGAGCTGGCGAAATCCCACGATGTCGCGATCTACGACATGTCCGACTTCGACACCGACGATCTGGACACCCGCGACTTCCACGTGCTGGTCTGCTCCACCTACGGCTCGGGCGACCTGCCCACCGGGGCCGAACCGTTCTTCGAGCAGCTCGACGACCGCCTGCCCGACCTCACCGGGCTGCGGTTCGCCGTGTTCGGCCTGGGCGATTCCGTCTACGACGAGACCTTCAACCGCGGCGGCGAGATCTGCGCCGAGAAGTTCGCCGCACGGGGCGCGGAGCAGGTCGGCGAGCACGCCCGCCACGACGCCTCGAGCCCGGTCCGGCCGCAGGATCAGGCCCTCGAATGGGTCCGGTCGCTACCGGTCGGCACCCTGGCCAACGCCTGATTCGACACCTCCGACCAGCACCTCACCGGCGCTACCGGACGCCGGAGAGGGACCGCTCGGTTTCCCAGAGTCCAGCGAGCAAGCGGCACAACGGCTTACACTGCTAGAACAGTGCGCGATTCAGCCCGCAGCACGAGCCGACCGTGAGGTGACGAAATATGGTAGCCGGAGCCCGGGAACGTCAAGAGACCTCGACAGCCCCGGAGGCCGATCTGGCCGAACATCCCGAGCTGGACGTACTACCGGAGTGGCCGCGCGAGACCATCGCGGTGCTGGTGACCACGGACCCGTCACCCCACGCGATCCCGGTGTCCTGGCCGGTGCGCGCCGGCGACCATCGAATTCTGTTGAGCCTGCGGTCCAATCGCGGCTCGCTGGCCCGGCTGCGCAGGCGGCCCGATGTGGCGCTGCTGATCCTCGGCGGCGACAACGTGGCGCTGTGCGCCCGCGGCGCCGCCCGCATCGTCGCCGACCCGATGCCCGATGCCGACGATTACGTGGCCGTCGCCATCGATGTCGAGGTGATCGACGACCACCGCCAGGGCGCCTTCCTGGTCGAGGCCGGAATTCAGCGCACAGTGCTCGACGAGTCCGAGCTGGAATACCTCGAGTCGCGTGTCGCTACCCTGCACGATATGGCCCAGCAGCAGAATTGACGGCATGATCGCCGCCTTCTCGGTCACCCCGCTCGGCGTCGGCGAGGACGTCGGCCGCGCCGTCGCCGAGGCCGTGCGCGTCGTGCGCGCCAGCGGCCTGCCCCACGAGACCACGGCCATGTTCACCTCGATCGAGGGCGAGTGGGACGAGGTGATGGCCGTGATCAAACAGGCCACCGATGCCGTCATGGCCGCGGCCCCGCGCTGCAGCCTGGTGATCAAGGCCGATATCCGGCCGGGCGTGACCGACGGCCTGACCTCGAAGGTGGACAGCGTCGAGCGCTACCTCGCCGAGGAGTGAGACAGTGGCCGCCGTGCGCTGCGGCAGGCCCGAAATCCGGCGTGCTCTCGATATCGCCGAAGAATATCGACTTGACGAACGCGGTTTCATCGTGCATTATCAAAAATGGGAAGACACCGAAGAATCGCGTGTCTCTTTCTCCGCGTCTCTGGACAAGAGTCGATTCCGAGTGTAATTTTGGTCCTCGTACCGGGGCGCGTGCTGGCCGACTCTCGAAATAGGAAATGACCGTGAAAGCGGCGCAGTCTGCGCGTCGCTTTCCCGACCGTTGGTGTCGAGTCATGTTCGGGCGGCGTCCGGCACGGTGCACAAGGTGACATACAGCCCACAGGACAAGCAGATGCCGTGACGACCGCGCTCACGCGGGCGGCGCGACGTGCTGGAAGGACCCATCTTGGCAGTCTCGAGTCAGACACCGAAACGCGTCTCGTTCGCCAAACTTCGTGAGCCACTGGAGGTTCCGGGGTTGCTGGATATCCAGAAGGAGTCGTTCGAATGGCTGATCGGAGCCGGCGGCGGCTTGGCGGAGGTGCTCGACGAGATCAGTCCGATCGAGGACTTCGCCGCGACGATGTCGCTGTCGCTGTCCGAACCGCGTTTCGAGGAGGTGAAGGCGTCCGTCGAGGAGTGCAAGGACAAGGACATGACCTACGCGGCGCCGTTGTTCGTCACCGCGGAGTTCATCAACAACAACACCGGTGAGATCAAGTCGCAGACGGTCTTCATGGGTGATTTCCCGATGATGACCGATAAGGGGACGTTCATCATCAACGGCACCGAGCGTGTGGTGGTGTCGCAGCTGGTGCGTTCGCCGGGTGTGTATTTCGACGAGTCGATCGATAAGGGCACCGAGAAGCTGCTGCACAGTGTCCGGGTGATTCCGAGCCGTGGTGCGTGGCTGGAGTTCGATGTCGACAAGCGCGACACGGTGGGTGTGCGCATCGACCGCAAGCGCCGCCAGCCCGTGACGGTCCTGCTCAAGGCCCTCGGCTGGAGTAGTGAACAGATCGCCGAGCGGTTCGCTTTCTCCGAGATCATGAAGACCTCCCTGGAGAAGGACAGCACGCCGGGCACCGATGACGCGCTGCTCGACATCTACCGCAAGCTGCGCCCGGGTGAGCCGCCGACGAAGGAGTCGGCGCAGACCCTGCTGGAGAACCTGTTCTTCAAGGAGAAGCGCTACGACCTGGCGCGCGTGGGCCGCTACAAGGTGAACAAGAAGCTCGGCCTGAACGCCGGCGAGGTCGTCGGGGCGCCGGTGCTCACCGAGGACGATATCGTCGCGATCATCGAATATCTGCTGCACCTGCACGCGGGTGATGCGGCGATGACGGCGCCCGGCGGTGTCGAGGTTCCGGTGCACGTCGACGATATCGACCACTTCGGTAATCGCCGGCTGCGCACGGTCGGCGAGCTGATCCAGAACCAGTTCCGGGTCGGCCTCTCGCGGATGGAACGCGTTGTGCGCGAGCGCATGACGACCCAGGACGTCGAGGCGATGACGCCGCAGTCGCTGATGAATATCCGGCCCGTGGTCGCGGGACTGCGGGAGTTCTTCGGGACCTCGCAGTCGTCGCAGTTCCTGGACGATCGGAACCCGCTCGCGAGCCTCACCCAGAAACGCCGCCTGTCGGCGCTGGGCCCGGGCGGCCTGTCCCGCGAGCGTGCCGGCCTCGAGGTCCGCGACGTGCACTACAGCCATTACGGCCGGATGTGCCCGATCGAGACACCCGAGGGTCCGAATATCGGCCTGATCGGTTATCTGTCGGTGTACGCGCGGGTCAACCCGTTCGGCTTCATCGAGACGCCGTACCGCAAGGTGGTCGACGGCAGGGTGACCGACGAGGTCCACTACCTGACCGCCGACCAGGAGGACCGATACGTTCTGGCGCAGGCGAACGAACCGCTCGATGCCGCGGGACGCTTCGCCAACGCGCGAATAGCGGTCCGCCGCAAGGATTCCGAGTTCGAACTGGTCGATCCCGCCGTGGCCGATTACATGGATGTGTCGCCGCGGCAGATGGTGTCGGTGGCGACGGCGATGATTCCGTTCCTCGAGCACGACGACGCCAACCGCGCCCTGATGGGCGCCAACATGCAGAAGCAGGCGGTGCCGCTGATCCGGTCGGAGTCGCCGCTGGTGGGCACGGGTATGGAGGTGCGCGCCGCCGCCGACGCCGGCGATGTCGTGCTGAACGAGAAGCCCGGTGTGGTGGAGGAGGTTTCGGCCGACTACATCACGGTGATGCACGATGACGGCACCCGGCGTAGTTATCGGATGCGGAAGTTCGCGCGGTCGAATCAGGGGACGTGTGCGAATCAGCGGCCGATCGTGGACGAGGGGCAGCGGGTCGAGCACGGTCAGGTGCTGGCGGATGGGCCGTGTACCGATAACGGTGAGATGGCTCTGGGGAAGAATCTTCTGGTGGCGGTGATGCCGTGGGAGGGGCACAACTACGAGGACGCGATCATCCTGTCGCAGCGTCTGGTGGAGGAGGATGTGCTGACCTCGATTCATATCGAGGAGCACGAGATCGATGCGCGGGATACGAAGCTGGGTGCCGAGGAGATCACCCGTGATATCCCGAATGTGTCGGATGAGGTTCTGGCGGATCTGGATGAGCGGGGCATCGTGCGGATCGGTGCCGAGGTGCGTGATGGTGACATCCTGGTCGGGAAGGTGACTCCGAAGGGGGAGACCGAGCTGACGCCGGAGGAGCGGTTGTTGCGGGCGATCTTCGGGGAGAAGGCCCGCGAGGTGCGGGATACGTCGTTGAAGGTGCCGCACGGTGAGTCGGGCAAGGTGATCGGGATCCGGGTGTTCTCCCGTGATGACGATGATGATCTGCCGCCGGGTGTGAACGAGCTGGTGCGGGTGTATGTGGCGCAGAAGCGGAAGATTCAGGATGGTGACAAGCTCGCGGGCCGGCACGGGAACAAGGGTGTGATCGGGAAGATCCTGCCGACGGAGGATATGCCGTTCATGCCGGATGGCACGCCGATCGATATCATCTTGAATACCCATGGTGTGCCGCGTCGGATGAATATCGGTCAGATCCTGGAGACGCATCTGGGCTGGATCGCCAAGAGCGGCTGGAAGATCGAGGGCACCAACGGTTCCCGGCCGGACTGGGCGCAGCGGCTGCCCGAGGAGCTGTCGGCCGTCGCCCCGGACACGAATCTCGCCGCGCCCGTCTTCGACGGCGCGCGCGAGGAGGAGCTCACGGGGCTGCTGGGGTCGACGCTGCCCAACCGCGACGGCGAGGTCCTGGTCGGACCGGATGGTAAGGCGACGCTGTTCGACGGTCGTTCGGGTGAGCCGTTCCCCTACCCGGTGGCGGTCGGCTACATGTACATCCTCAAGCTGCACCACCTGGTCGACGACAAGATCCACGCCCGCTCGACCGGCCCGTACTCGATGATCACCCAGCAGCCGCTCGGCGGTAAGGCACAGTTCGGTGGCCAGCGATTCGGCGAGATGGAGTGCTGGGCCATGCAGGCCTACGGCGCCGCCTACACCCTGCAGGAACTGCTCACCATCAAATCCGACGACGTGGTCGGCCGCGTCAAGGTGTACGAGGCCATCGTCAAGGGCGAGAACATCCCCGAACCGGGCATCCCCGAATCGTTCAAGGTGCTGCTCAAGGAGCTCCAGTCGCTGTGCCTCAACGTCGAGGTGCTGTCCGCCGGATCCGCCATCCAACTGCAGCAGAGCGACGACGAGGTCGACCGCGCGGCGGCAAATCTCGGAATCACGCTGTCCCGCAACGAAGCTCCGACAGTGGACGACCTGGCGCAGTAACCCGTCCGGAGGCCGGCCCGGCGTGCTTTCCCGTCATCCCCCGACACCCCGTCATCCCGGCGCGCTTCTTGGCCGGGATCAATGACGGCAGAGGCACGCCGGGATCAATGACGGGGGAAGCACGCCGGGATCGATGACGAGGCGAGGGCGAGGCGGGATGACGGGGCGCGGGCGAGGCGGGATGACGGGGCGCGGGCGAGGCGGCCTCGGCGAGATGAATCACCAGGGATCACGGGCCCGGAAGATGGGAGGGCATGTGCCGACTCAGGAACACGACGACGAATTACGTTCCGAACAAAGCTATGTGGACGGACTGTACGCGCGCCTCGACGCCGAGCGCGCGCGGGTGAAGGGCCGCTACAGCGCGGCGCTGCGGGGCGACGGCGGGTCGCTCGTCGACCGGGACGCCGAGGTGCGAGCCTTGGCCAAGGAGAGGAAGCGGCTCGACGTCGCCGACAACGGACTGTGTTTCGGCCGGTTGGACACCGTATCCGGCGAACGCTCCTATATCGGCCGGATCGGCCTGTTCGACGAGGAGAACGAGTACGAACCGCTGCTGCTCGACTGGCGGGCACCGGCGGCGCGCGCGTTCTACGTTGCCACCGCCGCGACCCCCGAGAACATGCGCCGGCGCCGCCAATTCCACACCCGCGGAAGGCGAATCGTCGATTTCACCGACGAGGTCCTCGGCCGCCCCGGTACCGGCGAACACGGTGACGCGGCCCTGCTCGCGGCGGTCAACGCGCCACGCGGCACGGGGATGCGCGACATCGTGGCGACGATCCAGGCCGAACAG
This sequence comes from Nocardia sp. BMG51109, assembly GCF_000526215.1. Lineage (NCBI taxonomy): Bacteria > Bacillati > Actinomycetota > Actinomycetes > Mycobacteriales > Nocardiaceae > Nocardia > Nocardia sp. BMG51109. The sequence continues at coordinate 792,816 of NZ_JAFQ01000004.1, forward strand.
GACGAGATCATCCGGCTCGAGCATCCCGGGGTGCTGGTGATCGAGGGTGGTCCGGGCACCGGGAAAACCGTTGTGGCGCTGCACCGCGTCGCGTATCTGCTCTACACCCAGCGGGAGCGGATGGAACGGAACGGTGTGCTCGTGGTCGGGCCCAACCCGGCGTTCCTGAACCACATCGGCCGCGTGCTGCCGTCGCTGGGCGAGACCAACGTGGTGTTCATGACGCCCGGCGATCTCGTACCCGGCCTGCACGTCACCGCCGAGGACACCCCGGAGGCCGCGCGGCACAAGGGTTCGCTGCGAATCCTGGACGTGCTCGCGGCGGCGATCGCCGACCGGCAGCGGGTGCCGGAACAGCCGCTGCCGATCGAACTGGCGGACGTCACGGGGCGCATCGATGCCGAGACCGCGGAGTGGGCCAGGGACGAGGCGCGGTCGAGCGGGCTGCCGCACAACGAGGCCCGCCCGGTGTTCCGCGAGATCCTCACCTATGCGCTCACCGAACGGGCAATCGCCCGGATCGGCCGGGGCTGGCTGACCCGCGACGATCGCGGGGCCTGGGAGGATCTGCGGGCCGACCTGCTCGCGGAGCTCGCGACCAACGAGCAGTTCACCGCCGCGCTCGACGAACTCTGGCCGATCCTGACGCCGGAAACCCTGCTGGCGCCGCTGTATTCGTCGCGCGAGCGGCTGCGGGCGGCCGGTGCCGACGAGTCGCTGTACCGCGCCGACGGCGACGCCTGGACGGTGTCGGACGTGCCGCTGCTCGATGAACTCGTCGATCTGCTGGGCCGGGACAAGTCGGCCGACGAGGACACCGAACGGGAACGGAAGGCCGAGGCCGCCTATGCCGCCGGCGTGCTGGACATCATGGTCGACCGCGCCGACATGATGGACGACGAGGACCACCTGTTCGCCCACGACCTGCTCGACGCCGCGGACCTGGCGGACCGCTTCGTCGAGCGGGACACCCGCGAGCTCGCCGAACGCGCTGCGGCGGACCGGGATTGGACCTATCGGCACGTCGTGGTGGACGAGGCGCAGGAGCTGTCCGAGATGGACTGGCGGGTGCTGATGCGGCGCTGCCCGGGCCGATCCTTCACGGTGGTCGGCGATCTCGCCCAGCGTCGGTCGGTGGCCGGAGCGACATCGTGGGCCGCGATGCTGGAGCCGTACGTGCCCGGGCGCTGGGTCTACCGGTCGCTGACGGTGAACTACCGCACCCCGGCGGAGATCATGGATGTCGCGGGCGCGGTGCTCGCGGAGTTCGCGCCCGATGTCCGGGCGCCGGAGTCGGTCCGCTCCTGCGGTGTCGTGCCCTGGTCCCGGCCGGTCACCGAGGGCGAATTACCCACCGCCATAGAGGAATTCGTCCGGGACGAAGCCGGCCGCGAGGGTACCAGCGTCGTGATCGGCCCGCCGGGCGTACCGGGAACCGTGACGGCATCGGAGACCAAGGGCCTGGAGTTCGACGCGGTCCTGGTCGTGGAGCCGGAACGGATCCTCGCCGACGGCCCGCGCGGCGCGGCCGAACTCTACGTCGCCCTCACCCGCGCCACCCAGCGCCTGGGAGTCCTGCACCGCGGCCCCTTACCCCACGCCCTGACCGGTCTCGCCGAGTCCGGGGCACCGGCCGCGAATCGGCCGGCGTAGCGACTCGCGTCGTTGTCGAGTGGTGGTCGGCATCTCCCGTGCGCGGCCTATCATGTTGTGCTACCGCAGGTTTCGGTGAACACAGCTCGGTTCCGAACGTGCGGGCGGCTATACTTCGCTTCTATGGATCCTGCTGCGGTTGGCGTCCGCGATCCCCGGCATCTCCGCACGGCGGGGTTCACGATTCGGACCGTAGGCGATTTCGGCATGACCGAAGCCGGCCTTCGGATGCTAGGTGGGATGTTCGATACGGAGCTGGCCGTCGATGCGTGGCTTCCGGCCGCGCAGAACTACCGGCACCGTGCCTATCAGTGCTTCCGAGCCGATATCGCCGAGTCGACGTTCGTACCGGTCGATCCGCCACCGCCCTATGTACAATCCCGTGCGGTGAACCGAGTGTTCGGTGGGATGGAGCGCAGCTTCCGGACCATTCCCCCGGATCATCCGGCAGTAGGCATCGTCACCGATGTGATCGGCACCGTGGCCAACACCCTTCTGCAGGGAGATGTACTGCCCCAGGATCGAGGACCACTCACCATCGACGTCCACTATGTCCGGATCGTCGCACCCGGCAAGGTTGCACCGGAAGGCATCCATCGCGATGGCCTCATCGCCGGGTCGATCCACCTGATCCGCCGCACCAATATCACCGGCGGCACCACGAGTGTCTTCGACAACGACCGGGTTCGGTTGCACAGCGTCGACCTGAGCGAACCATTCGACTCGCTGATCTTCGACGACGCGCGGGTGCTGCACTACACGAACGACATCGCCGCAGCCGATTCCCGATCGCCCGGGTATCGAGATGCGCTACTGATCGGAGTGCGACCGTGAAAGACAGTCTCGAAACATTCCTCGGCAGCCTGGACACGCTGCTGCCCGACGACGAGGTCGTAGACATAGCCACCGGCCTCACCGCGATCCCGTCGTTCACCGGCGACGAGACGGCGCTGGCGAACCATGTCGACAACCTGTTGTCGCAGCACGGATTCGCCTCCTACCTCCAGGAGGTGGAGCCCGGCCGGTTCCAGACGATCGGGCGGCTCGGACCGGATACCGGCACGGCGGCGTTGCTGCTGAACGGGCACCTGGACATGGACCCGCTGGGCCGCGCCTGGCCCGATGACCCGTATACCGCCCGCCGAGACGGCGACCGTCTGTTCGGGGCCGGGCTGCACAACATGAAGAGTGGTGTCGCCGCGATCATCGGCGCTGCGCTCGCGGTGCAACGAAGCGGTATATCTCTGCGACGCCCCCTGCTGCTCGAGTTCGTCGCCGGTGAGTTGCAGGGAGGCAAGGGGACGAAGTTTGCCCTGCAGGAAGGCCTGACGGCCGACGCCGCGATCGTCCCGGAGCCGTATTCCGTCAGCCGGGTGATTACCCGCACGGCGGGGGTGCAGAAATTCGCGCTGGTGGTCCGCGGCACCACCGCGCATACCAGCCGCTGGCAGGAAGGGGTGGACGCGGTCACCGTGCTGCGCCGGCTGCTCGACGTCCTCGACACCGAGTCACTCGGCCTGACCAACAAGGATTTTCCGACACTGCCCAGGTTGCAGACCGCCAGCCTGATCGCGGGCCGCGGCGAAGAGCATGACCTGTCCGGCGTGAGCTATTGCGCGGACAAGGCCACGGCGATCATCGACCTGCGCTACCCGCCGCCGTTCGAGCCGACGGATGTCAGCGCCGCGATCGGCCGATTCGTCGACCAAGCACGCGAGACCTATCCGGAGGCGGAGATCTCGGTGGACCATCCGCCCGACCCCGCCTTTCGCGTCGGCGGTGTCGACATGCCACCGATGGACGTGACCGACGCCAGTCCGATCGTGCGCGACGTGACGTCGTTCCTGCACCGGGTATCGGATTACCGGGTGACCGAGACCGGGATCGCGTTGCCGTACTCCTACTGCGGCAACGACACCACGCACCTGAGCCGAGCCGGCATCGAATGCTGCCTGTTCGGGCCGCGCGGCGAGCAACAGGACACCGAACGGCATGTTCTGGTCAGCGAGATGGTGGCCTGCGCCCGGACTCTGGCCGCCGTTTCACTCGCCCGCTGCGCCTGACGCATTGTCGGCGGTGTCGAGGAACTTTCCGAGGGCACGGTTCGTCGAAGAGTCCGCGTAGGCGTCGGAGAACAGCGGGATGAGTTCATAGCCCTCGCGCTGATACAGGGCGAAGGCCGCGACGCTTCGGGTTCCCGTCTCGAGGATGGCCCTGGTCGCACCCGCATCGGCCGCCGCCCGCTCGAGTTCGGCGAGGATTCTCTTGCCGTACCCCCGGCCGCGCAGGTCGGGTTCGACATACATGCGTTTGATCTCGGCGTCCACCCCACCCGGCCGAGTGTCGGTGCGTAGCCGGTACGCACCGGAGGCGACAGGACTGCCATCGGGGTCGTAACCGAGCAGAAACAGCCCGGCAGGGCGGGTGAAATCGCTCTTGCCGACCGGTTCCTGATCGGCCGCCCCGTAGGTTGCCGCGTTCTCGGTGTCCACACGCCGCAGCACCATGCCGGCGTCGGGATCGTCGAACGGGTCATCGATGATCTTTATCCGGAGATCATCACTCAAGCCCCGCACCACCTTCCGTATCGACAGGATCTCTCGAGCGATATCGCCGGTCATGCCCTGTAGGTCAGCAGATTCGCTCCGGCCCCGGTTGCCACACCGAGCTGCTCGCCGGCCGGATGCCATGCTACCCCGGTGACAGGTGCGCCGAACCGCAGCGCACACACGCTCCGCCCGTCCGATACCCGCCAAATACGCACGGTCGCATCGCCTCCGGCCGTGGCGAGCACCGAGCCGTCCGGCGAGAACGCGCAGTCGTCGACCCAACCGGTATGCGCGCGCAGCACAGTGTGTTCACGGCCGTCGGGAAGCTGCCACAGGCGGATCGTTCGGTCGTCGCCGGCGGTCGCCAACAGGGTGCCGTCCGGGGAGAACGTGCATCTGTTGATCAGGTCGGTGTGACCGGTCAGCACCGCCGACGCCTTACCGTCGGGAACCGACCACAGCCGTATCGTGCGGTCGGTGCCGGCGCTGGCCAGCAATGCGCCGTCCGGCGAGAATGCGCACGTATAGACGCGACCATGGTGACCGGTGAACACCACCATCCGGCTCCCGTCGGCCACCCGCCACAGGCACACCGTCCCGTCGGCGCTCGCCGTGGCCAGCATGGTCCCGTCCGGAGAGAACGCGCAACCGCGTACCCAGTCACTGTGGCCGGTGACCTCGGTCTGTTCGGTACCGTCACTCAGCCGCCACAGCCGGGCGGAGCAGTCGTTTCCAGCCGTGGCCAGCAACGTGCCGTCCGGGGAGAACGCGCAGGCACTCAACTTGCTCGCGTGGCCGCGCAACACCATCGATGCCGCGCCTCCCGGCACCTCCCAGAGGGTCGCCGTGCCATCCACGGCCACCGTGGCCAGGCGGCTGCCGTCCGGGGCGAACGCGCATCCGTCCATGCGGTTCACCGGACCGGCCAGAACGGCCTGCTCGGTTCCGTCGGCAATACTCCACAACCGGACCGACTGGTCCATGCTCGCGGTCGCGAGCACGGAACCATCCGGAGAGAACGCACATGCCCAGATCGCGCTGCCATGACCGGTGAACACCGCGCGCTCGCCGCCACCGGACACTCCCCACAGCCGCACCGTGCCGTACCCCGCCATGGCGAGGGTGGTGCCGTCAGGTGAGAAGTCGCAGGTGAGCACCTTGTCTGTTGCCGGTGTCGGCACGGTTGTGCCCGTTCCGTCGGCGATCTGCCACAGCTGGACGGTCCCATCCTCATCGACCGAGGCGAGCAGCCGTCCTTCGGGACAGAAGACGACCTCTCGGATCTCGCTGCCCGGACCGGCCAGCTCGCGCCGCTGAGTGCCGGCGGCCACCTCCCACAACCGAACGGTCCCGTCCTCCCCCGCCGACGCCAGCAACCGGCCATCCGGAGAGAACACACAACCCCTGACCGCACCACCGTGGCCAACCAGCACACTTCCCTCGTCACCGGAAGCCACCTCCCACAACCGGACCGTCCCGTCCTCCCCCGCCGACGCCAGCAACCGGCCATCCGGAGAGAACACACAACCCCTGACCGCACCACCGTGGCCAACCAGCACACTTCCCTCGCTACCGGAAGCCACCTCCCACAACCGGACCGTCCCGTCCTCCCCCGCCGACGCCAGCAACCGGCCATCCGGAGAGAACGCGCATCCGAGGACAGCACCGAAATGGCCCCTCAGCACCGCCTCCTCGGCATTGTCGGCAACACGCCACAGCCGGACCGTCCCGTCCTCACTGGCCGAAGAGAGCAACCGTCCGTCCGCGCTGAACGCGCAGTCGTTCACCCCACCGGTGTGTCCGGGCACGGATGCCGCTGCCCTCGGATCCGGTCGGTCCGCAACCGGCCAGACCGGCTCCAGCAGAGGCCGAGGCTGCACGGTCTTGAAGCGTGCGACGAACGGCTGCAACTCCCGGATACCGTGCAGCCGGCTCGCCAACGTGGCCCCCAACGCCGACGGCGGATCGATCGGGCCCAGGAGAGGCCCAGCATCGTGCAGTGCCCGGCGGAACAACCGCGACGGCGCGTTCTCCGCGTAGTCCACGTCGGCTTCCGCGGACGCCATCGAGCCGAACAACCGCGTCTTCGCCTCGATCCATCGCAGGTCGGTCACCAGCACAGTGACCTCCTCGGTCAGGAACGCGTCGCGCAGGTGCAGCGGCAGATACCGCCACAGGTAATCCTCATCGGGCGGCAACGACCACCACCCGGCCGCCCTGCCTCCGGGGAGCAGATCGGCGGCTGCGTCGACCAGTCGCCGGTGCGTCTCCGAACGTGCCGCGGCGCTCCTGCGGGCACGCAGATACGCGCGGATCGTGTCGTGCAACAGCAGTCGATGTCCGGCGGGTTGCCAGTGCCATGCCACCGCAAGACCCAGAGCCACCAACTCCTCGCAGACAGCATCGACTCGGGCGTCCGACCACAGCAGCTTCAGCACACCGGCTGGTATCTGCACATCTTCGGGAAAGATTGCCAAATCGAAGAAACGATCCCGGTCGGCGTCGCTCAACAGGACCAAGCTCGCCTCGATCGTGGCGGCGACCGCCTGACTACGATCGGCGGGTCGCAGCGGATCCAATGTCGTCGGTCCTTCCGCGGAAATCTGCCGCCAGATATCGCCCGCCGCCTCCTCCGGCGGCTGCCCCTGGGTGATCCGGCGCCGCAGTGCCCCGCTGACGAGGTTCAGCAACACCGGCCACCGGCCGGCCTGTTCCGCGAGCCGATCCGCCGACGCTGCCGACAGCCCACTCACACCGGCGGTTACCAGTTCACGCGCCTGGTCGGCCGACATGGCGTCCACGCGTATCTGCTCCTCACTCGGTGCCAGCAAACCAGGGGACCTCGTCGTGACCAGCCTGGTGCACGCTCGCCCACCGAGCCTGAACGGGCGGAGCTGCGTCTCCTCCCACACGTCATCGATCACCAGCAGCACCGGTTTGCGCTGATCGAGTTCCCGGCCCAACTCCCACCCCGCCGCCTCCGGATCGGACACCATCGGACGCTGTCCCGACAGGGCGAACACCAGATTATTGATACGTTCCGCCAGTGGGCCATTCGTCACACCCTGGCCGATCGTCACCCACAACAGGCCGCCGGCGAACCGGCGATCGACCTCACGCTGGTGGCATGCCCACGTCGCCAGCTGAGTCTTGCCGAATCCACCCACCCCGTGCAGTTCGGTGGTCAACCCGACATCCCGTCTGCCCGCCCCGGTCAGCGCCGCCATCAACCGACCACCCAGGTCCGGTCGCTCTACAATCCTGGTCAGCGGCGGTGCCATCCAGGGACGGTCGTTCGTCCCTCGCGCGGCCACCTCCCGACTCGCCCGACTGCGATCGGCGAGCACGAAGAGCACACCCACCGCACTGACCGGCAATGCGAGGACATTCGCCCAGCTGGCGACATCGCTCAGCTTGCCACCCATCAATGCCCAGACCGGCACCGCAAAGCAGATCGAACCCAACGCCGCCGCGACAAGACCCCAGCCCAGTTGGGTACGCCACGACCGGCGGAGCCCGCTCATACGCTTCCGATCATGGAGCCCGCCGCGCTCGGCCATCGAACGTCGCGTCACACCGTCGTTGTATTCCGGCACGATAAGGGATCACCGCCGCCGAATCCCCCGCATCCACGACCTGCGCGCCAGGCGGCGAACCTTCCGGCGCGGCACCATCTCCTTCATGAACCAGGGTCGGGCGCACTGCCCTCGAGCCCAGCCCACTGCGGACCGGTCAGCGCACATGGCTCCACCCCCGACCGAACGATGTTGTTGCACTTAAAGATACGGGCCAGCACCCGAGCCGACAACAGTTCGACTTCGCTACGGGGTCCGAGCCGTCGACATTCCCGCTGAAACACCTGGAACCAGGGACCGAGTATCGGTCGGTGGCTACTGCGGCACCGCCGAAAGCCCGGCCATCGCCCTCGGCCGATGGAACTGCCATGCGGCCCGTCGTATCGATAACTCGTGTCATGCGGATGACAGTGATACCGCCGGATTCAGCCCAGGCTCCGCAACAGTTGGCAATGAAATGATTACCCCTGCGTGGTTGTCGAGTAGTGGTCGGCATTTCCCGTCCGCGCTTGCGAGGAGAGGCTGTCCGCCCTCGGCAATCGGTGTGGCCGCACCTGTGACGCCGTCGCCGCGCCGTCGCCACGGTCACGGAGAATCGCAGCATGATGGTGGGATGGCCGAGCGGGTGAGCGCATGCGTTCATTGCTGATACTGATCGTCGTGCTGGTGATCGCACTGATCGTCGGCGACCGAGTCGGCGTCGTGGTGGCGCAGAATGCGATAGGCCGCAAGATCGCCGCCGAGTACGACCTCGCGCACCCACCGCGCGTCGAGATCGGCGGCTTCCCGTTTCTGACGCAGGCTGTCGACGGCAACTATCACGACATCGATATCCGTGTCGGCGACTGGAGCGGGCAGAAGATTTCCGTCCACAACCTCGATGTCGCGCTGACCGATGTATCGGCGCCGCTGGGTGATCTGCTCCACGGCCGCACGTCGAACCTGGTCGCGGAGACGGCGACAGCGACAGCCCTGGTTCCCTACGACACCGTGCGGGACTTCGCGCCGTCGTCAGTGGAGTCGATCTCCGACGGCCCGGACGGGCTGCGCGTCACCGGGACGTTCTCGGTGGAGGGAATCTCGGTGCCCGCGACGGTCGTCGTCACCGTCGTACCGAGCGACGACGGCATGCTGGTCACTCCGGTCTCGGTCCAGGCCGCGGCGGGCGGGCCGACGATTTCCCTGGCATTTCTGCGCCAGGCTCTCACCTTCACCGTGCCGTTGCAGCAGCTGCCGCTCGGCGCTCGTCTGACAGCCATCCAGCCCGGCCCGGAAGGCATACGCGTGACCGCCGTGGCTCACGCCGTGCGCTTCTCGAACCTGCCGTGAGTCATCCCAGGAGGTGGAATCCGCCCGCCCACCGACGGGCGCTCGCCCGCTGCGGCCGGAATTCATCGAGGTGTGGGCATCGAGAGATGCGCGATCTGCTGGACGACCGAGGGCAGTAGCTCGTGTTCGGCGGCGGACACTCGCTCGGCGAGCGTTTCGGCCGTATCGTCCGCCAGCACCGGAACCTCGCTCCGGCCGAGGATCGGCCCGGCGTCGTAGTCATCGGTGACCATGTGCACCGTCGGCCCGGTGACGGTATCCCCCGCGGCCAGTACGGCTTCGTGAACGGCCTTGCCGTACATACCTTTTCCCCCGTGACGGGGGAGCAGCGCGGGATGCACGTTGATGATCCTGGCGGCGTACTCGGACCTGGTCCGCGGCCCGATTTTCTTCAGATAGCCCGCCGCCACGACCAGGCCCACGGCATGCTCGAACAGGGCGTTCCGCATCGCCTCATCCAGTGCGTCCGGTTCCGGATGGGTGTGCCCGGACAGGTGCAGCGCCGGGATGCCCACTTCACGCGCGAAGGCCAATGCCGGGGAACCACTGTTGTTACTGATGACCAGACCGACCGTGAACCGTGCGCCAGGATCGAGCGAAGCGCTGTGCAGCGCCCGTAGATTCGACCCGTTGTGCGAGGCGAGAACCGCAACCGAAATTCCGGACATCCCGGCAGTGTCGCACACGTCCGTCATCCGATGAGCACGATGTCGTCCGAGCGCGGGGTCATCCGGGATCGCCGGCCCCGGCAGCGAATTCCTCGGCCCACTGGCGGAAGGTGCGGGGAGCCCTGCCGAGCAGGGCTTCGGCACGTTTCTCCTGTTCGCGCAGCGCGGGGTTATCGCGATCGGCGGCGAATGCGGGCAGGGCGTACCGCATCACGGCGATCGTGTCCTCGGGCCACCGTTCCCGCCGCCACCGTTCGGTAGCCCGAGCGGCAGTCATCTCGGCGATCACCGCGTCCGTCCCGAGCACCGCCGCGAGGGTGGCGAGGCGTTCGGCCGCGCTGACGGTGGTGCCGCTGACGTCGATCGTGCCCTGATATCCGTTGTCCAGCAGAGTATGTGCCGCGATCTCGGCGAGGTCGCGTTCGTGGATGAACGCGTAGGGGGCGTTCGGAAGGTATTCGTACACCGGCTCGCGGTTCTCGATCCTCGCCACCATGCCCGATCCGGAGATCGGATACCCGCCGACGCGCGTATGGGCCATGACGGCGGTCGGCCGCAGGTACGCCCAACCGATCCCGCGGGTGTCCAGACTGCGTTCGAACGCGGACCATGCCCAGGTCTCCGCCGAGATCTCCTGCTCGAAATCGGATCCGTGCGAACCGAGCACGACAACCCGGCCGACATCGTGGGAGATCAGGGCATTGGTCAGCGCACGCAGCGGGCCGAGGGGCGCACCGACGAGTCCGGCGAGGAACACCCGGCTCGCCCCCGGCACCGCGGCCCCGAACGCCACGGGATCGGCCACCGAACCGATCCGCACGCTCACGCCGTCGGGCCACCCTTCGCGCTCCGATTCCGGCACCAGGACACGGACCCGCTCGCCACGACCGACCAACTGTGCGGCCAGGGGCCGGACCACCGGCACGGTCGGAACGGCCCCCGGCTGCCGAGAGGGCGGAGCGGCGGTAAGAAGGATCATTCCGCCGAAGCTACCGACGCCCCGAAAGCGCCCTCTAGTAAAAAATTCCGCCCGGACCTGTCAAGACCTCGGCGCAGCGCAACGGCTCCGGCTCCGGCTGCGGACCCGGTTGGGTTTCGATCGCAAATTGCTTTCGAATGATCGGCATTTATGTACGATATGCCCATGGGGACGGCAGAGGATCGGCATGGGGAGATCGTTCGGGCGCTGAAGGCAGTGGAGCTGGTTACCGTCGCGGACCTGGCGCAGTCACTCGGCACGTCGGAGGTCACGATCCGCCGCGATCTGGGCGAACTCGAGCAGGCCGGTGTGCTGCGACGGGTGCGGGGCGGGGCGGTGAGCACGATGTTGCGGGGCGAGGAGATGCCGTTCGCCATGCGGGAGCTGGACAGGGCCGAGGCCAAAGGGCGGATCGCCGCGACAGCGGTGCGGTTGATCACCGACGGTGAGTCGGTTGTCCTCGACAGTGGCACAACGGGTTTGGCGGCCGCGCATGCCCTCGGCTCGCGCATGCTGACCGTCGTGCCGCTGGCGGTCAATACGATCGCGGTGTTGGCCACCGCTCCGCGAGTGTCCCTGCTGCTGCCCGGCGGTACGGTCCGGCCCGGAGAGACGTCACTGGTGGGGCCGATGGTCGAGGAGAACCTGTCGCGGCTGCGGTTCGACACCATGCTGCTGACCTGCTGCGGGCTGAGCCCGCGCCGCGGCGTCACGGCCTACGACCTACAGGACGCCGCCGTGAAGCGCGCCGCGATGGCCGTGTCGACGCGAACGATCGCGATGATCGATTCGAGCAAGTTCGCGCATACGGCGATGGCGGTGGTGTGCGAGACGTCCGCCATCGATGTCGTGGTCACCGACACCGACGCACCACCGGATACCGTGGCAGCCCTACGCGCCGACGGCATCGAGGTGCACTGTGTCTGAAGTCGCCACTGACCCTGGCATATTCGACGCACAATCATCGAAACGGCGTGCCCGAGCCCAGCTTTCGATCGCGGCGACATTCCTGGCGCACGCCCTGTTGTTCGCGTCCTGGACCGCGCACATCCCACAGGTCAAGTCCCAACTCGCGCTCAGCGACGGCGATCTGGGCACGGCCTTGCTCGGCGCGCCGATCGGTTCGGTGACCGCGATGGTGCTCTCGACCCGGCTGCTGCCCCGGCTCGGAAGCCGCCGGATGATCAGGATCACCGTGGTCGGCTATGCCATGGGCGGCGTCGGTGTCGGTCTGGCCGGCACTGCGGTCCAGCTGTTCGCCGCACTCGTGTGCTGGGGGTTGTTCCAGGGCGCACTCGATGTCGCGATGAATACCCAAGCCGTCACGATCGAGCGCGCCGTTCGACAACCGATCATGGCTCGACTACACGGAATGTGGAGCATCGGCGGCTTCCTCGGTGCCGTGGTCGGCGCCGGTGCGGTCGCGGTCGGTATCGATCCGGGTCTGCAGCTCATGGCAATGGGTGTCCTCTCGATCGCGATCGTCGAGGTGTTGTCGCGAGCGCTGATCCCCGATGGTGCCGGCACTGCCGAAACCGGATCCCGCCGCCGGGGCCGTGGTTCGGGCCTCTCGGCGGTCGTAGTGACATTGGGAGGTATCGCCTTCGCGTCGATGCTGTGCGAAGGTGCCGCCGCCGACTGGTCGGCGACCTACCTGCGCGACGAGCTGGGCACGGACGCCGGCCCGGCCGGGCTCGGCTACGCCACGTACGCCCTGGCGATGGTCGCCATGCGGCTGAGCGGCACCCTGCTGGGGAGACGGTTTCGCACCGACCGGCTGCTGCCGATACTCGCGATCGTGTTCGCCCTCGGCATGGGTTCGGCACTGCTGACCCGAAATCTCCTCGCGGCGCTCATCGGCTTCGCTTGCATGGGTATCGGATTGGCGCTGATCGTCCCGAGCGCGTTCAGCGCCGCCGGAGCCGCCGATCACGGCCCCTCGCGGTCCAATTCCGGCTCGATCGTCGCGACCGTCGCGGCACTGGGGTGGTGCGGATTCGTTTCCGGGCCACCGCTGATCGGTCATCTGGCCGATCTCACCGGCCTCACGGTAGCCCTGTGGATACTGCCCCTACTGGCACTGGTGATCGCGACGACCACACGCTTCGGCAAGGCGTTCGCGGTCGCCTCGGGCGATCCGATTCGCACCGGACGTCCTCGTGACGCACCCTGGCCACCTCGGTGAGCCGGACATCCGGACGGCGCGGCCGCGTCCCGTTCGCAGACTCGATCGCGTCGGCATGGACAGCGAAACATGTTTGTTCACAGTCAATTTCGCTACTTTCCGATCAATCGGGCCAGTAGGTGCGCCAGTCGGCTGCCCTCAGCGGTGCGCGGGCGCCGCGTGCCAGTTCGGCGGTGTCTTCGGCCGCGCGGATCCGCGCCGCGAAGGCCACCGCGGCCTTGCGTAGGTGTTCTTCGGCGGAGAACTCGCCGCCCAGATGCACCACACGCAGGTCGTCGGGAATGAGGTCGTCCGGTAGGCCCGCCTTCAGGCTGCGGGAGCGGATCTTTTCGGCCAGGGCCAGGGCGGGCTGGGCCATGGCTATGCCGTCGAGGCAGGAGCGGCGGGACTTCTCCGCGGATTTCCTTTCCTCCCATGCCTTTTCCTGGGCGGCGATCTTGTCGGCCACACCGGCATCGGGGTCGGCGTGCGCACCGGCGAGGTGGGGGCTGCGGTGCACCAGCTTGGCCACCAGGGCTGCCGCCACGTCGTCGACGGTGAACTCCCCCGCGGCCTCGGCGATCCGGGAATGAAACAGGACCTGGAGCAGCAGATCGCCCAGTTCCTCCCTGATGGTATCGGTGTCGCCGTGCTGGATGGCGTCGAGCAGTTCGTAGGTCTCCTCCAGCAGGTACGGCCGCAGCGTGTCGTGCGTCTGGGTCGCCTCCCAGCCGCCGAAGCTCCACAGCCGGTCCATCACCTCGACCGCGTCGGCGAGGCTGCGCGCCATGCGCGCGGAATCCGCCGCGGTGGGATCGGCCGCACTCATCGCGCCGCCGACGCCTCGGTCGCGACGCGCAGATCCACTGTGCCCTGCGGCTTCCCGTCCAGGGCCAGCAGCAGGTCTGCGACGAACTGCAGCAGCTGCACGTCCCGCAGCCGGGCCGAACCCACGCTGTCCTCCACCCGCGGCAGCGGCAGCTGCACGATCGAGGTGGTCGGCCGATAGGTGACGTTCGGGTACAACCGCTTGAGCCGCAACTGCTTCGAATCGGCCAGCTGCAGCGGCGAGAGCTTCAGCGTGGTGCCGCTGACACCCACCTCGGTGATGCCGTACTCGCGGCACAGCAGCCGCAGCTTGGCCACCGACACCAGCCGCCCGACCTCCACCGGCAGTGGGCCGTACCGGTCGACGAGCTCCTCCACGACCCCGGCCAGCCCCGAATCGTCCTGGGCGGCAGCCAGTTTGCGATATGCCTCCAGCCGGAGCCGGTCGCTGGCAATGTAGTCGGGCGGGATGTGCGCGTCCACCGGCAGGTCGATGCGCACCTCCTTGACCTCCTCCTCGGTGGAGATCGGCCGGCCGTCGGCGGCGGCCCGGTAGGCCTCCACGGCCTCCCCGACCAACCGCACATACAGGTCGAAACCGACACCGGCCACGTGCCCGGACTGCTCGGCGCCGAGAACGTTTCCGGCGCCGCGGATCTCGAGGTCCTTCATCGCCACGGCCATGCCCGCGCCCAGATCGGAGTTCTGCGAGATCGTGGCCAGCCGGTCGTAGGCGGTCTCGGTCAGCGGCTTCTCCGGCGGATACAGGAAGTACGCGTACCCGCGCTCGCGGCTGCGCCCCACCCGCCCGCGCAGCTGGTGCAGCTGCGAAAGCCCCAGGGCGTCGGCACGTTCCACGATCAGCGTGTTGGCATTCGAGATGTCCAGGCCCGTCTCGATGATGGTGGTGCAGACCAGCACGTCGTATTCGCGCTCCCAGAAGCCCTGCACGGTCTTCTCCAGCACGTCCTCGTTCATCTGGCCGTGCGCGACCACCACCCGCGCCTCCGGGACCAGATCCCGAATCTTCTTGGCCGCCTTCTCGATCGACGACACCCGGTTGTGCACATAGAACACCTGGCCGTCGCGCAGCAGCTCGCGGCGGACGGCGGCGGCGACCTGTTTGTCGTTGTAGGCGCCGACATAGGTGAGCACCGGATGGCGTTCCTCGGGCGGCGTGAGAATGGTCGACATCTCGCGGATGCCGGCCAGGCTCATCTCCAGGGTGCGCGGAATCGGGGTGGCCGACATGGTCAGCACGTCGACGTGGGTGCGCAGCGCCTTGATGTGCTCCTTGTGCTCGACGCCGAACCGCTGCTCCTCGTCGATGATCACCAGGCCCAGATCCTTCCACCGGATCCCCGTCTGCAGCAGGCGGTGCGTGCCGACGACGATGTCGACATCGCCGGAGGCCATGCCGTCCAGCACCTCCCGCGACTCGCCGGGATCGGTGAACCGCGACAGGCCCTTCAGCGTCACCGGGAATCCGCCGACCCGCTCGGCGAAGGTCTGCAGATGCTGCTGCGCCAGCAGCGTCGTCGGCACCAGCACCGCCACCTGCCTGCCGTCCTGGACCGCCTTGAATGCCGCGCGCACCGCGATCTCGGTCTTGCCGTAGCCGACATCGCCGCAGATCACGCGGTCCATCGGCACCGCCCGCTCCATATCGGACTTGACCTCGGCGATGGCGGTCAGCTGGTCGACGGTCTCGGTGAACGCGAACGCGTCCTCCATCTCCTGCTGCCACGGTGTGTCGGCGCCGAAGGCGTGGCCGGGGGCCGCCTGCCGGGCCGCGTACAGCTGCACCAGCTCGGTGGCGATCTCCCGAACGGCCTTGCGCGCCTTGCGTTTCGTATTCGCCCAGTCGGACCCGCCGAGCTTGGACAGGCCGGGCATCTCGCCGCCGACGTAGCGCGACAGCTGGTCCAGCGAGTCCATCGGCACGTACAGCCTGTCGCCGGGCTGGCCGCGCTTACCGGGCGCGTACTCGATGACCAGGTACTCCCGGCGCGCCCCGCCGACCGTGCGCTCGATCATCTCCACGAACCGGCCGATGCCGTGCTGATCGTGTACCACCAGATCACCCGCGGCCAGCGCCAGCGGATCCACCTGGTTGCGCCGCCGCGCCGGCAGCTTCTTGCCCTCCGCGGGCGCAGTGACGCGATTGCCGGTCAGGTCGGACTCCGCGATGACGACCAGCTCGGCATCGTCGAACACCACGCCGTCGTGCAGCGAGCCGCACAGCAGGCCCACCACTCCGGGTTCCGGCTCGGCACCCCCCTCCAGCGAGGCCGCCGGAACCTCGGCGTCGGCCAGCCGCTCCAGGATGCGCTGCGCCGTACCGTGACCGGCGACCACCACGACCGCGCGACCGCCGGTCGTGACGTGTGCCCGCAGCGACGCGAACACCGTCGCCACCAGTTCCTCGCTGCCGCGGGCGGCGGGCGCGGCCAGGACCGGCAACACCACCTCGGCGGGGTCGTCGGAGGCCAGCGGGGTCAGCGTCCACCACGGCAGGCCGCGGGCATCGGCACTCTCCCGCACGACATCGAGCCCCCGGTACGCCGACGCCGCCAGATCGAGTCCGTGCGCCCCCAGCGGCGCGGCCCCGCCGAACGAGGCGGCCGTCCACGAGGCCTCCAGGAACTCCTGCCCGGTGCGCACCAGATCGGCGGCGCGGGTGCGGATCTTCTCCGGATCGCACAGCAGCACATGGGTTTCCGCGGGCAGCACGTCGGTGAGCAGTTGCAGGTGGCCGGGACGCAGCACCGGCAGCAGCGCCTCCATCCCCTCCACCGGAATGCCCTGCGCCAGCTTCTCCAGCATCTCGACCAGCGCCGCGTCGGCAGGATTCTCCCCTGCCACCTCCGCCGCACGCACCCGCAAATCCTCCGTGAGCAGCAACTCCCGGCACGGTGGCGCCACGACGACATCGACTTCGACCTCGGGCAGCGACCGCTGATCGGCCACCGAGAACGGGCGCAGCTCGGTCACCTCGTCGCCCCAGAACTCCACGCGCACCGGATGGTCGGCGGTCGGCGGGAAAAGGTCGAGAATGCCGCCGCGCACGGCGAACTCGCCGCGCTTGCCCACCATGTCGACCCGCTCGTAGGCGAATTCCACCAGGCGCGCGGTCAACTCGTCGAAATCGTGCTCGGACCCGACGCGCAGCGTGATCGGCTCGACGTCGCCGAGCCCCGCCGCCATCGGCTGCACCAGCGAGCGCACCGTCGTGACCACGACCCGCAGCGGCTCCGGATGGACCGCATCCTCCGGATGGGCCAGCCACCGCAGCACCTGCAGCCGCCGGCCCACCGTGTCGGCGCTCGGCGACAGGCGCTCGTGCGGCAGCGTCTCCCAGGACGGGAACAGCGCCACCCCCGCGCCGAGGATCTCGGAGAGCTCGACGGTCAGATCGTCGGCCTCGCGCCCCGTCGCGGTCACCACCACCAGCGGGCGCTGCCGGGCCACCGTCGCGGCCACGAACGGCCGCACCGCCGAGGGCGCCACCAACTGCACGGGCGACCGCCCGATCAAGCTATCGACCTGCGACAACGCGGTATCGGCACCGGCCACCGCGGCCAGGCCCGCAAGAGGTGGGCGACGGGTGGGCATCAGACAGACTCCTGGCGCGGATGAGCGGTTGGGGCGGCGCATCGAGTCTAGCCACCGCCGCCGACAGCGCTTTCACCCCGCCATCGCCGGACAACCGGTCCGGCCGAACGACCGGTCCTACGGCACGTACCGGCGTAATCGCCGGGCCGCGAACTCGCGGAAGTAGGCCACCTTCTCCTCCGGCACGATCGACGGCAGCAGGAAGTACCAGACCCGCTCCATGCGCAGCGCCATCTGATCGATCGAATCGGTGCCGACGGCGGTGATGTGCACACCGGCCGTCATCTCCTGCAGCAGCAGGCCGATCGTCTCCGGATCCAGGTCGGCCATCAGGTCGCCCTGGGTGATGGCGCGCTCGGCGAGGAGCCGGTGCGTCTCGCCCCAGGTCTTGGCGATGTTCTCGCCGGTGGCGCCGCGATAGTCGCCGATCTGGTGGGTCAGCTTCAGCATGGCGCCCACCATCGGGTCGTTCATGGTGAGATCGGCGACCACGTAGGTGATGCCTATGCACGCCTCGAGCGCCGGCACCCGGGGATCGAAGAACCCCTGGCACGCGCTCACCAACCGCTCATTGCCCTGATCGACCACCGCGCGCGCCAGCTCTTCCTTGGAGCCGAAGTGAAAATACAAGGCGCCCTTGGTCACGTTGGACTGCGCGATGATCTCGCTCAGGCTCGCGTTCGCGTAACCCAGCCGCAGGAAGACATCGGCCGCGCCCGCAAGGACGGAATCGCGTGTGATCTCCGCGCGCGCTTGCCTAGCCATCAGATCCGCCTGTCATAAACCAGCCATCCTGAAGTAGACCGACATCCCGAAGTTGACCGACATCACAGCTCGAACAGCACTTGAAGGATGGGTGAACCGTACCACCAGACCGGCCCGAGTCTGTGGAATCGAGCATTCGGACCGGCCTCCTTCGCAAATTTTGGGTTAACCGTCCAGTTCTTCCCCCCGGATGCACCCGCTCGGCGCGCCGCACGCTTATGTCGCTGTCCCGCTCGGCCATTCGGAGGCCAGTTGCGGGTCCGCCTCCAGGTGCGTGAGCCCGTTCCAACACAGGTTCACCAGATGCGCCGCCACCACTTCCTTGGACGGATGACGCTCGTCCAGCCACCACGTCGCGGCGGTGGCAACCATCCCTACCAGGGCCTGCGCGTACATGGTGGCCAGGCTGATGTCGAAACCGCGCCGCTCGAAATCCCCACCGAGGATGTGCGCCACCTGATTCACCGCCTCGTTGAGCAAGCTCGAATAGGTGCCCTCCGCCGCCGAGACCGGCTGATCGCGCATCAGGATCCGGAAGCCGTCCGTGCGCTCCTCCATGTAGGTCAGCAACGCCAGTGCCACCTGTTCCAGCCGCACCCGCGAGCGGTTCTGCGTCAGCGAGGAGGTGATCATGTCGAGCAGTGTCGACATCTCCCGGTCGACGACCACCGCGTACAGCCCCTCCTTGCCGCCGAAGTGCTCGTACACAACGGGTTTGGACACCTGGGCGCGCTGCGCGATCTCCTCGATGGAGGTGGCATCGTAGCCGCGCTCGGCGAACAGCGCGCGCCCTATCTCGATCAGTTGTTGCCGCCGCTGGGTTCCGGTCATGCGGGGGCGCGAGGTTCGATTCGCTTCGTTCGATGACCTCGCGTCACTCGAAGACATCCGCCGCCTCCCTCACGGATCCTGCCCGACTTGTATCGACAACTCTCTCAGACAGCCCGCACCGCACATCCGGCACCCCCGGGGGGCATGCCGGGCCGGTCCGGCGCGAGTCTTCCGACGGGACAGCCGATCTCGCACGCGCACCGGCGACTCGCCGGACACGCCCGGATTCCGAGCGGGGAGCCTAGGTGGCTCTTTGGGCCTCGACATGCGAGGATCATTCCCGCGTGCCGTGATGTGGCGGCGGATCCGCTCGATCCGCCGGTGCGACAATCCGCCGTAGTGTAATGGCAGCACCACTGATTTTGGTTCAGTTAGTCCAGGTTCGAGTCCTGGCGGCGGAGCTCGGGGCGCAGTGACCGCGGTGGGCCGGTGCGATGCCCTATGGTCTTTCGGCAGCGCCCGCGATGACCGAGGGCCGAAGTGACCGAGCGACAGCCAACACGATGACAGGCAGCCGAGGGAGATCCATGCCACAGCAGACCGCCGTCGTCGTTCTCGCAGCCGGTGCCGGAACCCGAATGCGGTCCAAGACTCCGAAGGTGTTGCATTCGATGGCCGGCCGCAGCATGCTCGCGCACGCGTTGCATGCGGCCGACGAGATCGACCCGGCCCACCTCATCACCGTGATCGGACACGACCGGGATCAGGTCGGCGCGGCGGCGAATTCCGTTGCGGCGGAACTGGGCCGCGAGATCACCACGACGGTGCAGGAGCAACAGCTGGGGACGGGGCACGCGGTGCGGTGCGCGCTGTCGGCGCTGCCCGAGGATTTCACCGGTGATCTGGTGGTCACCTCCGCCGACGTCCCGCTGCTGGACGGCGACACCCTGTCGGCGCTGCTCGCCGAGCACCGCAGTTATCCCCAGCGGTCGGCGGTGACCGTGCTGACCTTCGCGCCCGACGACCCGAACGGCTACGGCCGCATCGTCCGCGACGCCGACGGTCATGTGCTCGAGATCGTCGAGCACGCCGACGCCACCCCCGAACAGGCCGCCATCACCGAGGTCAACTCGGGTGTCTACGTCTTCGACGCCGCGGTGCTGCGCACCATGGTCGGCAGGCTGACCACCGCCAACGCCCAGCACGAGTTGTATCTGACCGACGTGCTGAAGCTCGCCCGCGAGGGCGGGCACCCGGTGCACGGGGCGCGGCTGCTCGACGCGGCCAAGGTGACCGGCGTGAACGACCGGGTCCAGATGGCCGACGCCGCCCGCATCTTCAACCGCTACCTGCTCGAGCGCCACATGCGCGCCGGGGTCACGGTCATCGATCCGGACACCACCTGGGTGGACGCCGGCGTGCGGATCGGCCGCGATGCGGTGCTGCGGCCGGGCGTGCAGCTGCTCGGGAACACGGTGATCGGCGAGGATGCCGAGATCGGGCCCGACTCCACCCTCACCGACATGGTGGTCGGCGACGGCGCCAAGGTGGTGCGCACGCACGGCGAGCGCGCGACCATCGGCCCGGGCGCGAGCATCGGACCGTTCGCCTACCTGCGGCCGGGCACCACGGTCGGGGAATCCGGCAAGATCGGCGCCTTCGTCGAATCCAAGAACGCCACCATCGGCGCGCACTCCAAGGTGCCGCACCTGACCTACGTCGGCGACGCCACCATCGGCGAGCACAGCAACATCGGCGCGTCCAGCGTATTCGTCAACTACGACGGGGTGAACAAACACCATACGGTCGTGGGTTCCCATGTCCGCACCGGCAGTGACACGATGTTCGTAGCCCCGGTGACGGTGGGTGACGGCGCCTATACGGCAGCGGGTACTGTGCTGCGCAGAAATGTTCCGCCGGGGTCGCTGGCGATCTCCGGCGGGGTACAGCGCAATATTGAGGGCTGGGTGCAGCGGAAACGGCCTGGGACCGCTGCGGCGCAGGCGGCGGCCGACGCAATCGCGGCCGAAAACAGGGCGAATCAAGCAACCGAGCAAAAGGATGGCACCACACCGTGACCGCGTTCTCGATCGATAACCAGAAGAGCCTGATGCTGTTCTCGGGGCGCGCTCACCCCGAACTGTCCGAGCAGGTCGCCAAGGAACTCGACGTCACGATCACGCCACAGACCGCGCGCGGCTTCGCCAACGGTGAGATCTTCGTCCGCTTCGAGGAGTCGGTGCGCGGCTCGGATGCCTTTGTGATGCAAGGCTTCCCGGCCCCGCTGAACGAGTGGCTGATGGAGCATCTGATCATGCTCGACGCGCTCAAGCGCGGATCGGCCAAGCGCATCACCTCCGTGCTCCCGTTCTATCCCTACGCCCGCCAGGACAAGAAGCACCGCGGCCGCGAGCCCATCTCCGCCCGCCTGGTCGCCGATCTGCTCAAGACCGCCGGCGCCGACCGGATCATCACCGTCGACCTGCACACCGATCAGATCCAGGGCTTCTTCGACGGCCCGGTCGACCACATGCACGCGCTGGTGCAACTGTCGGAGTACGTGCGCAACAACTACAGCACCGACAACGTCACCGTCGTCTCGCCCGACGCGGGCCGGGTGAAGGTCGCGGAGAAGTGGGCCGACTCGCTGGGCGGCGCCCCGGTGGCATTCATCCACAAGACCCGCGACCCGCTGGTGCCCAACCAGGTCAAATCGCACCGCCCCGTCGGCGATGTGGACGGGCGCACCTGCATCCTGATCGACGACATGATCGACACCGGCGGCACCATCGCCGAGGCGGTGCGGGTGCTGCGCGAGGCCGGTGCCGGGGATGTCGTCATCGCCGCCACGCACGGCGTGCTGTCGGCGCCCGCGGCCGAGCGCCTGTCGGCGTGCGGCGCCCGCGAGGTCATAGTCACGAACACCCTGCCGATCACCGAGGACAAGAAGTTCCCGACGCTGACCGTGCTGTCCATCGCCCCGCTGCTGGCCCGCACGATCCGCGAGGTGTTCGAGAACGGGTCGGTCACCGGGCTGTTCAACGGTTCGGCCTAGATTCCGGGCGTGGCGCACTCGCGCCATCCCGGCGTGGCTCGGCCCGGATCCGCCGTCGTTCTCGCACCTCAGACCCGATGAGCGGTAGCGTGGGAGGTAGTTCAGCGGTGTAGTTGCCACCGAGGAACCGGCCTGCGAGAGAGGTGGGCACCATGGCCGACGAATCCGACAATCACCGGTTGATGGACGAGGTGTTCGACATGGGCGAGGACGAGCACGAGGACCTGGACTACGACCTGGGCGAGGACGATCAGGCCGACGAGGTCCGCGAATACGCGCGCTACATCGCCGATCCGCCGGACGACCTGGTGATCCGGTATCACGAGAACGAGGACACCGGTCGTCTGGGCATCGCCCGCGAACTCGGCCAGGAACAGACCCGGCGCGGCCGCCGCGACGAGCTGCGCGCCGAGGACGAGCGCTCGGCCGAGGCGGCGGCCATCGATGTCCGGGAGGAACCCGGGGACTGAGCCGGGGCGGCGCCACGCGATAGGTTCGACGGCATGAGCGAGTTCGCGGGGTTCCCGTTCGCGGGACTGGACTTCTACGAGGATCTCGAGGCCGACAATTCGAAGGCGTTCTGGACGGCCAACAAGCACGTCTACGAGCGGGCCGTGCGGGAACCGATGGCCGCGCTGGTCGCCGAGCTGGAGGCCGACTTCGGCCCGGCCAAGATCTTCCGTCCCCATCGCGACGTGCGCTTCTCCAAGAACAAGGTGCCCTACAAGAATCACCAGGGCGCGATCGTCCACACCGCCCAGGGGTCCGGGTGGTACGTGCAGATCGGTGCGCCCGGGCTGTTCGTAGCCGGCGGCATGTACGCCGGCTCGCCGGACCAGCTCGCGCGCCTGCGCGGCACGATCGACGACGACGTGCGCGGCGCCGAACTGGAGACGATCCTCGCCACCGTGCAGCGAGCGGGCTACACCCTCGGCGGCGACAAGCTGAAGACCCGCCCCAAGGGCTACCCCGCCGACCACCCGCGCATCGAGTTGCTGCGACACAAGTCGCTGGTGGTCAGCAAGGAGTTCGGCGCACCCGACTGGCTGGAGACACCGCACGCCGCCAAGGAGATCCGCAAGTCGTGGGAGGCCATGCGGCCCATGGTCGAGTGGGTGGGGGCAGTCGTCGGCGGTGAGGGGTAGGCCGCCGTCGGCTCTGGGCCGAAATCCCTCGGAACTGGCTGGGCCACAGTGGATCACGGCAAGAAGCATGCCGGATGACGTAAGAACCGCGCGTACGCCGACAGACCCACCGGATGCACCCCAGATGGCGACCGGTAGCCCCCGGGACGAAGATCGGTTCAGCGACGTTCGGCCAGGACCAGGGCGAAACGACTCTGTGGGTCGGTCCAGACGTGCTCGACTCCGAAGCCCGCGGTGTCCAGTTCGGCGGTGAGGCCCTCGATGCGGAACTTGGCGGAGATCTCCGTGCGCATCTGCTCGCCCTCGTCGAAATGCACGGTGAGGTCGAGGTCGGCGACGGTCGCCGTCAGTTCCCGAGTGGCCTCGAGGCGCATCTCGATCCACTCGTTGTCCGGATCCCACAGCGCCACATGGCGGAAGAGTTCCGGATCGAAGTCGGCGCGCAACCGGGAGTTCAAGACATACAGCACATTCCGGTTGAACTCGGCGGTGACGCCGGCGGCGTCGTCGTAGGCGGGGACCAGCACGGACGGGTCGATCACCAGCCCCCCGCCGAGCAGCAGCTGCTCGCCCGGTTCCAGCACCTCCTGGATTCCTGCGAGGAACTCGGCGCGCTCGGACGGGATCAGGTTGCCGATCGTGCCGCCCAGGAAGGCGACCATGCGGCGGCCGCCGCGCGGCAGGTTCTGCAGGGTGTCGGTGAAATCGGAGACGACCCCGTGCACGGCCAGGCCCGGGAACTCCGCGGCGACCTGCGCAGCGGCGTCCCGTAGCGCCGACACCGAGACATCCTGCGGGACATAGGTTTTCAACGGCCCCTCGGCGCTCAGCGCGTTCAGCAGCAGCCTGGTCTTGGCGGCCGATCCCGCGCCGAGCTCGACCAGCACCTCGGCCTGCGCGATCCGGGCGATCTCGCCGACGACGTCGTCGAGCAGGGCGCGCTCGGTCCGCGTCGGGTAGTACTCCGGCAGTTCGGTGATCGCCTCGAACAGCCGGCTGCCCCGCGCGTCGTAGAACCACTTGGGCGGCAACGTCTTCGGTGTCGAGGTGAGGCCGAGCCGGGCATCCGACCGCAGCCCCGCGGTGAGGTCGTCGTCGGTCAGGTGGATCTCCAGCGTCGGTTCGGTCATGAACGCGCCCTTTCGGATTCGTCGGATACGAGGGAGACGACGGACAGGTGCCCGGGCCGCGCGGTCACCAGTTGCCCGTCCGCGACGGCCTGCCAGCGCGGATCGTCGTCATAGGGTTCGGAGGCCAGCACCGCGACGTCGTCGGTGACCAGCACCGACAGCGAGTGGTACACGGTAGTGGCCCACAGGGTTTCGCCGTCGCCGAGCAAGAGGTTGAGCCGGGCGCGAGGTGCGCGCGCGAGCACGGCGGAACCGAGTCGGCGCAGGGCGACCGCGGGGTCGGTCGGCGACAGACCGGTTTGCCCATCACCGGATCGGCCGGTGGGGCCGGCCGTGTCGAGCAGGCTGCGCAGGATCACCCACAGCGTGGCGGAATCCGTGTGCGCCTCGGCGTCCAGGAGTTCGGCCGTACCGAGTTCGGTGGCGACGGCGGTCAGCACCCGGCGCCAGTCCTGAACTACGCCGTTGTGACTGAAGGCCCAGCGGCCGTCGGTGAACGGCGCGCAGGCCGCGCGCTCGACGGGCATGCCGACGGTCGCGGAACGCACGGCAGCCAGCACCGCCGTCGACCGCAGCTGCGGCAGCACCTCGTCGACGGCCGGATCGGTCCAGATCGGCGCGGGACTGCGATATCGGCTGGCCACCAGCTCGATCGGGGCGCGGCCATCGATCCGGCCCGCCGTGCGGGCTTCGCCGCGGGACACCGGGGACCGCACGTCCGCCGGGACCCGCCCTTCCACTGGGGTCTGCCCCTCCGCCGGCGGCCACACGCCGGCCGGGGCGTCCCGGCCGCCGACGACCGCACGTCTATCGGCGCCTGCCTCTCCGACGGGGGCGGCACGGCCGATCCCTCGGCGGCGTGCAGACCGTTGCCGCCGGGCGCCGATATCACCGCGGGAACCCACCAGGCGGCCCCGAACCCGTCGGCGTTGATCGTGCCGCCGCCCCGCATCTCCCGCGGCGCCCATGCCTGCGAACGCAGGGAATGCTCACCGCGGGTGAGTATTTCGCCGACCCGGACGGGTGGGCCGAGGTAGCCGAGATGCCGGCACATCAGCGCTCGTCCGGCCGCAGATCGCGGGCCAGGCGGAAGCCGACGAAGATCTGGCGGCGGATCGGGTGGTCCCAGTTGCGGAAGGTGCCGCGGCAGGCGACCGGATCGGTGCCGAAGGAGCCGCCGCGCAGCATCTTGTAGTCGCCGCCGAAGAACACCTCCGAATACTCGCGATACGGGAACGCCTCGAATCCCGGATAGGCCTCGAACCCCGACGACGTCCACTCCCACACGTCACCGATCAGCTGATGCACGCCCAGCGGCGACGCGCCCGCGGGATAGGCGCCCACGTCGGCAGGCTCCAGATGCCGCTGGCCGAGATTCGCCGTCTCCTCGGCGGGATCGGCATCGCCCCACGGGTAGCGGCGGCTGCGCCCGGTGGCCGGATCGAACCGGGCCGCCTTCTCCCATTCGGCCTCGGTCGGCAGCCGCTTGCCGGCCCAGGTGGCGAACGCCTCCGCCTCGAACCAGCACACGTGCACCACCGGCTGCTGCGGGCGGATCGGCTCCACTGTCCCGAAAGACCGCCGCCACCAGCGGTTTTCGCTATCGCGCTGCCAGAACTGCGGCGCCGTCAGATCGGCCTCGCGACGATGCGCCCAGCCGCGCTCGGACCACAGCTCCGGCCGCTGATAGCCACCGTCCTCGATGAACCGCTGGTACTGCGCGTTGGTCACCGGGGCGGCATCGATGGCGAATCCGGGAACGTGCACCCGGTGCGCGGGGCGCTCGTTGTCCAGCGCCCAGGGATCCTCCGAGGTGCCCATCGTGAATTCGCCCGCGGGAACGACGATCTCGTCGGCCACCGCCGACCGCGCGGGCGGCGTGGGGGTCGCCGCCAGCACCGGCTCGCCCGCCCGCAGCTGGTGGGTGGCGAGCATCGTCTCGTCGTGCTGCTGCTCGTGCTGGGCGATCATGCCGAACGCGAATCCGCCGTCGACCAGCCGCGCGCCCCGCAACGCGCTGCTCGACAACACATCCCACACCTTCAGCCGCACGGTGCCGACGTACCCGCGGGCCTCGTCGGGATTCAGCAGCGGCAGCGCGGGCCGGTCGGCCCGCGGATGCCGGAAGGCGTCGTAGAGATGGTCGATATCGGCGCGCACCGGCTCGCGGCCACCGACATCGCGGACCAGCCACAGCTCCTCCTGGTTGCCGATATGCGCCAGGTCCCATACCAGCGGGCTCATCAGCGGCGAATGCTGCGCCACCAGCTCCGGCTCGTCGACGCAGCCGGTCAGCGCCGCGGTCCGGGCCCGTGCCCGCATCAGAATCTCGGCGATCTGCTCGCGCAGCCGCTCGGTGTCGGCGCGATCGGTCCCGGTGAGTTGAACAGTCATGAGAGAGCTCCGAATTCGTCGGGCGGCATCATTGTCCGGCCGCCGGGCCGTCGCCGTCGGCGGTCCGGCCGGTGGGCGTGCGGCCGCTGCGACATCGCTGCGCGGCCTCGTGCAGTTCGGCGGCGGCCTCGGGGGTGACCGCGTGCGCGGCGGCCAGCCTCAGCAGATCGACCGCGACGGAACGGATCTGTGGATCGGCCAGGCCGCAGCGGGCCGCCTCCAGCCACTGATCGGCGACCGGGGCGGCCACCTCGGTCGCCTCGGCGACGACCGCCGGTGCCGACATCAGCGCCTCCAGCGCGTGTATCGGCACGCTCCATGTCTTCTCCGGCTGCGCGTCCAGGTAGCGCACCTCCAGATGTCCCGCAGCACGCACCGGCGGGAACATCGTGCTCAGGTGATAATCCAGATCCGCCGTTTCCGGACGGCGCCCGATCTCGTCGTCCAGGGCGCCGCACAGCCAGTCGGCGAAGGTTGCGCCGGGCGGGGCGGCCCAGTCGCCGGGTCCGTCGGTCCGCACGCACAGCAGCGGAACGTCCAGAACCCAGCGGCTGTATTCGGCCACCGGATCCGACCACTGCCGCACCGACGGGCGGGTGCGCGAATGATCGAGCCGCAGCCAGGCCCGCATCCGCTGCGAGGCCCACGCACCGGCCGGGGCGCCGTGCAGATCCGGGGAGCAGGCGAAGGCGGCCACCAGGGCGGGCCCCATGCTGTACAGCGCAGTCCAGCGGGCCGACACCTCGGCCCGGTCGGCACCCGCGTCGAGGCTCACCTGCGTGGCGGCGGTATTGCACATCATCAGCCTGCCGAACGGGCCGATCCCGTCGAAACAGCGCTCCATCGCCTGATAGCGCGGCAGTTGCAGCACGCGGGCCGGGGAGCGGGCGGCGTCGGCGGCGGCGGAGACGAGCCGAATGGACCGGGTGAGCAGCAGCTTCTCCAGCAGATGCTTATCCGCGCGAAGGCGCTCACAGAGTTCGGCCGCGGCCCCGAACGGGGCGCTGGACAATTCGATCTGACCACCGGGTTCGAGGGTGACCCGGCTGCCCCCGGGCAGCGGCAGGGCCGGCGATTCGGGGGCGACGGACCGTGGCGCATAGGGTCCGAGAGCGTCCACGAGCGGCGGTAGCTCGGGACGCGCGCCCGGCGCCGACGACCCACCCTGCCCGGTGAGCCACTCGAGTTCGGCGCCGATCAGCGCCGGGGGGCCTTGTTTGAAGCAGACGCCGCCGACATACGCCTCGGCGGCGGCCCGGGAAGATAACTCGGCGCCCGCACCGATCGGGGCCCGTACCGCTGTCATTGCCATACCAACCCTCCGCTCTGCGACGGCCGAACATTCGGCCCGCCGCAGCCGTGCCGCCGATAGCCGTGCGACGGAGGGGCAAGCGCCACCTTCCGCCGACTCGCCCCAGAGTAGCCGGGGACACCGACAAGAAATCTGAAAAAATGATGACGACCGCCCGACAACCGTCCTCTACCAGGATGAACCCGATACCGGTCCGGGACGGTCGTCCCGGTTCCGGGACGGCGGAGCACCCGTCATCCGGTCACGGGATTCCCGTGGTCTTCTATCGTCGGTGAGGTGCTGGATCAGATTCGCCTCCGTGCCGACATCGCCGCCTACGCCGACACCTCCCGTCCCTCGCCGGTGTTCCTCGACAGCGCCGGTTCGTCGCTGCCGCCCCGCATCGTGCTGGACACGATGGCCGGCCACCTCCGCCGGGAGGCCGAGGTCGGCGGCTACCGGGCGGCCGGCGAACGGCTCGACGACCTGGCGGCGGTGAAATCCGCGATCGGCGCCCTGATCAACGCCGATCCGGCGGGAATCGCCCTGAGCGACAGCGCAAGCCGGTCCTGGGCCGACTTCTTCTACGCCGTCCCGCTGTCCCCCGGCGACCGGATCCTGCTGTCGGGTGCGGACTACGCCAGCAACGCCGTCGCGGCCCTGCAGCGCGCCCGGGCCACCGGTGCCACGGTCGAGCCGATCCCCAGCGACCCGACCGGGCAGATCGATCTCGACGCCCTGGCCGACCTGGTCGACGAGCGGGTGCGGCTGGTGTCGCTGCTGCACGCGCCCACCAACGGCGGCCTGGTCAATCCCGTCGCCGAGGCCACGGCGATCGCGCATCGCGCGGGCGCCCTGGTGCTGCTGGACGCCTGCCAGTCGACAGGCCAGCTCCCGATCGACGTCGCGGCGTTCGGCGTGGACGCACTGTCGGCGACCGGCCGGAAATGGCTGCGCGGT
Organism: Nocardia sp. BMG51109; assembly: GCF_000526215.1. Classification (NCBI taxonomy): domain Bacteria; kingdom Bacillati; phylum Actinomycetota; class Actinomycetes; order Mycobacteriales; family Nocardiaceae; genus Nocardia; species Nocardia sp. BMG51109. The sequence continues at coordinate 821,687 of NZ_JAFQ01000004.1, forward strand.
CCGCGCGGCACCGGATTCCTCTATGTGCGACCGGAACTGGCCGCGACCATGGAACCGTCACACCTCGATCTGCACAGCGCCGCCTGGACCGGGCCGCAGGAGTATCGCCTGGCGGCCGGCGCCACCCGGTTCGAATTCTGGGAGCACGACGTCGCCGCCCGGCTGGGTCTCGGGGCGGCCGTGCGCTATCTGCTCGATCTGGGCCCCGGCAGTGTCTACGCCGCCATCGCGGACCATGCCGGATACCTGCGTAAGACGCTGCCGCAGATCGCCGGTGTCACGGTGCGCGATCTCGGCACCCGGCACAGCGGCATCGTCTCGTTCACCGTCGACGGCGTGCCTCCGCCCGAGGTCCGCGATCGCCTGCGCGAGCACGACATCACCGTCACCGTCAGCCACCGCGGCTCGACCCTGCTCGACATGTCGGCACGCGACCTGGACGCGGTGGTCCGCGCCTCACCGCACTGCTTCGTCACCACGGCAGAACTCGACCGCTTCCTCGACGCCGTCGAGGCGATCAGCGCCGGACGCTAGCGCCGGACGCCGGCTCAGTGCACGTGGTTCTGTGCCGTTTCCAGGCCGGCCTTCAACAGCAGCTCGACGGCGTCGGCGGCCTGTTCGACCAGGACCGGGACCTCCTTGCGCTCCACCGACGAGAACGGCTTCAGCACATAGTCCGCCGGATCCTGGCGGCCGGGAGGCCGGCCGATGCCGAACCGCACCCGCACATAGTCCTTGGTGGTCAGTGCGCTGGACACCGACCGTAGCCCGTTGTGCCCGCCCTCGCCGCCACCGCGCTTGAGCCGGAGGGTGCCGAACGGCAGATCCAGCTCGTCGTGCACGACGATCACCTCGGCCGGCGGTACCGAGAAGAACCGTGCCAGGGCGGCGACCGGCCGCCCCGACACGTTCATATAGCTGCGCGGCTTGGCGATCAGCACCTTGCGCCCGTCGAGCCGGGCCTCCAGCAGGTCGGCGCCGGACTTCTTGTGCACGGTGAAACGCCCGCCGACCCGCCCCGCCAGCACATCGGCGACGAGGAAACCGACATTGTGCCGGGTGCGCTCGTATTCGGTGCCCGGATTGCCCAGGCCGACGACGAGCACGGGCTCCGACCGCTCCGGGCGGACGTTCGACTCGGTCATCGATACCGTTGCGCGGCGGCGTTATTCGCCCGCGCCCTCGGCCTCACCCTCGACCTCGGCCTCGGTCTCCTCGGCCGTCGGCGCGTTGATGATGTTGACCACCAGCTGCTCGGGATCGCCCGCCAGGGTCACGCCCTTCGGCAGCGTGATCTCACCGGCGGTGATCTGGGTGCCGGCCTCGATGTTCTCGACGGAGACCTCGATCTGCTCGGGCAGGTTCAGCGCGTCGGCCTCGATGGACAGCGAGGTCGCCTCCTGGGTGACCAGGGTGCCCGGACCGGCCTCGCCGGACAGCGTGACGTGCACGTCGGCGACGACCTTCTCACCGCGCTTGACGGTCAGCAGGTCGGCGTGCTCGATGTAGCGACGGATCGGGTGCACGACAACGGATTTGGTCAGCGCGAGCTGCTTCTTGCCCTCGATCTCGAGGTTGATCACCGCATTGGTGCCGTGCTGGCGCAGGATGGCGGCGAAGGCCTGTGCGTCGACCGAGACGTGCTTCGGCGCCTCGCCGTGGCCGTACAGCACAGCGGGCACGTTGCCGGCCCGGCGGGTGCGGCGCGCGGCGCCCTTGCCGAACTCGGTGCGTACGGTGGCTTCGAGAAGGCTGACATCGGACATGACTGATGAACTCCTACGGCTCTCCGGGCGGTCTGCATCACTGGCCAGGGGCTGGTTCCTGGCTAGGGGGTCTGCTCGTCGGGCGACGACCGAACGAGGACGGCCGGAAGCCGGGCCACGTCGATCACGGTGTGCACAAGTGCCTCACCCTCGCCGAGACAACCTGAAGAGAGTAGCACGCGCACAGGTGGCCCCCGACACCGGCACCCCTGCTCACCGAGGCCGTGATCGGTCGGGCCGCCCGGCGGACAGCGGCAGTGTATCGGCCGGCACTCCTCGGCGCAGTATTGCTCGGCTCGGCGCAGTATTGCTCGGCCCGCCGGGACCACACCGGCGCAACCGAGCAGGGCGCGACGGACCCGCCGGGCCTCGTTCGAGTACTCTGGAGCGGTTGCCGATCCCGCCTACGAGGAGCTCCCGCCTTGAACTCTCCCACTGCCAGCGCGACCGCGCCCGGGTTGGCCGAGGAGGTGGCACGGCGGCGCACATTCGCGGTGATCTCGCACCCCGACGCCGGTAAATCCACGCTCACCGAGGCCCTGGCGCTGCACGCCAAGGTGATCGCCGAGGCCGGCGCGATCCACGGCAAGGCCGGCCGCCGGTCCACCGTCTCGGACTGGATGGAGATGGAGAAGGCGCGCGGCATCTCGGTGAGTTCGACCGCGCTGCAGTTCGAGTACGGCGGCTGCGTGATCAACCTGGTCGACACCCCCGGCCACTCGGACTTCTCCGAGGACACCTACCGCGTGCTGACCGCCGTCGACGCCGCGGTCATGCTCATCGACGCCGCCAAGGGCCTGGAGCCGCAGACGCTGAAGCTGTTCCAGGTGTGCCGCCACCGCGGCATCCCGGTCATCACCGTGATCAACAAATGGGACCGCCCGGGCCGCGCCCCGCTCGAGCTGCTCGACGAGATCAGCGAGCGCATCGGCCTGACGCCCACTCCGCTGTACCTGCCGGTCGGCATCGCCGGCGACTTCCGCGGCCTGCTGCGCCGTGGCGCCGACGGCGAGGCCACCGAATACGTCCACTTCGTCCGCACGGCCGGCGGCGCCACCATCGCGCCGGAGGAGACCTTCACCCCGGAGCAGGCGGCCGAACGCGAATCCGAGGTGTGGACGACGGCGGCCGAGGAGAGCGAACTGCTGTCGGCCACCGGTCAGGACCACGACCAGGAGCTGTTCCTGGCGGGCCAGACCTCGCCGGTCATCTACGCCTCGGCGATGCTGAACTTCGGGGTGCGCCAGCTGCTGGACGCCCTGGTGGCCCTGGCGCCCGCGCCCGGCCCGCGCGACGACGTCGACGGCCACCCGCGCGATCCGCGGGAATCCTTCAGCGCCGTGGTCTTCAAGGTGCAGGCCGGAATGGACAGCGCGCACCGCGATCGGCTGGCGTTCATGCGCATCGTGTCCGGCGAGTTCGAGCGCGGGATGGTGGTCACGCACGCCCAGACCGGTAAGCCCTTCGCCACCAAGTACGCGCTGACCGTCTTCGGCCGCGAGCGGGCCACCGTCGACACGGCCTATCCGGGCGATGTGGTCGGCCTGGTGAACGCGACCGCGCTCGCCCCGGGCCACACCCTGTTCACGGGGAGGAAGGTGCAGTTTCCGCCGATCCCGTCGTTCGCCCCCGAACACTTCGCCGCCCTGCGCGCCCGCAGCGCCGGTAAGTACAAGCAGTTCCGCAAGGCCATCGACCAGCTGGATTCCGAGGGCGTCGTGCAGGTGCTGCGCAACGACACCCGCGGCGACGCCTCGCCGGTGCTGGCCGCGGTGGGGCCCATGCAGTTCGAGGTGGTCACCGCCCGCATGCAAGGCGAATACACCGTCGAGACCCAGCTCGACAATCTGCCCTATCAGCTGGCCCGCCGCACCGACGCCGCGTCCGCGCCGGAACTGGACCGCCAGCGCGGCGTGGAGGTCTTCACCCGCACCGACGGCGCGATCCTCGCGCTGTTCAGCGACAAGTGGCGGCTGCAGTACATCAGCAAGGAAATGCCCGAGCTGACCCTCGAGCCCCTGGTGGCCACCGCGGATTAGGGCGGATCAGGCCGCTACCCCATCGTCTCGGCGGAGTCCGGGGGCGGCGGGGTGTTCTCCGGCCCGGGCGCCATGCCGGGTTCGCGGGCGAGCAGGCCCCAGCGGTTGGAGGTCATCCGCAGGCTGGGCAGGTCGGACAGCGACAGCACGACCTCGTAGGTGCGTTCGTAGCCGGTGTGGGTGATCCGCCACTGCCCGTCGTCGCACCTCTGGTAGCGGTCGTGGTAGAAGGCCGCGCCGCGCAGCAGCATGTTGTGGCCGGGGATGAGGACGGTGTCGGCCAGATACCAGGTGCCGGTCGCGGTATCGCCCTCGACGTCGATCTCCGGGTGGTCACAGCGATGTTCGGTGATCACGTGCGGGCCGAGCGTATTGCGCATGAACGCCAGGAACGCGTCACGCGATTCGAACTGCAGATACTCGCTGTAAGTCGCCGTCGCCTCGGGAATCATGGTGTCGGCGAAATCATCCCAGGACTTGGTGTCGAGTGCCCGCAGGTACCGGAACTTCAGCCGGCTGATCGCGGAGACGGCGTCGGAATCCATAACTCCACAATCCCACCCGAAAGGGCGATTCTTCGCGTATCGGCAAATCTGTATCGGATTGCTATCGGACGCGTTACGAGCCGTTGATGGAGAAGCAGGTGTGGCAGAAGTCCTCACCGAACTCGGTCAATCGCAGGCTCTTTCGCACGATCTTCGGCACCCGCCCGGCCCGCTTGAGCGCCGTCTCCACCACCGGCTGCACCTCGAGCACCATGTAGCGGCTCAGCACCACCGGATCGTCGGAGCTCAGCAGCAGTCCGAGCCGGTTCAGGTTGATCAGGTACAGCCGGGCCCGGTCCGGGTAGCGCACGCCGGCCTGCTCCGGTACCGAGGTCAGATCGCCGGACACCAGCTCCGACCCGATGCCCAGCGGGCGGTTGGTGCGCACGTCGACCGACGGCTGCGGGCCGTTGAGGGCCATGAACCGCAGGATGCGGGCCTCGTCGGGGGCGAGCTGGTCGAGGATGCGGTCGTAGGCCGGATGCACGTCCTCGGTGAAGTACACATCCGCCGACCGGGCCAGCAGCGCATCGCCGCGGCGGCGCAGGTCGTCCAGGGTGGACGACCGGACGTAGCCGCCCGGGATGACGTGCTGCTGCGGCGGCGGATGACCGTTCGTCGTCGGGACGTAACTGACGATCTCGCGCACCGACCCCTCGGTGACGCCGAGGATGTTGCGGGCCACCGACTGCAGGGCCGCACCGGCCCGCTCGGCGATATCGGCGGAGGACTCGCCGCTGAGTGCGGCCTGGGTGATCTCCCTGGTGACCTCGTACGTGGTGCCGACCGCCCACTGCCCGCTGCGGACCGCGGTGCCGGCGGCCAGGCCGGCGGCACGGAAGACACCGCGAATCAGCCGGGCCTCGTTGCTGATCTGCCGCTGCTCCACATCCGAGCTGCGTTCCACGGCGCGGGAACCGGGTCGGACCACATTCCGGCCGGTCCTGTCGTCTGCCACGTTTTACTCCGATGATTTCGCTGGATGAGCGGGCGTTGGTTCACATTATTGCCGCTGCGGTGGTGATCGTCATTTTTTCTGAATCCACAGTAAGGTCCACCCCGCCGACGGGGTACGTTGAGGTGCCGGTGAGGCGGCGATCGCCGGTTGTGTGGGGTCTGCAGGAGGGTGCCCGTGCTAGACAGTATTTTCGGGATACACCCGACCATCCTGGCGGAATTGATCACGATACCCCTGTTCACCGGCATCATCGGTTACATCACCAACTGGACCGGCGTCCTGATGCTGTTCAAGCCGGTGTACTTCCACGGTGTGCGGGTGCCCGGCCTGCGGTGGCTGTTTCCCTACCTGCCCAAGCGAATTCAGGTGCTGCCGCTGTTGCAGTACGACGGCCGGGCCGGCTGGCAGGGCATCGTGCCCTCGCGCGCGGACAAGATGGCCTCGATCGCCGTCGACAAGGGGCTGTCCAAGCTCGGCAGCGTCGCCGACTTCTATCGCGAGCTGGAACCCGACGCGCTCGCCGAACATCTCGCCGCCATCGCCGACGAGCAGATCCGCGACATCGTCGAGGAGATCGCGGTGCGCGAGCATCCGCAGCTCTGGTACAACCTGCCCGCCCAGCTGCGCGAGGTGGTGCACCAGCGGGTGCGCCAGCAGCTGCCCGACATCCTGCGGGAGCTGACGCAGGAGCTGGGCAGCAATATCGAGCAGCTGCTCGACGTCAAGTCGATGGTCATCCGCTATTTCCAGTCCCGGCCGCAGCTGCTGAACATGGTGTTCCAGGTGCTGGGCGCCAAGGAGCTGCGGTTCATGCAGAACTTCGGCCTCTACTTCGGCGCACCGATGGGCCTGGTGCTGGTCGCCGTCCTGCATCTGACGCACTGGCCGGCGCTGGCGGTGCTGCCGCTGGGCGGGGTGGTCATCGGCTGGGTGGTGAACTGGGTCGGCATCAATCTGATCTTCGTACCCGCGTATCCCAAGTGGTGGTGCCCGTGGCGGCAGGGGCTGCTGATCAAGCGTCAGCCCGAGATCACGCACGGGTACGCGGATCTGGTGGCCAGCCAGGTCATCACCGTCTCGAATGTCGGGGACGAGCTGCTCAACGGACCGCGGTCGGATCGCACCATGCAGGTGCTCGAGGAGACCCTGCGCCCGGCCACGGACCGGGCGCTGGGCCCGGCGCGCGGCGCGCTGAAGTTCATGATCGGCAGTCGCGACTACGAGACCCTGCAGACCCGATTCGCCGACGCCGGTAAGAGTCTCGCGCCGGCCGCGTTCGCCGATCCGGCGTTCAACGCGCAGCAGAGCAAGAACGTCAGCCAGTACATCGCCAAACAGATGGCGGCGCTGCCGCCGGAGGACTTCGTGGAGATGCTGCGGTCGGCCATCAAACAGGACGAATGGCTCTTGTTTTTACACGGCGGCGTGTTGGGTCTGTTCGCCGGTTACGCTCATCTCCTGATCTTCGGAACGGAGATAGCGACGCGATGGGTGTGAACGAACCGGAATACCACGAAAGTTCCGACCGCTCCACGGAACTCGTGGCACGACCGCCGGGCGAACTGGTGAAAACCGATGCCGCACGGTGGTATTCGCCCGTGCGCACCGCGACGGGTGTTGCGCGGGTGGCACTCTCGGCGGTGACGGAGGCCACCGCGTGGGGCGTGGGCACCGCCGCCGGAGTGGCCGACACCGTGGTGCGCGGCAGTATGGCCGGGCGGCCGCCGCGGGACGTGTTGTCGGAAGCCGGTGAGCAGGTGCGGGGTTCGGTGCGGCGGGCACTCGGCATTCCTCCGTCCGGCGAGCGCCCCGAGCACGGGCCGACGCCGAACCTGCGCGAGCGCGGCGCCGAACTGCTGCGGCTGTCGGCCGCCGTGCAGCCCGACGAGACCGAACATCCGGCCTTCGCGCGCATGCTGTCCGAGCTGGCCCCGGACGAGGCGCGCATCCTGCGGTTCCTGTACCTCGACGGGGCGCAGCCCGCGCTGGACATCCGCACCGGGCGGCCGCTGAGTTCGGGCGCGCAGCGGATCGAGCCGGGGCTCAACATGATCGGCGAGGACGCCGCGGTGGGCGTTCCCGAGCGGGTCGGCTCCTACCTCACCAACCTGCGGCGGCTGGGCCTGATCGAGTCGACGCGCGATCCGCTCGACAATCCCGCCCGCTATCAACTGCTGGAGTCCCAGCCCGAGGTCCGCCGCCTGCTGAAGCGAACGGGTTTCGGCACCAAGATCTTCTACCGCAGCATCGCCCTCACCGGCTTCGGCACCGAATTCGTCCGCACCTGTCTCCCGGTTCCACCGCTGGACGAGGCGCTGTGATCCGACCTGCTGCCGACATCGCGGCACCACCGCGGGCAGCGTCATTCCGGCAGCGGCAGGCCGTCTTCCGGCCCACAACACCTCGCCACCCGGCCCACAACACACCTCGTCATTCCGGCAGGCTTTCGGCCGGAATCCGCACCTACCTCCGCGGTGGATCCCGGCCGAAAGCGCGTCGGGATGACGAGGGATTAGAGCCACCGGGATGACGAGAGGCTAAAGCCACCGGGATGACGAGGGGGCCAGAGCCGCCGGGCTGATGGGAGGGCCAGAGCCGCCGGTTACTACCCGACCTCCTCGGCCAGCTCGAGCCACCGTTCCTCGGTCGTCTCCTTTTCCGCCTGTACCTGTTTCAGCTCGGCGGTGAGGGTGCTCAGTTTGTCGGGGTCGGTAGCCGACTCGGCCAAGGCGGCATGCAGCTTGTCTTCCCGGTCGGTGAGCTTCTCCAAGGCGCGCTCCAGGCGGCCGAACTCCTTACGCGCGGCGCGGTGGGCGGCCGCATCCGTCACGGGGGCAGCCGAATTCGGCGCGCCGCCGGACGCCGCCGGCTTGCGGGTGGTCTCGCCGGACGCGGCCCGCCTGCGTAGGTACTCCTCGATCCCGCCCGGCAGGTTGGTCAGCGTGCCGTCGCCGAACAGTGCCCAGGTGGAGTCGCAGATGCGCTCGATCAGGTAGCGGTCGTGGCTGATCACCACCAGCGTGCCGGGCCAGCCGTCGAGCAGGTCCTCGAGCTGCTGCAGGGTGTCGATGTCCAGGTCGTTGGTGGGCTCGTCGAGCAGCAGCACGTTCGGCTCGGCCATCAGGATGCGGGTCAGCTGCAGGCGGCGGCGCTCGCCGCCGGACAGGTCGCCGACCGGGGTGCGCTGCTTGGCGGGCGTGAAACCGAGCCGCTCGGCGAGCTGGCCCGCGGTGATCTCGCGGTCGCCCAGCATGGTTCGCTCGGCCACCTCGGAAACCGCCTCCAGCACCCGCATATTCGTGGGCAGATCGTCGAGTTCCTGGCGCAGCCAGCCGATCCGGACGGTCTGGCCCTGAATCCGCTTGCCGGTCGACGGTTCCGCATCGCCCGCCAGCGCGCGCAGCAGCGTGGTCTTGCCGGAGCCGTTCACACCGACCAGGCCGACGCGCTCGCCGGGCGCCAGCCGCCAGGTGAGATCGCGCACCAGCTCGCGCCCGTCGGGGGTGGCGAGGGTGGCGTCCTCGAGCTCGATCACCACGCGCCCCAGCCGCTTTCGCGCGAAGGACGCCAGCTGCACGGTGTCGCGCGGCTGCGGCACGTCGGCGATCAGCGCCTCGGCCGCCTCCACCCGGTAGCGCGGTTTGGAGGTGCGCGCCTGCGGTCCGCGGCGCAGCCAGGCGAGTTCCTTGCGGGCCAGATTGCGGCGGCGGGCCTCGGCGGCGTCGGCCTGGCGGGACCGCTCGGCGCGGGCGAAGATCCAGTCGTTGTAGCCGCCCTCGTAGCTTTCCACCGCGCCGCCCACCACTTCCCAGGTGCGGGTGGCGACGGTGTCGAGGAACCAGCGATCGTGCGTCACCACCACCAGCGCGCTGCGGCGGGCCAGCAGATGTTCGGCCAGCCACTGCACGCCCTCGACGTCCAAGTGGTTGGTGGGCTCGTCGAGCACCAGCAGATCGAGTTCGCGCACCAGGGCCGCGGCCAGGGCCACGCGGCGGCGCTCGCCGCCGGACAGGTTCGCGACCGGAGTCTCCATCCCCAGACCGGCGATGCCGATGCCCTCCAGCACGCCGCGGATGCGTGGATCGGCTGCCCATTCGTGTTCGGCGACACCATCGGTGGGCGCGTCGTCCGCCAGCCCGGCCAGGACGACCTCGCCCACCGTGGCGCCTTCGGGCAGCACGCCGCGCTGGGTAACGACGGCCAGTCGCAGTCCCCCACGGCGGCTCACGCGGCCTCGGTCGGGCTCCTCGACACCGGTCAGCACCTCGAGCAGCGTGGTCTTGCCGCCGCCGTTGAGACCCACGACCCCGATCCGCTCACCCTCCTGCACCCCGAGGGAGACGTCGTCCAGCAACGGCCTGATACCGAAACTCTTGTGGACCTGTTCGAGATTGATCAGGTTGACCATGAATCCTTCTGCGCTGATGTCGGCGATTACCGCATGCCAGCGTACCGATCGGCTGGAACGCTCCCGCCGAGCAGGCACGGCTCGCCGCGCCGGACATGGTGCGGAGGGGCGGACACGGTGCGGACGCCAGGCGTGACGCGGGATACGGGCGTGACGCGGGACATCGGACATGACGCGAGACGCCGGGCCGGTACGGGTGCCGGACGCGGTGCGCGGGACCTCGGACATGACGCACAGAACGTCGGACGCGGTGCGGAACGTCGGACGCGGTGCGGAACGTCGGACACGGTGCGGGACGCCGGACACGGCGCGGGACGCCGGACACGGCGCGGGACGCCGGACACGGCGCGGGACGCCGGACACGGCGCAAGACGCCGACAGTGGTGCGGGGGTCAGGCGTGGTGCGGAGGGTCACCGACCACGCGGGCGCCCGGGACCGGCCCGGCGGCGGTGCGGACGCTGCGGCTGACACCCGCGCCGGACAGCTCGGCGGCGACCGACACGGCGGCCTCCGCGCTCTCGCACAGGAAGGCGCACGTGGGCCCCGAGCCCGAGACGATTCCGGCGAGGGCGCCCGCCGTCACGCCGGCGCGCAGCGTGCGGCGCAGCTCCGGTTTCAGCGACAGCGCCGCGGCCTGCAGATCGTTACCCAGCAACGGGGCCAGCAGCCGCGGTTCGCCGGAGGCCAGCGCCTGTAGCAGTTGCTGCGGCTCGCCCAGTCGCGGTGGATCGCCCTGCTCGCGCAGGCGGTCCAGTTCCCCGTACACCCCCGGCGTGGACAGTCCGCCCTTGGCCAGCGCCAGCACCCAGTGAAAGCTGCTGCGGGACAACACCGGTAGCAGTTTCTCGCCGCGACCCCGGCCCAGCGCCGTGCCGCCGGCCAGGGCGAAGGGCACATCGCTGCCGAGTTCGGCGGCCACCGCCGCCAGCTCGTCGCGCGACAGGCCCAGATCCCACAGCTCGTTCAGCCCGACCAGCGACGCCGCCGCGTCGGCACTGCCGCCGGCCATTCCGCCCGCGACCGGGATGCCCTTGCGGATCGAGATCTCCACCAGCGGCGCCCGGCCGGCCAGATGTGCCAGCCGCACCGCGGCCTTCGACACGAGATTCGTCCGGTCGGTCGGCACCTCCGCGGCGCCCTCGCCGCTCACCCGTACCGTCAGCGAGGCAGCGGGCGCGATCTCCACATCGTCACTCAGCGACAGCGCCTGGAATACCGTGGTGAGCTCGTGGTACCCATCGGCACGCGGATCACCCACCCCGAGGTGCAGATTCACCTTCGACGGGGCCCGCACGACCACGGGACTGGGCACAACGGAAAGCACGAGCCCCAAGCGTAATGCGCAGGGCCGACACATGCTGGCGCGGCGGCCACCCGGCTCGGCCCGGCGCCCCGGATCGCTTGCGTCAGGTACCCAAGGGGGGTACCTTGATCAATCAAGGGATACCCCCTCACCGTATAGAAGACGAGCGAAGGAGTCGACCATGGCCACCAGCACCTACACCGTCACCGGAATGACCTGCGGCCACTGCGTGGCGTCGGTGCGGGAGGAGATCGGCAGGATCGACGGAGTCACCGGCGTCGACGTGGACCTCGCCAGCGGTCGCGTGCAGGTGGAGTCGGCCGCGCCGATCGCCGACGCCGAGGTCGCGGCCGCCGTCGACGAGGCGGGATACCAGGTGGCGAGCTGATGAACGACAGGCTGAAGTTCGCCGCCTTCGGCGGCGGGCTGGTCGTGCTGTTCGGGGCCGCGCTCGGCATCGGCGCCCTGGTGGGCGAGCCGGCCGCGCCGGCCGCCGAGCACGGCCACGCCTCGTCCGCGCGGCCGGACGAGGACACGGCCAGCGGCTTGCAGAGCAGCCGGTCGGGCTACACGCTGACCGACATCTCGGCCCCGGCCGAACCGAACCGTCCGGGCGTCCTGCGATTCCGGATCACCGGGCCCGACGGCAGGCCCGTCACGGCCTTCGAACCGCTGCACGACAAGCAACTGCACCTGATCGCGGTCCGCTCCGACACCACCGGCTACCGCCACGTCCATCCGGAACTCGGCCCGGACGGCACCTGGTCGATCGCGTGGAACTGGGCCGAACCCGGCACCTACCGGATCTTCGCCGACTTCTCCCCCGGCACGACCGCCGGCGACGGGCCCGGTGAACTGGTGCTGAGCCGGACGGTCGAGGTGGCCGGAGACGCGCCGCCGCATCCGCTGCCCGCCGTGTCGCGGACCGCCGACGTGGACGGCTACCGCATCGCGCTGGACGGCGATCTGTCCACGGCCGGAAGCGAGTTGCGCTTCACCGTGACCCGCGACGGCCGGCCGGTCACCGACCTCGAACCGTATCTCGGCGCCTACGCCCACCTGGTCGCGCTGCGCACGCCGGATCTGGAGTACCTGCACGTCCACCCCGAGGGCGACATCGGCACCACGCCGCCGGGGCCGCGGGTCGCCTTCCACGCCCAGGCGCCCGGCGCCGGCACCTACCGCCTGTACCTGGACTTCGCCCACGGCCGTGCCGTGCACACCGCGGAGTTCACGGTCGAATCGTCCACCGCCCCGGCCGTTTCGAGCGGCCACGAGGGGCACGGAGGAGACCACCGATGAGCGCGCCCACCGCACAGCACTCCGCCGAACTGGAGATCGGCGGCATGACCTGCGCCTCCTGCGCGGCCCGAATCGAGAAGAAGCTCAACCGGATCGACGGCGTGAGCGCGACGGTGAACTACGCCACCGAGCGCGCGAGGGTCAGCTTCCCGGAGTCGGTGACACCGACGCAGCTGATCGACACGGTGGTGGGCACCGGGTACACCGCCCGGCTGCACGAGACGGCCGAAACCGCACGGCAGGAGGAGGATTCGGCCGCCTCCCCCGCGACACAGCTGCGCGACCGGCTGCTGGTCAGCCTGGCACTGACCGTTCCGGTCATCGCGATGGCGATGATCCCGGCGCTGCAATTCCGCAACTGGCAATGGCTTTCGCTCACCCTCGCGGCGCCGGTGGTGTGGTGGGGCGGCGCCGCCTTCCATCGCGCCGCGTGGGCCAATGCCCGGCATGCCGCGGCCACCATGGACACCCTGATCTCGCTGGGCACACTCGCCGCCTTCGGCTGGTCGGCCTACGCGCTGTTCCTCGGCGAGGCCGGAATGCCCGGTATGAAGCACGGTTTCAGCCTCGCCGTCGATCGGGGCGGCTCCGCGTCCGACATCTATCTCGAGGTCGCGGCGGGCGTGATCGTGTTCATCCTGGCCGGCCGGTACTTCGAGACCCGGGCCAAGGAGCGGGCCGGATCCGCGCTGCGGGCACTGCTGGAACTCGGGGCGCGGGACGTCTCGGTCCTGCGCGGCGACACCGAGATCCGTATTCCCGTAGCGCAATTGCGGGTCGGTGAGCTGTTCCTGGTGCGGCCCGGCGAGAAGGTGGCCACCGACGGCACCGTGGTGGAGGGCAATTCGGCGCTCGACGTCAGCATGCTGACCGGCGAGTCGATGCCCGTCGAGGCGGGCCCCGGCGACACGGTGGTCGGCGCCACCGTGAACGCCGGCGGGGTTCTCACGGTGCGCGCCACCCGGGTCGGCGCCGATACCCAGCTGGCGCAGATGGCCGCGCTGGTCGAGGAGGCACAGAACGGCAAGGCCCCGGTGCAGCGGCTGGCCGACCGGATCTCCGCCGTCTTCGTCCCGATCGTTATCGCGCTGGCGGTGGGCACGCTGGGCTTCTGGCTCGGCACGGGCACCTCGGTGGCCACCGCGTTCGGGGCGGCGGTCGCGGTGCTGATCATCGCCTGCCCGTGCGCCCTCGGCCTGGCCACCCCGACCGCGCTGCTGGTCGGCACCGGCCGCGGCGCCCAGCTGGGCATCCTGATCAAGGGCCCGCAGGTGCTGGAGTCGACGCGGCGCATCGATACCGTGGTACTGGACAAGACCGGCACCGTCACGACCGGGAAAATGACTCTCGCCGAGGTGGTTCCGGGGGACGGCACCGAGACCGAGGAACTGCTGGCCGTCGCGGCGGCGGTGGAGCACGGCTCCGAACATCCCGTCGCCCGGGCGGTGGTCGCCGGGGCCAAGGACCGCGGCCTGTCGATCGATCCGGTCGAACAGTTCACCAGCCACGGGGGCAAGGGTGTGCAGGGGCTGGTCGGCGGGCGCGCCGTGGTCATCGGCCGCACCGAACTGCTCGACGACCGGTCGATCGCCCTGCCCGCCGCGCTGACCGAGGCGAAAACGCAGGCGGAGGAGGCCGGGCAGACGGCCGTCGTGGTGGCCTGGGACGGCACCGCCCGGGGCGTACTGGTGATCGCCGACGCGATCAAACCGACCAGCGCCGAGGCGATTTCGGATCTCCGGGCGCTCGGCCTGACCCCGGTCCTGCTGACCGGCGACAATGCCGCCGCGGCCCGGACGGTCGCCGACCGGGTCGGCATCGACGAGGTGATCGCCGAGGTGCTGCCCGGCGAGAAGCTGGACGCGGTGCGACGGTTGCAGGACCGCGGCCGGGTGGTCGCCATGGTCGGCGACGGCGTCAACGACGCGGCCGCGCTCGCCGGTGCCGATCTGGGCCTGGCCATGGGCACCGGCACCGATGTGGCCATCGAGGCCGGGGACATCACGCTGGTGCGCGGCGACCTGCGCACCGTGGCCGTCGCGATCCGGCTGTCGCGGGCGACCCTGCGCACCATCAAGGGCAATCTGTTCTGGGCGTTCGGCTACAACGTGGCGGCGCTACCGCTGGCCGCGGCCGGACTGCTGAACCCGATGCTCGCGGGCGCCGCCATGGCCCTGTCCAGCGTCTTCGTGGTCAGCAACAGCCTGCGGCTGCGCTCGTTCCGCTGAGCACCGGCTCCGCGCCGCGGCGGCGCATGGCAGACTCCCTACCCGTGACATCCGCCAGCGGCCCCGAAGCACCGCCCACCGTCGCCGAGTACCTGACCGCCGCCGGTGTGGCGGCCACGCCCGTCACGCCCGGCCATGCCGGTGCCCCGGTCGTCGCGATCGGGGTTCCGGACGGCTGGCGCGAGATGGCCGCGGAGAACTTCCCGGGCACCTATGCCGTCTGGGCCCAGCCGCCGGCCGACGGCTGGGCCGACAACGCCGTGGTGCTGATGCTGCGCCTGTCCCGGGCGGTGGATGCGGAGACGCTGCTCGCCTGCGGGTTCACCGACGCGCGTCAACTGCATCAGTGGCACGAGCTGGACACCCACATGGGGCGGTTCGGCGGTCATCCCTCGGCCGCCATCACGGGAACGTATGTCGTTGCGGCACTGACCCTGTGGGCCTACAACCGCTACACGATCGTCGACGTCGACGGCGACCAGTACCTGATCCAGCTGACCGTCACGACCCGCGCCGACCACGACGGCGCCGACGCCGACACCGTCGTCGCCGGACTCACGTTCGGTCTCCCCGCCGCACCCCGGGTATCCATGCCGAACACCCCGGCCACACCCGAACAGAACTAGGCTGGGAGCACCGTCGACGGAATAGGTCGAGCGCGTTGCGGTTTCGAATCCGGCGCGCCGTCAGAACGGCCGGGCCAGGCGGACGTAGGCCGCGGTGTCGAGGGTTTCGCCGCGGGCGCCGGGATCGATACCGGCGGCGACGAGGCGCTGTTCGGCTCGGGCCGGAGAGCCCGCCCATCCCGCGAGGGCGGCGCGTAAGGTCTTGCGGCGCTGGGCGAATGCGGCGTCGACGACATCGAAGACCCGCTGCCGGAACGCGGCGTCCTGCGGCCACGGCGGCTCGGTGAAGCGTTCGACCCGGACCAGGCCGGACTCGACCTGCGGGACGGGCCAGAACACCTGACGCCCCACGGCTCCCGCGCGCCGGACGGTGCCGAAGAAGCCGGCCTTCACGCTCGGAACGCCGTACACCCGCGACCCCGGCTCGGCCGCCAGCCGGTCGGCCACCTCGGCCTGCACCATCACCAGAGCCGTTGCGAGGCCGGGAAGTTCGGACAACAGCCGGAGCAGCACCGGCACCGCGACGTTGTACGGCAGATTGGCCACCAGCGCGGTCGGAGCGGCGGGAAGTTCGGCGGCCTCGAAGCGCAAGGCGTCGGCCTCCACCACCGACAACCGCTCGGCCAGGCCGGGGGCGCGATCGGCCACGGTATTCGGAAGATGCCGCGCCAGAACGGGATCGATCTCCACCGCGACCACCCGGTCCACCACGTCCAGCAGCGCCAGCGTCAACGACCCCAGCCCGGGCCCGACCTCGAGCACCACATCCTCGCGACCCACGCCGGCCGCGGAGACGATCCGGCGCACCGTATTCGCATCGTGCACAAAGTTCTGCCCGAGCTGCTTGGTGGGCCGCACCCCGAACCGCTCCGCCAGCACCCGAACCTCGGCGGGACCGAGCAGTTCGGCCTGACCGCGAGCGACGAAGGGGGGTTCGGGCACGCGGGACAACCTACCAAGGCATCCGTCATCGCCCCGCGTCCGCATCCCGTACCGTTCGGGCACGACCTGCGTGAACGAGTACCGCGGCGAGCCGGGCACGCCCGGAACACCGCCCGCCCGAACGGAGCGTGGCACGGCGGCAGCGGCAGCGGCAGCGGCAGCGGCAGCGGCAGCGGCAGCGGCAGCGGCAGCGGCAGCGGCAGCGGCAGCGGCAGCGGCAGCGGCAGCGGCAGCGGCAGCGAGGGACGATCCCGTACCCGAGCGCACCCCGGGACGGCACATTGACGCAAACTAGTACTCGTTCTAGTTTTCACGGGTACTGGTCGGTGGCACAGCGAGTTTCACCCACATGGTCGAAAGGACACGCAATGCAGCGCAGATACGACGGACGGCGAGTGCTGGTCACCGGTGCCGGGTCGGGCATCGGCCGGGGGATCGCCCTGCGGCTGCTGGCCGAGGGCGCCACGCTGGCGGCCGCCGATATCGCCGAGGAGGGCCTGAAGGAGACCGCCGAGGCGGCGGGTGAGCACCGGTCCCGGCTGGAGACCGTGCGGGTCGACGTGTCCAGCCCCGATTCGGTGCGCGACGCGGTCGGCACCGCCGTCGAATCCCTGGGCGGCCTGGACGTGCTGGTCAACGCGGCCGGCATCATGCGCACGGCGCATACCCACGAGATGCCGTTCGAGGCCTGGAACCAGGTGATCGGGGTGAACCTGACCGGAACCTTCCTGATGGTCCAGGCCGCCGTGCCGACGCTGCTGCAGGGCGACCACCCCGTGGTCGTGAACTTCTCCTCCACCTCGGCGTTCGGCGCGCACCCGTACATGGCCGCGTATTCGGCGTCCAAGGGCGGCGTGAACGCGATGACGCACGCCATCGCGCTGGAGTACGCCAAGCAGGGGCTGCGCGCGGTCAATATCGTGCCCGGCGGCATCACCACCGGCATCACCTCGAACCTGGAGACGCCGCCCGACGCCGATCCGAGCCTGTTCGCCCGGCTCATCGGCTGGCTGGACGGCGGCATGCTCGGCCGCCCCGAGGACGTCGCCGGCGTGGTCGCGATGGTCGCCTCCGAGGACGGCCGCTACATCACCGGCAGCGAGATCCGCGTCGACGGCGGCGCCCTGATGTGAATGCCCAGCCGATGACGCTCAGCCGATGATGACGCTCAACTGATGCCGACGCTCAGCTGATACCGAGGCGGCTCGTGCAGGCAGGCCAGGCTCCCCAGCCCTGCCGGGCACGGGTCACCTCGGCGATCGCGATCTGTTCCTCGCGGGTGGCGAGGTCGGCGCGCTGCGCGTACTTGCCCCCGCCCTGCCGCAGCCAGGTGTTCTCGTCGAACTGGATACCGCCGTAGAAACCGTTGCCGGTGTTGATCGACCAGTTGCCGTGGGATTCACACTGGGCCAGCGCGTCCCAGACCGCGCCGTCGCGCACGGGCGGGACCTCGGTGCCCGGCTTGGCGCCCTTGCGCACGGTCTTCGGTTCGGCCGGCACGATGACGGTATTCCCGACCGGATCCTTGCTCGCCTCTTTGCCGTTGACGATCGAGACCGCGAACGTCACGTCCTGCACCCCGGCCTTGCCCGGATGTTCGACGACGGTGCGGCTCATATTCATCGACTCGTCCTCGATGACGTTCTCCGGCGGATCCAGCGGCACCCGCTCCTGCCGGTTCTCCACGCGCTTGCGGGTCACGGTGATCTTCATTCCGTCCCGGAGCGCGGTATCGGCGGTGGGCTGCACCGAATCCTGGTCGGCCAGCGGCACCCCCTGCACCTGCAGCAGCTCGCCGACGGTCGGCGCGGCCATCCGGACGTACCCCGGGGCCTCGCCGTTATCGGCCAGCAGCACGGTGCGCGGGCTGGTGGCCGACATCGCGGCGCCCTCCAGCGGCAGCGGGGTCGGCCGCGAGGGCGAGACGAACACGTCGTCGGGGATGTTCAGCTGCGCGAGCGCGTCGCCGACGGTGGCGCCCGTGGTCCACACCGTCCGGGACCGTCCGTCCAGGGTGAGCGCCACCTGGCGGGCCCGATGCAATTCGACTGTCCCGCCGTCGAGAACGTCGGCATCCGCGGACGGCGAGACCACGTCCCGAGTGGTGACGCCCATCCCGGCGGCCTTGAGCACGCCGCGGACGTCCCCGGACATCGTGCTCAGGCTGGAGGTGCGGCCGTCTATCACGACGGTGACGGTCTTGCGGTCCACGATGGCCAGCGCGGCACCCACGATGAGCGTGACCAGCATCGCCGCGATCGCCGCGTACAGCAGCGGCGACCGCGAGGAGTTGATCCGCTGCAGAGCGGCGATCCGAAGGTCCGGCATGGTCACAATACGATAACGAGGGGGTCGGGCCCTGACAACCACACGCCGTGGAACAGGGGGTTTCCACATCACGGGTCGATATCGATCCCGCAGGCAGATAACGACGCGCGTAATCGTAGTGAACCCCAGCACACCCCGCACCCCGAACGCGAAGCATCGCTGGTGGGCAAGGCCCTCGGGGAAAGCCTCGGTGGGGTGCGGCGCCTAGAAGTACATGCCGTAGACGCGGGTGGCGTTGGCCGTCGTGATCTTCGCGAGTTCGGCCGGATCCTGCTCGCGCAGCCGCGCCAGGGCGCGGACCGTGTAGGGCAGGCAGTACGACTCGTTCGGGGCGCCGCGGAACGGATGCGGGGTCAGGTACGGCGCATCGGTCTCGACCAGGATCTGCTCGTCGGGCACGAGCTTCGCGGCCTCGTGCAGTTCGCGGGCGTTCTTGAAGCTGACCGTGCCGGAGAAGCTGAGCACATACCCCTCCGCGACGCAGGCCGACGCCATGTTCGCGTCGGAGGAGAAGCAGTGGAAGATCACGGTGTCGGGCGCGCCCTCGTCGAGCAGCACCGCCAGCAGGTCGTGATCGGCCTCCCGATTGTGGATCATCAGCGGTTTGCCGAGACGTTTCGCCAGGTCGATGTGCCAGCGGAAGCCCTCGACCTGATCCTCGATCTCCGCGCAGCCGTCGAGCCTGCCCGGCCAGTAGTAGTCCAGCCCGGTCTCGCCGACGGCGACCACGCGCGGATCGGCGGCCAGCTTCTCCAGCTCGGCCTTCGCCGCGTCGTCCAGCGCGTTCGCCCGGGTCGGATGCAGCGCGACGGCGGCAAAGACACGCTGGTCCCAGTGCGCGGCGCGGACCGCGAAGCGCGCGGCCTCCAGATCGTCGGCCACCGTCACCACCCGGCCGACGCCGACCGCGGCGGCCCGGTCCACCAAGGCGGCAACCGATTCAGGGTCCGTGGCGCCGCAGGCGTCGATATGCGTGTGCGCGTCCACCAGCGGGGACAGCGGTTCGGGCGGTTCGGGTGCGGGTCGGTTGCTAGGCATGATCACCGGGGATATTCACGCGAACGGTCGAAGGCACGCCGATTACAGTAGTCACATCATGAGTGAACGCCCCGCCTTCTACGTCACCACGGCCATCGCCTACCCGAACGGTGCGCCGCACATCGGCCACGCCTACGAGTACATCTCGGCCGACGCCCTCGCGCGCTTCAAGCGCCTCGACGGCTACGACGTGTTCTTCATGACCGGCACCGACGAACACGGCCAGAAGGTGCAGCAGGCCGCGCGGGCCGAGGGGGTCCCGGTCGAGCGGTACGCCTCGCGCAACTCCGATGTGTTCGAGCAGCTGGACAAGGCCCTCGACATCTCCTACGACCGGTTCATCCGCACCACCGACGACGACCATGTCGCGTCGAGCATCGCGATCTGGGAGCGGATGCGCGACAACGGCGACATCTACCTCGACACCTACTCGGGCTGGTACTCGGTGCGCGACGAGGCGTTCTACACCAAGGAGGAGACCACCGTCCGCGACGACGGCACCCGGGTGTCCACCGAGACGAATACGCCGGTGGAGTGGACCGAGGAAGCCAACTACTTCTTCCGGCTGTCGAACTACCAGGATCGGCTGCTCGACCTCTACGAGCGGCATCCGGAGTTCATCCTGCCCGCCACCCGGCGCAACGAGATCGTCAGCTACGTGCAGTCCGGGCTGCGCGATCTGTCCATCTCGCGCACCACCTTCGACTGGGGCGTGCCGGTGCCCGATCACCCCGACCACGTGATGTACGTCTGGGTCGACGCGCTCACCAACTACCTCACCGGCGTCGGGTTCCCGGATATCGAATCGACTGCCTTCCAGCGGTTCTGGCCGACGGATGTGCACATCATCGGCAAGGACATCACCCGGTTCCACACCGTGTACTGGCCGGCGTTCCTGTTGTCGGCCGGGATCGAGGTGCCGAAACGCGTTTTCGTGCACGGATTCCTGTACAACAAGGGCGAGAAGATGTCCAAGTCGGTCGGCAACGTGGTCGACCCGACGGCCCTGGTGGAGACCTACGGCCTGGACGCCGTGCGGTTCTTCCTGCTGCGCGAGATCTCCTACGGCCAGGACGGTTCCTACAGCCACGAGGCGATCGTCGGCCGCATCAACACCGACCTGGCCAACGAATACGGCAACCTGGTGCAGCGCAGCCTGAAGATGGTGGCGCGCGACTTCGATTCGGCCGTACCGCATCCCGGCGAATTCACCGCCGAGGATCGCGCACTGCTCGACCGCGCGAACGGCCTGCTGGAGCGCTGCCGCGCCGAATTCGACCAGCAGCAGATGCATCTCGCGCTGGAGGCCGTCTGGCTGACGCTGGGCGAGACGAACCGGTACTTCTCCGCCCAGCAGCCGTGGGCGCTGGCCAAGGCGGGCGAGACGGCCCGCGAGGGCACCGTGCTGTACGTGACGCTGGAGGTGCTGCGCATCGTCTCGATCCTGGCGCAGCCGGTGATCCCCGGCTCGGCCGGCCGAATCCTCGACCAGCTGGCCCAGACCACCCGCACCTTCGCCGCCCTCTCGACCCCGATCGAACCGGGCCTCACCCTCCCCGCCCCGGAACCGGTGTTCCCGAAGTACGTGGAGCCGAAGAGCTAGCCGGTGTGGCCGAGCGCCGGGAACCGAAGGTCTCCCACGGCGCTCGAACGGCCGTGTACCGCGCAGCCGAATGCCGCGTTCGCGAAGCCTTCGCCCCGACTCCGGCGCGAACGGATACCGACGGGTCCGTAAACTGCCTCTGATCTGGGAAAACAAGGGGGCTTGCAGTTCTGGCGGTTCGCGTTCGCCGCGCGCATGCTGAGGGGGCTCGGACGCCGGTGCTCTGCGGGGACACCCAGAACACGGCGCTAGAGGTCGGAAGGAAAATTCCATGCTCGGTCGAAGATCGCTTCGCGCAGCACGATTGGCCCTCGCACTCCTCACCCTGACCGCAGCGCTAGGTCTGACAGCAACGCCCGCCGGTGCCGGTGAGATCGCCGAGTCCTGGTCGTGGAACACGGCGCGGTTCTGGGAGACCGCCGGCTTCAACGACGACGGTGTCGAACTCAAACCCGGAGCCCACGACCTGCGGTCCGTCACCAGGGACTGCGTGGCCTACTGCTGGAGCGACTGGAACGACATGCCGGCCTCCCTGCACGTCGCGCCGGACACCTGGCTGACCGTGTGGGAGGACGCGAGACAAGGCGCCTGCGTGAGCTTCTGGGGCGGTGATCCCTTCGTGCCCTACGGAAAGACACCCGGCCGCGCGTGGGACAGCCTCGCCGGCATCGCCGCCGGCGGGTCGTCGGGCAACTGGGTGGGACGCATCACCTACGCGGTGGTGACCCCGGTGTCCGGGTACGAAGAACGCCCGATGACGGAGTGCCCGGAGGCCGTCTGGTTCGGCTGATCGGAGAACGCGGGCCGGGTGCCCGGATCGCCGGACGAGGCACCGGGCACCCGGCACCGGAAACGGCTCACCGCTGCGCGGCGGTGCGGGCGGACAGGACGGCGTCGTAGAGTTCGCGGCGGGAGGCGCCGGTGGCCGAGGCGACTCGGGCGCAGGCGTCCTTCAGGCGCATGCCGTCGGCGACCAGGTCCTCCACCTCGTCGACCAGATTCGCCGGATCGGCCGAAACCGGTTGGGCGCCTTCGAGAACCACGGTGATCTCGCCGCGCGCGCCGTCGGCGGCCCAGGCGGCCAGCTCGGCCAGCGGGCCCCGAACGACCTCCTCGTAGGTCTTGGTCAGTTCGCGGCAGACCGCGGCGCGGCGGGCAGGGCCGAGCACCTCCACCGCGTCGGCGAGGCAATCGGCCAAGCGGTGCGGGGCCTCGAAGAACACGACGGCGCGCGGCTCGGTGATCAGCGTGCGCAGCCACTGCTTGCGCTGACCCGACTTGCGCGGCGCGAAGCCGTCGAAACAGAACCGCTCCATCGGCAGACCGGACAGCGCCAGCGCGGTCGTCACCGCGGACGGCCCCGGCAGGCACGTCACCGGCAGATCGCGCTCGACGCACGCCGCGACCATCCGGTACCCGGGATCGCTGACGGACGGCATCCCGGCGTCGGTGACCAGCAGCACCGTATGCCCGGCCTCGATCTCGGTGAGCAGCTGCGGAATTCGCGCGGCCTCCACATGGTCGTAGAAGCTCACCACCCGGCCCGAGATCTCCACCTCGAGCGACTTGGCCAGGGCCCGGGTGCGCCGGGTGTCCTCGGCCGCGATCACCTCGGCCGACCCCAGTGCGTCCCGCAGCCGCCGTGAGGCGTCCCCGGCGTCGCCCATCGGCGTCGCCGCCAGTATCAGGCGCCCGGCCTGCCCGCTCATCGCACTCCCGTCCACCGGTCCCGTTGTCACGTGCACCCCGCCGTCGTCCCCATCAGACAACACCACCGGAACACGCCATCCACCAGGTACCGCCGGCAACGGACCACGCCCACGGCGCGGGCACTCGGCCCGACGATCACGATCCGCCACGAACGGCGACGTCGCCGGCCCGCCGAGTCGGCAATATCAGAACCTGATACCGCACGTCACCACGGCACAGCGCAGCCCCACCCGAGCGCGGGGGCGTCGCTGCCCGCACCTCACCGCTGCACGGGCACGACAGGTGTAGCGCATACGATCGTCGGCGTGACCCAGCTGACCGACGCGCGACCGGCGAGCGACGCGGGCCCCGCACTATCCAGCCCGGCGCCCCGGCGCCCCTCCCCCGACGGCGGCCCTACCGACCGGGCGCGCGGCTGGCTGGTCACCCTCGTTCTCACCGCTCTCGCGGTCGTCACGCGGTTCCTGAATCTGAACTATCCCACCGACGCCGGCACCCCGGTATTCGACGAGAAGCACTACGCGCCGCAGGCCTGGCAGGTGCTCACCGGCGGCGGTGTCGAGGACAATCCGGCGTACGGGCTGGTGGTGCATCCGCCGGTCGGCAAGCAGATGATCGCGCTGGGTGAGGCGCTGTTCGGCTACACCAGCTGGGGCTGGCGGTTCGCGGCGGCGGTGTTCGGATCCCTGCTGGTCCTGCTGGTCGTGCGGATCACCCGGCGGATGACCCGCTCCACCCTGCTCGGCGCCATCGCCGGCCTGCTGCTGATCGCCGACGGCCTGACATTCGTGTCCTCCCGGATCGGCATGCTCGACATCTTCCAGGCGCTGTTCGTCGTCGCCGCATTCGGCTGCCTGATCGTCGACCGGGACGACGTGCGCGACCGGCTCGCCCGCGCCGACGCCGCGGGCCGCGCCGCGCTGTCCGAGTTCGGGCCGCGACTGGGCGTGCGCTGGTGGCGTTTCGGCGCGGGCCTGCTGCTCGGCCTGTCCTGCGGGACCAAATGGTCCGGAATGTATTTCATCGCCGCCTTCGGCCTGATGTCGGTGTGCTTCGACGTCGCGGCCCGGCGCGCGTACGGGGTGCGGCGGCCGTGGGTGGGCACCGCCGTGCGCGATGTCGGGCCCGCGCTGGCCGCGCTCGTGCTCGTGCCGCTGCTGGTCTACCTGGCCGCCTACTGGGGCTGGTTCGCCGCCGAGGACGGCTACGACCGCTACTCGGTCGGCAACGCGATCGGCGCCGGCGGCACCTGGTCCTGGATTCCCGACGCGCTCCGCTCGCTCTGGCACAACCAGGCCGAATCCCTGAAATTCCATGAGGAGCTGACCAATTCGGCCGGCAACCACCATCCGTGGGAGTCCAAGCCGTGGTCGTGGCCGATGGGCCTGCGGCCGATGCTCTACTACTACGCCGACAGCGGCGTCACCGGCTGCGGTCAGGCGGTATGCGTGAAGGCGGTCATGCTGATCGGCACGCCCGCGCTGTGGTGGGTCTCGCTGCCGATGCTGGCCTGGGCGGTCTGGCGCACCGCGACCCGCCGGGACTGGCGCTACGCCGTGGTCCTGGTCGGCTACGGCGCCGCCCTGCTGCCCTGGTTCGCGACCCTGGACCGGCAGATGTACTACTTCTACGCCGTCCCGATGGCGCCGTTCCTGGTCATGGGCATCGCCCTGGTGCTGGGCGACATCCTGGGCCCGGCCCCGTTCGTGCGCACCACGGCCGGACAGCGGTTCCTGGTGTGGTCCGAACGGCAACGCCTGAACCTGCTGCTGGTGTGCCTGTACCTCGGGCTGGTGGTGGCCAACTTCATCTGGCTGTGGCCGATCCTCACCGCCCTGCCGATCACCGTCGGGAACTGGCACGACCATCTCTGGTTGCCCAGCTGGCGGTGAATCGGCCGGCTACTCGTTGAGCGCGGCGCGCACGTAGTGCATCGCCGCCTCGTCGTCGAGCCCCAGTCTCCTGATCACCGCGACGTATTCGGTCGCCGCCCGCCCGGCCTGATCGCGGGTCGGATCGCCGGAGGAGGCGATGAACGAGCCCAGCCGCCCGCGGGTCTCGAGCACGCCGTCCTGTTCGAGTTCGCGATAGGCCCGCGCGACGGTGTTCGGGGCGAGCCGCAGGTGCGCGGCCAGCGCCCGCACGGTGGGAATCTTGGTGCCGGCGGTCAGCTCACCGGAGCGCACCCGCGCGACGATGCCCTGCCGCAGCTGCTCGTACGGCGGCACCGCGGAATGATGGTCGACCGGGATGTCCAGCACCGCACCTCACCCTTCGTCCCGGGACAAGGGGCAGGACAGGCAGCGCGGACCGCCGCGCCCGGAACCGAGTTCGGAGCCGGAAATGGTCAGCACCTCGATGCCCGCGTCCCTCAGCCGCGCGTTCGTGTTCTCGTTGCGCTCGTAAGCGACCACGACGCCCGGAGCGAGCGCCAGGGTGTTGTTGCCATCGTCCCACTGTTCCCGCTCGGCGGTGACGCCGTCCAGGCCGGTGTCGATGACCCGCAGCTTGTCGATGCCCATCGCCTCGGCGGCCGCCGGCAGGAACGGCTCCGGGCCGCGCATCCGCACCGAACCGTCGTCGCGGGTGCCGATGGTGAACGCGCACAGCGAATCCCGCACCGCCTGGTACATCACGACCGCATCGGTGTCGACCATGGTGCACACGGTGTCCAGGTGCATCGTCGCGCGGTCCTGCGCTATCGGCACCACCAGCACGGTATGTGCCAGCTCGTCGTCGAACAGGCTGCGCGCCAACGCTTCCGCTCCGGCCGGCGAGGTGCGCTCGCCGACCCCGATCGCCACCACGCCGGGCGCCAGCAGCAGCACATCGCCGCCCTCCATCGGCGCGGTGTGTGATTCGTAGGCCCGCCGCACCCCGAGGAAGCGCGGATGGAAGGCGTAGACCAGGTCGGTCAGCGAGGTCTCGCGCGCCCGGGCCGGCAGCGCCAGCGAGGTGATCGCCACCTTGGCGCCCACCCAGAACGAGGAATCGCGGGTGAACAGCAGATTCGGCAGCGGGTCGATGACGAAGTCGGTGCCGTGGTGCATCCGCCGCACCAGCGAGGTGCCCGGATCGAAGGGCAGCTCGTCGAAGGTCATCCCGGCCGTCAGAATGGTGGCCAGCTGTTCGGCGTCGGCGACGCCGAACAGGTAGGACTTCAGCTCCTCGGCCAGGGCGTAGCCGATGCGGCGCGCGTCCACCGCGGCGGTGATCCCCATGCTGCGGCCGGGGCCGCTCTGCGCCAGCGTCTGCACCAGCAGATCCCGCAGCAGCAGCACCTCGACGCCGCGCTCGCGCAGCACGCCGGCGAAGGTGTCGTGCTCCTGCTGCGCCCGCTCCACCCAGGGAATCGCGTCGAACAGCAGCTGATCGTTGTTGCGCGGAGTGAGCCGGCGCAGTTCGTCCCCGGGCCGGTGCAGCAGCACCGTGCGCAGCGTGCCGACCTCGCTTGTCACGGAAAACGGTCGCGCCGACGGCACAGCCTCTGCTTCCATAACATGACCGTAGTCATCCGCCGCCGCCTTGGCACGGAATTCGCTGGGTGTGCGCCGCCACCCCCGCTCGCTCGGCCGTCGGCGCGCACCGCGATGATGGGTCCGCCACCCGTTCGGAGAAAACGACGGCACCCCCGCAATACCTCAAGTATTGTTGAGATATGCCGCACACCACCTGGAACACCAAGGAACTCACCCCCGGGCAGCTGTCCGAACGCAGCGGGGTCGCGGTGTCGGCGCTGCATTTCTACGAGCGCGAGGGCCTCATCAGCAGCAGACGCACCAGCGGCAATCAGCGCCGGTATTCGCGCGAGACGCTGCGCCGGGTGGCGTTCATCCGGATCTCGCAGCGCGTCGGCATCCCGCTCAGCGAGATCCGCAAGGCGCTGGGCACGCTGCCCGAGGGCCGCACCCCCAACCGCAAGGACTGGGAGCGGCTCTCGACCATCTGGCAGGTGGACCTGGATCAGCGCATCGAGCAGCTGACCAGGCTGCGCGACAGCCTCACCGGCTGCATCGGCTGCGGTTGCCTGTCGCTGGCCAGCTGCCGCATAGTCAACTTCCACGACAAGCTCGGCGACGAGGGCCCGGGCGCCCGGGTGCTGGACGTGAACCTCAACTGCACGGCCGACCCGTACTCCTGCGGCAAGCCGGCGGAGCAGATCAGCGCAGAAAACTGTTGAACAGATCGTTGGCGCGGCGCATGACGAACTCGTACGGTAACGCGAACTTACGGGCCCACCAGTAGCCGAACCGGACGTCGAACGAGGTGTGAATCATGTAGCGGTTCTTCTGGATTCCGCGCATGATCTGCTCCGCGGCCTGTTCCGGCGGCACGGCATGATGCTGGAAACGCTTGACGTAGCGCTGAACTCGCGGATCGTCCCGGTCCACGCCGACGATCTCGATGGTCTCCACCAGATTCGTGTTGACCGCGCCGGGCACCACCAGGTGCACCGTGATGCCGTGCCGCGCCAGATCGAACCGCAGCACCTCGGACAGTCCGCGCACGCCGAACTTGCTGGCGCTGTAGGCGGCGTGCCAGGGGAACGCGAGCAGCCCGGCGGCCGACGACACGTTCACCAGCGCCCCGCCGCGCCCGGCACGCACCATCGGCGGCACGAAGTTCTCGATCACGTGGATGGGGCCCATCAGGTTGACGTCCACCATCGAGCGCCAGTGCCGGTGCTCGAGATTCTCCACGGTGCCCCAGGCCGATACGCCGGCGATGTTCATCACCACGTCGAGGCTGCCGTGCTGCGCGTGCACCTCGGTGGCGAATTCGGTGACCGCGTCGTAATCGCTGATGTCGAGGGCCCGCGAAGCCAGCACCTTGGCGCCCGCACACTCGATGGACTCCACCGTCTCCGCCAGGCCGTCGGCATCGATATCGGTCAGCACCAGCTCGGCGCCGGCCCGGGCGGCCGCGAGCGCGGTCGCCCGCCCGATCCCGCTGGCCGCGCCGGTGACGAGGGTCTTCTTGCCGCTCACGGACTTCAAGCGATCGCGCACGCCATTCCTCGATGCTGTGGTGGTGGCGGCACCGAACCGGCCGGGGATCCTCCGGCTACGGCGCCTGACGTTTTCAGTGCTGCCGTGGAGCATACGGGTTGTGGGCGATTCGGGTTCGACGCGCGGGGTCACCGACCACTGAGCACCTCCAGCATCCCGGCGACCGCGGCGGGCCAGGTGAACTGCTCGGCCCGGGTGCGCGCGGCGCGGCGGCGGTCGCGCGGCGGCAGCGCGAGCACGTCGGTGACCGCCTGCGCGAACGACGAGGGATGATCGTCGGCCACCGCACCGCACTCCCGGGTGACGATATCGGCCAGCGCCGAGGAACGGCTCGCCACCACCGGAGTGCCCGCCGCCAGCGCCTCCAGGGCCGCCAGCCCGAACGTCTCGTGCGGCCCCGGCGCCAGCGACACGTCCGAGCTCGCCAGCAGTGTCGCCAGCCGGTCGCGATCGTCGATGAACCCGGTGAAGTGCACCGCCGGACGCCCGTCCGGCAGCGGCGCGAGGCCGCGCGCCCGGCGCTGTAGCGACTCCCGCCGCGGCCCGTCGCCGGCGACGACCAGCCGCACGTCCACACTCTCGCGGCGCAGCGCGTCGACGGTCTCGATGCTGCGATCGACCCGCTTCTCCACCGACAGCCGCCCGCAGTGCACCAGCAGATGCCGCGCACCGAGCCGCTCCCGCAGCCCGCCGTCGTGGCGCAGCGGGCTGAACATGTCCAGATCCACCCCCAGCGGCACCAGCGCCACATTCGGCGCCTCGATCCGCCCGAACTCCGCACGCGCGAATTCCGTTGTGCAGACGACGATGTCGTAGTCGGCGGCAGAATTCCGGTTGGCCGCGTCGGCGGCCCGCCGGGCCATCGGGCCGGGCAGCACCTGCCCGAACAACCGGTCCAGCCGCTCGTGCGAGATCATCACCCCGGCGATGTCGCGCCGCCGCGCCCAGCGCCCGAACCCGCGCAGCGTCAGCCGATCCGAGACCTCCAGCACGTCCGGCCGCAGGCCGGTCAGCACGTCCGCCACCCGCCGTGGATCCGCGGCTCGGTACCCACCGGTCCACGGAATCGCCAAGGCGGGCACGGTGATCCGGCGCACACCGGTGCCGAGGGTCTGCTCGCCCCAGCGCGCCCCGGGCACTATCAGCACCACCTCGTGCCCGGCCGACACATATCCCGCACCGAGATGGTGCAGGGCCGTGCGCAGCCCACCGGAGCGCGGACCGTAGAAGTTCGCCAACTGAACGATGCGCACGGGCCGATCGTCTCCGGGTCCCGAACCGGGCAGGCCAACGGGGGATGAACGATGGCGGAAGGATGGGATAAACGGCCGATTTATGCCGCACCCCGGCAAAACCGCGGTCAGATCCGGTTGGCACCCCGGGAGACCCGGGGAAGTTCGAGATCGAGCGGAATCCGCCCCAGCGCCAGGTGCGTCTCGACCTCCTCGGCGGGCATCGGCCGCGCGATGAGGAACCCCTGTGCGCGATAGCAGCCGAGGCCGACCAGCGTGCGGGCGGCGACGGCGGTCTCCACGCCCTCCCCGACCACTCCCAGCCCGAACGAACCGGCCAGCCCCACTATCGATTTCACGATGGCGAGATCGTCGGTGCTGACCCCCAGGCGCTGCACGAAACCGCGATCGATCTTCACCGCGTCCACCGGCAGCGCCTTGAGATGCGACAACGAGCTGTATCCGGTGCCGAAATCGTCGATGGCGATCTGCACACCCATCCGCTTGAGGCCGCGCAGTGTGACCTGGGTGCGCGCCAGGTCCTGAACCACCACGTGCTCGGTGATCTCCAGGCATACCGAGCTGCCGTCGATACCGAAGCGGCGTAGCTCGTCCTCGATCCGCTCCACGAAATCGAGGCTCACCAGCTGCACCGGCGAGACGTTGATCCGGATCACCACATTCGACGCCAGCCCGCGCTCGCGCCACTGCGCGAACTGCGCGCACGCCGAGCGGATCACCCAGCGGCCCAGCTCGCCGGCCAGATTCGTCGCCTCGGCCACCCCGACGAACGCCCCCGGCGGTAGCAGCCCGCGGGTCGGATGCTGCCAGCGCACCAGCGCCTCCAGCGCGACGACCCGGCCGGTGCGCAGATCGACCTCGGGCTGATAGTGCAGCAGCAGCGAATTGTCGGCGACCGCGCCGCGCAGGTTCAGCTCCACGTCGTCCTGCAGTTCGAACTGCGCCCGCATGGTGTCGGTGAACACGGCCACCCCGTCGCCGCCCCCGGACTTGGCCGACAGCAGGGCGTGATCGGCGCGGCGCAATACGTCGGCGACCGTCGTCTCCCCCGGAATGCCCAGGGCCACACCGACACTCGCGCCGCGGCTCACCGACTCGCCACCCACCGACACCCGCCGGATGATCAGCTGGTGGATCCGCGTGGCCTCCAATTCGGCGGCCACCGCGTCCATCGGCTTGGCCGGCACGATCACGAATTCGTCGCCGCCCAGCCGGGCGATCATGTCGTTCGGATCGAGATGTTCTTGCAAGCGCATGGACAATGTGCGAATAAAGTTGTCACCCGCGGTATGGCCCAGGAAATCGTTGAGCGCCTTGAGCCGATCGAGATCGAGAAAGAACGCCGCCACCGGCCCCGGGCTACCGGGCCGCAGCCGCTCCTCCATGTGCTCCAGCAGTGCCCGCCGGTTGGCCAGGCCGGTCAGGTCGTCGTGCAGCGCGATGTAGCGCAGCCGCTCCTCGGCGACCACCCGGGCCTGCAATTGCCCGAGCAGTGCGGCAATCGCCTTGAGTACGTTGATTTCCCGGGTGCTCCATTCCCGGTCGCCGAGCTTCATGAAGCCGAGCAGCCCGGTCGGCTCGCCGCGCGACATCAGCGGCACGGTCGCCGAGGTCACCCCCGCGATGCCCGACGAGCGCCGGATCGTCTCCTGATAGTCGGCGAACTCCGGGACCGGCCGGACGATCAGCGGCTCGGTCAGGTGCTCCATCGCGCGGAACACCGAATCGGCCTCGTCGAAGTAGACGACCTCGAGCGGATCCGGATCGGGCACGGACGGGCGCCGGGGCCACTCGGCGAGCAGCACCGTCGCGCGACGCTCCCGATCGGTGTGCCGGACGTAACTGAAATCCACGTCGAAATACTCGACCAGCTTGGCCAGCACGCGTTCGGTCGCCGCCACCATCGTCGTGGCGTCGACCCCCATCAACTCCGCGGCGACCTGCGTCACCAGTGAGTCGAGCGTTCGCCGAGGCACCTTGTCTCCGATCGTGCTATCCGCGGGTGTCCGCGCCCCGGCCCAGCGGACTCCCGTCACGGACGGTCGCACCCGGCGCGCGGCTCGGACGAAGTACCAACGTCATACTCAGTTGTCCAGGCACCCCCGGCAGGTCGCTGAATCCGCCCTGAAGTGACGCTAGTGTATCGGCGTATTCCGGTGAAATCGCGACGAGTTCGCTGCGACGCCACGAGTAACCGTTGTCAATATGCATACCGGCGCGGCATCCCCGATCTCCGTGTCCGTGCAAACGCCGCGTGCCGACATCCGGCAACCGCCCCGGGCACTTCCGGCACGGGGTGCGCCAACGTCGCTCGCAACTCCACAGCATTTGCCTCGTATGTCCGAGTGTCCCACCGAATCGGTGTGTGTCGGAGGCCATCGCGGGCTCGCGGACCCACGGCTGTCGTCGGGCCGACCACGCTGGCTTCGACAGTCATATAGTTCCTACTCCGTTGCTGCGCGGTGCCGCGCGACTATCCGGGCCGCCCCACCCGACCGGACGGTGTCCGGCCATCGGGGATATGGCCGCCTAGGCAGTATCCGTCATCTGACCGGAATTGACCAGACGTCTGGCAAATCTTCCGAAACCCGAGTGTGCAGTCCGAAATCTTCCCAGGTCAGAGGATCGTCGGCAACATCCGGTCGAAACCTAAAGACCAGTCGGTACACATCAGGTTACCGAGCGGCTAACTAGACCAGGATGGCGATCAGTAGTTCCACCTCGGCCGGTCCGCGCCAGATCTCGATCTCTTCACGATAGGCCCGCGTGATCTCCGCCGAGGCCGTCGCGTCGTCGACCTGGGCCCATACGTCCTCTACCGGATCGTGATAATCACCGTTGGGCTCGAAACGCGCATACACGCCCTTGGGCACCCGAATCAGCACGTCGCCGACCGGCACCGCATCGGGGGCCGGGTAGTCGTAGCTGACCAGGACGTTGTAATTGCCGGCCGGATCGGGAACGTACACCGTGTACAGCGGATGATCGGCGCCGTCGCGGTCGCGCAACCGATCGCGCAGGAATTCGATCAGCTCGCTGTTGCTGACCTTGAAACTCGGACGCACCCGCGGCACCACCAGACCGCCGTAGACCGCTTCGTCGCGCACCACGATCGAATAACTCATGACACCTCGACCGCCAGGTACAGATCGATCTTGTAGGCGTGTGGGTAGCACTCGAAATCCCCCGTGAACGTCCGCTTGATCTGCTTGTGCTCCTCGGCGTAGGCGATCTGGGTCCACAGGTCGGTCATGATCTGCGGGAAATTGCCCACCGAGGAGAACCGCGCGTAGCTGCCGCGGGGCAGCCGCGCGACGATGTGGCCGCGGGTGACGTCGTCGAATGCCTTGCACTCGTAGCCGACGATCTGGGTGTTGAAGGTGTTCAGCTCGGCCGCGTAGTCGGTGTAGGCGGATGCCAGCGGGCCGCCGAGGTCCTGGTGCAGGACCGCGGCCCAGGCGGCCTCCAGATCGTGGTCACGCAGTTCCCCGAGCGCGCGTTTGGGGCTTCGCACCGGTAGCCCGGCGACCCACGTCTCGTCCCGCTCGACGATCTCAAACTGCATGGGTGAAACTCTCTCGAGGTGATCGAGTGGGGCAGCGCGCAACCAGGGGCTGCGGCGCGTGCCGTCCGGCCAGGAAGGTCATGCTATCAACCCGTCGGGTGAGAGATCGGCGACACGACCCCAGCCGGGCATGGCGGCCCGAATCCACTGGTCCCGCGCCGATGCGCAGATCCCGCGCGCCGCCCTCGCGCGACGTGATTGAGTGCCTGATGTGTACCGCACCCTGGACGAGATGGACGCGGCGCTGGCCGACTGCCGCGCCTGCCCGCGCCTGGTCGCCTGGCGGGAGCAGGTCGCGCGCGAGAAGCGGGCGGCCTACCGGGACGAAACCTATTGGGGCAGGCCGGTGACGGGCCTCGGCCCGGCCGATGCCCGGCTGCTGGTGGTCGGCCTCGCGCCGGCCGCGCACGGCGGCAACCGGACCGGGCGCATGTTCACCGGCGACCGCAGCGGCGACGTCCTGTTCGCCGCCATGTACGCCGTCGGGCTGACGAACCAGCCCACCGCCACGCATCGCGGCGACGGCCTCCGGCTGCTCGACACGCGGGTGACCGCGCCGGTGCACTGCGCGCCGCCGGACAACAAGCCCACCCCCGACGAGCGCGACCGGTGCCGGCACTGGCTGGTGACCGAACTCGGGCTGCTCGCGCCCACCGTGCGCGCGATCGTAGTGCTGGGCGGCTGGGGCTGGCAGGCGCTGCTGCCCGCACTGACGTCGGCCGGCTGGCAGGTGCCGCGGCCCCGGCCGAAATTCGGGCACGGGGTGCGCTACGAGATCGCCCCGGACGGGCCGGGGCGATCTTCGCTGCACCTGTTCGGCTGCTATCACGTCAGCCAGCAGAACACGTTCACCGGACGGTTGACCCCGGCGATGCTGGAAGACGTTTTCGCACAGGCGAAGTCAGCGGCCGAACGCTGACGCACCCGGCCCGGAGCGCCCGTTGTGCCCGGCGAAGCCGCCGACCGGCACCGCCTCCTCGTGCCCCAGTTCCAGGTCGACGGAGTCCAGATCGTCACCGCCGACGCTCACCCGCGTCGTGACCGGTGCGTAGCCGCTGGCGACCACCGTGTAGCTGCCCTCGTCCAGGTTGCCGAAGCTGTAGGTTCCGTCCGGTCCGGTCGTCACCGTGTCGACCACGTTGCCGTGCGAATCCGCCAGTGTCACACGGGCATCGTCGACCGGCGTGCCGTCGAGCACGTGCACCACGCCGCGCAACCGGATCCCCGGGCGCAGCACGACGTCCAGACCGGTCATGCCGGCGCCCGACACCCGCACCGGCATCGCCGTGGGATGGAAACCGAGCGCGCTGACCGCCACCGTGAACTCGCCCTCCGGCAGTTCCTCCAGGCCGTATCGGCCGTCGAGATCGGTTGTGCCGGAAGTCAATACCTCACCGCGCAGATCCAGCGCCGACACGTGCGCGTCGGGCACCGGGGCACCGTCGCCGGCCCCGGTGACGGTGCCCGCCACACCGGCCATCGCGGCCATCGTCACATCCCAGGACACCGGCCGGTCGCCGAGCGTCACGGTCGAGGCGTCGGGGCGCCGCCCCTCCGCCGAGGCGATGAGCACATACGAACCCGATGCGGGCGCGGTCAGCTCGTAGTACCCGTCGGGCCGGGACAGCGCGCGGCCCAGCTGCTGGCCGGACGTCGAGATCAGCGTCAGCGTGGCGCCGGGGACCGCCGCCCCGCGGGCGTCGAGCATGCGGCCGAACAGCACCGGCCCGCTCACCGCGGGCGCCTCCGCGCCGACGCCGCGTGCCGCCACACCGTGGGGGGCGGCCACCGGCTCGGTCGCGTCGTCCGCGGGCACGTGCGCCGCGACCGTCACGGGCTCGCGGTCGGCGTCCGCCGCGTGCTTCGGACCGGCCTCGGCGGCGGCCCGGCGCCGACCCGGAATGAACAGGGCGATGACCCCGCCGACCGCGGCGACCCCGCAGCCGATCAGCAGGCCGACCCGGAAGCCGTCCTCGGTCGGGATGGAAACGCCGCCCAGCGTGGTGCTCATCTGCGCCAGCACGGCACCCGTCACCGCGGACGCCACCGACGTGCCGATCGAGCGCATCAGGGTGTTGAAGCTGTTGGCCGCGGCCGTCTCCGACTGCGGCACCGCGCTCATCACCAGGGCGGGCATGGCGCCGTAGGCGAATCCGACGCCGATGTTGATGATGAGCGTGACCGCCAGCAGTCCCCAGGTGGTGCCCATCAGCGCCATCGAGGAGCCGTAGCCGGCGGCGATGATCACACAGCCGACGATCAGGGTGATCTTGGGGCCGGCCAGGGCCGACAGCCGCGCCCCGATCGGGGACACCGCCATCATCATGAGTCCGGCCGGGGCCATCCACAGGCCCATCGCCATCATCGTCTGCCCCAGGCCGTAGCCGGTGGACTCCGGCAGCTGGAGCAGCTGCGGGACGATCAGCGACTGCGCGAACATCGCCATGCCGACCACGATCGAGGTCATATTGGTGAGCAGCACCTGCGGCCGCGCGGTCACCCGCAGGTCGACCAGCGGCTCACAGATCCGCAGCTCCCAGAGGCCCCACAGCAGCGCCAGCACGACGGCCGCGGCGAGCAGGCCGAGGGTGAGGCCGCTGGTCCAGCCCCAGCTCGAACCCTTGGACACCGCCAGCAACAGGCAGATCAGGGCGCTGCCCAGGCCGATCGCACCGAGGATGTCGAAGCGGCCGTGGGCGCCCTTGGGCGGGGTGGCCGGAATGAGGGCCAGGATCGCCAGCCCGGCGACGACGGCGAGCCCGGCGGCGGTCCAGAACAGCACGCGCCAGTTGCTGTACTGGATGATCGCGGCGGCCAGCGGCAGGCCCAGCGCACCGCCGATACCGAGCGACGAGCTGATCAGCGCGATCCCCGAGCCGAGCCGCTCCGGCGGCAGCAGATCGCGCAGCGCGGCGATGCCCACCGGGATCAAGCCGACGCACATCCCCTGCAGGGCGCGGCCGATGACCATCGGCCACAGCGACGACGAGAGCGCGCAGATGACCGATCCGACGGCCAGCGGCACCACCGACGCCAGCAGTACCTGGCGTTTTCCGTACATATCGCCCAGCCGGCCGGCGACCGGGGTGGTCACGGCGCTGGCGAGCAGGCTCGCGGTCACCGCCCAGGCGGCGTTCGAGGC
Organism: Nocardia sp. BMG51109; assembly: GCF_000526215.1. Classification (NCBI taxonomy): domain Bacteria; kingdom Bacillati; phylum Actinomycetota; class Actinomycetes; order Mycobacteriales; family Nocardiaceae; genus Nocardia; species Nocardia sp. BMG51109. The sequence continues at coordinate 857,453 of NZ_JAFQ01000004.1, forward strand.
GCTGGTGTGCAACAGCGACGGCAGCTGGCCGACCAGCGGCACGACGAGCGTCTGCGTCAGCGACGCGACGATCCCGGCGAATGCCATCACCGCCAGGATCCCTCCCGGGTGTTTGGTGGGTTCTGTTTGCTGCACGCCGATCTCCCTCATGGCCCCAAATATTTGATGTGCATCATGCACATTACATGTATAGTGCATAATGAAGGCGGTCGGGTGCAACGCGAGTGATGGACATCTCACGCACCGTGGACTGCGTATGTGGATGAACGCCGCATTACGGACAGATCTGGGCGGGCTGCACGCCACGGATCCCGGCGGTCGCGAGTCCATTCGTGGGCCGTCGGAGTGACCGAAACTCACCGGCTCCGGCCGACGGTTCGGATCACGATGGCCACAGACACACCTGCACGTCGGCGGCCACGACCGTTGTCGAGCACGGACAGGTCGCGGGAATCGGTGCGCCTGCGGTAGCCGGCCTCGGATAAGGCGAGGCCCGCAATCCGGCCCCTACTCGGATCGGCAAGTGACACAAGGTTTCCGGGCAGCACCGGCCCGTTCGGGCTGAGGATTGCGGTCACGCGGCGGGGACGTCAGTGAGCCGGAATGCCATTCAGTCGACTGCGCGCAGAAAAGACCCGGCATGCAGTGTGGTGCCGAACCCCTCGGCGAATACGCCCTTTTCGTAGACCGGCACGCCGTTCACGATGGTCGCGGCCACCGCACCGTCGTTGCGGTTCACCATGCGCCGCAGACCGTCGGCGCCGGGCATCGGGGCCTCGTGATACGCCGCGCTGGAGCCGTCGAACCCGGCCGGATCGAGCACCGCGATATCGGCGCGGGCGCCGGGGGCGATGCGGCCGGTGTCGAGGCCGTACCACTGCGCGAGTTCGCCGGTCAGCCGGTGCACGGCCCGCTCGACGGGCATGACGCGGTCGCGGTGCACGCGTTCCAGGAAGCGGACGCCCATGTTGTAGAAGGCCATATTGCGCAGGTGCGCCCCGGAATCGGCGAATCCGATCTGCACCTGCGGCGAGCGGGCCAGCCGATGCAGTTCGGCGTCCCGGTCGTTGGCGATGGTGGTGTGCCAGCGCAGCTTCGAGCCGTGCTCGGCCACCAGATCCAGCAGCGCGTCGGGCGGCAGGATCCCGCGGTCGTCGGCAATCGCGCCGAACGAGCGGCCGACCACCGCATCGTCCGGGCAGGCGACGATCTCGGCGTCGTAGAGGTCGCGATGCCACACCCGGGAACCGAACCTCTTGGCGATATCCTTGCGGAACGCGCGCCGGAACCCCGGATCGTCGAGAAATTCATGGCGCCGCAACAGATCTCGGATATTGAGCGCGGCAACCCCGGACCCGAACTCCTCGAAGACCACCAGATCCACGCCGTCGGCATAGACCTCGAACGGCACCGGCAGATGCTGCCAGCGGAACTCGGCGCCCAGCAGCCGATTCGCCACCGCCGCAACGGAGGTCGCCAACCGCACCACCATGCGGTCGGCCCTGATGTCGGCCGCGGAGATCAGCGTCGTCTTCAGCGGCCTGCCGTTCCGGCGCGCGGCGCTCTGCAGGAAGAAGTGCGCCATCTCGACCCGGCCGGTGAGGTTCGGAGTGCTCTGATGAATCCGATCACGCTCCCGCAGTACGGCATTGAGTTCGCGATACTCGGACCAGGGCGCGTAGGTCGAGGGCAGCTGCCGGCCCGGGTAGCGCTTACCCTCCAGCTTCGAGAACGTGCTGCGAATGGTGGACAGGCCCACGAAACCCGCATCCAGCGCGTCGGTGAGCATCCGCACCATCTGCCGGCGTTCCGCGCGCGTCGCGTGCGCCTTGCCGTCGGAAGCGCGCGCCAGCCCCATCGCCGCCACCCGGATATCCGAATGCCCCAGGAACGCAGCGACATTCACACCCAGCGGCCGCGCCGCCAAGGCCGTGGCATACCCCTTCGGATCCTGCCAGCCGCGATGCTCCTTGACCGCCGAGTGCACGACGTCCCACGGCAGCGCCTCCACCCGCGCGAACATGTCCGCGCAGTCCTCGGCATCGCAGTACACGGTGGACAGCGAGCAATTACCGATCACGACGGAGGTCACCCCGTGCCGCGCCGACTCCCCCAGCCCCGGCGCGTACAACACCTCGGCGTCGTAATGGGTATGCACATCGATCAGCCCCGGCAACACCCACTTGCCCTGCGCCTCGATCGTGCGGACCCCCTCCGGCAGATCGATACCGACGGCCGTCACCTGCCCCCCGGCGATCCCGACATCGGCCCGGATCGGCTTCGCCCCCGTCCCGTCGTAGACCATCCCCCCACGCACCACGACGTCGTACCCGGCCATCGAGACCTCCCGCATCCTCCCCGAGCTGTCGATACACCACTGTATCGGCATCCCCACACCCCGACCACCCCCAATACACCACCCTCGACCAGCCGATTCGGCCTCTCCACCCCCAACCTGCTAAAGTTCTCCCCCGTGGCTCGGCAACGAACCACGCGGGGCTATGGCGCAGTTGGTAGCGCGTCTCGTTCGCATCGAGAAGGTCAGGGGTTCGATTCCCCTTAGCTCCACCAGTTGACATGAATAGGGCTGTTGATCAGGGGGTTTTCTGCCTTTCGGGCATGAGGCCACGTTCGGCCCGGTGCCGCGTATCGCCTGTTCAATGCCTGTTTTCTTGTTCTAGTTCGCCAAGGTGTGTTCCGTTCCGGCTCGGTGTTGATTGAGTCGAAGGCACGCTTTCATTACCGCGTCCGCGAGCCGTGCTCGTCACGAGTGCGGTATCACCTGGTCGTCGTGGATTGATGTCAGGACCGAGCCCGCCCGTGCGTGTCGCGGGTGCGGACGCCACGCGCGCGTAGACGGTTCAACACGGTGGTCGGATCGACGGCAAAGTGTTGCCCGACCCGGGCAAGGGACCAACCGAGACGGTAGAGGCGAATCGCCTCGTCGGTCTGATCGGGCGACAGGCCGCGTCGGCGCATCGGCACGTCGTGCCGATGCAGGATCGCGCCGACGGCACGGCGGTCGACACCGAACCGGCTGCCGAGCTCGTAGGTCGTCGCTCCGGCGACATAGCCGTGTATCAGCATCTGGATTTCGTCCTGATCGAGTCGTCGTGCCCGCCTCGGCGTGGACCGGCGGGGCGGCGAAGGTGAACTCCCGCCACCGATCGCGATGCGGTCGTCACGACGACGTGGCTTGTCGGCCGTCTGTTCTCGCGCCAGTTCGACGGGCACCTTCGCGATCTTGCCGGCATCAGGCGGATCATGACGGACACCACGAACCACAAGTTCACCCCCACCGGGTAACAGTGTTGATCGGAGTTGTCATCCGTCCACTGTCCTACCCGAAGGCAAGTTCGCGTCAAGCTTCCAGTACGGGTCGCACCGCCGCAGCTAGCCTTGCAGCTGATCACGAATACGGTCACCCACCTGGCATGACCGACGCAACAGGCGACACACCGATATGGGAACAGTCATCGCTCCCTATGGCGTCAAAGGCGACAACGAACGATACCGCACCCTTTGACCGTGGCGACGTGAGATGAGCAGCTGTACAGCGCTTTTCGGACTGCCGAACAACCGATATGCGGCATTACAGGGCGTCGGTGCTTGGTTCATGAGTTCAGCTTCGCTTCGGTCCAGCCACCGCCGATACCTGGAATGCCGAGCTGGATGCCAGGACTGGCGGCGGTCCGGACCGGTGGAGAGGCGACGTCACGCAGGGGCACCGAGCGGGGGGTGCTCGAGGACGCGGGGCTTGTACTCGACCAGCTGGATGCGGCCGTCGAAGGTGCGGTGCTCGATCATCTCGAGGGCAACGTCCGGATAGCCGTCGTAGATACGTTCTGCGCCCGTGGCACCGGTGATGACCGGGAACATCACGACCCGGAACCGGTCGACGAGTCCGGCTCGTAGCAGGGACCGGCACAGGCTCAGGCTGCCGATCGTGGTGAGGAGCCCCGAACCACTCGATTTCATGGCGCGGACCGCCTCGATGGCGTCGTCGCGGACGAGCGTGGAGTTGGCCCACGTCAGTGGCTCCTCGAGGGAGGAGGAGAACACCACCTTGGACGCTTTTGTGAGCCCGTCGACGGACGCCTCTTCTTCTGGCCTGAACTCGTCTTGGCCATCGGGGACCTCGCCGGCGGCGAAGCCCGACATCAGGCGGTAGGTGTTCGCTCCCATCAGGTGGGTGGCCTCGGGCTGCTCGCCGAGCCATGCGAGGTACTGCGGGCCCTCGAGGCCCCAGAACCCGGGCCATCCCTCTCCCGATGCGTAGCCGTCGAGGGAGGTGATGAAGTCGACGAGAAGCTCCGACATGGCGGTGTCCTTTCCTAGGGTGTCATGAGCTTCGACCGGCCGGGAGCCGCAAACTCATCGGCCGAGCTGTGGGGTAACGAGGTAACCCAAGACCGTGCCGATCCACTGGCTCAGCTCCCGGCCGTCGCCGAGCCACATCGATGCGAGCCTGTATCGGCATGATGGCGCGTGCGTCGGCGGCCGTGATGCCTGGCCCGTTGATCTTCCGCAGACCCGCGCGGGCCACTTCGACCGCGCGGGTCGCGGCATGACAGCGCGCTGGGGCGACGCTGTTCCTCGTCAGGTGTCTATCGCGGGCCGGTTGGATAATCGGCCGGTTAGGCTGAGTCCAATGGTCGATTCGCTGCATTTCGATGCCCACGCCGAGGCTTACGACCGCGGGCGACCGCCGTACCCGCCCGCACTGTGGGCACGATTGCAGGACGATGGTTTGCTGCGCGCCGACACCCGAGTGATCGAACTCGGCGCCGGTAGCGGGTTGGCAACCGGACCGATGCTGCGAGCAGGCGCGTCGGTCACCGCTGTCGAGCCCGGTCGAGCCCTCGCCGACATCCTGCGCCGCCGCTGGCCCGAGGCGAACACGCAGATTACCGGCGCCGAAGACGTGCCCCTACCGTCGGCCGCCTTCGATCTGGCTGTTGCGGCGACGGCGGTGCACTGGTTCGACCTCGACGTGGTACTGCCCAAGCTGCATCGTGCCTTGGTGCCTGGCGGTCACTTCGCTGTGTGGCGCAACGCGTTCGGTGACCCGACGGCACCCGTTACCCCCTTCCGGAAACGGGTCGCCGCGATCACCGACCGCCGCCGCGCGCTGCCACCACCGGTTCCCGGGGAATTCGATACCGCCGCTTGGGTGGAGAGACTGACCAGAACCGGACATTTCGCGCCCAGCAGTGTCGAATGCTTCTCCTGGACCATCGAATTACGCACCGATCAGATCCGTGATCTGTTCACGACCTTCAGCAACTGGAGCTCCGCCGAAGCCGACGAAGCGGCCCAAGCGGTAGACGATCTCGGCGGTCGCGTACTCGAGCATTACACCACCCCACTGATCATCCTCGAACGCGAGGAGTGAGTCGTCGACGCAACTCGGATACCGGTGGTGCAGGCACGAGATCCGCTGGCTCCCATGAGGTATCGCAGGTCAAATTGCCCGGAAGCGGAGTGCGTGAACGCGACCGCCTGGCGCTGATCACTTCGGACCGCTCGGTCAGCGGCACTACAGGGCGTCGCGAACAAGATAGATCAGCTCGCCACGATCATCGGTCGCACTGTGATCAGGACGGAATCCGATTTTCTCCAGGACTCGCAGGGAGGGCTTGTTCCAGGTTCGCACCGTCGACCAGATACGCCGCCGTCCGGTAGCAAACGCCGCGTCGACCACCGCACGTGCCGCCTCGGTCGCATAGCCGAAACCATGTGTCCGCGGCAGCAATTCGTATGCGATCTCCGGCTCCTCGAAGCTACCGCGACCGACGATCAACCCGCAGTAACCGATCCGATCTCCTTCGGCCCGACGCTGTACCGACAGCAGGCCGATACCGGCAGTCATCGCGTTGCTGTGCTGGCGGATGAGGCTCTCTCGGACCTCCGCGAGGGTCGTTGTGGTTCCCCCGTCATGCTCGCCCAGCAACGCAAGGTTGCACGCTGCATCCTCGGCTCCACGCAGCCGCAGTGACAAACGGTCGGTCTCGATCGAGAACGACATCGGCCGAAATGATTCTGACACCTCGCCCCCTTCAAATCGAACAGTGGAGCCGGGCGCTCCTTCGCAACCCGTGCACCAGCGTGTCCATGACGGTACACACGAGCACGCGAAGGCATCCGCTCGCGGCAATACAGTGCGTTGTCAACGTCGGTCGAATCGTGGCTCTGGCACACTTTTGGTGATCTGGTTTGATTTCTCAGTCACTCAACAGGATTCGTTTCCGGAGAGGGTCCGGCTTCGCCCGCCCGAACATTTGTCGTTTGATCATTTGATGCGGTTGACGTGTCCTTCGACCGGTCCATTGTTCCAGGGCAGTGTCAGGCCGGCAGTGACCGTGGCGAGGTCACGTCGTGGTCCGCGGGCGCAGCGGCGCACACGGCGGTGATGAAAGCCCGGCGCTGCGTGTCGTCCGAGCCCTGCATGAACAGCTGCTCGCGCCTACCACTCGCTCACGATGTTCGGTGAAGTTGCGGATGCGGCTGGGAAAGACGCCGGTGAGCATGTCGTACAGGTAAGCGACCGATCCGCAGGTAGGGCACCCCGTCGTCGAGGCTGCGAGCTACCCCTACGGGCCCGTGCCGAATCCTGTGGAGCCGAGGTCAATTTCGTTCTATACGCAGCTCGCCGAGCTTTCCCATACTTTCTGTCGTTCGATGAGTTCCGGGGAGAGTCCATGGGTAATCGCCCAGCGCGGGGTCACAGAAGTCCCGACGCGCGGCCTTCGCGCCAGCCTGCCTCCGCGGTGCACACACCGTGAATATGCGGGTGTTAATGACGGCCGGGCCGTCGTGGAATGAAAGGAAGCGAATGAGAAGGTCGGGTTTGGGTCTGCTGTTCGGAGCGAGTGCGGCAGCTGCTGTTCTCTTGCCGTCAGGAATGTCCAATGCTGATGTTCCGGACACTCCCTGCATGGTGTCGAGTGGGCCGGCGACATGTGTCGGCCCTTTCTCTGACTGGCCCTCATGCGACGGCATGAGGCAGGGTGAAGCAGTCTTCCGCGATAGTGTCTCACCGGTTTGCTGGAAGGCCGACTACGCGGGCCTGGGGTTCTACTACTCCTACTAGCACCTCGTCCAATAGGTCGTGCCGATAACGGTGTCGAGTTGATGTTCACCTTCCACCGGCAGCGATGCTGCCGGTGGAAGTGGTGTTGCGGCTCGCAAGCCGGAGGTGTTCGTGCGGATGGTCTCCCGAGGAAGGGCGCCGGTAGCAGAAGATCGCCAAGACCGGCAATCGGCCGATCAGAATGCGGCGCGCGATCGTAGTGATTGTCTCGGCGCATCGGCAGCCGGTCGCTGATCGCGAGGTTGAGTGTCAACGGAACGCGAATCCGGGATCTGGCACTAGTTTCGTGATTCGGCGATCGGTTTGCTCAGTCGCTCAACAGGATTCGCTTGCGGAGTAGGTCCGGTTTGGCTCTGCCGAACATTTGCCGCTTGATCGTCTTGATGCGGTTGACGTGCCCTTCGACCGGGCCGCTGTTCCATGGCATCGTGAATCCGGCGGTGACTGCGTCGAAGTCTCGGCGCAGGCCCCGGACGAACGAATGCAATGCTGGCAGGTCGTCGGCCTCGACGGCTCCCATCCATTGCTCCAGCTCACGGCCTCGAAGCTGCTTCATCACCGTCGCGAACGCACGGACGTGTCCGGCCGGGCAAGCAAGTTCGGGACCTGCGGCCAGAATTGCATCGAGCCGCTGCCGGTCGTCGGCATCGAGACCGGCAGGGTCGCTCATGATCCAGCGCACCACCCGGCGGACCGAGGGTGGCTTGGGGACCGGGCACGGAAGATGACCGACCGTGCGGAAGGAGTGCAGGTAGTTGAGCACGATCTTCGCGCCGCCGCGGTAGCCGAGATCTTGGATCTCACGGAACAGCTGAGTCGCATTGGTGCAGCCCTCATTCCATCGTCTGTGCAGGTGCGGCTTGAACTCCTCCAGCAGACTCGGGCAACGGCCCGTGCCGGTGTTGACCAGCAACTCCTCGACCGTAGCCGCGCGGGCGAAGCGCCGGACGGTCCCGCAGGCAAGGCCGAGCCGGATGCCGATCGCGCGGATACTCACGCCGTCATCGAGCAACGAGTGCACCGCCGCGTAGCGTTCGCGGGCGCGCACGGCCCACTTGTCGGTCCTGGCCGACGGTGCGGCGGCCGGTTCGGGAGCCGGAATTGCGGGCTCGTGCAAGCTTTCCGGCTCCGTATCGCAGTCCGCGCCGACCGCAGCGGCCAGATCATCCCGATGCCGGGCCACGACGCGTTCGACCGCTTCGCCCAGGTTGTGCCAGACATGCCACCGATCAGCGACCTGTAGAGCATGTGGAGCTCCGGCCGCGACGCCCTCGGCGTAGGCGCCGGCCCGGTCTCGGCACACGATCTCGACGCCGGGATGCGCACGTAGCCAGGCGGCCAGAGTGTCGGCGGTCCGGTCGTCGAGGACATCGATCGGGCGTCGGGTCTCAATATCGATCAGGATCGTTCCGTAGTGATGCCCGCGCCGCAGTGCGAAGTCGTCAACACCGAGCACCCGCGGAGTCACGTGATCCGGGTCCGGCAGCGCGCGAATCTGACGCAGCAGTGTCATTCGCGACACCGACGCCGCCAGGTGCGCGGTGAGCCGGGCAACGGCCCGGCCACCCAGCGCCAGCCCGACCTTGCACAGTAGACGCTGCAGCAGCGTGGTGCGCCGAGCGTGACGGACCGCCACACCGGGCACCTGCTCCACGAAAGTCCTTCTCGCACAATCGCTGTTGTCACAGAACAACCGGCGTACCCGCAGTCGGATCAGCACCTCGCGGCCGGCAACGGCGGCGTCGGACAGCCGTCGCTCATACCGGCTGTGCGCCCGCTGCGACATCACCCCGCATCCGGGACAGGCAACGGGCCCGCCGTGAGTGCTGGCCTGAATGGACAACACCCGGTCGGATGCATAGACGCGCTCGATCGACAGCTGAGCAAGATGCGGGAACAGGACCGCCACCGGTCCAAGATCAGAGCACTCGCGACATCTTCAACTATCAAGCGCCCGAGCGCATTTCGGACGGGTCAATCACGCAAACCGTGCCAGATCCAGTATTCAGCCGGACGCGACATGCGTTCGCCACCGGGTGCCGTGACCGCTTTGAACTACCCGCTCGCGCCGATCACACCGGCCGAGCGGATCCCATCGAATCCTTTATCAGGTGCTGTAATCCGGCGGCGGCGACGTGTCCAGGCAACCTGCGATACCAGCCGAAGTCGCCAGATCACCGTGGCCCCGTCTTCGTGCCCATGCTGTCCGTGCCACCCGGCGCACGAACCTGCGACAGCAGCCGTCTACGCCCGCGGTCGTCCTTGCGTATCCCTCGTGGGTATCCCGCGCTCACGGAACCTGTTCAACACGGTCATCGCGTCAACACCGAGGTGCCGGCCAACCCGGGCAAGAGACCAACCCAAGCCGTAAAAGTGGGCAGCCTCGTCGACCTGCTCAGCAGACAAACCACGACGACGCATCGGCACATCGTGACGACGGAGAATCTCGCCCGCGCGCCGGACCATGCCGAACTGCGCGGCCCGCGGCAGGAGCGGATGTTGGTTGGGTTCGGACGTAGGGTGAGGTGCCGTGGAGCCAGACAGCGAGCTAGAGGACTTACGGTCCGTGCTCTCATGCGTTGTCGAGAAGCTCGGCGCCGAGAGCCTCACCGAGCCCGACCGGGTCGAGTTGGTGGCGCGCGCCGAGGTGGTTCAAGACCAGATCGAAGCGATCCAGGACGTCATCGACGACGAGGAGCGCCTACGCATGCGGGCTACGCCCGTCCCGGAGCCTTCGGGCGATCGGCTGTTCTGAGGCGGCGCTGAACCGCGCACGTCGCGGCAATAGCGGACGTTTCTCTACAGGTCGGAAATGTTGTCTCGGTGGGCCCATGCACGGACTGTGGGTGGGGCGTAGAGCCATCGCTGTTCATCTTCCAGCTCGGCCTGCGCAGCGGCAATCACCTCGGGTCGGACACCAAGAGCGACCAAGGTGTCGTGGGCTTGCATCCAGGTCAGACTCCACATGCGCGCCATCGGTGAGCCTCCGCGAAACATCGGGATGTCCGCCTCGGCGTGAACATTGACGAGCCCGAGTGCCTCCAACTGGGCGGGCAGCTCCCGGGCCCACGATTGACTGGCGCCCGCGATCTCGGTCGAGCGCGCGAAGACGCGCCAGACTTCGCCGAATGCACCTGGCATTTCATCGAGTACGCCGAGCCCATCGCCTTCTTCGAGCATGAGAACGCCGCAGGGTGCCAGCGCCCGGGTCAATCGCTGCAGAACGATGTCCCGATCGGCGATATGCAGCAGGACGAATCGTGTATGGACGAAATCGAATGCGCGCTCGGGGATGTCGTCGGCGACAAGGTCGAGCTGGGCGACTTCGCCTCCGAGTCCAGGTAGGTCGGTGAGGTGGCGAGGGTCGGCATCGACCGCGAGCACTCGACCGCCGGGCAGCGCAGCACTACACAGCCATCGTGCGAAGGATCCGCCGCCTGCGCCGGCCTCCAGGCACCGCCATCCCGCACACACACCCAGCCGTTGCGCGAGCGCGATACTTCCTGAGTCGTAGGCCGCGCCGAGCAGGGCAAGACGTTCGGCAGCGAGATCCCATACGTTCGGGAGCGTGTAGTACGGGTCACCCGGCGAGGAAATTGGCGAAGACCAGATCATGCCCAGACGCTAAGCCCGGCGACATGAGCCGAAGGTTGGTTCACCGGACTTCCCCAGGCCAAGTGATCGAATCCACACTGTCAGACCAACTTCGAACTTCGGCCGCGGCACCGCCGCACATGCACGGCAATACAGTGCGTTTCGTCGCCGGGTGCCGTGACCAGACGAAGTCGCCAGACCACTATGAACCGTTTTCGTGTCCACACTGTCCGTGCCACCCGGCACACGAACCTGCGACCAGCAGCCCGCTAAGTCCGCGGACGTCCTCGAGTATCCCTCGTAGGTATCCCGCGCTCGCGGAACTTGTTCAACACGGTCATCGCGTCGACACCGAGGTGTCTGCCGACCCGGGCAAGGGACCAGCCCAAACCGTATAGGTGGGCAGCGTCATCGACCTGCTCAGCAGACAAGCCACGACGACGCATCGGCACATCGTGACGATGGAGAATCTCGCTGACCGTTCGCCGCTCTACGCCGAACCGGGCACCCAGCTGGTACACCGTCTCTCCACGCTGATATCCGGCGATGAGTTCCTGAACCTGATCGGCGCCGAGTTGGCGTGCCCGGCCGAGCCGGGGTCCCTCAGCGGGCGGCGGAACGGGGACACCGGGGCCGGGAAGCTTCCGACGCAACCGTTCCAGCGCTTCTACCTGCATTTTCGTGTTCGAGTAAGCTCCCCCAACGTCCACTTTGGAGGGCTTACTAGAACACGGCGCTAGGGCTATGCCGTGTAGCAGGATGTCAACGCCATCGCTTCCGTGTGAAGGGGTGGCGTTGGTGGTTTGCGCGGGCCGGGGTGCCGCAGCTGCGGGGGCGGGGTCAATGTGGTCGGCCTGCCACGCGTGCTGGATGGCGTGGAGACGGTGTTCTGTTCCCCGATCACGCTGGCGGCGATGTGCGCGCGGACTTCGGCGATGAACTGTGGGCTGAAGCGGACGGTGGCGTAGTGGGCTTCGACGGCGTCTTCGACGAGGGCAACGTTGATGTGCGGTGCCTGGCAGGTGCCGTTGTGTTTGTTGCGGCAGAAGAAGTAGGTGTACTCAGCGCCTCGGGAGTTGACGGTGTGCTGGACGATCATGCGCTGGGTGGTACCAGCTCGTTTGCAACGCTGGCAGAACAGGGAGCCCTTCAGGTAGTGATGGCGCACCCGCCGACGCTCCCGGGCTGTGGCGCGTGAGTTGAGGACGTCTTGGACCTGTTCGAATAGGTCTTCGTCGATAAGGGGTTCGTGGCGGCCCCGGATCTCGTCCCCGTCGTAGTGCACGTAGCCGAGGTAGTAGCGATCCCGCAGCATTTGCGACAGCTTGTTGATGGACACCTGTTCGGCGGGGTGTTCTGCCTGCGCGGCACCTCCGCTGCCGGTGCAAGGGCTACGGTTGATCACATGGCATGAGCGGCTCCCCTCGACGCTCAGGCCCCCTTCCGGTGCGACGCCAGCAGCAGATGCATCGTCCACTGGGTCACCCACTCCGCAGGGTTGTCGGGATCAAGCCCAGCAGACAGCAGCGCCTCGCGGTCGATGGATTCCGTGTCCCTATTCGACGCAGCTTCCCTGGGGATCCCGGAGATTTGATGCCCGGATCTGAGAACATTGTTGCAGCTCAGCAGCTTTCGTGAAGACGCTAGCAGCTCACCACATGTGTGGTGGAAGAACCGGCGTCGGTCGCGGCGATGGTGCATCGTTGCCGGATGCCGACAGCGTCCTTGATGGCCCGGACTCCGGCAGGTGTCATGCCTGTCGCTGGCGTACGTCTGCTTCGCCTGGAACGGTATGTGGTGTACTCACCCACTTGCCGCGGCTATCGCGAACGTGTGAGGCGGTCAGGCCGGACGATTTCATGACCGGACAGGATCGTGGCTGTCGGTGAACGTCAGGAAGCGCGGAATCACCTGGTCCGGATTAGCCCACAACAGATCGTGTCCAATGCCCGGATAGGTCTCGACCTCGACTGCCGGGATGTTGTCGCAGGCACGAGTGGCCCCGCGCACCGGATCGCTGACAACGGTCTCGGCGCCGAAGAGTATCAGGCTCGGCGCGGCGATAGCGGCTAGCTGCTCGTCGGTGAACGGCCGATCCCAGGGGACCCCCGACCGGAACTTCGCTACCGCCATGACTACTGCGAGTTCTTCGTCGGTGAACTCGAATCCTGGCATCAGCCACTTGTTGAGTTTTCGCATACGTTCGGGGGTCGGCCGTATGCCGGCTTTGAGGAATTTGAGCAGCAGTCCCCAGCTCGGCCTGGCGAAGGTGGCTCCGCTGGGTTCGAACATGGTGAGGCTGGCCAGGCGTTCGGAGTGGTGGACCGCGACTACGCCGGCCAGCCAGGCCCCGTAGGAATTCCCAGCGAGGTGCACTCGACCCTCACCGAGACCGTCGAGCACCGCCACCATCCACGTCGCTATGTCCTGCACATCGCGCAGCGGCGCGGTCTGCTCACACCGCCCGGCCCACCCGATGACATCCGGCGTATACACCACACGATCGCGCGACAGATCTCCGATGAACCGGTGCCACACCATGCCGTTGCCCCCGATGCCCGGCAGCAGCACGATGGGTGCACCCTCGCCGGCTCCGGATCTGCGTACTCGTGTTGTCCCGAACGGTGTTTCGACATCGATATCGACCGAGGGCACCGGCCATTGCGCTGCCACGGTGTCGTAAGCGCTCGAGAAAGCCGCCCTTGCCTCGGCATTGGTGAATCGCCCGATCTTCGGCACGAGCCCTCCCCTTTCATCATCGTTACGGTATGCCCGTATCACTTAATATGGTACGAACCTACCATGGGATAAGGTATGCGCATACCATCTAGACCCGAAGTTCTGCGACGAGGAAGGGCGGCAGCAGGTCTCGTGCCACGATTGGTCGACCACGAGGTTCGGCGGCGTCACATCATCGATGCCATCAGGCGAGTCATCGTCGCCGGTGGCCTGGAAGCGGTGACCTTTCAAACCGTCGCCGCCGAGGCCGGTGTCTCGGTTCGGCTGGTGCAGTACTACTTCGGCACCAAGAAGGAATTCCTCTTGGCGACACACCGGTCGGTCATGGAAGACGCGGGCGCTCGGTTCACGCACCGGTGGAACACCCTCGGCGCGGACGCCGCGCCCCGCGAAGCCCTCCGGGCGGTGCTGACCGAACTACTGCCGCTCGACGATCAACGCCGAGAGGAAGCTCTCGTGCTCGGCGCCTTCGGCTGGGCAGCCATCACCGGCCAAGGCATCACTGCGGAGGAAACCTTCGCCGCACCAAGAGCTTTGGTCATGATCGTTGCCGATCAACTCCGTCGAGCACAGCACGCCGACAACGCGAGCCCGAGCAACCCCGAACTGGATGCCGAGCTCGTCACGATGGCCATCGGTGGACTCGCCCAAGGCATGCTCCAGGGGTACGGCACGGCGGAGTCTGCACTCGAACTCGTAGACCATCTCCTCGATCGCATGCTCGGGGAGAGATCGAGAAACGATCAACTCCAGCGGTAGGCCACCACACCACCTGCGGCCACGGCCAGCAGGAGGACCGCTCATCGCGAGCGTTGCCGGACATGCCCGATACCGCTGCCATGATCGATCAGCGCAGCAGAGCTGGAACACGTTCTCTCATCAGATCGCCCGGACGTCTGGGCTCAGTGTCGTTTATTCACGTTGGTGAACAGCTCTCGGTTCGCGGCGCGGGCCGCGTCGAGCTCCTGGTCGCGTTCCTCCAGTTCTGCCTTCAGCGTGACGATCTGCTGTTCCAGGGTGATGATCTGTCGCCGCAACCGGTCGACGTCGACCGGGGGACCGAGCCCGGACTCGCGCCATGCTTGCTCACCGAGCAGTTCGGACAGCTTCTTCTCCAGCTGCATGTTGTGCCCAGCCAAGCGGGCGACGCGTGCTTGGGCGTTGGCGAGGTCGGCCCTCAGTGACGCCGTTGTCACCGCGGCCTCGCCGGCCGTGGTGGGCAGCGGCGTGGATTGGGCGGTGTGGACCTGCGCGAGCAGGTCCGGGTGTCGGTAGAGAAATGTGCGGTCGACACCTGCGGCACGGGCAATCGCGGAAACGCTGAGTTCGGTGCCGTCCGTGCGGGCGGCGTCGAGCGCCTTGACGACTCGTTGCCGTCGTCGGGCCGAATCGGCTTGACGGCCTCGGATCATGGTGTTGGGCATGCTCAGGCGCTCCTGTCCGGCCGGATGTCGGGCAGTGGCTGTCGGACGCTCGGCAGGCCGAGTCCAACGACGCTGTTGCGGGCGCGGCGCACGACCCCGACAGCTTCGTTGATTTGTGCCCGGTCCTCGTCGGAGAGCTCGTCGACGTCGGCTTTGATGCGCGAGATCAGGCGCCGGATGCGGGTGATCTCCTCGTCCGAGGGCATTGCTTTGGTCTTGGCCAGTCGTCGGTCGCGCTGAACGCGCTGCGCAGCCGTTCCCGGCTGCGCAGCAGATCCGCCAGGTATGCCTCCAGGTCGGGCAGGTAGGAGACGTCTGTGGAGAAGTGCGCACAGCCGACGCAACGGAACCGGACCGGGCAGTCGTCGCCACCGGCGGCGTCGAGGCTGATCACGCCGTCGGTTTGAAGAAACGTCAACCGGTTCAGGAAGGCGAGCATGTCGTTGCGGGACAACAGTTTCAGGTCGTTCCCGTGATCGTGTGGCCGCTGCAGGCGCAGGCTCTCCGACAGCAACGCCAGAAACCCGATCCGGACAGCGCATTGGGAGCCAGTCGCGTTGCCTCGATGGGTCGGGAGCCAGTCGTAGGCCCAGACCTTGGCCGATTCGCGCAGCCACAGTTGCGACAAGGCCGTGAACCGCAGCGGCCCGTGGTGCTCGAACACGGCCGTATCCCACTCGTCCTTGACGCGCTCGGTTTCCGGCGACAGGGTCGCCCGCTCGACGGCGATCGAGCCGCATCCACTCGATGCACCCCCACAAACGTTAGACCCGTAGATCAACGACTGAAGTGCAGTTAACAGGACGACCGGCACGTGGCTCGGGCTGGTGGAGATGGTGCTGTGGACAGGCCAGGGCCAGGGGCAGATGCCGGTGATGCAGCTGTGCCCGGCCACAGCGTTATCGCCGCGCCAGTACGATCGTTGACCTCTCGGCCGACGGCACCCGAGCCAGCCACCCCTGCTTTCGTGCGGGCGGCCGGCTCGGCTCGCGGCCGGGCGAGGCGAAGAACGCGACCACTCCTTCGAGCCGCTCGTACCGGGTCCGCATCTGCGATTCGCGTTCCAGCCAGTCGAGGACGTCCCGGCAGCATCGGAGCTCGGTCTGCCAGCCTCTCCACCAGCGGCGAATCTTCTCGATCACCGTTCTCCGATGGTCAGCGGCCCCAGCCCCTTCCGGATCCGGTACGGCAGTCGCGTCAGGATCGTCGACGCTCCAGCTCTGCGCGGACCGTGCAGAAATTCGGCGCACCCGTGCAGATATTCGGCACCTACGGGCGGAAAATCGGCCGATTTCGCGCCTACGGTTTTTCTTATGCCACAGGAAGGTGGCTTAGACGAAACGTATCCGCTGGTCAGGATTGCCCCGAAGGAACCCGATGGACAGCACAGTCATCTCGAGCTCGGCGCCGGACGTCACAGCCGACGGTCCCGTCATCGCTCTGTACACCCCGGAATTCGTGGCCGAACCCCCTTACGGCGACATGCGCCGGACCTTTGGCTCGCTGGCGCCGGTAGAACTGTCGCCAGGCGTGCGAGCGACCCTGGTGCTCGACTATCCGCTGGCAGTGAAGATCCTGCACGACGAGGACCATTTCCCGGCGGATCCGGGTGTCTGGCAGCGCGGCGTGCCCGCCGACTGTCCGCTCATGCCCATGCTGGGTGGGCGGCCCAATGTCATTCACACCGCCGGTCACCAGCGTCAGCGGTACCGGGCGCCGATCGCGGAGTCTCTCAACAACCCTCGTCTGCTGCATCGCGTGCACAAGAACGTCGAGACCGTCGCGGTGCCGCTGATCGACATGTTCTCCGAAACCGGCCGCGCCGAACTGGTCAGCCAGTATGCGCAACCGATCATGTTCGGCGCACTCAACCAGGCGCTCGGCTGCCCCCAGGAGATCGGCGAGCGCGCCGCAGCAGGGGCAGCGGCCATCCTCGACAGCAGCGGCGACGACGCGGCGCAGGGCAACGAGACCCTGGAACAGGCTTTGAGCGAACTCATCGAGCGCAAACGCGCCGAACCCGGCGATGACATCACCAGCGCGATCATGGCCCACGCGGAGAAACTGAACAACGCCGAGGTGCTGCACCAGCTGGTGCTGCTGTACTGCGCCGGGATCGACCCCTCGCAGCATTGGATGACCGCCGCATGGCGCAAGATGATGACCGACTCACGCTTCGGCGGCGACCTGATCAGCGGCGCGCAGTCTACTCGGGACGCGCTCGATGAAGTGCTGTTCACCGACCCGCCGATGTCGAACTACTGCGTCACCTATCCACGGCAGCCGATGCTCATCGACGGTGTCTGGCTGCCCGCCCATCAGCCGGTCGTGATCAGCCTGGCCGCCTGCAACGCCTCCCCGGACGTCACCGGCAACGACCTCGCCGGCCTCGTCGGTAACCGCTCGCATCTCGCGTGGGGTGCCGGGCCGCACGCCTGCCCCGCACGGCAGCTGGCCTACCTGATCGTGCAGGACGCCACCGATCAGTTGCTGGACGTGCTGCCGGAGATAGCTCTCGCCGTTCCCGAAACGCAGCTGACGTACCGGCCGGGGCCGTTCCACCGGGCGCTGGCCGCACTGCCGGTCACCTTCCCGCCCACGCCTCGATCCGTTCGCAGGTCACCCCAGTAGCCCGGCTCAGATTGGAGATCCCCGATGTCCCCCATCGTCATCGATCCCGAAGGCTCGGACATTCCCGGCGAGAGTGCTCGCCTGCGGGAGCAGGGGCCGGTCAGCGAGATCATATTGCCCGGCGGGGTGCCAGGATTTGCGGTCGTCGGTCTGCCCGAACTCAAGACGATTCTCGCCGGCAAGGACGTGTCGAAAGACCCCCGAGACTGGTCGGCATACCGGCGCGGCGAGATCAGCGAGGATTCTCCCCTCTACCGCTGGGTCGGTACTCGCAGCATGTTCACCACCTACGGCGACGACCACAGTCGGCTGCGCGAACCGGTGGCCAAGGTGTTCACCCGCAGGCGCACCGACGCGATGGGCGCCGACATCCACGCGATCGCCGAGGATCTGGTGACCAGCCTGGATGCCACACCGACGGGCTCGTCCGTGGACCTTCGTGAGCAGTACGCCTATCCGCTCCCCTTGCGAGTACTCAACGAACTGCTCGGAGTATCCGAGTATCTGGCTGGGCCACTACGAAAGTGCGTCGATGGCATCTTCGACTTCGTCGCCAGCCCCGAGAAAATGATCGCCAACCAGGTGGAGATGTTCGGACTCCTGCAAGACCTCGTCGACTACCGCCGGGACGAACCCGGCGACGACATGACCAGCACGCTCATCTCCCACGTCGACGATCCCACAAACCAATTCACCGCTGAAGACCTCGTCGGCACGCTCTACCTGACGGTCAACGCCGGGCACGAGACGACGGTGAACCTGATTGATCAGGCGATCACTGCCCTGCTTACCCACCCGCAACACCTGGCTGCCGTCCTCGACGGCAGGCTGAGCTGGACGGATGTCATCGAGGAGGCACTGCGGTACGCGGCGCCGATCGCGTACATGCCACTGCGTTACGCCCGAAAGGACCTCGTCCTCGGCGGCGAGACGATCCCCCGCGGCAGCGCCATCCTGGTTTCCTACGCCGGCGCCGGCCGCGACGCCCGCGTCTACGGCGACACCGCGGATACGTTCGACCCCACACGGGCGAACAAGGACCACATCTCATTCGGGCACGGCGCCCACCGCTGCGTGGGCGCACCGCTGGCACGAATGGAGGCACAGGTCGCGCTCCCCATGCTCTTCCGGCAATTCCCGCACATGAAACTAGCCGTCGATCCACACGAAATCGGTGGCGGAAGCAATTTCGTCAGCAATGGACATCGCCGACTACCTGCTTATCTGCACAGCAAATGAACAGTGACAAACACGTACCGTGTGCGGCACCGAGCCGCCCACGGTCCCGATCTCGGCCCCGAGCAAACACATTGCACGAGATACACGACGATGATGCATCGCATTTCTCCGAAACCCGGCAGCAACGGCTGGGCGCACACCGTGCACGACCACCACCCTCAGCACACAGCCCAGCCCCCAGGCTTCCACCACGCACACAGTCACCGGCAGGTCGGAGGGGAGCTGCCGGTGACTGCGTGCAGCGTACTCAAACCAGTGCGCGAGCTGTACCACGTCATCGTGCCGATCGACGCCGACATCTCCCGGTGCCCCGACACCGCCGTGTCTACGAGCCGGCACCCCACCTGCATGGAGGTAGTTGCCATGGCCACGGTGACGACGACAGCCGCCCGGACGTCGCGGCCCGTCAATGCGCCGGTCGCGCAAGATCTGCTGCCGTCTCCGGAAGCAGTACTGGAGGCGGTGCGGGGCACGGGCGACATGTCACCGGTGACCGATGCCATACAACGGATGGGCATCCTGTACCGGGAGCTGCTCATCGAACTCGATTCGGCTCCCCGTGCGGGCGAGGCGATCCGAGCCCGGATCGGAGCCGTTGCGGGCGAGATCGACAGCTGGGTTTCCGGCCAACTCCCTCGCCCGCACCCTGCGGCGTTCCGGCTCACCGACACCGTCGGCGGAGTCATCAGCCGTCTCGTGGAGGCATGGGAGGCGGCGTGGTGGGCCCTCCATCACTGCGACCACCCGACTGCGGACCCCCGCGTACACCGCACCTGGGACCACCTGGCGGAGATGCGGGAAGGCTACGACCAGTTCATAACCCGCGTCCTCGCCGGAGATGTCGAGCTGCCCAAAGCATGGCCGGGCATCGAGGCCATCGAAGGGGACCTGGAACGGTGACTTTCACGACAGGTCAGTCCACCACCAGTCAGCGCTTTCCGGAAAGCCACAGCTGCTGCATCCCAGCCCGTGCCCACACGTCGGCGTCGGCAATAATCTCCGGACATGCCGGGCCGGCCAGTCGCGCATGGTGCGTTCCTGAGCATGTGAGAAGTGCTCGAGTATGCCCGCCCCCCTCGGCAACAGATCCTCCCCCGGACGCCGATGCCACAAACGGCGCCCAACCACGACGCACTCGACGATGATCCGACGCCGGGGACCGCAATCGGCGAACACGCGGTACCGAAGGCCAACAGGCTCCGTCGGGACAGCTGCTCTGACCTCTAACCGCAACGCCATTCCTGCACCGGGCGGGACTCGGGGGCCGAGACCGGGGCGATTCAGCTTCGCAGCGGCACCCTGCCCGCTGGTTCCCACGATCTCGATCGACACCGGACCGACGGTGCCCGACGTCGCCGGGTCCTCCGGCGGTCTAGCCGAACAACTCTTCCGGGGTCTTTTCGAACCGTTCTTTGAACTTTGCGCGGAAATAGCTTGTCCTGCTGTACCCCGCCGCCTCCGAAATCTCTTTCAGATTGCCGATACCCTCGCGGATCAGCCGCCCGTTTGCACGTTTGAGGCGGATATCGCGCAGCAATGCAGCCGGGCCGATACCCAACGTTTCTTTCACCGCATAGGCAAGTTTCCGCTCGGAAACCCCGCACTCCTCAGCAATGGCCTTCAAGGTCAACTGTATGTCGTCTGCCCTTTTCTTCATAACCTGGCGGGCCTGTTCCGTCAGGTACGCGTCCCTGTCGAACTCGTCGGCACGTTTTTCTTCGAACATCCCATCGATAAAGTCGAGCACGTTGCCATAGTGGAGCCGGAATTCTTCTGCGGTCCACTCCCCGCGGTGCGCGTCGATCTCGACGATCCGGTTCCGCAGCGATTGATTTGTGGGACGACGCATGTCGAGTGCGAGTGGGGCTGCTCGGGCACGATCCGGGTCTACCGCATGCACCGGTACCGTCAAAATCAGCGCATCCAACGGACTCGTGTGCTGCAGATGCACTTGTGAACCCCATTGAACAACTGCAACATCCCCAGGCCCGAAACGTTCCACGTAGTCGTTCTGCGCTATCGTGAATCCCTTGTTCAACGGAATCATCACGCGCTGTCCATCGTCAGCATCGAGCCGCACATCCGACGCAGATCGAGAGTAATCCATGGGATCGGTGGAAAATCGGACGACCTGTAGATTACCCACGCTTTGCGCGCTCGTCTTCCACGCGAACTCGTTGGTCCTGGCGGCATCGATGAAGTCCACGTTGAAATGGCCCTGATGGTCAATCAGATACGCGTCCCAAGAGTCCATCTGATCATCTCTGGTTGCCGCACCCGCCGAGGAGTCCGTCACCCACTCATACTGTGGATCCACTGAGTCCGCCCCTCTCGCGCAATACCCCACCAACGATCACAATGTATCAAGGCATCCGCCAACACGCACCACGCATTTCATGCACCAGCGTGGTTTCAGTTCCGTACAAACTACGCGGATCTCCAGTCGACATATCGTCGCACCCGACCCCACCTCCGGAGCGCCGGTCTTCGGCCGGCTCCAGCGCCGCCTCGGTACGCAACCGACTGCTGCCCTGCAATCGGCCGTGCCGGTGCAGTACCTCGTGTTCGACGTCCTGGAGATCGACAGCGTCGCCGTGCCGCCGAGCAGCAGGGGATCGAGGGGATCTTGTAGCCATGGTTTGAGGTTGACCAGTTGACCGCGTCAAGGGCCTTGATTCCGTCGACGAACTGGACCGTCATGGTGACAAACCGGCTTCGCGAACTCGATATGCGGCTATGAGCGCTCACTCGTTCCAGCTATGGCCACGTACGAGGGTGAGCGTGTACGGCCTGACCGACCCCCGACGACGCAGCCCCGGTATCCCTCTGCGCTGACTGTGCCACCGCCGACTTCCCGTCATCGACGACGAAACGACGACAGCCACGAGCCCATCCGGAAGCTTATGCACGATATGCCGAGGCTGTGCATGCTCCAGCGCGGAAATGGTTCGGACAACTACCTGAATGCGGAGTTGGAACGAAGTGATTTCGTATGTCACCTGTGACGGTGGATGTGCGTGAACGTCGGCACCATCCGGGCTGCGGTGATGGGTTGTTCGCGGACTCTGACAGCAGTCGCTTTCGTATCGGTCAGCTCGGTCGGTGGGTGAGCGCGGTGTGGCGCCATTCGCGGGGCGTCATGCCGTAGGCGGCGCGGAAACGGCGGGCGAAGTGTGAGGGGTCGCGGAAGCCGTAGTGCTGGGCGACGACGGCGATGGTTCGGTGCTGGTGTTTCGGGGCGGCGAGGTCGCGGCGGACGCGGTCGAGGCGTTGGGTGATGGTCCATTCGTGGAGGCTGAAACCGGCTCGAGCGCAGAGTTTGTAGAGGTAGCGGATCGAGATGTGGTGGGCGCGGGCGATTTCGGCAGGGGTCAGGTCGGGGTCGGTCAGATGGCGGCGGATGTAATCGCGGATCTGGGTGAGCAGCATGTCTGTGGGCAGCGCCGTTCCGTCGCCGGTGCTGCCGGCGGCGGAGATCAGCAGGGCGCGCACCATGTCCACGCATACCGTGCCGAGGTCGGCCGCGGCGGGATCGGCGGCCAGGGCGTCGGCGGTGTCGGTCATGAGTACGAGCTGCTTGGCGACCAGCGAGTACAACGGGCTGGCTTGCAGGCAGTGCGCGCGGCGGATGGTTTCGGCCGATACGTCGAGCTCGTATAACGGGACTCCCAAGGTGAAACCTTGGCCGCCGCACCAATCGAGCTCGAAGGGTCGGCCGTAGTCCGGTAGGTAGGGCTGTCCCGGCCGGATCTCGGAAAGGACATCGCCTTGCGTCAGTCGCGTGACGTTGTCGCGGGATACGGCGATCTGCAATGTCTCGGCTGGTGACTGCCGGATCTGGCGCGGGGTACGCACTATACGAACCCCACCTGCTGTCTGTGCGTTCACCAGACCTGTAGCACCGAACTGCCACACTTCCATGCGTTCGCGTACGGCGCTGTGCCGGTCGTGCACGACGACGTGTGTCGATGCCGACACTCCCTGCACGGTGGCAGCGATCAGGTCTGCGCGTTCACGTGGGGCCACCGTAGCGGTGTCGAACACTATGACCACGAAATTCGTCCTCGATCTCGGGGCAATGGTGGTGGGGATGCCGACGTGCCGGGCCCGCATACGGATCGGCCTGTGCGCTTCTCGGCAAAGCCATATCGTGCCACCATCAGCGGGCAGTGACGTCGACATTCGTGAACACGACCTGCCCTGCCAGGGTGAGTGCCGTCAAGGTTCGTGAACAATCGCCGCCGGAGACGACGCAACGAAGCCACGGAGGGCGCGCGTCAGATACGCGCCCGCAACCGTTGGGGTCGTCCTAGCCGTCCTGCGATTTCGAGGACATGCAGCGGCACTGAAAGCTCCGACGATGGTTACCGCAGCCGCGGTTCAGCGACCGTTGTGCGGCTCGCGGAATACTCGATCCGGAGATTTATCTGGTCTCAGTCCGGTAAAGACGGACCAGGGTGCCCGCACCACGGATGCGGTCAACAGCTTGCACCGGGCACCCAGACGACGAGCACCGCAAGTACACGGGGTTCCCGGGAGGGTGGCCGGTTCCAGCTCAACCCCCCTCCGACGACACCCGGAGTCGTTGTCCGGCGTCTTCGTGACTGCGCGTCGTCTTCGTGTTCATGTCCATGGGGTTTGCCAGCTGGTGAGGTCTGAGGCCCAGTGGTCGGTGTGATGGTGGCGGGCGAGTGGTCCGATTCCGCAGACGGTGAGCCCGGCGGTGCGAGCCGACTCGATGCCGGTGGGTGAGTCCTCCACGGCCAGAGCGTGTTTCGGTGTGACGTCCAGAGCGGTGCAGGCGGCCAGATAGAGATCGGGTGCCGGTTTGGGGTGGGCTACCTCGTCTGCGGCGACGGTGAGGGGAACGAGCCCGGCGAGGCCGCCGGCGGCCAGTGTCGCGTCGAGGAAGGATCGTGGGGCGTTGCTGGCGATGGCTACCGGGATGTCTGTCGTGATCTGCCGCAGCACGTTCACCGCGCCCGGCATGGCGACGGCAGAGGGGGCGTGGCGGATCATCCCGGCGAGCAGTTCAGCTTCGATGGTGGCGGACTCGGCATCGAGCTCGGCAGTGATCATGGCCGCTACCGGAGCGAAGGCGTGACCCACTGTCCGAGAGTGGAAGTGCGGGGTGCACCTGCGGCCGCGGCGGGCGTAGATGTCGTCGATAGCGCGTTGCACGCAGGGTTGGCTGTCCATGAGTGTTCCGTCGCAGTCGAATACGACGGCGGCGGGACGGTTGCCATTCACGCCATGACCCAGCCGCCGTTGACTTCCAGGGTTTGGCCGGTGATGAAGGAGGCGTCGCGGCCTGCGAGGAAGGCGACCGCGGCGGCCAGTTCGTCGGGGGTGCCGCGGCGCTGGAGGGCCTGGTGTTCCAGCACGAACGCGTGGTACTGGTCGGGGTCGGGGTGGATGGCCTCCGCGGCGGTGGGAAAGGCGCCGGGTGAGACGCAGTTGACGCGGATTTCGTGCGGGCCCAGCTCTCGTGCCAGTGCCCGGGTCAGTGCGGTGGCCGCGCCCTTGGTGGCGACGTAGGCGGCCAGGTCGGCCCAGCCACCGTGCACGGTCATCGAGGCGATGTTGACGATGGCGCCGCCTCCGAGCTCGCGCATCTGACGGGCGGCAGCCTGGGCGGTGAGCCAGTAGCCGCGCTGATTGACGGCGTGCACGTCGTCGTACTCGCTGACGGGCACGTCGAGGAACGGGCGCAGCGGGTAGACCGCCGCGTTGTTCACCAGCACTCGGACCGGGCCGAGACGGTCGGCGACGTGGGCGAAGCAGGCGCGGATCGCGTCGGCGTCCCGCAGGTCCACGGACAGGCCGAGGGCGCTGCCACCGGCGCTGTGCACGAGTGTGGCGGTCTCGGCCGCGGCAACGGTGTCGATGTCCACAGACGCGACGGCGTAGCCGTCGGAGGCGAGGCGGCGGGCGGTGGCGCGGCCCAGCGCTCCGCCCGCTCCCGTCACCACCGCCACGGGCGGTGTGGTGGTGGTCGCTGGGGTCATCCGGCAACGGCAGCGTCGGCGGCGCGGTAAACGCCCATGCCCCAACCGAATTCCTCGCTGATGACGGTCAGCGGTGGCGGGCCGCCGAAGTAGTCCTGGCAGGCGCGCATGACTCCGGGCACCCGCGGTTGAGCCACCGCGGTGCCGCCGGGGGCGTTGGCGTCGGCGTAGTCGTCGAGCAGCAGCACCCCACCGGGGGCGAGGCGGGGGACGACGTGCCGCAGCCCGGTCAGGGTGGAGTCGTAGCGGTCGCCGTCGAGGTAGCAGAACGCGATGGTTTCGGGGAGCCTCGTGGGCAGGGTGTCGTCGAACCAGCCGACGTGCACCACGGGCGGGGTCAGGCCGATCCGCTCGTGCAGGGCGGTGACCGCGTCCGGGGACACCTTGAACTGTCCTGCCAGCAGATGAGTGCCGTCGTGCGGGCCGGCGTCGGGCAGGCCCTCGAACGAGTCGTAGGTGTGGATGGTGCGGTCCTGGCCGTGCGCGTCGACGATCGCCCGCATCCATGCTGTGGTTCCGCCCAGATAGCAACCGAGTTCCACGATGTCGCCGGGCACCCCCGCACGCAATACGGCCGACAACTCCCGGTCGACGATGGGCAGGCGACCGTGGTCGAGGGTGTAGGGCTGCTCCACCAGCAGCATGTGCCGCAGCGAGTCTCGGATGTCTGTCACAATGCGCTATCGTCGCAGGTAGTCGAATTATGATCTTGAAACGACACGCACTCCGGATCCCGTGCGATGGACGGTGGGGGTGATCGAATACCGCGGTGACCCTCCGTTACCTGCGCAGTGACGCCGACGTGACCGTCGGCCGCCGCTTACCCACGGTCCTGGCGCGCGAGGCCGGGGACAGCCTGCATACCGCGCTGCGGGCCGCGACCCGTACTTACGGACTCAGCCGACTGGGGGCCCCGTACTGGCTGGCCCGGCGTTTCGGCGGGCTGCTCACCACTCCGCTGGATACCGAGACCGTGATCCGCCAGACCTGGCGGGTCGCCGGCGGCCATCGTGTCGATATCGCCTTGCGCGCCAACCAGAGTGACCTCACCGTGCTGCGCGAGGTGTTCGCGCACCGCTGCTACGACCTGCCCGCCGAACACGCCGGCCCGATGCACACCATCGTCGACCTGGGCGCCAACGCCGGACTGGCCTCGGCCTACCTGTCCGCCCGCCACCGTCCCACGACCTTGATCGCCGTCGAACCTCTGGCCGAGAACCTCACCGTGCTCCGCCACAACGCCGCATGCGCGGGCACCCGATGGATCATCGAACCCTGCGCCGCCGCACCCTCCCCGGGCAGCCTCGATTTCCATATCAGCGGCTACTGGTGCACCGCCAGCGCCGTCGAGGCCGTCGGGCGATACCGGCTGACACAACCGCATCGCATCGAACAAGCCATGCCGCGGCCGCCGGTCACCGTGGCCGCCGACACCGTCGACGCCATCCTGGCCCGCCACAATATCGACCGCGTCGACCTGATGAAGATCGACATCGAGGGAGGCGAGTTCGCGCTGCTCGCCGACCACCCCGCTTGGTTGCGGCGGGTGGACCGGATCGTGATCGAAATCCACGACAAATACATCGACGGCGCCCCAGTCCGGGCCGCTCTGACAGCAGCCGGCCTGCACCGCTACCCCGCGCCTCACCTCGACCGGACCGCCCCGTCCGGGATGGCCGTCGAACTCCACGTCCGCACCACCTGATAGTGCGTCACGCCAGGACAACTCGACCGGGCGAGGCCCGGCCACGACCGAGGTCGACACCGAAGGTGCCCCGCTAGCCGGAGTCTGCGGGCCGATCCGCTCCACGACCGCATCGAAGCCATCGGTGTACAGGTCTGGGGGCGGTTCCCTCACACGGGCCGTTGCTGTAGAGCAGCGTCAGCCCGGCCACGGCGGCGTCGTGGTCGTGTTCGAGGCCCATGTCGACCACATCTTGTGGTGAATTCTTACCCGGCCGTCATGAAGCGTCGCAGTTCGGCCGCGACGTCCGGGCCGCTGGGGGTGTAGATGGTTTCGCCGAAACCGCGCTCGGCGATCCGGCCGACCCCTCGCGCACCAGGATCGGTCGCGGTGAAGAAGGCGGGAATTCCCGAACCACCTGCCCGCATCCGCTCCGCAAGGGTGCCCTGTGGAGTCAGTTCCACCTCCAACTCCCCGGCCAGGTACTGCCGCGCGAATTCCTTGTTCTCGCCCACGTAGGACGCGACGACCCGGCGCAGCCGGTGTGCCGCCGGCAGTGGCCCCAGGCCCGCGTCGTCCACACCACAGTTGAGCGACACCACCTCGAGATCGGTGGCCCCCTGGTCGAGCAGCGCGTCACGCGGACGCGCCTCGACCTCCTGGCTCGGCAGCGCCGGGTCACGAGTCCGGCCGCAGACGAACATGCGGATGTGTGGTTGTCGCGGCAGAACACTCCTGGCTGACTAGGAGGAGATCCGTTGTGTGTGAGCCGTGATCTCGGCGACGAGGGCGGGCCAGAACTCTGGTGTGAAGTTGTGGCCCATGCCGTCGATCAGGGTGAACCGTGCGCCGGGTATCCGGTCGGCCAGGGCCTTGCCCGCGCTGGGTTTGACGATCGGATCCTGCCGTCCCGAGATCACGAGGGTCGGCTGCGGGATGGCGCGGAGCCCTCCCGGAGGGAGCTTCGTGCCTCGGCCGGCGGCCAGCTGGCGCGCGCGGACCCGCGGGTCCGGAGGCTGCCGGTCCATGCACGCCTCGACCGTTGCCCGCAGCCACGACTCCTCGAACGGCCTGCCCGGCGCCTCGGTGAGCCGGATGATGTCCATCTGCTTGCGGATCTGCTCTTGTCGGGAGGAGCCGTAGCGCCGGAAGATGCCCTTGAACGGTCCGGGGAACCGGGTATACCGCAGGAAGGATAGGGGTGTGAGCGGCATCGGGAGGGCGGACAGCAGGATCAGTGACCGTATGCGCGAGGGGTTCAGCAATGCGGCGTGCTGAGCCAGGCCGCCGCCCATCGACAGTCCGCACAGATGCGCCGAGTCCCAGTCCAGCGCAGTCAGCACGGCGAACAGGTCGTCGATCATGTCCCGGGCCCGGTAGGCGCGTCCGGTGCCGGTGAAATGGGTGGACAGGCCGGTGTCCCGGTGGTCGTAGCGCACCACTCGGAAACCGGCCTCCGCCAGCGCCAGGCAGAACCCGTCGTGCCACCAGAGCATCTGCCCGTCCAGTCCGCCGATCAGGATCAGCGGTTCGCCTGCGCGGCCGCCGAACGTCTCGTAGGCGATCTCGACATCGCCGTTGCGTGCCGTGCGGAGTGTCATCTCACCTCCCTCTTTACAATGCGACTGCATTGTAAAGACAATATCATGCGATCGCATTGCGAAGGGGAGCCGAGTGCCGAAGAAGGTCGACCACGACGAACGCCGCCGAGACATCGCCGCGGCGGTGCTGCGTCTGATCGCGGACCGGGGTGGCGAGTCGGTCAGTCTGCGCGCTGTCGCCGAGGAGGCGGGGGTGTCGATGGGTGCGGTCCAGCACTACTTCGAGACCAGGGACGAGATGCTTCTGTTCGCCCTGGTTCACGCCAATGAACTGCTCGGTTCGCGCCTGCGACGCGCAATGGCCGCCGCCGCGGCCCCGCCAGGACCGCGTGAGCTGTGGCGGCTGTTGTTCACCCAGCTCCTGCCGCTGGACGACGAGACCCGGACGGGTGCTCGGCTGTGGGCCGCTCTACTCGCCCGCGGCGCGGTCGATGCCGCCACCCGCGACCTCGCCGCCCAGTCCTACGCCAATCTCCACGCGTTCGTGGCAGACGCACTCACCCGGGCCTTCGAGGCGGGTGAGATTCGAGCCGATCTCGATCTTCCCGGGGCCGCCCGGCGGCTGGTCAGCACGGTCGAAGGGCTGCGGTGGCCGGTGTTGTTCGGCGTCTATACCGAGAAACAGGCGCTCGCCGTCCTCGACGCGGAACTCGACTCGATCTTCGGCTTCTGACGATCGGATACAGCGGTGGGGGTCAGGTCACGTCAGTGGGGTCAGTGGCCGGGGCTGATCGGGACCTCGGTGTCGTCGATGGTTTTCGGGATGCGCCGACCGATCGCGGGGGAATAGTCGTTTCAGGATGCTGGTCGCGAGGGCGGCGAGGATCAGGGTGACGCCTGTGCGGCCGGTGATGATCTCCCTGACGTGGTGGCCGATCGAAATACAGCAGGATCAGTGGCACCGGGGGTCGGCCCCGCTACTGTCGCCGACACCGAACCCGACGAGACCGATTGATCGATGCAGCTGCCGCGCCGCGCGCTGTACCACCCCGGTGCGGCTCCGATGAGGTTGGTCGGTGAGCTGGAGGTCGGGTCCGGGGCGACGCGGGTGTTCGCGGACGAGGAGGTTGGCGCGTCTGCGGGAGTTTCCGGCGATCGGCCGGGAGGGGTTGTTGGGGACAGGGCCGGATCCGGAGTCAGCACCAGCCCGGCATACGCGCCGACGGTCATCGAGAAACAGGGATTGCCAGGTCGGCGGGGGTCGTTTGCAGTGCGCATCTCCTCATTTCCACCCCATGCCTGTACTCTTTGTCCGGTTCATATGAAGGGGAGTCGAGTGATGATGTCCAGCAGCGAGCGGGCGCTCGAGATCAAGCAGATCAACGAGAGGCTCGCCGGCGTGCGTGGGTCGGCTCGGTCGGCCGATGGCAGTGTGGCGATCGAGACGGATGTGGGTGGCCGGATCACCAGCCTGTACCTCGCCGATTATGCGATGGAGAACGGGCCGGATCGTTTGGCGGTACTGATCGTCGACCGCCACCGCGCGGCGCTGGCCGAGGCCGAGGCCGAGGCGAGTCGGATCTTCGACACCCCGGAATACGGTACAGCGGCCGGGTCCGGACATTCGCGAGATGGATATTACGAAGCGCCGCACCGTGATCGGTTCGAATGGGGCGGGCGCTGATGGTCAACATCGATGTGGGCAAGATCCGCGGGCTCGCGACGGATGTGCGGACGAACGCGGACGCTATGGCGGGCAAGGCACCGATCGCGAAGGCGAGTCGCGACGAGGCCCGGGTGAAGATGCTGGACTCGAATTTCGCCGTCAAGGTCGAAGAGTCGTTGCAGGCGATGGATACGGTGCTCGACTACCACGTGCGCCGGATGCGCGAGTTCTGCGATGAACTGGAAAAATCTGCCGCCGCGTTCGAGGCCGCTGAGCAGAACAGTGCGGGGGATATTCACAGAGTCGAGGGAACGCGATGACCGTGGAGTCGTTGACCGTACCGACCGTGCTGAGCTGGGATCTGGGCCCTGCCAAGACTACAGCCGCAACGATTACCACCGTGAGTCAGGCCGTCGACCAGGAGGCGAAGGGCGCGGCGGACAAGGTCGATCGCTCCCGCGAATTCTTCGAAGGCGAAGCCGGTGATGCTGCGCGTACGCGCAGCATCACCGACCGCGACACCACCTTCACCACTGCCGATGTGCTGGGAGAGATGGGGACGATGTGTCGGTCGTTGAGCGAGGACATCGTCGACAACATCGACACGATCCGGGCCAAGAAGGCAGAGGCCGAGGAATCGCGCTGGGATCTGTTCGTCGCCGACGACGGTGAGGTCTTGTCGCACAAGTCGAATTGGGAGACATCCGAGGACTACTTCCCATTCGGCGCTGCCGCGGTCGCGGCGAAGGAGCTGGCGACTCATCAGCTGACCAGTGCCATCCAAGGGGCACTGCAGAACATCCTCGTAGCCGACCAGGAAGGCGCGGAGAACTTCGTCCGGCTACTCGAAAAGCTGTCCGACTCGGTCAAAAAAGGGCTGGTCGTCGAGCCCGACGACCCGAAACTGGCGGCCATTCTGCGCGACTTTCAGACCGCCGCATCCACCGAGGAACCACAGCTGTGGCCAACAGGCTGGGAACTCGACGCCATCCGCGTGTTCAAATCCGACTTCGAACCTTCGCTGATGACGGAGGAGGAAATCGACGCCATGAAGACGCTGCTGCGTGATCACGGGCCGTCGGGCGTGTGGCAACAGTACCAACTCACCGAGGACGCCAAGAACGCCGCCGACGAACAGTTCCCGGCGTCCACCGCCGACGGCCAAGGCGATGCGTTCCGGCACGCGTACTGGAACGCGTTGATGACCCAGAAATACGGCGAGGACTGGACCGAAACCTTCACTACCGCACACGAGAAGTCCGGCGGTAACACTCCACAACGCGAAGCCATGGACCTCTACAACAACCAGATCGGCCGCAATGTCGCGCTCGCCAACCCGGACGCTTCCCCGGAAGAGCTGCAGCAGCTGATCAAGAACGAACTATCCACCGGGAACCTGACCGTCATCGAGAACAAAACCCCTGACGGGCAACCGAAACCGGCGCAGATCACCTGGAGTAACCGGGTCGGCGAAGCGCAGACCGGACCGCCGCCCGGGGTCGGTGTACCGCTGCCAGGGAAGAAGTGAAGACACAATGGCAATCATGAAGAACGCAATCGCCGTGCTCGCGGTCGGTGCCCTGATGACGAGTGCGGGGTGCGGGCTGTTGGACGGCACCGACAGCACCGATTCCGATGCTGGATGCACGTCGACGTTCGACCTGTCCCCCGCCGAGGAGAATCTCGGTTCTCGGGTCGGCTTCAAGGAGAAGGCCGAGCAGGCTGCCGAAGGGGCGGCGCCCACCTCGCTGATCGCCATCACCGACGCCGCCGGGTGGCGCGGTGACTGGGACCGCATGATCGACATCCCCCAGAACACCAAGTCGGACCAAATCGACGCTCTCGCCGGCACTTCCGGAATTTGCTGGAAGAACCTTCCGAAACCCCGCAGTTCCGACGGCGATGGACCGCAGCGCGGCTACTACCTATTCCTCAAAGGCAACCAGCCCCTCCAAACGATCGACTGGAGTGCCAACTTCGACCAGGTTTTCGCCGTCACCAACGGCGTCGCTCTGACACCGGAAACCGCCCTGATCCCCACACCCGGCCAGTATCCGCAGCTCCGACCGATGTAGATCCGACTGACGCCTCGTAGAAGGGGATGTTGGCGTCCTTGCAGATACCGCCGACGACGGAGGCAGACGAATGTCGGCACCGCACAACGCCGCGTCAACGAGTTTCCGCGGCGTCACCCGTATCTGTACTGCGCCGACGCCGCCCTGGCATGGCTGACCAGGGCGCTCGGGTTCGGCCCCGCAGGACGAGCGCACCGGCGGGAGCGCGCACCTCCTCAGGCGCTGGGAATGTCCACTCCCGTCAGTTCTTCGGAGACTTGCCAGATGCGCTGGGCTTCCTCGGGACTCCGAAGGCGGGAGTAGAGCTTCTGCTTTCCGGGGCCGCCGCCCATATGGCCGGGGCCGCTCGGGCCGTAGAATTCGCCGCCCTCGGCGTCGGGGGAGGTTGCTGCGTAAAGGGCGGGCAGGCCGGCGCTTTCGGGGGTGCCGAACAGGATGCCTCGGGCGGACAGGGCGGCGATGAGTTTTCGGCCGGTCGTGTCGCCGTCGCGGCTGAGTTCGGGGCGGGCGGCGAGCAGGCTCGTGGGGGCGACTCCGGGGTGGGAGAGGTTGCTCGTGATGCCCCAGCCGCCGGCCCGGCTGCGCCGGTCGAGTTCGAGGGCGAACAGGCCGAAGGCGATCTTCGACTGGCGGTAGGCCTTCATGCCGTCGTAGGAGCGTTCCCAGTTCAGGTCGTCCCAGTTGATGGCGCCGCGATTCGCCGCGACGCTGATCTGCGAAGTCACGCGGGCCCGGCCGGCCCGCAGCAGCGGCATCAGGTGCGCCACCAGCGCGACATGGCCGAGGTGGTTGGTGCCGAACTGCAACTCGAATCCGTCCGCGGTCGTCTGCCTGTCGGGCGGGGTCATGACGCCGGCGTTGTTGATGAGGAGGTGGATCGGCCGGTCCTCTTCTCGCAGCGTCTCGCCGAGTGCCGCGACGGAGGCGAGCGAGGACAGGTCGAGGTCGTGCAGCGACACCTTCGCGGCGGGGGTCTTCCGACGGATCGTGGTGAGCGCGGCCTCACCCTTGCGCCGGTTGCGGACCGGCAGGAGAACCTCCGCCCCGGCAGCGGCGAGCCTGGTGGCGATGCCGAGCCCGATTCCGTCGCTCGCTCCGGTGACGACGGCGCGCTCGCCGGACAGATCGGGAACGCTGATATCGATGGGCCTGCGTGCCATGGATTCACTCCTGGATGTCTCGTCGTTGCTTCCCACAGTCGCGGAAACGGTCGCTGTTATTCAGGGCCTCTCGATCCGTGGTTGTCTCGATTCCTGGAAGGTATACAAGGAACCGACAGCAGCACGGGAGGCACGCATGGTGATCGACCGAACCGGTCTGGCGGAGTTCCTGCGGCGCCGCCGGGAGTCGCTACAGCCCGAGGACGTCGGCCTTCCGCGTGGCCGGCGCCGCAGGACGAGTGGGTTGCGGCGGGAGGAGGTCGCCGCGCTGTGTCACATGTCGGCCGACTACTACGCGCGGCTCGAGCGGGAGCGCGGGCCCCAGCCCTCCGAGTCGATGATCGCCGCCATCGCGCAGGGACTCCACCTCTCCCTCGACGAACGCGACCACCTGTTCCGGCTCGCCGGACACAACCCACCCGCCCGGGGCGCGACCGGCGAGCACATCGGCCCCGGCCTGCTGCGCATCTTCGACCGCCTGCACGACACTCCCGCGGAGATCGTCACCGAACTCGGCGAGACCCTGCGGCAGACCCCGCTCGGCGTCGCGCTGACCGGCGACCTGACCGCCTACAGCGGCCCGGCCCGCAGCATCGGCTACCGATGGTTCACCGACCCCGCCACCCGACAGCTCTACGACCCCGCCGACCACCCGTTCCTCACCCGCATGTTCGCCTCGGGCCTGCGCGAGGTCCTCACCCGGCGGGGCCCCGGTTCCCGGGCGGCGCATCTGGCCGACCTGCTGCTGGCTCGAAGCGACGAGTTCCGGGAGGTCTGGAACGACCACGAGGTCGGCATCCGCCCCCGCGAGGTGAAGCACTTCGTCCACCCGGAACTCGGCGCAGTGGAGCTGACCTGCCAGACACTGCTCGATCCGGGCCAGTCACATGCGCTGCTCGTCTACACCGCCATTCCCGGTAGCGAGAGCTACGAGAAGCTGCAACTGCTGTCCGTCATCGGCACGCAGACACTCGGCACCGCCTGACGGGCCGGGTCGGCGACTCGTTCACCGCGGGACTTCGCCAGGGTCGGCCCAGATCGCGATCGGGATCGTCGCCGTGCTGCGGCCGGCCGAGTCCAGGAGGCGGCCCATGCGTTTGATGAAGCGCAGGACGATCGAGGTGCCCAGGATCGTCAGGCGGGGGACCTCGGTGGACAGGCGGGACTCGAGGACGAGGACCTCGTGGAGGGTGGGCAGGGAGAAGCCGACGGCGAGGTTCGGTTCGCCGCCGGAGACCCGCAGGCAGACCCGGGCGCCCGGCAGCCGGAGCAGGGCCTCGATGGTGGACCGGTCGTTCGGGTCGGCGCGCGCCCACAGCCAGATCCCCACCGGCCAATTCGACAGCGAGAGAGCCAGATCGCAGCGCAGCACCATCTGACCGGCGGCCAGCATGCGGTCCAGGCGGCGCCGGACGGTACTGATGCTCAGGCCGGTCTCCTGCGCGAGCGCGGACAGCGGAGCGCGGCCGTCGTCGCCCAGGCGCAGGACCAGCGCGCGGTCGGCGGCATCGAGCGGCCGGGGCGCCGGTGGCCGGGCGGGCCACGGCCGCACGCCGTCCATCAGCCGGGCCCGCTGGTCGGCATCCAGCGCGTTCAGCTGCCACTGGTCGCCCATCCGATAGACCCGGGTGACCAGCATCGTGCTGGTCGCGGCGACGCCGGGAACGGCCGACAGCGATTCCAGCAGCAGGCGCGACAGTGCGACCGGGTCCGGCACGGCGATCAACAACGACAGGTCGTGACCGCCGCTGATGTGTTCGACGCTGAGCACGTGCGGCCACCGGGCGAGCCGCTGCGCGGTGTCGTTCACGGCTCCGTTGGCGCAGTTGACCAGAACGATGGCCTGACAGGCGTCGGGGCCGCCGGTGGCGCGGCCGCCGACCCAGGCCGCGCGGGCGTCGGCGAGGCGTTGCCAGCGCCGCGCCACCGTCACCGGATCGACCTCGAGGGCCGCGCCGATTTGCTGCCAGCCGGCGCGCGGCGCGATCTCGAGGCAGTTGATCAAGGCCAGATCCAGCTCGTCCAGCTCGATGCCACAATCCTGCATCCGAATCCCAATTTTTCGAAGATCCTGCGAATTAACACGTTCTTCGGCAGGTGTCCCCATCCTGTCACGATTCCGTCGAACAGGGTCGAACAGGAAGGACTCAGCCATGCGAGCTGTGCTGGAAATCGCTGGGCTGCACCACGATCTGGTCCGGATGCGCCGGGAGCTGCACGCCGACCCCGAGATCGGGCTCGAGCTGCCCCGCACTCGGCGGCGGGTACTCGACGCACTGGCCGGGCTGCCGCTCGAGATCACCCCCGGCCGCGATATCGGATCGGTGACCGCCGTGCTGCGCGGCGGCCGGTCCGGGCCCGCGGTCCTGCTGCGCGGCGATATGGACGCCCTGCCGCTGACCGAACTCACCGGACTCGACTACGCCGCGGACAACGGCGCGATGCATGCCTGCGGGCACGACCTGCACACCGCGATGCTCGTCGGCGCCGCCCGGATGCTCTGTGCGCGCAGGGATTCGCTCTCCGGCGACGTCGTATTCATGTTCCAGCCGGGTGAGGAGGGCGCCGACGGCGCGGCGAAGATGATCGCCGACGGCGTGCTCGA
Organism: Nocardia sp. BMG51109; assembly: GCF_000526215.1. Classification (NCBI taxonomy): domain Bacteria; kingdom Bacillati; phylum Actinomycetota; class Actinomycetes; order Mycobacteriales; family Nocardiaceae; genus Nocardia; species Nocardia sp. BMG51109. The sequence continues at coordinate 892,912 of NZ_JAFQ01000004.1, forward strand.
GGCCGCCGGGGCGCCGCCGGTGGCCGCGTACGCGATCCACGTGATGTCGGCGCGGTTCCCGCACGGCACCTTCACCACGCGCCCGGGCGCACTGATGGCCGGGGCGGATCTGCTGTCGGTGAGCGTGCACGGCACCGGGGGCCACGGGTCGGCCCCGCATCTCGCCCGCGACCCCATCCCGGCGGCCGCGGCCGTGATCGGCGCGCTGCCCGGACTGCTCACCCGCACAGTCGATCCCGCCGATACCGCGGTGCTGACCATCGGAGCCGTCCACGCCGGCGACGCGGGAAACGTCCTGCCCGATCGCGCCGAGATGCGGGGCACGCTGCGCTGGCAGGACGTGCGCACCCGGGATGCGCTGCGCGACGGCTTCCTCGAGCTGTGCCGCTCGGTCGGCCGCGCACACGGTGTCACCGTCTCCCCGGAGGTGGTGGAGTATCTCGACGTGACGGCCAACGAACCGGGCGAGGCGGAGTTCGCGGCGACGGTGGCGGCCGACGTGCACGGCGCGCACCGCTATCGCGCACTGGCGCAACCACTGTGCGCGGGCGAGGACTTCTGCCGCGTGCTCGACCGGGTGCCGGGGGCGATGATCCTGCTCGGCGCGTGTCCCCCGGATCTCGATCCGGCGCGGGCGTTCGACAACCATTCGCCCTACGCCGTCTTCGACGACGCGGTGCTCGGCGACGGTGCGCTCCTGCTCACGGAGATCGCGGCCCGCAAACTGGCCGCGGTTGCGGGATGAGGCCGGTCATGTCGCACACCACCTCGGCCCGAACCCGTTCCGCCACCGCCGATTCGGGATCCCGTCCCGCACGCACCCTGGTCTCGACGGGCGCCGGCAACGCGCTGGAATGGTACGACTGGGCCATCTTCGGCACCTTCTCCCCGTTCTTCGCGCACGAGTTCTTTCCCTCGCGCACCGGCACTCTCGCGCTGCTGTCGGCGCTGATCGTGTTCGCGGTCGGCTTCGTCGTGCGGCCGATCGGCAGCCTGATGTTCGGCTGGTTCGCCGACCGGCACGGCCGTCGGCTCGCGCTGGTCGGCTCGGTCGCCCTGGCCGCGGCGGGCAGCCTGCTCATCGGCGTCGTGCCCACCCACGCGAGCATCGGGATGGCGGCGCCGGTGTTGCTCGTCGTCGCGCGGCTGGCACAGGGGCTGGGGCACGGTGGCGAGATGCCCGCCGTGCAAACCTATGTCGCCGAATTCGCGCCGGCGGCACGGCGGGGGCGCTGGGCCAGTTTCATCTACGTGTCCGGGACGACCGGCATCGTGGCGGCGACGGTGCTCGGCGCCGGGATGTCCGGCGTGCTCGGTGCCGAGCAGATGGGCGCCTGGGGCTGGCGGGTGCCGTTCGTGCTCGGGGGCGTGGTGGGCGCCTACACGCTGATGATGCGGTTGCGGTTACCGGAACGCCGCGTCGCGCCGGCCGCCACCGCGCGCGGGCGCCTGTGGCGTGAACTGTGGGCCCAGCGCGCCAACTGCGCCCGGTCGTTCGGGCTGACCATCGGCGGCACCGTCGCCTTCTATCTGTGGGTGATCGGAACACCGGCGTACATCGTTGCCGCACACCGGGTTCCGGCGGCGCAGGCGTTGTGGATCAGCGTCGCCGCCTCGGTGCTGCTGATCGCGCTGGTGCCGCTGTTCGGCATCGTCTCGGACCGGGTCGGACGGCGTCCGGTGCTGCTGGTGTCGTTCCTCGGCACCGCGGCCGTCACCTTTCCGGCAATGGCCCTGCTGCACGGCAGCGCCTGGCAGCTGGCGATCGCGCTGGTGCCCGCGATGCTGTTCCTCGCGCCGTTCGCGGCGGTCATCCCCGCGGTCTACGCCGAACTGTTCCCCGCAGGCGTCCGCGCGACGGGCAGCGGAATCGGCGCCGCGCTGGCCACCGCCGCATTCGGCGGCACCGCGCCCTACCTGCAAACCTGGCTGACCGACTCCGGCCATACCCATGTCTTCGCCGCCTACGTGGTCGTCCTGATGCTGATCAGTGCGGCGGTCGCGGCCCGCACACCGGAGACCGCGGGCACCGTGCTCGAGTAGGCCACGACCCCCGAGCCGGACCCGCGGCGCCGTCCACGCACGCGACCTCGAAAGCAACACGGCGACAGGCACGTCCGGCACCGCGCGCGCCACCCTCGTTATGGCAGAAGGGTATTCAGTTCGTCGGTGAACAGGAGGGTGGGGTCGAATCCCATGCCCGCGAAATGGCCGGCCAGTTCGAGGGAGAGGACGCCGTGCAGGCGGGTCCAGAACGACAGGGCGCGGTGGAGGGTCGTGGCCGGTACCGACGGGTCGTCCCAGGGGAGGTGTTGTTCGAGGTGGGCATCGAACGGCGTCGGCGGTTGCGGGGGCAGCGCGGAGAAGGCCGTGAGCAGCACCGTCATGACCCGGTCCGAGATGGCGGTGGTGTCGTCGGGGGCGTGGTAGCCGGGGATGGGGGTGCCGTAGATGAGGAAGTATCGCTGCGGGTCGTGTAGGGCCCACTTACGCACCGCATGGGCCAGCGCGGACACGTCGGCGCCGGATTCCAGTTCGGCTTCGAGGGTTTCGGCGAGGCTGCGGTAGGCGTCGCGGATGAGTTCGGTGACCAGATCGTCGCGGCTGGCGAAGTAGCGATACAGGGCGGGGCCGCTCATGCCCACCTGCTTGGCGATCGCGTTGAGGGACAGCGCGGATACGCCCGCCGTGGCGATCTGCTCCCACGCGTGCTGCTTGATCTCCTCGCGCACCTGGGTCCGATAGCGCTCCCGCGAGCCCGTTCCCTTGGCTTCCATCGTCGACCACCTCCCGTCGGGGTTCCGCGACATCGTTCGAGCTAGTTAGAACCTATCACTTTTTCTATTGACACTCACACATGCTGCGTTATAGCTTCTAACTAACCCGATAAGCACTAACTCGGTAGCCCGCTCAGACTCTCTCGACAAAGGAACGACCATGTCCCACACACAGATCCGTCGCCGTACCGCCGCCGTGCTGATTCCGCTCGCCGCGCTCACGCTCGGCACCGTCACCGCATGCGGCGGCAACGACGACGACAACGCCCGCGCCGACACGACGAGCCAGGCGACGACGAGCGCCGCCCCCGCCGACCCGGCCGCGCTCACCTGCCGCGGGGAGAGCATCGACGAATCCGCCCCGATCCACTACCGCGCCGAGACGATGATCCATGCGCCGCTGAGCACCGTGTGGAACCTGCACACCGACGTCGAACGCTGGTCCGCATGGCAGCAGGCCGTCGCGACCATCGAGCGCCTGGACCAGGGCCCGCTGCGGGAGGGTTCGCAGTTCCGGTGGACGACTCCGGTGCCGGCCACCGCCATCACTCCCGCCACCACCCTGTCCATCACGTCCTCGGTGCAGCAGGTCGAGCAGAACAAGTGCATCCGCTGGACCGGGCCCGCCCTCGGCGAGGGAGTGCGCGTCGACAACGGCACCCACGTCTGGAACTTCACCGAGGTCGACGGCGGCGTCCTGGTGCGCACCGAGGAGAACTGGAGCGGCCCGCAGGTCGAGGCCGACGTGCCGACCTCCACCGGTTTCCTCGGCGCAGGCCTCGAAACCTGGCTGGCCGAGCTGAAGAAGACCGCCGAAGCCCAGCACTGAAGCCGTCCGGACGCCACGCCGAGGAGATGATCGTGTCCATCGAAACGCACCGCAACGCCCGAACCGTCTCGCTGCCCGTCAGCATCTCCGCATGGGCCGTCCCGGTCCTCGTCATCGGCCAGTTCGCGATGGTCGCCATCCTTCCGGTGGCCATCACACTGATCGGCACCTTGCGCGATACCCGCCACACCGGGCTGCGGTGGTGGGCCGCCGCGCTCACCGTGGCCTACGCGATTCCGTTGGCGCTCTGGGCAATCGGTCCCGACCGGGCGCCGAGCCTGTCGAAGGACATGCACCCGGCCTTCGCGGTGCTGATCGTCGCCGTTGCCATCGGCTACCAGGTGGTGCGGATTCGATCCCGGCAGAAAGATCGCTGAAACACGCTCCGGCGCAACCACGTACGGCGCGGTCACCCGTCGAGTCAACGAGGGGTGACCGCGCCGTCGCCGTTCGCGTCACGGATACGGAGCCGGAGTTCGATACCCTCAGGCGTGGTAGCCGTCGGTGCCGGCGCGGGACAGGACGATGTTCGGGACTACGGCGCGCGACGACAATCGCAGGAGCGTGTCGACGATTTCGACGATATCGCTGACCGGGAGCATCCGGTCGGGTGGGATGCGGTCGTGTTGCCACGCGCTCATGTCGGTGTCGACGTAGCCGGGGGCGAGGGTGGTGGCCGTGACGCCGTTGCCCGATTCCTCGGCGTCGAGGGTGGCCAGCAACGAGATGAGCGCCGCCTTGGCGGCGCCGTAGACGGACAGTCCGGCCTCGGCGTATACGCCGGCCATCGAGGCCAGGGCGATCACCTTCGCGCCGCGGCCGGGCTCGGCGGCCGCGGCGGCGCGCAGCATCGGCAGGGCGCCCTGGATGAGTTGCAGTGGCGCGGACAGGTTTACGGCGAGGGTCTTGTCGACCCGGCGCCTGGATGCCTCGGCGAGCGGGCCGGCGGTGCCGACACCCGCGTTGAGGATGAGCGCCGACAGCGTCCCGAACCGATCGGCGTGCGCGGCGAGCAGGCGCTCGACGCCCTCGGCGTCGGCCATATCCGCCGCGACGGTGACGACGTCGGCGGCACCGGACGTGCGCAGACCGGTGGCGACGTCCTCGAGGCGCGCGGCGTCGCGGGCAGTGATGGTCAGCGCATACCCTTGCCGGGCAAGGCTGTTCGCGATCCCGAGGCCGATGCCCCGAGAGGCGCCGGTGATCAGTGCCGTCCTGGTGTCGCCGGTCAATTCCGGTCTCCTTTCAACGCGCGCAGTCCGGCCGCCATGAACTCCGGGGTCGCCTCGGCCGCGCGTTCGGCGGCCGAGCCCGCGTCGGAGCCTCGCAGTGCCCGGTGGGTGATGCCCTCGCCGATCACGCCCAGCTTGAAATTGGCCAGTGCCAGGTAGAAACCCCAATTCCCGAGGTCGCGGCCCGATACGGTGGCGTACTTCTGCGCGAGCGCATCGGCGGTGGGTATCCGGTCGCTGGTCCATGCGGCCCTGGAACCCAGCACCAGGTCGAATATCGGCGCGCGGTACACACACATCAGCGCGACATCGGCGAGCGGATCGCCCAGGGTGGACAGCTCCCAGTCGACCACGGCGCGGACCCGGGACGGGTCGGCCGAGTCGAGGATCGTGTTGTCGATGCGGTAGTCGCCGTGCACGATCGAGGCGGCCGAGTGCCGCGGCACGGCCTCCGACAGCGCCGCGTGCAGGGCCGCGACGTCGGGGAGTTCGCGGGTCTTGACCCGATCCCATTGGGAGGCCCACAGATTCACCTGACGCGCGACGTAACCCTCGGGGCGCCCGAACTTTTCCAGGCCGACCGCGTGGGGGTCCACCGCGTGCAGGTCGGCGAGCACCCGGACGAGTTCGTCCACACCCGCGCTCACCTGCTCGTCAGTGAGAGCCGCGAGGTCGTCCTGATCGCGGATCACCGTGCCGTCCACGAATTCGACGACGGTCATCGGCGCGCCCAGGGTCGTTCCCTCCGCATCGAAGGCCACCGATTTCGCCACGGGCACAGCGGAGTTCCGCAGCGCGTGTGTGACGGTGTACTCGCGGTTCATATCGTGCGCGGACGGGGTGAGCCCCGCGACGGGCGGGCGGCGCACGACCCACTTCGAGACGTCGTCGGCGGCGGTGAAGGTGAGATTCGACCGGCCGCCGCTGATCAGCTCGACCCGCAGATCGCCACACACCGCGACGCCCTGCCCGCGCAGGAAGCGCTCCAGCGCGGCGACGTCCATGCCCGGCAGGTTCATTCGCCGTCCCGCAGAGCGCGTTTGGCGGCGCCGACCGCGCGCTTGGCGATCGCCCACCGATGCACCTCCGAGGGGCCGTCGTAGATGCGGAACGGACGCACCTCCCGCGACAACCGCGCCAGCGGAAGATCGCCGGAGACGCCGAGGCCGCCGCACATCTGCACGCTGCGGTCGACGATCCGGAAGATCGCCTCGGCAGCAAAGGTTTTCGCGATCGAGGTGGCGTTCGCGGCGGGTTCTCCGCGATCGAGTTCCCAGCAGGCGCGGGTCAGCAGGGCCCGGGTGGCGGCGATGTCGATCTCGTTGTCGGCGATCATCTTCTGGACCATGCCGAGATCGCCCAGTCGCGCACCGAAACCCTGCCGCTGGGCCACATGCGCCACCGCCACGTCGTGTCCGCGGCGGGCGGCGCCCAGCCAGCGCATCACATGCGTCATGCGGGCGGGCCCGAGGCGCACCTGGGCGTACTCGAAACCGCGGTCGACCTCGCCCAGCACCGCCGAGTCCGGGACCAGCAGGTCCTCGAAGAACACCTCGCAGTGGCCGCCGACCATCGACCGATCCAGGGTGTCGAGATGCCGTCCGACCCGGATGCCCGGCGTGCCGGCCGGGGCCAGGAACATCGTCGCGCCGCCGCGCGCGCCGGGCTCGCCGGAGGTGCGGGCCATGATGATGAAGAAGCCCGCGCCGTCGGCGCCGGTGATGAACCACTTGTGACCGTCGATCCGCCACCCGCCGTCCGCGCGGACCGCACGGGTGGCCAGCGCGGAGGGGTCGGATCCCGCGCCGGGAGCCGGCTCGGTCATCGCGAACGCCGAGCGCACGTCGCCGTGGGCGAGCGGTGCTAGATACTGCTGTTTCTGTTCCGGATTCGCGATATGGGCCAGCATGTGCACGTTGCCCTCGTCCGGGGCCGCGATGTTCAGGGCCGTCGGGCCGAACAGCGAGTACCCGGCCTCCTCGAAAACCGGTGCCCGGTCCGACATTCCGAGCCCGTGCCCGCCGTACTCGACCGGCGCGTGCGGTGTGAACACGCCGGCCTCGCGGGCGGCCTGCTGCAACTCCACCCGGAACTTGTCGCCCCCCGCCGCGGTGATGTCGCCGTCGTGCTCATCCTCGAGCGGCAGCACCCGTTCGCGGATGAACGCCCGCGTGCGATCTGCCAGAGCTTGCACCTCGGACGGCAGGGACAGATCGATCGTCACGGCTCCACTCCTCGAACTCATTTCCCGAACGATCGCTCGGGAATCGACTGTCATGCAGACTTGCATGTCGCCGTAAGTGCTGTCAATCCGCTGTTTATTGCCCATTCGTAGTGTTCAGATATTCTGAACACCATGGACGGCGCGGAACGTGATCAACAGGCGGTGGGTGCGCGGGTGCGGCAGGCGAGGATCGCCGCGGGCCTGTCGCTGCGCGCGAGCGCACAACGCATCGACGTCAGCCCCGCCACCCTCAGCGCGGTGGAGAACGGCAAGACCGGCGTCTCGATCCCGCGACTGCGCGCGCTGGCCGCCGCACTCGGCACCACGGTGCCCTGGCTCATCGGCGAGCAGCAGTCGCACGTACCCGGCGATGCGCGGCCGACCCGAGGCCCCTCGGCCTCGGCACCGGCGGGCGAACCCTCGCGCGCTTGGCGCGAGTTCCCGCCACTCCGTATCGATCCCGTCCTCGCCGCGGCCATCGGCGCGTTCGTCGAGACCGGGTACCACGGCGCCACGATGCGTTCGATCGCACACCGCGCGGGCATGAGCGTGCCCGGCGTGTATCACCACTGTGACGACAAGCAGGACCTGCTGGTACGGGCACTCGAACTGACCATGGCCGACCTGCACTGGCGGGTGCGCGCGGCGCGGCAGGAGGCCGACGCGGGGCGCGACCGCGTGGCCCGCGTCGTCGAGGCGCTCGCCCTCTTCCATACCCATCGCCGCGAACTCGCCTTCATCGGAGCCAGCGAGATGCGCAGCCTCACCCCGGCCAACCACCGCCGGATCACCCACTCCCGCAACGTGATTCAGTACCTACTCGATGACGACATCGACGCCGCGATCGCCGAGGAGAACCTGCCCACCGCCCACGCCCGCCTCGCCGGCCGCGCCATATCCACCATGTGCACCTCCCTGCCCCAGTGGTTCCGCCTCGACGGACCGGCCACCCCCGAACACATCGCCGGGGAGTACGCGACCTTCGCCCTCGACCTCCTCGGCCTCCGCCGACGTACCGAATGAACCCGGATGCGACGGCCGAACAACCGTCGAAGCCGGCCAGCTCGTCGGTGCGGTCCGCTACAGTCCGGTCTGTGGGGTTCAGGGACGTGACCAGGTCGGCCGTGCTCGCCGCCATGGGCGAATTCGATGACCTGGGGCGGTCTGCGTTCCTGTCCAAGTACGGGTTCGGGCCGGCGCGCGCATACTTCGTCGATGTCGAGGGGCGTACATACGACTCGAAAGCCATTACCGGCGCCGCCCACGGCCATCTGCCGGGCTCTGCTCCACTGCGGTCACAGGACTTCACCGGTGGCGAAGAGACCGTTGCAAGTCACCTGCGATCGCTCGGATTCGATGTCCCGGGCCCGAGCCGCGAGGGGGAACACTCGGATGCGGCCAGGCCGATCAGCAGACGGCCGCCCGACTGGGCATGGCCCGAACTGGTTCTTGCCGGCGAGTTGACGAGGCTCAACAACTGGCACGAACTGGACGTCACGGACTCTCGCGTGGTCGAGTTGTCTGCGCTGCTGAGGGATTTGCCGATACACCCGGAGTCGGTGCGGGGTGCGGACTTCCGCAGCCCTGGCTCAGTTCGCAGGAAGATGGCGAATCTGGCGCATTGCCATCCGGATTCGACGCGCAAGCCGAGCAATCACGGCACTCTCGACCGCGAGGTCGTAGCCGCATTTCTCGATCGACCGGAGCAGATGAGCATGCTCGCCGATCGGATCCGGCAGGATCGGGGGTTTGCACCGCCGACCGAGGGACGAGAGTCGGCGAGCCCGGCATCCACGCAGGACTCCACCGCGTCGGCGGTAGGCGACGGCTTCGCACAGTTCAAGCCCAAGAGCGATACTGCGTACGTTGCCGCAATCAAGGCTCACACCCAGATCAAGAATCGCCACCATGAGCGGCTCGTCCGCGAGTACGGTCTGGCCGCTCGCGACTGCGGACTGACCCCGGCGACCAACGTCCACCCACGTGACCTGACGTTGACCCGGGGCAGCCGGCATTGGCTCGTAGAGGCGAAGATCATCCGAGGCGGCAATGCGACCGACGCCGTACGTGCCGTTGTCGGGCAGCTCTACCAGTACCGGCACTTCCTCTACAAGCCTGGCGACGCGGTCGACCTTGTGGCGGTGTTCAACGAGCCGATCGGTGACGCATACGTCGGCTTCCTGGAGCAGCTCGGAATCTGCGCGATCTGGCGTGAGCTCGACCGCTGGCGCGGATCCCCGTCGGCGCTCCGAGACGAGCTCTATCCCACGGAATAGGGTCCGGGCATCTCAGGCGGACGGGCCCGGATGCGGCGCCATTCGTCACATCGAGCAGCGCGACGGTATGGATTCATGGTAAATCGGACATATGCCTCGTACCAATCCGATCAGTTCTTGGAAATCTCTTCGCGACGGTAACGACCGGTTCGTCGACGGAGTGCTGCAGCATCCCGGGCAGGGGGCCGACGATCGGGCCCGGCTCGTGAACGGGCAGCAGCCGTCGGCGATTCTGTTCGGGTGCGGAGATTCGCGGGTGGCCGCCGAGATCATCTTCGATCGGGGGCTCGGGGACATGTTCGTGGTGCGTACCGCCGGTCATGTCGTCGACTCCTCGGTGCTGGGGTCCATCGAGTACGGGGTCGAGGTGCTGGGGGTGCCGCTGATCGTGGTGCTCGGCCACGACTCCTGCGGTGCGGTGCGGGCGACCATCGACGCCCTCGACGGTGGCGATGTGCCCGGTGGGTTCATCCGCAGCGTCGTGGAGCGGGTTACGCCGTCGATCCTGATGGGCCGGCGCGACGGGCTCACCACCGTGGACGAGTTGGAGGCCCGCCACGTCGTGGAGACCAGCAGGCTGCTCGTGCAGCGCTCGCCGATCATCGCCGAGCGCGTGGCCTCCGGAGAATGCGCGATCGCCGGTGTCACCTACAAGCTGGCCGACGGCCGGGCGCAGTTGCGCGGCGTGGTCGGCGATATCGGCGAGACGGCCACCGCGATCGAGGCCTGACCGCCCGACCCGAGGCAGTCGGCACGACTCGTCCGCGAGGCACCGGAAGCCCGCGCAGTTCGCGGCGAGTCGACTCATCCGGTTGTTCGGGAGCCCTTACGGCACAACGATTTCGGTTGCGGCCGGAATGTTCGGCTTATCGGTGCGCAGGGTGAGCTGGACCCGGCCGGGGCCGGTCTCGGCGAGCACGATCGCCGGGGTGAAACGCTGCCCGGCCGGGACGAAGCGGCGCACGCTGCCGGCCTGCCCGGTGTCGAGGTTGTGCCAGTCGACGATCGCCGTCACGTCGCAGGCCAGCAGTTGCGGCCCCCACTCGCCCACCGGCGAAAAGCCCTGCGCGATACGCAGAACGACCGAATGCGCGGCGCCGGGAGCCTCGGAGTATTCGTAGAGCGGACCGTCGAAGGCGGTGCCGCCGGTCGACAGCAGGCCGGCGCAGATACCGTTTCCGAGCGTCGCCACCGGGCTGAGCGTGAAGTCGGCCTTGGCACACGTCCGCGGGCCGACGTTCGACCAGCCGAGCTGGCACGGCTCCCCGGCGTCGGCCGTGGCGGGCGCGGCAGCGGCCGCGCCCAGCAATGTCCATTTCATCGGCGTACTCCCTCACCTCATCCCGTCTCGCGGCCGAGTCGCTCACGAGTACCGCGATGCTAACGGTGCGGGTGGCCGGAGACCGGTGTACTCGCCGACATCACCTCGCGTCCGCCACGACCCCCTGGTGTCCGCGCCTCGGACGGGACGGCCCGGCTACGCGGCGCGGGCGCCCACGGACGCCGACCGGTGCGCACCGTGTCCGCGCCGAAATCGCAAGCGGGACCGGGCCGTGACGACGTGTACCGCGCCAACCAGGCGAGGATGCTCTCCGGCCCCTCGGCCGGGACGAACCCACCGGACAGCCGCAGGCCGTCCTCGGCCGGGAACGTGACGTCCTCGAAGGTCGGACCGCACTCGGCCGGGTGTGCACGATCGGCGAGCGCTGCGAGGTCACGTAGCGCCCGACGATCCGGCCGAGGTCGACGCTCATGCGGCCGCCCTCGGCGCGAGGACGTCGGCGCACCACTGCCGGAACGTCGTGGGTGTGTCGATCGCGTGCTGCGGGGTGCGGGTGACACCGAGGTCGAGACCGTTGTTCTTCGCGGTCATCATCTCGAGCATCCCGTCCGCCATCGCGGCGGAGACACCGCGGCCGACGAGTTGCTCGCGCAGCGCCGCACCGGAAATCTGCTGGTATTTCACCGGGATGCCGAGGACGTCGGAGAGAATCGCGGCCATCTCGTTCGGTGCGAGGTCCTCCGGGCCCAGCAGCGGCACCTCGGCCTGGCCGGTCCAGGTGTCGTCGAGCAGCAGGCGGGCGGCGACGGTGGCGATATCGCGCGTGGCCACGGTGGGCAGGCGCAGGTCCGGCGCGACGACATCGGCGAACACGCCGTTCTCCTTGATCGAGTTCGCCTGGCGCGCAACGTTGTCCATGAACGACGGGTTCGCCAGCGCACGAAAGGCGACGCCGGTGCTCGCGATGAGGTCGTCCATCTTCAGCGAGCCGGTGACATATCCGGCCCGCTGCTCGCGGGCGGTGCCGCGGCCCAGAGCGGAGACAGCGACGACACGGCGCACCTCGTGCGTGCGCAGCGCCTCGATCGCGGGGCGGGTGAAGTCGAGATACGAGTCGTCGACGCCGGCGGCGGCGAGATCGTTGGGCAGCAACCAGAACACCGAGTCGGCGCCGGCGAAGGCTCGCGCGAGCACGTCCGGGTCGCCGTGCGAACCTGGTACGACCTCGGCCCGTTCGCGCACGCCGGCGGGTAGCCGGGACGGGTCGCGCGCGATGACGCGAACCGGCCGGTCGCCGGCGAGCACGAGGTCGAGGACGCGGTGACCGATATTTCCGGTGGGAGCGGTGATGACGAGCATGGGATGCCTTCCTGAAGGAGCCTCCGGCCATCCGGAGAAAGTAAACTCAACCGTACCGTTTACTTTTGGAAGTGTAAACGGATGACGCGAGACACGCAGCGCCGCGGCGAGGAACTGCGCACGCACATCCTGTTCGTCGCCAAGAGCGTCTTCCTGGAGGCGGGCTTCGAGCGCGCGTCGATGGACACCGTCGCCACCCGGGCCGGGACCTCGAAGCGCTCGCTGTACGCGCACTTCGAGAGCAAGGACAAGCTGTTCCTCGCCGTCCTCGACCTGGTTCGCGAGCTCTACCTGGGCAAGCTGATGACGCCCGCGGCCTATGCCGACGAACCGGCCGAGGCGGTGACGCGGTTCTGCGGACGGTTCCAGCAGCTGATCCTGTGGGAGCCGCAGGTGCGCACGTGCCGGCTCAGCATCTCCGTGGCCGAACGGCTGCCGGGCAGCGCACACGCCTACTTCGACGCCGTGTTCGCCGCCACGCACGAGCGCCTGCGCGATTACCTGGCGCAGAACTACGAACTCGACGCGGCGTCCGTCGCCGAGGACCTGCTCGCCCGGACCACGCTCCCCCGGCTGTACCGGACCCTGCTGGCCGTGGCCGAGCCGCTCACCGAGGAGCCGGACGAGAAGGCGCTGGCCGGGCACGTCGACCTGGATGCGATCCGCCGCGTCGTCACGGCGACACTGCCGGATCGGCGTTGAGACCCTGCCGGATCGGCGTTGAGACGCTGCCGGATCGGCGTTGAGACGCTGCCGGATCGGCATTGACAGGCCGCGACCGACGGCGAATAGTGGCAATCGGCTAGCAAATCCAACCGAGACCACTCCTGTACGCATCCGTGTGAGACCGGAAGGAGTTCGTCATGCCTCAGCTACCCGATCCTCCCCAGCCGGTGCTGGAACCCGAAGCACGGCAGCTCGCCGACGACACCGCGCCGCATCCGCGGATCTACGAGGTGCCGCCGGCGCAGGGCCGGGACATCCTGGCCGGGCTGCAGACCGGCGAGGGGGTCGACAAACCGCCCGTCGACGAGCAGTGGGTGACGGTCCCGGGCGGGCCGACCGGCTCGGTACGAACGCGGATCGTCCGGCCCGAAGGGCTGCGGGGGAAGCTGCCGGTCATCCTCTACATCCACGGCGCCGGTTGGGTTTTCGGCGACGAGAACACCCACGACCGGCTGGTGCGCGAGCTGGCGGACGGGGCGCAGGCCGCGGTGGTCTTCCCGGTGTACGACCGGTCGCCGGAGGCGAAGTACCCCACCGCGATCGAGCAGAACTGGGCCGTGGGTCAGTGGGTCGTCGAGCACGGCGCCGACCACGACCTGGACGGCGCGCGGATGGCGGTCTGCGGAGATTCCGTGGGCGGCAACATGTCCGCGGTGTTCGCGCTGATGGCCGCGGACCGCGGCGGCGTGCCGCTGTCCGCGCAGGTACTGCTGTACCCCGTGACGGACGCGAACTTCGATACCGCGTCGTATCTGCAGTTCGCCGACGGCTACTACCTGACTCGCGATGGCATGCAATGGTTCTGGGATCAGTACACGACCGATCCCGCGCAGCGCGACGAGATCTACGCGTCGCCGCTGCGGGCCGGCCTCGACGAATTACGTGGCCTGCCACCCACTCTGGTGATCACCGACGAGGCCGACGTCCTGCGCGACGAGGGCGAGGCCTATGCCGCGAAGCTGCGCCAGGCCGGTGTCGATGTCACCGCGGTGCGCATGCTCGGCATGGTGCACGACTTCCTGATGCTGGACAGTCTGCGGCACTGCCGCGCCACCAACGTGGCGCGGAACCTGGCGATCGAGGCGCTGGCCGATGCGCTGCACGGCAGCAACGCCCGCGCCACGATACCGCACTGGTTCCGCACGCCGGCACAGGTGTAGGCCGCCGAAACGCACCGAAACCCTTGACGCTACAGCGATATTCGCACCGGCCCGGCCGGGTCAGTAACTCAGCCGCACATCGTGGGTGATCTCGTCGCCGGTCACCGTGACGTTGGCGGTGACCGGTGGGTAGCCGCGCGTGACGACGGTGTAGCGGCCCTCCGGAAGGTCCGAGACCTGGTAGCGGCCGTCGGCGTCGGTGCGGGCCGAGGCGATCAGGCCGCCGTCGGCGTCGAGCACCGTGACCTGAGCGTCCGGGACCACGCGCCCGTCGGCCTGTGCCGACCCGGCCAGCACCGCGGTCGCCTCGGCCTCGAGGTCGATGTCGAAGCGCAAGGCGCCGCTCTCGGGCACGGTCAGCGTGGCCGCGTGCGGGCGCATGCGCTCGGCGACCGCGACCAGCGTGTAGGAGCCCGGTGCCACGGCGCCGCAGGCGTAACGGCCGTCGTCGGTGGTGATCGCGGTGCCGACGACCTCGCCGTCCGGATCGGTGAGCGTGACGGTCGCCTCCCCGAGCGGCCCGGCGCCGTCGGCGCGGCGCACGACGCCCGACACCTCACCGGAGGCCGGCATGGTGAGGTTCAGCCGCTGCGGGTCGGCGTGGACGGTGACCGGTTGTGCCACCGGCCGGTGCGCGCCCGCCGACGCGATCAGCACATAGCTACCCGGCGCCGGCGCATCGATGCCGTAGTCGCCTTCCGAGCCGCTGAGCGAGCGCGAAACCTGGTGTCCGCGTTGGTCTATCAGGGTCAGCGCGGCGCCCGCGACCGGTCGGCCGTGCTCGCCGAGAATATGTCCGGCGATGGCCCGGCCCGCACCGGATTCGGCCGGGCCGGATTCAACGACACCGGATTCGCCCGAGCCGTTCGGCGGTCCGGAGTCGGCATGCCTCGACGCGGGCTCCGGGGCGTGCGCCGAGGGGCTCGCACCGGACGCCGCGTGCCGTGCCGGGGCGACGACGGCCGCCGAGACGAGTTCCCGTTCCCCGACATCCGGTTCGAGTATGTCGACGACCGGCTCCACCGCACCGGGCGGCCGGGACCTGCCGCGCAACCGGGGAATCGACGCGGCCGCGACGACACCCAGCACGGAGACGCCCGCGAGGAACCAGAACACCTTGGAATATCCGGAGGCGGCCGGGATTCCGGGCACGGTGCCGGCGCTCGAGGTCAGCAGGACGCCCGAGACGGCACTGCCGATCGCGCCGCCGACGGTGCGCACGTTGGCGTTCATACCGGTGGCCGCGCCGGTTTGCACGGGCGGGACGGAGGCCACGATGATGGCCGGCATCGACGAGAACACCAGGCCGATACCGATTCCCAGCACGGTGGCCGACAGGTAGATCTGCCAGCTGGCGTCGTGACCGAGGGCCAGCACCATGAAGGCCGCGACGGTGATGATGCTGCCGCCCAGCACGATCGGCCGAGCGCCGAACCGCGCTTCCAGACCTCCGATCGAGAGGCCGATCACGAACATCGCCGCCGCCATCGGCAACATGTACAGCCCGGACTGGGTGACGCTCGCGCTCAGGCCGTAGCCCGCAACGGCTTTCGGCGTCTGCAGCAGCTGCGGCAGGAACGTCATGATCGCGTACATTCCGATGCCCGCCAGCACGGCCACCAGATTCGTCGTCCACACCGCCCGGATCCGCATCGTGCGCATATCGATCAGCGGGGTGGCCGACTTCGTCTCGACGACGATCCACACGATCAGGCAGACCACCGCCGCCGCGAACAGGCCGAGCGTCACCGCCGACGTCCAGCCCCAGTCCGTCCCCTTGCTGACGGCCAGCAGCAGCGCGACGAGCCAGGCCGACAGCAACAGCGCCGCGGCCCAGTTGATCCGGCCCTCGCTGCGCACCGGCGACGGCGGCACCAGCACGATCGCCGCCACGGTGGCGAACGCGGTCATGATCATCGGCGCCCAGAACAGCCAGTGATGGCCCAGATGGTCGACGATCGGCCCGGCCAGCACCAGCCCGATTCCCGAGCCGACCGCGATCAGCGACGAGGCGATACCCACCGCGCCGGGCACCTTCCGCGCCGGGAACTCATCGCGAATGATGCCGAACGCCAACGGGATCACGCCGCCGCCGAGCCCCTGGATCACACGCGCGACGATCATCACGCTGATCGAGTCGGTGAGCGCGGCGATCAGCGAGCCGATGCTGAGCGCGGCGAGCGTGACCACGAGCATCCGCTCCTTGCCGACCTTGTCCCCGATGCGACCGAGGATCGGCGTGGCGACCGACGCGGACAGCAGGTATCCGGTCATCAGCCAGGTCGCGGTGTTCTGGGTGGTGTGCAGCGCCGGAATCAGCAACGACAGCACCGGCACCACCATGGACTGCAGCAACGCGTACGCGGCGATGCCCAGCAGCAGCACCGCGAAGACGACGTTGTAGTGCGGCCGGGATTTCACACGCGCCATGGGGGCACTAGCTCCTGTTCACGAGTCGAAACGGAGTCATTCTCCGGTTGACCAACGTAACAGGAACGGAGCCCCGACTCCGCATCAGCGCCCTATGACCTCGGTCTCAGCGATAGCCATCGGCCATGCGGTGATCACTTCCGCTATTCACCGCAAAATTTGCGGCGAATAGGGTCGGCAACCCCGACGAACTGGCAGAACAGTCCGGGTCGGAGCACGCCTGGATGACACCTCTCCACAGCCCCCGGTGCGGTTTGCTACATAGATCAATTTTCGCCCCTAGGGTGGCTGTATGTCCGAGAGCGAGACCGAATCGGCAGTTCAAGAGGACGAAGAGACCGATAGCGGTGATGTTGCCGCTTGGCGGCGGGGGTGGGAGCGGTTTCGGCGGTCGCCGTTTCTGCCGGCGACCGTGCTGGTGTTCATTCTGGCGGCGGCCGCGGGGTTGTTCGCGGGGTCGTATACCTACACGCTGGCCAATCCGACTCCGCATCACATTCCGGTTGCCGTGGTGGGGGGCGATAATGCGCGGACCGAGGCCGCGTTTCTGGCGGGGATGGATCGGGCGCTGGACGGGTCGCTGCAGGTGACACGGTACGACGGTGCGGCCGCGGCGCAGGCGGCCGTGGAGGCGCAGCAGGCGTTCGCGATCGTGGACGCGAGCCGGGCCGACGCGGTGACGGTCGATGTCTCGGGGGCCTCGGGATCATCGGTATCCCAGGTGATTTCGTCCGCGGCGACGCAGGTGGGGCGGCAGGCGCAGGTGGCCGTGACGGTCACCGACATCAATCCGCTGCAGCCCGGCGATCCGCGCGGACTGGCCATCTTCTACATCACGCTGGCGGCGGTGATCATCGGATTCGTCGGGGCCATCCAGCTGAGTGTGCATGCGCGGGCGCTCGATCCGCTGGAGCGGATCGCCTACACCGTCGCCTATGCGGTGCTGGGCGGATTCGTGATCGCGGCGGTCGTCGACTGGTGGCTGGGCGCGCTGGACCTGCCGTTCCTGGAGTCGTGGTTCATCCTGACGCTGACGATGTTCGCCTCCGGGTTGATCTTCACGATGTTCAACACGCTGTTCGGACGGTGGGCGATGCTCCCGACCTGGGGGCTGATGGTGCTGCTGGGCAATCCGTCCTCGGGTGGCGCGGTGTCCTGGCCGCTGCTGCCGTCGGTGCTGGGCAGCATCGGCCGGTGGCTGCCGAACGGGGCCTCCGTCAATGCCCAGCACACCGCCGTCTACTTCGGCGGACATCAGCATCTGTTCCCGTTTCTCGTGCTCGCCGCGTGGGCACTGGTGTCGGGGACGGTGTTCTGGATCTGGCGGGACCGGCATCCGGGCGGGCGGGACGCCGGCACGTAACCACCCGCACCTCCATGCCTTTCGTCACCTCACCTGCGAGCGCACGACCTGATCGGCGAGACCGGCCCGGCACGGACACGGGCCGTGTAAACATCCCTCTCATGAGTAAGAGTTCTACTTTCCTGCCCCTGCGGTCATGCGCCCGCAGTCGGCGCGGCGCCCGAAGATCGGCGTCGACGGTTACCGCGATGGTCGTTGCCGCGATGACCGCCGCCGCGCTGCTCACGGCCGGGAGCACCACCGCCCGGGCCGGCGAACCGGCCACGATCGCTCCGGCGGCATCGCCGGGGTGCGCCGGACCGGCCGCCGTTCCCGGCACCTCCCGGCAGCAGTTCGCCGCGGCCGGCAAGTCCGGCAGTTACGCCCAGGACGTGCCCGCCGCGGATGCCCCGCTACCGCTGGTTCTGGACCTGCACGGTTACCTCGAGCCCGCCGAGGTGCAACGGGCCATGAGCGGTGTGGCGCAGTTCGGCATCGAGCACGGCTTCGCCACGGTCACCCCGCAGATCGACGAGCCCGGTTTGCCGCGGTGGGATTTCGCGGAGAACAGCGGGGACATCACCTACCTGTCGGACCTGATCACACACGTCGAGTCGGCGCTGTGCGTCGACCAGCGGCGCATCTATGTCACCGGCCTGTCCATGGGCGCGTTCACCACCTCGTCGCTGGCGTGCCGGCTCGCCGACCGGATCGCGGCGGTGGCTCCGGTGGCCGGGCTGCGGGACTTCTCCTGGTGCGAGCCCGCCCGGGCAATACCGGTCGTCGCGTTCCACGGCACCGCCGACCCGATCGTCGCCTACACCGGCGGCGCGGGCCCGAACGCGCGGTTCCTGCCGTCGCCGGACGGCTCGGGCTCGGCAGGCGGGCGGGACAGGCCCGGCGGCGTCGACGGTCCCGGCGAGGCGAGTATCCCGGACAACGCGGCCGCATGGGCGCGCCGCAACGGCTGCGAGCCGGAACCGGTCCGGTTGCAGGTCGCGGCCGATGTCACGCTGTCGAGCTATGCGTGTCCGGAGCACGCCGACGTCGAGTTCTACTCGGTGGTCGGCGGTGGCCACACCTGGCCGGGCGCGGTGTCGAGCATCTCCCCCGAGCCGCTGGTCGGCACGACCACGGGCTCGATCAGCGCCAATCAGATCATGTGGGACTTCTTCCGGGCCCACCCGCTCACCTGAGCATCGCGGGTAGCCCGGTCCGGTAGATCGGCACCGGGACGCGACACCGTCAACGCCGAGGACAGCGCAGCGAGTTCCAGTGCGGCGCGCAAGGTTTCGGTGTCGATATCGCGCAACGCGTCCCGGTTGGCGGCCCCCAGCAGGCCGCCGCCCCACAGCGCGTCGATCAGGCCGGTGGTGAAGGCATCGCCCGCGCCGACGGTGTCGACGACCGCGGCCGGGTGCGCGGGGATGCGCACGGCACCGGCCCGGCAGACCGCGTAGGCGCCATGCGCGCCGAGCGTGACCACGACGATCGCGGGGCCTCGCGACAACCACTGCGCGGCAATCTCTTCCGGTGGACTCCCGGGCTCGAGCCAGCGCAGGTCCTCGTCGCTGGCCTTCACGATGTCGGCGCGGGCGACCAGCGAGTCGATCCGCGTTCGGGCCGTGGGGATGTCGTCGATCAGTTGAGGGCGCAGGTTCGGGTCGAAGGTCACGGTGGATTCGGGCGCGTACCGGTCGACCGCGGCCGAGACGTCGTCGCAGCCCGGATCCAGCACGGCCGCAATGGATCCGGTGTGCACCACCAGCGGCGGGGCGACTTCGGCCGGGAGCGGGCGCCAGACGATATCGAAACCGTAGGTCGCCGAGCCGTGTTCGTCGAGTTCGGCACGCGCGGTGGCCGTTCGCGGGGCCGATACGCTGCCGTCGGCCAGCGTGACACCGGACGTGTCCAGGTATTCCGTGATGCGCCGGCCGTGCGCGTCGTTTCCGATGGAGGTCAGGAATTCGACGGGCCGGCCGAGCCGCGCCAACCCGACGGCCACGTTCAGCGGGCTCCCCCCGACGTGCTCGCCGGTGATCCGTCCGTCGCGCACCACGATATCGATCAGGGCCTCCCCGACGACCAGCGCCGCACCGGGCGGTCGGGAGCCGCCTGCCGCCGTCATTCGGCCTTCACCAGAGATTTCAGTGTCGCGCGGGCACCGTCGCGGTGCAGCGACCGCAGCGTGGTCACATATGCCTCGACGAATCGCGGGTCGTCCACGAGATCTCCGAATACGGCGCGATTCTCGACGAACGCCGTCGGGTTGTCGCGTTGCGTGCGGGCGAGCGGGGTCAGCGTCTCGGCGAGCCGGTCGACCACCTCGATCGGGTCGCCGTTCTCGTCGACGCCCTCGGCGTAGCGCGCCCAGGCGGCGACGGTGGCCACCGCCAGGCGCACCGGACGCCCCGCGGCGAGATTGTCGCGGATCACCGGCAGCAGCCATTTCGGGATGCGGTCGGACGATTCCGCGCACAGCCGCGCCACGGTATCGCGGACGTGCGCGTTGCCGAATCGCTCCAGCAGCGCCCCCCGGAACTCGGCCAGGCCCGGAATCGCGGGCACCGTCGGCATGGCCTCGGAATCCAGGTACCGGTCCAGATATTCGGCGATCAGCGGATCCTGCGCCGCCTCGTGAACGAGCCGATAGCCCGCGAGACAGGCGAAGTAGCACAGGCATTGGTGCCCGGCGTTGAGCAAGCGGAGCTTCATGAACTCGTACGGCGTGACATCGTCGACCAGCCGCACGCCCGCCTCCTCGAGCGGGGGGCGGCCGTCGACGAAATCGTCCTCGAGCACCCAGGCCGCGAACGGTTCGGCGACCACGGGCCACTCGTCGCGCAGCCCGGTCTCGGCCGCGCAGTGCTCGACCACCTCCGGCGTGGTGACCGGCGTGATCCGATCCACCATCGAGCTGGGGAAGCGCGCGTTCGCCGTGATCCAGTGCGCCAGGGCGGGTTCCAGCATCTCCGCGTAGGTGGTGAAGGCGCGGCGGGCGACCCGGCCGTTGCCCTCGATGTTGTCGCACGACACGATCGTCGGCGCCGCGACGCCGCGGTCGCGGCGGCGGGCCAGCGCCGCCGTCACCAGGCCGAAGACCGTGGCGGGCGGATGGCCGCCCGCGAGGTCGCGGCGGATCGCCGGTGCGTCGCGGTCGAATTCGCCGTCGTCGTCGCGCAGGTTGTAGCCGCCCTCGGTGATCGTCAGCGAGATGATCCGGATCGCGGGGTCGGCGAGCCGTTCGATGACGGCCTCGGGATCGTCGGGCGCATACAGGAAGTCGACGAGGGAGCCGATCACCCGGGGCTCCCGCGCCCCGTCGGGGTGCGCCAGGGTCAGCGTGTAGAGGCAGTCCTGCGCCGCCAGGACGTCGCGCATCCGGCGGTCGGCGGGCGTGACGCCGATACCGCAGATCCCCCAGTCGGACGCCCGGCCCAGCGACATCAGCCGGTCCAGATACATGGCCTGATGGGCGCGGTGGAAACCGCCGACGCCGATGTGCGCGATGCCCGCGCGAATCCCGTCCCGATCGTAATCGGGGCCGGGAATCGGCAGATGGGACAGGGCATTCCGGTTCAGTCGCACGTGTTCGCCACCTCCACGATCGTCTTGAGATTGCCGGGACGCCGGTCCGATTCCAGCGCCTCGGTGGTGCGTTCCAGCGGGTAGCGGGCGGTCACCATCGCATCCAGGTCGACGCGGCCGCCGGCCGTCAGCGCGATCGCCGCCGGCCACGTGCCGGCGTACCGGAACACACCGGTGAGCACGAGTTCACGCTGTTGGATCCGTTGTACCGGAAGCGACATGGCCGGTGCTCCGGCGCCGACCAGCACAACCCGGCCGGCCGGGCGCACCGCGGCGACGCCCGCGGTGACCGCGGCCTGCGATCCGGAGGCGTCCACGAACGCGTCGACGTGCGGTTCCGCCGGCCCGGCGGCCGGATCGACGGCGGCTGTCGCGCCGAACTGCAGGGCGGCCTCGCGCCGCCGCGAGTCCGGGTCGCTGACAATGATTTCGGTGGCGCCGTAGGCCCGGGCGACCTGCGCCACCAGGACGCCGATCGGCCCGGCGCCGGCCACCAGGATTCGCGAGCCGCCCTCGACGCCGGCCTTGCGGACCGCCGCGATACCCACCGACAGCGGCTCACACAGCGCCGCCGCCTCGTCGGAGATGGTGTCGGGCACCGGATGCGCGAACGCGGCGCCGATCGTGACGAATTCGCACAGGGCCCCGTCGACCGGGGGCGTGGCGTAGAACCGCATGTGCGGACACAGGTTGTAGCGCCCCGCGCGGGTCTCGGCGCTGTCCGGGTCGGGGCGCTGCGGCTCGATCGAAACCCGTTGCCCGATGCGCCCTTCGGGCACCTTCTCCCCCACCGCGACGATCACGCCGCCGGCCTCGTGGCCGAGGATCAGCGGCGCCTCGACCACGAACTCGCCGATCCGCCCCTCCCGGTAGTAGTGCGCGTCCGAGCCGCAGACGCCGACGGCGTGCACCCGGATCAACACCTCGCCCGGCGCCGGCCGGGGAACGGGCCGCTCCCGCAGGTCGATTCGGCCCGGCTCGGTCAGGACGGCCGCCCGCATCCGCGAAGGTGTTGTCTGCATCACATTCCGCATGCTAGCGTGATGAGCAGATCGACGCACCCCTGAGCATTTGCTCACCCCCCGACTGTGCTCGTATTCGGCGGGGCGTCGCACGGGAAGACATCGGAGTGGTTGTCATGGCCGGATCGGCGCTCAACGGACGAGTGCCCCCCGCAGCGGGTGCGCCCCCGGAGGATCTGCGACTGGCATTGCGCGCGGCCACCCTCTACTACCTCGACGGCTTGACACAGGCGGAAGTGGCCGCGCGCCTGGGCGTTTCGCGTCCCACCGCCGGACGGCTGGTCGCGCGGGCGAAGGCGCGCGGCCTGGTCCGCATCGAGGTCGCGGTGCCCGACGACCAGCGCGACGCGCTGCACGCCGACGAGGAATACGCGCTGGAACGCGCCTTCGGGCTCACCGAGGCCGTGGTCGTCGGCGACAACGTCGATGCCGTCGGCCCGCTCGACGACCACGCGAGCTGGGCGGGCGTGGGCCGGGCGGCCGCCCGACTGCTCACCCGGCGGCTCACCGAATCCGATCGGCTCGGATTCACCTGGGGCCCCGAGACGGTCGCGGTGGCGCGCGCGCTGCCCACCGGCGCGGCCGCCTGCCGCGCGATCGTGCAGCTCGACGGCGCGATGACCACGGGCGACTACCAGTCCGGCAGCGAGTACGTGCTGGGCCGCTGCGCCGAACAACTCCAGGCCGAACCGATCCGGCTGCCCGCGCCGCTGTACGCCGACGCGGCGACGGTGTCCTCGCTGCGCTCCGATTCGATGTTCTCGGTCGCCCTGGAGGCGGGCCGGACGGCGGCGGCGATGATGTTCGGCGTCGGCCCGGTGTCCACCTCGACCACGCTGTTCGAGGGCAGCTACCTGGACACCGCGATGCTCGACACGCTGACGCGGCAGGGCGCGGTCGGCGAAATCGGCGGCCGGTTCTTCGCCGCCGACGGCACGATCCTGGCCACCGAGATGAGCGACCGCACGGTGTCGGTGGCGCTCGAGGACATCCGCGCCTGCCCGAAGTCCCTCCTGGTGACCGGCGGCGCCGCCAAGCACGAGGCGGCGCTGGGCGCCCTGCGCGGCGGCTTCGCCCGCCTGCTGATCTGCGATATCGACTGTGCGCGTTGGCTTCTCGAGCAGCAATGAGATGAGGTAAAGCATGCAGCCCCGACTACTGGCCCGCACCGCCGCGGCCGTCGGCTCGGCATTGTGCCTGGCCCTGTCCGGATGCGCCGGCGCCGGCTCGCTCGGCGCCTCGAACAACACCGTCACGATCGCGATGGTCTCCAACTCCCAGATGACCGACGCGCAGCAGCTGGCGAAGCAGTTCGAGGCGGCTAATCCGGATATCGACCTGCGGTTCATCACGCTGTCGGAGAATCAGGCGCGCGCCAAGATCACCGCGTCCACGGCGATGGGCGGCGGCGAGTTCGATGTCGCGATGATCAGCAACTACGAGACCAGGCAGTGGGCCGAGAACGGTTGGCTGGTCAACCTTTCCGACTATGCGCGCAAGACACCCGACTACGACGAGAACGATTTCGTCCCGTCGCTGCGGGAGTCGCTGTCCTACAACGGCGATATGTACTCGGTGCCGTTCTATGGCGAGTCGTCGTTCCTGATGTACCGCAAGGACCTGTTCGAGCAGGCCGGCATCACGTTGTCCCCCAAGCCCACCTGGCCGGAGGTCGCCGACGCCGCGGCCAAGCTGGACCGGCCCGATCTGGCGGGAATCTGCCTGCGCGGCAAGCCCGGCTGGGGCGAGCTGCTGGCCCCGCTGGACACGGTGATCAACACCTTCGGCGGCCGCTGGTTCGACGAACAGTGGCATCCGCAGCTCACCAGCCCGGAAACCGAACGGGCCGTGCAGTTCTACGTGGATCTGGTGCGCTCGCACGGCGAACCGGGGGCGGCGACAGCCGGATTCGGCGAATGCGCGACGCAACTGGCCCAGGGCCGGGTCGCCATGTGGTACGACGCGACGTCGGCGGTCTCGGTGCTGGAGGACCCGGAACAGAGCAAGGTGGTCGGCAAGATCGGGTACGCCCCGGCGCCGATCGCGCAGAAGGACCCCTCCGGCTGGCTGTACACCTGGGCGCTCGGAATCCCGGTCAACAGCAGGCACCACGACGCCGCCTGGCGCTTCATCTCCTGGATGACCGACAAGAAGTACCTGCGCACCGTCGGTGAGCAACTCGGCTGGGAGCGGGTGCCGCCGGGCAGCCGGATGTCCACCTACGACATCCCCGAGTACCGGGAGGCCGCCGCGGCGTTCGGCCCGCTGACGCTCGAGTCCATCGAGGGCGCGAACCCGAACAAGCCCACCGTGCAACCGGTTCCGTACACCGGCGTGCAGTTCCTCGCGATTCCGGAGTTCCAGGACCTCGGCACCCGGGTCAGCCAGCAGATCAGCGCGGCGATCGCCGGACAGAAGCCGGTCACCGACGCGCTGGCCCAGTCGCAGGAGTACGCCGAGGCGGTCGGCAAGACATACCGGGAGAAGCAATGACTACCTTTGCCGCCGACTCGGCCACCGTCGCCGAGCGGGTGCGCCGAATCCAGGAAGCCAAGGACGCCAAGGTATCTCGGGCCGAGGGCTGGCGTCGGCGCGGGCCGCTGCTGCCGGCGCTGATCTTCACGATCGTCGTCACCCAGGTGCCGTTCCTGTTCACGCTGTACTACTCGACGCAGTCGTGGAACCTGGTGCGGCCGGGCTCGCGGAAGTTCGTCGGGCTGCAGAACTACCTGGAGATCGTGCGCGACAGCCAGTTCTGGTCGGTCGCGCTCAACACCGTCGTCATGATCGTCGGGGTGGTGCTGATCTCCGCATTCCTGGGGCTGCTGCTGGCCCTGCTGCTGGACCGGGCGTTCCTCGGGCGCGGCATCGTGCGCACCCTGTTGATCACGCCGTTCCTGGTGACTCCCGTTGCGGGAGCGCTGGTCTGGAAGACCGCGATGCTGGATCCGGTGTTCGGCATCGTCAACTTCGTGCTCACGCCGTTCGGGGCCGGTGACATCGACTGGGTGAGCCGCTTCCCGCTGGCGTCGGTGATGCTCGAAATGGTCTGGCAGTGGACGCCTTTCATGATGCTGCTGATCCTGGCCGGGCTGCAGTCCATGCCGCGCGACATCCTGGAGGCCGGCCGGGTGGACGGCGCGGGCGCGTTTTCGCTGTTCCGCGAGCTCACCCTGCCGCACCTGCGGCGGTTCATCGAACTCGGCGTGGTGCTGGGCGCGGTGTACCTGGTCAACACCTTCGACGCGATCTACATGATGACCCAGGGCGGCCCCGGCATCGCCAGCGCCAACCTGCCCTTCTACATCTACCAGCGCGCCTTCCTCGGCTTCGATATGGGACAGGCGGCCGCGATGGGTGTGGTCGTGGTGGTCGGCACGATCGTCATCGCGACCTTCGCGCTCCGGCTGATCTTCACATCGTTCACGGGTAAGGAGGAGGCCGCCTGATGAGCACGACGATACCGGCGCCGGCGACCACGGAGCAGTCCGCCGACCGGAAACCGGCCACGCGCCGAATGCGCAAGCGCCGCACCATGAACCCTTGGGGTGTGGTCGCCTGGATCGTGGGCATCGGGTTCTTCTTCCCGGTGCTGTGGATGGTGCTGACCGCCTTCAAGCAGGAGGCCGACGCGTACACCGATCCGCCGAAGCTGATCTTCTCCCCGACCCTGGACCAGTTCCGGGCGGTCTTCGATCAGGGCGTCGGCACCGGATTGGCCAATTCCGCGTTCGCGACGGTGATCTCGACGCTGCTGGTGCTGGTGCTCGGCATCCCGGCGGCCTTCGCGCTGTCGCTGCGGCCCGTGCGGGGCACCCGCGACGCCATGTTCTTCTTCCTCAGCACCAAGATGCTGCCGGTGGTCGCGGCGATCCTGCCGCTGTACGTGATCGTGTCGGAAGTCGGTCTGCTGGACAACATCTGGGCGCTGATCATCCTCTACACGGCGATGAACCTGCCGATCGCGGTGTGGATGATGCGCTCGTTCTTCCTCGAGGTTCCCGGCGAGATCCTGGAGGCCGCGAGCCTCGACGGGGCGAGCCTGTGGCGCTCGGTGCGCGAGGTGGTGCTGCCGCTGGTCTCGCCCGGAATCGCGGCGACGGCGCTGATCTGCGTGATCTTCGCGTGGAACGAATTCTTCTTCGCGGTGAATCTGACCGCGGTGCAGGCGCAGACGATGCCGGTGTTCCTGGTCGGCTTCATCGCCGGTGAGGGACTGTACTGGGCCAAGTTGTCGGCGGCCGCCACCATGGCCGCGCTGCCGGTGGTGCTGGCCGGGTGGCTGGCGCAGAACAAGCTGGTGCGCGGGCTGTCGTTCGGCGCCATCAAATAGGGCTATCGGACTTACGAAAGGGATCGGGCATGGTCGCCATCGCCTACCGCAACGCCTCGTGCATCTACTCCGGATCGGACACGCTCGCGGTCGATTCGCTGAACCTGGACATCGGCGACGGTGAGTTCGTCGTTCTCGTCGGGCCTTCCGGGTCCGGTAAATCCACGGCCTTGCGCATGCTCGCCGGTCTCGAGGCTATCGATGAGGGGAGCATCGAGATCGGCGGCAAGGACGTGACGGGACTGCCGTCCAAGGACCGGGACATCGCGATGGTGTTCCAGAACTACGCGCTGTACCCGAACAAGACCGTGGCGGAGAACATGGGTTTCGCGTTGAAGATGCGCGGCATACCCGCCGACGAGCGCCGCCGCAAGGTCGGCGAGGTCGCCGAGCTGCTCGACCTGACCGAGTACCTGGACCGCAAGCCCGCCAAGCTGTCCGGTGGGCAGCGGCAGCGAGTTGCCATGGGGCGGGCCATCGTTCGGGAACCGCAGGTGTTCTGCATGGACGAGCCGCTGTCCAATCTCGACGCCAAGCTGCGGGTGCAGACCCGCACCCAGATCGCGGCGCTGCAGCGGCGATTGGGCACCACCACCGTCTACGTCACCCACGACCAGGTGGAGGCGATGACGATGGGCGACCGGGTGGCGGTGCTGCGCGACGGCAGGTTGCAGCAATTCGCCTCGCCCGCCGAGCTTTACGATCGCCCGGTCAATACGTTCGTCGCCGGGTTCATCGGATCGCCGGCGATGAATCTGGTGACCGCGCCCGTCGCCGCCGAGGGTGTCCGGATCGGCAACTCGGTGCTGGAGCTGGAACGTGATCAGATCTCGCTGCTGCGGCGGGAGAAGCTGGAGACCGTCACCGTGGGCGTGCGGCCCGAGCAGCTCGAGATCGCGGACACCGGCGTATCGGCCACCGTCGAGCTGGTGGAGAGCCTGGGCAGCGAATCCTTCGTGCACACCGCCACCGAACCCGATGTGCGACTCGTCGTCCGCTGCCCCGGCCGGGCGCCGGTCGCGCTGGCCGAGGCGGTCCGGCTGCGCAAACGCGCGGACAGCACGGTGCATCTGTTCCACCCGGACACCGGGCTGCGCCTGGAGGCATAGGGTCTTGCGCCTGGAGGCGTAGGGTCTTGCGCCTGGAGGCATAGGGTCACCCGCGCGATCAGGGTGCGCCGCCGCGGATTACTGTCGGATCCGTAGCTCGACGTAGTAGTTCGGAGGTTGTGCAGATGGCCCGGATTCCCACATCGCTGCTGGCGGCCGGTGGTCTCGCCGGAGGCTTCGCGCTGGCGCAGGCGACCGAGCGGCGGCAGCTCGGCGGAGTCGTGTTCGCGGCGGCGACGGCGGCCGCCGTGCCGCGCTGGCGCAGGGCCGTCGGAACGGGTGGCGCTGCCGCGCTGACCGGAATGTCGGTGGGGGCCATGGGCGTCTCGCATCCGCTGGCCAAGAAGATCGGCGCGTGGCCGTCGGTGGCCGCCGTCTCGGCGGTGGTCGCGTCGACCGCGTGGCTGGCGGTCGACCGGCGGGCAGCGAACGGTGAGTGAGCCCGTCCTGATCGAGCGCACCGGCGACGTCGTCGTCTGGACGCTCAACAATCCCGAGGCCCGCAATCCGATCTCCGACACCGAGACGATCGCCGCCTTGGAGGAGGCGATCGCCGCCGCCGATCGCGACGATTCGCTGCGGGTGGCCATCCTGACCGGCGCGGGCACCGCCTTTTCCTCCGGCGGCAATATCAAGCACATGCGCGACGGCGCCGGGATGTTCGGCGGATCACCGGCCGAGCAGCGGCAGGGGTACCGGCACGGCATCCAGCGGATCCCGAAGGCCCTGTACCACTGCGAGATTCCGACCATCGCGGCCGTCAACGGACCGGCCGTGGGTGCCGGCTGCGATCTGGCGCTCATGTGCGATATGCGGATCGCCGCGAGTACCGCGACGTTCGCGGAGAGCTTCGCCAAGCTCGGCATCATCCCGGGCGACGGCGGCGCCTGGCTGCTGCCCCGCGCCGTCGGCATGGCCCGCGCGAGCGAGATGGCGTTCACCGGTGAGCCGATCGACGCGGCGACGGCGCTGGAGTGGGGCCTGGTCTCGACGGTCGTGGAGCCCGGCACACTGCTCGACGCCGCCCACCGGCTGGCCGCCCGGGTCGCCGCCAATCCGCCCCAGGCGCTGCGCATGACCAAGAAGCTGCTCCGCGAGGGACAGTGGCAGTCGCTCGACAGCCTGCTCGAACTGTCCGCCGCCATGCAGGCCGTCGCCCACCACACCGCCGACCACCACGAGGCCGTCGCCGCGATGTTGGAACGCCGCCCGCCGCACTTCACGGGCCACTGAGACACCCGACCGAAAACCTTGCGGGACACCGGTTCTCATCCCGTCATGCTCTTTCGGCCCGGTGCCACGATGCGGCTGCGCCCGGACCTCAGCCGAACGGCGGTGGGGCGGCGGGCTCCAGGCGTAGGACTCGGTTGCCGAGCATGATCTCGGCACCGTAGACCAGGGTCATGGGTTGCCGTGGCGCCAGGCGGATCCAGTCCTGGTAACCGGGCAGGCGGGCGTGGGTGCCGTTGGTGGAGCCCCGGTCGACGAGCGTCACATCCCAGTCGGCCAGGTGGATCTCGGCGTGTGCGCGGGACATTCCGCCGGAGGAGTCCTCGATCTTCAGCGGTATCAGACCGCGCTGGGCGGCGTCGGAGTTCTCCGGGTCGCGGCCGATCACCGCGTCGGTGGCCAGCAGATAGGACATGCCGTCGTCGAGCACCAGCATGCCCAGGGGCGGGCGGACCACCTCCGCCGGGTGCTGGGTCTGGTCGACCGGCATCCCGCACACGGTGCAGAACGCCGAGCGCGGATCGGTGGGATGCGCTCGCGCGCACTTGAATCCGACCACCCGCACGGTCGGCGAGTCGGCCCGTGTGGTCTCCTCCATCCGGCGCTCCAGATCCGGATCCGGCGGCGGTGCGGCGGCATCGGTTCCGGCCGCGGGAGTCTCGGCCGGAGGTGACTGCCGGGCACCGAAGTCCGTTCCGGGCGGCGGTGTTCCGGGATGCGGCTCCGGCGCCGGGCGCCCCAGCTGCGTCTCCGCCAGACGGCGCTCCCACTGCGGATCGTCGGAGATTCGCGGATCGGGGTCGAGCGGTTGCCGGTTCGGGTCGGGCACCGTCTCCGGAGCAGGTTGCCGCGCACCGGCTTCCGGTGCGATCGCCGAGGGCGGGCCCGGCTGCTCCGCCCGCCGATGCGCCCCTCCGTCGGTCCGTGCCCGATCGCGCGCCCGCGTCCGTTCCGCCTCGAACCACACGATCGCGCCGGCGGCCGGGGCCACGCCCTCCACCAGCGATCCGATGCCCCGCTCCGGCAGTTCCGGGATCCGGCCCCGGTCGTCGTCGACGAACAGCGCCACGGCCCGCGACGGCGGCTCGGCCACCCGGTCGACGGTGAACGCCGCGTCCACGCCCCGATAGTGTTCGAGCCCGCGCTCCCCGGCCAGCACCGCCGTCACCGCGCCGTGCAGGAAGATCGCCACCCCGCCGGTGTCGGCCCGCGACAGGATGCCCAGATCGATCGGCCGGCCCGGGCTGATCTGCTCGGCATCGCGCATCAGCCAGCCCGTCGTCTCCCGGGCGATCAGCCGCCCGGGGCCGGCCGGGGCCTGTTCGGACGCCTCCGAGACCAGTTGGGCCAGCGCCTCGGCCGCCAGCATGGCCGGCGCGTCGGCATGGACCGGGCCGGGACCGCGATGGCCGACCAGCACCACCGCTCCGGCCACCCGCACCGCGACATGGCGACCGCCGACAACCTCGACCTGCCGATCCCTCAACGGAATCGACCTCCGGGGTAGCTCTGCGCGGTCGTCACCACATGCACCAGGTTAAGGCAAATGATTCGACGCCATCGCCGCCCGCCCCGCGGTCCGGTAATTTGAGACTCCACAGCTGGAGAAACGGGGGCTGTCATGCGCCGCAGAACACCGGGACCGTTCGTTGTCGCGAGCCTCGTACTGGCGGGACTGCTGACCGGATGCGGCACGACCGGCACGCCGGTTCCGGCCGAAATCGATGTGCGCGCATTGGATGTCGGTCCGTACGCCACCGACCGGCACAGCTACGACCCGGGTCCGGGCGGCAAGGGCCCGCTGCTGGAGGGCATGCGGATGTCGCAGGCCGTGGTGCCGAGCGTCCGGATCGATCCGTCGCTGGCGGTCGGCGCGGGCGGCCGAGTGGTGGCCGACAGTGCCGACGCCACCGAGCATCTGCTCGCCGGTGTCGCCAAGCCGGTGCTGGACCGGCACCGGATGGTTGTCGGCTACGTCTCCGGCGGCAGCGACCGCGCCGACGCGGCCGCCCCGAACGCCACCTCGATCACCGATCTGGTCCTGCGTTTCCCGGATCCCGAGTCCGCGGCGGCGGCCGCCCGCGAACTCGAGGACACCGACTTCGGCGTGGCACCCGACCTGAACCGGAAGCTCACGGTGCCCTCCCACCCCGGCGCCTACGTGCACTACCGGCCCGGCGTGCCCACCGTCGGCACCTTCATGGCGCACCGGGAATTCGTGATCTCGCTGTTCATCGAGCGGCCCAGCGCCGACGAACACGATCTGCTCGCCTGGGTGCGCAAGACCCTGGACGCGCAGACACCGGAGCTGGACCGTTTCCGGGCGACGCCGCGGGATCGGCTGGCCGAGCTGCCGGTGGATCCGGACCGGCTGCTGGCCCGGGCGGTCGTCCGGGATCGCTACCAGGTGGCCCATCCGGAGCGCTTCGCCGTCTTCGGCGCACCGGCCTTCGTGCACACCGCGGCCGACGAGACCGCCCGGCAGCGCCTGGTCGACGACACCGGACTGGATGCCGTCGCCATCGCCGAGACCAGTTCGGTGCTGCGTGTGCGCGACGCCGACGCGGCCCTCCACCTGGTCGACGGGATGCTGTCGGCCGCGGGCCCGCAATACGACGACGCGACCGCGCCGAACGCGGTCCCGGGCGCGAAGTGCCTGCAGCTCAACGCCACCGGCGATCCCCAGAACGAATCCCGCTACCGCTGTTACGTTCCGTACCACCGGTACGTCCAGGCGGTCGTCGGCAGCGACCGGACGGACGTCGAGTACCGCACGGCCGCCGCGTACGCGCTGATGGCGAACAACTACTGACGATCCGGTAGCCGCCGGGTGGCTGCAGTAGGATTCCGCGAGACCTACGGAAGGGGGAGGGCGTGCACCGCGCCGCGAGAATCCTGTGGGCCGGGGCCGCCGTCCCGACGCCGCGCAGCGCCGAGCCGGGGGCAGCGGCCCGCTGATGTCCACCGTCGAACTGGTCCTGACCGACACCCGGCTGTGGGCGCGCAGCGAGACCACGTACTGGAACGGCCCGCCGTCGATCGTGCCGGCCAGCGACGGCGCGAGTTTCGTTGTGGGAGAAGCATTGCGGCCGCAGTACCCGGCGGTGTCGGTGGTGCGGTTCGCGGAGGCCGACCGGATCGCGTATCCCACCATGCCGACCGCGGCCGACGCGTTCGCGGTGCTGCTCGGCGCGGTGCTGACCAATCTGCGCCTGCCCGGCCCGTGCGAGCGCCTCACCGTGCTGGCCCCCTCCGAGTGGGGCCGGCGGCGCCGCGCGGCGGTGCGGGCGGCGGCGACGCGCCTGGCCGCCGAGGTGACGGTGGAACCGCTGGCGTTGCGGGCGGTCGCACTGGGCGCCAGCACCGCACAGGGCCAGCGGATCGCGGTCCTCGAGCCGAACCCGCTGACCACCACCGTGACCCTGGTCGGGCGCTCCGGCGCACGACTGTGGATCGACGCCTGCGAATACGAGCCGGCCGTCGGGCTCACCGACGCCGGCGACGGGCCGGGACTCGCGGCGATCGCCGCGGTGGTGGCCCGGCTACTCGCCGGTCAGACACCGACCTATCTACTGGCCGTGGGTATTTCGGAGCCTCACCTGCTGGAGGGCCTGCGCGCGGCGATCACCGCGCAGTGCGGCTTCCCGGTCGATGTCCGCCCGGTCGCCGGTGCCGATCTGATCCGCGGGGCACAAGTGCCGGCCGCACTCCCCCAGCCGGGTCCGCCGGCCGGCCGGGCGATCGAGCCGCCGCCGGATCGAGAGGCCTCGCTGCGCGAGCATGCGATCGCGGCCCGGCCACCGCGGCGCCGCGCCCCGATGCTCCTGCTCGGCGCCGCCGTCGTCGTGCTCGCGGTGGTGGTGGGCGTGGCCGTGCTGCTCACGCGATCGCCGGACGACACGGCGGCGGATACGCGGGCAGCGACATCCGCCCCGGCGGCGACGCCCGACGCTCGGGCGGTCACCCGAACGTTCGGCCGCGTCCGAGTTCCGGTGCCCGGGGGCTGGCACGTCGCATCCCGGTCGGACGCCCGCGCGGACCTGATGCCGGACGACGGTGCGCGCCGGCGGATCACGCTCGCGCAGACCGATCTCACGCCCGGGGCCGGCATCGACGACGTCGCGCGCACCCTGGAGTCGCAGATGCGGCGCCGCCCGACGGGGACGGTCACCGACCTGCACCGCACCTCCGACCCGAACGGCCGCCCCGGCCTGTCCTACGACGAGTACCCACCCGACGGCACGACGGTCCGCTGGCAGGTGGTCGTCGACTCCGGGCTCCAGGTCAGCGTCGGGTGCCAATACCCTTCGGGCGATTGGCAACCCATGGCCGGCCCCTGCGCGCAGGTAGCCAACGATCTGCGGATCACACCGCAATAGCGCCGCTCGGCCACACGACATCGACCGGCCCCACACGCGGCCCACGGCCCCACAGCAGAACCGCCTCACCGTACGGGCGATCCGCACTCCGAGGCCGAGCCCTGCGCGCAGGTGGTCCGCGACCTGCGGATCGTGCCGCAACAGCGCCGCTCGGTCACGTGGCATCCCGCGCACGGATGGTCCACGGCCTGCGAACCACGCCACCCTGGTACTGCCACGTCACTCGTCACGCCCCGCCGTTCCGGCATTTCAGCGCCCCGTCATCCCCGGCGTGCTTTGGGCGGGATCCACCACCAGGACCCGTGGGATTCCGGTCCAGAACACGCCGGAATGACGGAGGCGACGTCACAGCACCAGGACCGGCTGGTCACGGTGTGGGAGCACGCAGCACCAGGACGGTGATCTCGCTGGGCGCGAAGACGCGCAGGGCCGGGCCCCAGAAACCGGTGCCCCGGCTGGTGTAGAGCTGGGTGCGCTCGCCGTGCCGGCTCAGGCCCGCCACGACGGGCTGGTCCAGGCGGACCAGATAGTGGAACGGCCAGATCTGGCCACCGTGCGTGTGCCCGGAAATCTGGAGTGCCACACCGGCTTCCACGGCCGCCGAGATCTGCTTGGGCTGGTGGGCCAGCAGCACCACCGGCACGTCCGGCGCGCCGGCGAGCGCGGCGGGCAGGTCCGGGCCGTGCCCGTCCAGTGCGACGCCCGTCGGATCGTCGATACCCGCGATCACCAGCCGATCGCCGCCCCGCTCGACGATCTCGTGCTGGTTGCGCAGCGGCCGCCAGCCGAGCGCGGTCAGGCATTCGATCCAGCCGAGCGCGTCGCCGAAGTACTCGTGGTTGCCGGTGATGTAGAACCGGCCCAGCCCGGCCTCGACCTTGCCGAGCGGTTCGACCTGAGCGCGCCGCCTCGCCACCGGCCCGTCCGCGAGATCGCCTGCGTGACAGACGATATCCGGCCGCTGCGCGTTGACGACCTCGACCACCCGGCGCGACCACCGCAGCCGGTCCAGCGCGGCGAAATGCGTATCGGTGATCACGACGGCCCGCAGGCCGTCGAGCCCCCGGCCCAGCCCCGGGATGGTCACCTCCACCGTGCGGACCCGCGGCACCCGCCGGGCCTCCACCGTCCCCCACACCAGCAGCGCCGCCCACACCGCGAGCACCCCGACGGCCACGAGGCGCGACCGCGCCGGATCGTCCACGCCCGCGACGGTCAGTCCGGCCCGCACCACGGCGCCGATCACCGACCAGCTGAACAGCACCCACACCGCGCCCAGCAGCGTGTCGCCCACGATGACGGCGGCATCGGACTGTCTCGGCCCGTGCCCGAGCAGCAGGCCCGCGGGCAGGCAGACGAACCCGAGCAGGAACACCGCCGAGCCGGCCCACAGCAGCGGGCCGCTACTCGTGCAATACACCAGCAGCCACCACGGAAGCAGGAACAGCAGGGCCGGAATTCCCAGAAACAGGGCCACGCGCGGAACGTATTTCACCAGATCATCCTCGTCGCACCGAGCGAACCGCGCCACCTCACCGATGCGGCGGCCGCACGGGTACCGCACCCGGTCGCGCTCGCGAGCAACAGCGGAGCCCCGAAAATCACCGGTGCCCGATTCGTCCCCTCGGGTGCTATGTTGTCAACCGCTCGACGGCGGCGCCTGCGCCCGGCCAATCGGCCGCGCCGGAGGTGGCCGAGTTCCGACGGAGGGGATGTATGCGGAGGACCACGGGACTCCTGGCGGCCGCGCTGGTTGCCACGCTGGCGGCGGCCGGGTGCGGATCGGACGGCAGCGACGCCGCGGCGCCGCCTCCTGCCCCGCCCGTCGAAATCGGCTCGCTCGATCTCGGGCCCTACAGCCCGCAACCTCGCGATATGGGCACCCCGAAGAATATGGAGCAGGCCAGGCAGATCGAGGCGGAGCGGCTCGGCAATTACGTGCCGCTGCCCTCGGATATCGATCCGGGATTCGTGCATCCCGCGCCGTTCTCCGCGATGGTGTTCATCGATCCGGAGCATTCGCTGCTCAACGACATCATCAAGGTCGACGTCGAGCGGTTCCGCGCGGACGCACCCGATCTCGTCGGCGGCTTCGGCAGCTACGCCCGCAACGACCCGTACAACCAGGGCATGGAACTGGCCAATACCGTGCTGCTGTTCCCCGACGAGCAGAAGGCCGCGGCCGCCGCGGCCGCGCTGGAGCGCACCGACTTCTCGTTCAACGACCGGAATCAGCCGGTTCCGGTCGCGAAATACCCGGACGCGCACGCGCACTGGGATCCGACCGTGCAGTCGATCGGATCGTGGTACGCCACCGGGCGTTTCGTGGTCTACACCTGGATCTACGACCAGGCCAAGGTGTGGCTGAACAAGGTGGATCAGCCGGTGCTGACGGCGCTGCTGCAGAAGAGCCTGGACACCGTCGTACCCGCGATCGCCAAGTTCACACCGACCCCGCCCGATCAGCTGATGTCGAAGCCGATCGACGACGAGGGCATGCTCGGGCGGACATTGATCCGGCCCAAGGAGGACACCGACGGGGCCTGGCTGAATCCGCCGGGCGTGTACAACGCGCACGCGGCACTGCATTTCAGCACCGATCGGGTGGCGACACAGCAGAACTTCGACGAGGCCGGCGTGGACAAGTTCGCCGATTACGGCACAGAGCTGTACCGCGCGCGGGACGCCCGTTCCGCCGAAAAGCTTCGCGACGAACTCAGCAACGCGACACGGAATTTCCGCACCGCCGAGCCCCCGAAGAATCTCCCGGCCGCCAAATGCCGCGAGTACCACGGAAAAGAACAGATGGCGACGCGCTACTACTGCTCGGTCGCTTACGGCCGGTATACCTCGATGGCCTGGGCCAACCAGTTGCTGGACGCACAGCAGCGGATCTCCGCGCAGTACGCGATGCTGGTGAACGCCGGATGAATGGGTCGACGGTGATGCGGGGAATGCGCGGGCTGGCGGGCGCGGTGGTCGCCGTCGGCCTGGTGGTGGCGCTGAGCGGCTGCGGTTCGACCATCGCGGGCACCGCGGGACCGAGCGAGGTCGATATCCGCAAGCTCGATGTCGGCTCCTATCCCATCGAACCGGTGGATATCTACGCCGATTACCGGCCCGGCTTCTATGCCATGGGCGGCATCGGTGCGATGCGCCTGGCCGACTATGTGGCGACGGCCGTAGATGTCGACCCCCGGCTGACATTCAGTGCAGATTCGGGCGACTTCTCCGCCGGGGTGATGGATTCGCTGCTGGGCAAGACCGAGGCCACCGAGGAGATCGCCAAGCGCAACAAGATGCTGTTCGGCTTCAAATCCGAAGGCGGGGACCGCCTGACCTCCATCATCGACTACGGGTGGCCGGAGGTCAGCCGCCATACTCCCGGCGCGACGACCGTCAACATGCTGGTGATGCAGTTCCCCGACGCCGATTCGGCGCAGCGCGCCGCGCACGAGTTCTACCAGGCCGACGTCGAGGCGAACAAGGACAGGACGCAGCCGATCCGGCTCTCGAAATACGCCGACGCACAAGGCCAGTGGCGCCCCGGGAGCCCGACCGGCCGTTCCTTCCTCGCGCACGGCTCCTACGTCGCCGCCGCCGTGGTCACCGCCGCGCAGCCGGATCAGGCCGCGATCAGCTCGCTCAGCGAGAAGGCCTACGACACCCAATTGCCACTGCTGGATCAGCTGAAACCGATCTCCGACGAGGAGACCCTGCATCTCCCGTGGGACCAGGACCACATCCTGAGTCGCACCCTGAATCCCGAGGAAACCTACAAACCCGGATTCACCGGATTTCCGGGAATCTACGGCCGGCGTGGAATCCTGCAATTCCTGCCCTATCGCGCGCAGGCGAAACAGACCTTCGAGGCGATCGGCGCCGACCGATTCGCCATCACCGACGCCGCCCTGCTGGCCCGGGCCGAGAGCGACGAATCCGCGAAAAGGGCCGCGGCCGAACGGCTCAGCATTTCGCCGGTGGCCAAGCAGGCCGATGCACCGGCCAATGTTCCCGATTCCACCTGCGTGGAGAACAAGGTCAGCAGCGTTCTGTCGTCGGACGCGGACGACAAGCGTTTCACCTGCATCGTCGTCTACCGCCAGTATGTGAGTTATCTGTCCGCCGATCAGCTGCTCGACGCCCATCAGCGGGCGGCCGCGCAGTACGCGCTCCTCGCGAACAGCCAGTGGCAGCCGTGAGACCGGTGCGCTGGTGCTAGATTTTCCCGGTACTCGCCGGGCGGCCGCGTCGGCTTCCTCCGGTGAGACGGCCGCTTGCTCGATGCGGCCGGGGTGATTTCGGAGGGGACGGATGAACAGGCTCACGCGGACGCTGGCCGCTGTCGCGCTCACGTTCGTGGTG
Organism: Nocardia sp. BMG51109; assembly: GCF_000526215.1. NCBI lineage: Bacteria > Bacillati > Actinomycetota > Actinomycetes > Mycobacteriales > Nocardiaceae > Nocardia > Nocardia sp. BMG51109. Next base: position 930,575 of record NZ_JAFQ01000004.1, read on the forward strand.
GCGAATACCGCCGCATGTGGTTCCGGCGAGGATCACCCGCCGGCCGATCCGGCCGTCGATCTGAGTCGGCTGAACGTCGGGAACAATCCGACGCAGCCCAAGGAATACGGCAAGGCGACCAGCCTGGAACAGGCGAAGCTACTGGAGGCCATGCGGTTGGGCGATCATCTGCCGCTGCCGGTGGAGATCGATCCGGCGGTGAAATATGCCGCGCCCCAGGCCGATTCCCTGGCGCGGACTTTCATCTCCTTCGACACGCAGCTCTATCACGCGCTGTCGCCGGCGGACGCCAACCGACTCAACGGTGAGGTCAAGGGCTTCCTCTGCGGCTTCGCGACAACCGGGCAGACCGATCCCGTGGCCGACCTGTCCATCGGTGTCAGCAATCTCGTCATGCTCTTCGAGAACGAGCAGAATGCGACCGAGGCCGCCGATCTCATGGCCCGGGCCGACCTGGAGTCGACGCCGGGTACCACGCCCGTCGGTGTCGGCAAATACCCTGCGGCGCATGCGCAGTCGACCTATCCCGGGGAACTGAAGTCCTGGTACGCGACGGGTCGGTACGTCATTTTCAGCGTCGCCTACGACAACGTCATGGGGCAGTTCGAGAAGGCCGACCTGTCCCGGGCGACGCCGTATGTGGAAAAGAGTATCGAGGCCAATACTCGTGCGGTGCAGAGTTTCACACCGACACCGTCCGATCAGCTGCTGCAACTCGACGTCGATCCGGACCGGATGCTCGGCCGGGCACTGCCGACGGTGACCGTCGATCAATCGCAGCGGGGCATACCGGGCCGGTACGACCGGCACGGCGGGCTGCAGTTCTCGGCCGATCCGCAGGAAGATACACCCCTGTTCGAGGAAACCGGGGTGGACCGGATCTCCTGGAACGGCGGCTTCGTATATCGGGCGCGCGATGCCGCCGGCGCTCGGCGGATCGCCGAACTGAAGTCGGCTCCGAGCAAGCAGTTGCGCACCGTCGAAGCGCCGAAGGAACTGCCGGCGGCCCGGTGTCTCGGCCTGAAGGTTCCCAGCCAGTACTCGATCAACTACTACTGCACGGTCTCGTTCGACCGGTACGCGGCCAGGGTGGCGGCGAACCAGCTGGCAGACGTGCATCAACGGATATCCGCGCAGTACGCCCTGCTGGCGAACGGCCGCTGACCACCGAGAGCAGGACATGCGCATGTTTCGATCAGGAATACGAGGCTTCGGCGCTGCCGCGGCCGTACTCGTCGCCTGCGCCGCACTCACGGGGTGCGGCTCGGACGCCTCCGGCACCGCGACGGCGGCGGAAATAGACGTCCGGAAACTCGAGGTCGGACCGTATTCGACGGTCCCGCTGGACCTTCGGTACACCTACCCGTACCGCGCGACCGCCGCCAGGCATCTGGCCGCCGTCCGGCTCGCCGATCAGCTGGCGACGGGACACGAGATAGACGACCGCTTGATGTACGGAACGGGATCGACGCCGATCACCGGCCAAGCGGATGTCATGGATGTTCTCGCCGACGTCAACGGACCGGTCGCCGAACGAAACGGCCTGATGTTCGGCTACGGCGCGGGTGCCGCCGACGTACAAACCACCGATGCCACGCCACAGCGCGCCAACAACACCTTCACCACGCTGACCGTCATGCAATTCCCGAGCGACGAGGCCGCCTCCCGAGCAGCGCGAGAGTTCGACGAAACCGACTTCGCCGTCGCGCCCGACCAGAACCAGCCCGTCGCCCTGCCCGCCTATCCGGCCGCACACTCGCATTGGCGCCCCACCGTGTCCACCATCGGATCGACCATGGCGCACGGCAAATACGTCATCAACCTCTACGCCGGACTCCCCGCCGCCGATATCTCCTCGCTCACCGTCCTCGTGGAAAAGGCCTACAGCACCCAGATCCCACTCCTCGACGCGCTCCCGCCGCTGAGTCTCGAAGAGATGCTGCGCCTCCCCGCGGACCCGGACGGAATGCTCAACCGCACCCTCAACCCCGACGGCTTCGGCACCCCGGACGCCAAGAACCAGATCACCTACGGCCTGCGCGGATTCCTGCATCAGCTCGCCGACCAGGAGGTGTGGCGGAAGAGGTCGGCGGATACGGGCCTGGACAGAGTCTCGTTGACTCGCGAGCCGTCCGGAAGCACGTCCACGGTATTCCGCACGCGCGACAGCGCTTCCGCCGCCACGCTCCGGTCGGTAATCCTCGAGAAGACATTCCCGAGCCCCGCCGACGCGCCTGCCGGTGTCCCGGATTCCGTATGCGGAGAAGACAAGTCGGCGAGCTACAAGACCAAGCGGTTCCGCTGCGCGGTGAACTATCGCCGGTATGTGGCCGCCGTGGAGGGGGATCAGCTACAGGATGTCCATCAGCGTGCGGCGGCGGAGTACGCGCTGCTGGCCAACAACCAGTGAGCACGGAATCTCCCTGTCGTCCTCCACGAACCTCGATCTGGACATCCCCGATCGACGTGGACCGAGCCAGTGCAGGCCCAGAAGGCTCTGTCGACCCCGACCGGGGTCATGACCAACTCGACTCGATGCCGCCGGGATCGGTAGGTGCTATGTTGACCCGAGCGTTCGCCAGGTAGCCGCGTCGGCTTCGCGGTTCGGCGAGATGGCCGCCTGCTCGTGCGGCCGGTTGATTCGGAGGGGAGAGATGGACAGGCTGATCCGGGGGCTGGTCGCCGTTGTGCTCACGTCGGTGCTGGCGGGGGTCGCGGGGTGTGGGTCCGATGATGCGGGTTCGACTGACACGCAGGCCGATCCGGTGGTGGACCTGAGCCGGTTGGACGTGGGGAACAATCCGACGCAACCCAAGGTGTACGGGAAGCCGAACAGCCCTGAACAGGCGAGAGCGGTAGAGGCCTGGAGATTGGCCGACCAACTGCCATTACCGGTAGAGATCGACCCGTCGATGAAGTACGTCGCCGACGACGACGATGGCGCCCGCATCATGATCAGTTTCGACAGTCCGGTCTACCGTACGTGGTCCACAGTGGACGGCAAACGTCTCGACAATGACATCAAAGGTCTGGTCTGTGGATTCTTGACATCCGGACACACCTCCCCCGATCCCGGATTGTCCATCGCTGTCCACAATATCGTCATGATGTTCGATACAGAACAGAATTCGATGCAGGCAGCCGACGCCTTGGCGCTGGCCGACCGCGAGGCTACACCGAACAGCGCACTGGTCGATATCGGTAAATACCCTGCAGCGCATGCACAATCCAACCATCCGGGCCAGCTTAAATCGTGGTATGCAATGGGTCGATATGTCATCTTGACCTACGTCCAGGACGATATCATGGAAACTCTGAAATCTACCGATACGCCCCGGCTGGCGTCCTATGTCGAGAAGAGTATTGCTGCATATTCGGGAGCGTTACAGAATTTCGCGCCGACACCATCGGACAAGCTCATGGAAACGAATATCGACCCGGACGGAATGCTGAGTCGAGCCCTCCCGACAACTTTCAAGGACCAGTCGAAACAGGGTATTCCAGGCGTATACAGCCGACGAGGCGGGCTACAACTCGCGCCTGCTCCGAAGCAGCGGGCTCAGCTGTTCGGTGATGACACCGGGACATTCGAGAAAAACGAGGTGGACCGTATCGCCTGGAACGGTGACTTCGTGTATCGGGCACGTGACGCCGCATCCGCGCGAAATCTCGCCCACCAGAAGCTGGGCGCAACCAAGGCATGGCACAGCATCGAGCCACCACCGAATCTACCGACGGCCCGATGCCTTGGCCCGAGAAACCCGAACACGCGTTGGAACCGATACTACTGCGCCGTGTCATTCGACCGCTATGCGGCCGTGGTGTCAGCAGAACAACCTACCGACGTGTACCAGCGGATCTCCGCGCAATACGCAATCCTTGTAAACAGCCGCTGACCACCGAGAATACGAGCAGGACAAGCGTATGTTCAGACCAGGAATCCGGGCCGTCGGCAGCATGGCGGCCGTGCTCGCCACCTGCGCGACACTCGTCGCATGCGGCTCGGACACCTCCAGCAACGCGATGGCGGCGGAAATAGACGTCCGAAAACTCGACGCCGGAACATACTCGAAGTTTCCACTAGACCTCCGCGACGCCTATACCCATGACCTGGATTCGGCAAGACAACTGGCCATCGGCCGATTGGCCGACCAAGTGGCGACGGGGCCGGAAATAGACAAACGTTTGAGGTATGGGACGGGATTCATCCCGATAACCGATAAGGAAAGTACCACAAAGGTTCTGGCCGATGTCAACGGTCCTGTTGCCGAACGAAACGGCATGATGTTCGGCTTCGCGGCCGGTACCAGCGATAAACCGTCCGCCGACTCCACCCCGGAACGTGCCGACAACACCTTCACCACACTGACCGTGATGCAGTTCCCCAGCGACGAGGCCGCAGATCGAGCCGCCCGGGAATTCGACGAAACCGACTTCGCCGTAGCCCCGGATCAGAATCAGTCGATCACGTTACCCGCCTATCCGCGCGCACATTCCCACTGGCGGCCCACCGTCTCCACCGTCGGGACGACCTTGGCACATGGAAAATACGTAATATACGTGTATGCCGGTCTCCCATCCGCAAATATCAACTTGCTGACCGAACTGGTAACAAAAACCTACGCGGCCCAAATACCTCTTCTGGATGCCCTTCCCCCATTGAGCACCGAAGACGTCGTCAGACTCCCTCTCGATGCCGATGGTATGCTGAACCGCACCCTCAATCCCGATCGACTCGGCATTCCTATCATCAAAAGCAATGAATCTTTCGGCCTGCGGGGATATCTCCACCGGATCTCCGATCAAGAGTCCTGGAAAAAGAAGATGACGGATATGGGAGTCGATAAATTCTCGCTGACGAAAGGAGGAAACGGCAATACGTCGAAAGTGTTCCGTACTCGTGACAGTGACACGGCGGCCACACTACGGTCCACGCTTATCGCCGAGTCATTTCCAACACCCGCCGAGCGGCCACAGAACATCGCCGATTCCAGCTGCGGAGAAAATATCTCTCCCGATCGGGCGGACGGACCATTCCGTTTTCGATGCGCGGTCAGCTACCGCCAGTACGTAGCCACTGTCGACGGAGACCAACTGCAGGACGCTCATCAGCGCGCAGCAGCACAGTATGCACTCCTCGCAAACAACCAGTAACCACCGGAGTCCGCTTATGCGCCAGGCGAACCGGCCGCCGCCGGGCCCCCGCACTATGCTGCTGAGAGCGGCGCCGAAGCATGGACGCTGAACGCAGGACAGGAGACGACGAAGTATGACGATGAGTCCCGGCACCATCGTCGGTGGGTATCGCATCGATCGCAAACTCGGCGCCGGCGGAATGGGCGCGGTCTATCTGGCCAAGCACCCCAGTTTGCCCCGTATGGACGCCCTCAAAATCCTCAGTGCGGAGCTGTCACGCGACGCGGAGTTCCGGGCTCGTTTCGAGCGCGAAGCCAATCTGGCTGCCGGACTCGACCACCCCAATATCGTCTCCGTATACAACCGGGGGGAAGAACACGGCCAACTGTGGATCGCCATGCAGTACGTCGACGGCACCGACGCTTCGGCCGAACTCGCGCGCGATCCGCATGCGATGACTCCGCTCCGAGCACTCCGTATCACTTCCGAGGTCGGCAAGGGCTTGGACTACGCACATCGCAAAGGCCTACTGCACCGAGACGTCAAGCCGGCAAACTTCCTGCTGTCCAGTAAGGACGGCGATGAAGAACGGGTTCTACTGACCGATTTCGGCGTGGCGAAGTCGACCGACGACGCCAACGAATTGACCCAAACCGGGGGATTTCTGGCGACCATCGCCTATGCACCGCCCGAACAACTGTCGGGCTATCCGCTCGACCACCGCGCGGATATCTACAGCCTCGCCTGCTCCTTCTTCAAGCTACTCACCGGCCAGAATCCGTACCCCTCGGCACAGCCGGCCATGGTGATGATGGGACATTTGCACGAGCCCCCGCCTCTGGCTACGGCGGTAAGATACGGGCTGCCTGCCGGTATCGATAACGTCGTCGCTCGTGCCATGGCGAAGAACCCGGCCGAGAGGTTCAATTCCTGCCGGGAGTTCATGGATGCCGCCGCCAGTGCCCTGGTGCCGGGCCACAACCCTGTCTCGACGAATACGTCACCCACCTACCCCGTTCAGGTCTTCGACCCTCGGCCCAACACTGATCCGCGTCAGACCGTGTCCGCTCCGGGAATCGGTGCACCACCCAGTACCGCCGCTCCGCCAACTCGGAATCGGCGCAGGCAATGGGGCCTGGGCATTGCTGCGGCAGCCGTGGTTGCCGCCGTCGCCGCGGGCGGCATTATCTGGGGTTTCGGTGACGACGGTTCGGTCCCCACGACACCCACTACCACCGCAGCCGGTCCCAAGCCTGCGGGCACGGTGGCGGAAGCGCGCCAAAACAATCCCGCGTTCGAGGGGAAATCGGTTCTGATGGTGGACGTCAAAGGTGAGGACCAATACAACACGGAAATGGGCGTATACCTGACGCCCAGTCCGCAGACCACATTTCTCAACGATTTGGGCTTCGTGTACAACTTGTCCTACGCGAAACAGGGCGACGAGGCAACCACTCGAACGATCAGTAGGGACGACCAGTATTCCGTATTCAACAAGGTAAATGACGGCTACATCCTCGCAGTCCGCAGTGATCCGAAGGCGGGCGGCGGTGGCCTCCTAGGCTTGCCCTCATCGCTCACGCAGACTCGCGCGACGGTTATCGTCGTCGATGATCCGGCAACGGTATCCGCCATCAGGAATTGGTCTGATAGGTCACAGCAGAGCGCATTGGAAAAACTGGTTCCCATACTTCACGAACGCGTGAAATAGCAGTACGAACGCAAGACGAAAATGGACTGGGCCGATGTGAGCTTACTCGCCGACCCAGCCCATTTCACCAAGCAAACCGCCCCAGCAGGCGGGTGTCATGCACAATGCGAACGACTTCAGCCGCCGAATCCGGCTGCCGACGAGGCATCGGCAGCAAGAGCCGAGTCCATCGACTCGTGCGAGACACGCACCAGTGTGGAGAGCATCTGCGCGAGATTCTGGAACTCACCATCCCACTGCGCCTTCGCAACCCGGAAGGCCTCTGCTGCCTCACCTTCCCAGATCGCCAGGAGGTTGTTCGACGACGTCGTCACCTCGTCATTTGCCGCCCGAAGGTTCGCCGCACGACCATCCAGGTCAGCGAGGCTCGCGGTGATGATTTCGGGCCTATAGGTAATGCTGTCATCCATCGGAATCCTCTTCCGGCTAGTCCTTGAATACGCGGTCGTCTTATCGCGGGATATTGCCCAGGAGGCCGCTGACATTGCCCACATTGGATGTGGCCTCGTCTTCAGCGCTGGCCGTCTTGGTCTGAGTGGTACCGATTGCAGCCTGGATGTTGTCCAGCAACCCATTCACTTTGATGGACTCCTGGTTCCACGCATCGGCCACGGTGAGGAACGCCCTGTTCGCACGGCCGCCCCAGCCCGCCTTGATCCCCTCAGCGTCTCGCTGGGCGGAGTTGACCAGGTCCCTGATCTTGTCGACTGCAACCTGGACGTCGCCCTTGGCCTTGGCCAACGCGGCTTCGTCTACATTCATGCCTGCCATGACGCCAACCTTTCGTTTGACAATGGTTCGGATCCGACAGCCTCGACTTGGCCCGACAATCCGCTACATCTTTTTCGACGCACTGACTGCGTCACCGGTTCCATCCGATCCCCCGCATCCGCCGAAGATGCCGTGCGGGACACGTGACAACCGATCGTTCTAGCTCTTCGCATAAGGACTGGACAGACTTCCACCTCCCCACCCAGCAGCGGCCGTCCTCGCCGCGGACCCCCGAGTCGAGCTCAGGCACCACTCAGCACGCAAACCGGTATCCGGAAGCGCGTCATGGTCCTGAAACATCCGATCCCCCTGGCAATGATCGCCGATTCCGTTCGACCTTCCCACAGTCCACCTAGCACGGCGACCGGTTCCGATCATGTCACAGTTTCGGCCGAGTTCAAGTCCCTTCCGGCCGACCCGCATCCGCCCCGGTCCGATACCGACCTGCGCGTGGTGAGCAGGTCGGCGGGTGGACCGGACGGACGACGTCATCTCGCCGAACTCCAGGCGACCTGGATCAGGCCAGTCCCCGCACGAGAAACGAAGGTGCCTCGACCGGGCGGCATGGCGCCGGGCCGGACATTTCCCAGCAGGTAACCCTCATCGCGGCTACCACTCATGATCAAGCCGAGCGCACCGACGTCACGCATACGGGACAACACAGGGTCGTACATGGCGCGCGCCGCACCGCCCGAGCGCCGGGCGACGATCAAGTGGAGACCGATATCCTTTGCGTGCGCGAGATATTCGACGAGAACACTCATCGGATTGCCGCTCGATGTCACGACCAGGTCGTAATCGTCGACGACCACATAGAGTTCCGGTCCCGACCACCACGACCGCTCGCGAAGCTGTTGCTGAGTAATGTCCGGACCGGGCATCCGATTCTTCAGAATGCCGGCCAACTCCGCCATCATCGGCGTCAATACCGCTTCCGAGGGGGCGTATCCGGCCAGATGGTCGGTCTCGACAAGGCCCAGCATCGTCCGGCGATAGTCCGCCATGATCAGCATGGCGTGGTCCTTCGTATTCGACTGCACCACGCCTTGACAGATGGACCGGAGCAGATTCGTCTTGCCGCATTCGCTGTCGCCGAAGACCAGGAAATGCGACTGCTCAGCGAAATTCAGGAAGACGGGAGCGAGTTCGGCCTCGTCCAGGCCGATCGGAATCTGCAGGTTCGGCCGCGACGGGTCGAGCCCCGCCGGCCAACCGTTGAGCGCCCCCAGCATCTCGTCACGACTGAACGACTCCGGAAGCATCCGCACCCGGGGCGCCGGCCGCCCGGGCGTGCGGGCGGCGATCGCCGTGACGGCGTTCGCCACGCCCAGTGACAGGCTCGACGGGTCGGAATTGCCGTCGACGCGCGGCAAGGCGGTCAGCATGTGCAGGTGCTCCGAGGTGATGCCGCGGCCCGGGCGCCCCTGCGGGACCAATCCGCCGACCTTGCGGCCGTATTCCGAATCCATCGGATCACCCAGGCGCAGTTCGATTCTGGTGCCGATCTGGTCCTTCAGCGCGGGGCGTGCCTCCATCCAGCGCGACAGCGTGATCACCACGTGCACGCCGTACGAGAGGCCCTGCACAGCGAGGTTCATGATCGTCTGTTCGAGGGGCTCGAAGTCCTGGCGGATCGAACCGTAGCCGTCGATCACCAGGAACACGTCGCCGAACGGGTCTTCGTGGGCTCCGGCGGCGGCGGGGCTGGCGCTCGGATCCGTTGCCCGCAGGCGCCGGAAATCCGCCATCGTCTCGACGCCCAGTTGACGGAAGCGCATTTCGCGCTGCCGGACGATGGTCTGCATCTCGGCGACCGTGCGGCGCACCTTGTCGGTGTCCAGGCGCGCCGAGACCGAGCCGACGTGGGGCAGCCCCTCCAGGCTCGCCAGCGTGCCGCCACCGAAGTCGAGGCAATAGAACTGCACCTGCTCGGCGGTGTGGGTCAGCGACAGCGACATGATCATCGTGCGCAGCGCCGTCGACTTGCCGGACTGCGGACCGCCGACGATCGCGACGTTGCCCCGGGCGCCGGACAGATCGATGGGCATGATGTCGCGGACCTGGTCGTACGGGCGGTCGACGATGCCGAGGGGTGCCTGCAGCGTGGCCATCGGGCTGTAATCGCCGGTGAGGATGGACCGCGGGATGAGCTGATCCAGCGTGGACGGCTCGTCCAGCGGCGGCAGCCAGATCGCGTGCGCCGGGCGGCCGTGACCGCGAATGCGGGAAGCCAGCATGTCCAGATTGGACATCTTCTCGCCCTCGTCGTCGGCATCCTCCACCACGACGGGCTCCTTCGGAGCCGGAAGCCGGTCGCTGGGGCGGAAGTTCACCTGACCGGCAATGAACAGCCGTGCGTTGACATCGATCTCGCCGCCCGCGACGCCGGCCTGGGTGACCTCGCGCTGCGGGCCGCCGCCGACGTACGGACCGGACACATACGACGCCTGGAAGCGGCGGATCTCGCCGTCGCCCGCCTTCAGGTAACCGCCGCCCGGGCTGGCCGGCAGATTGTAGGCGTCGGGGACGCCCAGCACCTGGCGGGATTCGTTGGCGGAGAACGTCTTCAGGCCGATGCGGTAGGACAGATGGCTCTCCAGGCCCTTCAGCTTGCCCTCCTCCAACCGCTGCGAGGCCAGCAGCAGGTGGACGTGCAGCGAGCGGCCGAGGCGGCCGATCTGCGTGAACAGCTCGGCGAAATCCGGGTGCTGGGTGAGGAGTTCGGAGAACTCGTCGAGCACCACGAACAGCGCGGGCAGCGGGTCCAGATCGGCGCCCGAGGCGCGGGCCTTCTCGTACTCCAGGACGTTGGCGAAATTGCCCTTCGAGCGCAGCACCTCTTGGCGGCGGTTCATCTCACCGGCCAGGGCGTCCTTCATGCGCTCGACCAGATCGGCCTCTTCCTCCAGGTTGGTGATGATCGCCGCGACGTGCGGGATCCCCTCCATTCCGAGGAAGGTCGCACCGCCCTTGAAGTCGACCAGGACCAGGTTCAGCTGATCCGGCGAATGCGTCGCGAGCATCGAAAGCACCAGGGTGCGAAGGAATTCCGACTTACCGGAACCGGTGGCGCCGATGCACAGGCCGTGCGGGCCCATGCCGTTCTCGGCGGCCTCCTTGATGTCCAGGTACACCGGCAGGCCGTCGGCGCCCACGCCGAACGGGACCCGCAGGCGCTCGCGGCCGTAGCGGGGCTTCCACGCGTTCTCGGGGCTGAACATGCCGAGATCGCCGATGCCCATCAGCTGCGTCCAGGTGGAGATCACCTCGGCGTTCTCCTCGGCGGCAGCGTCGTTGCCGCGCTGCACCGCGACCCGGAACGGGGCCAGGCGCCGGGCCACCTGCTCGGCCTGCCGGGCGCTGATGCGGTCGATCAGCGCGAAACGCTCCATATTGCCGGTGGCGCCGCGGCCGACGCATTCGCCGTTCTCCACCACCATCTGGATGCCGCGCGACACCGCCAGGCGCGGAGCGTAATTGCACAGATCGATGACCGTGACGCCCTCGAAGCCGGACTCCCGCAGGCTGTCCTCCTCGGCCTCCAGCAGGCCGCCGTCGACCACGATGACGATATGCACCAGGTTCTGGTTGGCCGGCTGGTTGCGCGAGTACCGAACCCGGTTGTGCAGCAACGGGTTCAGCCCCTCGGCCATCTCCCGGATCGAGCCGTAGACCATGCGCTCCGTGCCGACGCCGTCTTGCGCGTCCGGATGCTGGGTGTGCGGGAGCCACTTGGTCCACTCCCATTCCCGCACCGTGTCGGCGCCGCACACGACCGCGAGCAGCACCTGGTCGGGTGCCTGGAACATGCACAGCTGCAACAGCATTGCGCGGGTCATATCGCGCGCCTGGCCGCGGTCGCCGTTCAGCTGGATGGTGGCGAAACCCTTCACCGCGATGGCGGTGGGCAGGTCGAGGACCGTGGAATGGGTGCGCACGAACCGCCGCAGCGAGACCGCGGCGATCGGCTCCAGCTCCTCGACCGGCCCCGTCTCGGGGGATACCAGCCTGGTGGCCAGGCGCTGGCCGCCCAGGCCGATGCGGGAGTGACAGAAGTCCTTGTCGCCCGGACGCCGCTCCCACATCCGGCTGGTGCCGGCCAGCATCCAGATCAGGGCGGGCTCGGGATGGCTCCATTCCACGGCCTCGCGCTGCTGCGTCGCGGTCTGGTCGACATCCTTGCGGACCTGGTCGAGATAGCGCAGATAGTCCTTGCGGTCCTCGTTGGCCTCGGCCGACTTCTGGCCCCGCCCGCCCTGACCGGCGAACATGCCGACCATCGAGAAGACCATCATCATCGGGAACATCATGCTCATCGGGTTGGAGGCGATGCCCCCGCCCTGCGTGAACAGCAGGGCCATCATCCCGACCATGCCGACGATCATCACGACCGGCATGAGCTTCTGCAGCAGGCTGCCCGGTACCGCGCGAGGGATCTCGGGCGGCGGCTGGAGCGTTACCTCACCGCCCGGAGACCTCGGAACCTCCCGACGCTGACGGCGTTGAAACCGGACGGTGCTCATCGACGGCGGATCCCCCTTCGGCGGCAGTACTGCGGACTCAGTGTAGAGGGCACTGCCGACATGACGTACAGTTCGGAGGCATTCTGCACGGATCGGCCGCGCGACCGCAAACCGGGGCGGATGCGGAAACCCGAGGTAGAGACGGAGTTGGGGGAAGCGTGACGCACGCGCGACTGGACCATATCGAAGAAGATTCGAGCCGCGGAATCGTCCGGGCGCCCGATCTCGCCCGCGTAACCATTCTGGCCAAACATACCCAGGTGGATATGGCCATTCCGGTCGACGTACCGGTCGCGCTCGTCATTCCCAGCGTCGTCGACATGGTGGCACAACACAGCCGCCAGAACGACTTCGACAATTCCGGCGAGCAGTTCCAGCCGGCCGAATGGGTGCTGGCCCGCGTCGGCCAGCCGCCGTTCTCCAACTCGCTGAGCCTCGGCGAGCAAGGGGTGCGCGACGGCGAGCTGCTGATGCTGGAGAGCGCCGACCATGTCGCGCCGACACCGCTGTTCGACGACATCATGTACAACGTCGCGATCGCCGACGCCGGCAACTTCCGTGCCTGGTCCCCCACCGTCGCCCGGATCACCGGCTCGGTCATCGCCGTGTTCACCATGCTGGTCGGCTGCGCCGGGCTGCTGCTGGCGCCGGATGCGTTGCCCGGCTACGTCACCGGGTCGATCGCCGCGTTCATCGCGGTGCTGCTGGTGATCGCCGCGACCGTGCTGAGCCGGATGTACGGCGATCGGCCGACGGCCCTGATCCTCGGCGGATGCGCGCTGCCGGCCGCGTTCGCGGCGGGCATGCTGCTGGTGCCGGACCAGTACGGCTGGGCGAACCTCCTGCTGGGCTCGGTGCTCGTCGGCGCCACCTCGGTGCTGACGTGGCGGGTCAGCGGCGTCGGGCTCGCCCTGTTCATCGGCACGACCACCCTGTCGCTGTTCGCCATTCCGGCCGCCCTGGTCGGGCTGCTGACCGACCAGCCGGTGAAGGCCATCGGCGCCGTCGCCGCCGCGCTGGCGCTCGGTGCGCTGTCGCTGGCGCCGCGGGTGTCGATGCTGCTGTCGAAGCTGCCGCTGCCGCCGGTGCCGTCCCCCGGCACGCCGATCGATCCCACCGAGGAGGATCCGGACGACCAGCGCGCACTGCCCACCATGGAGGCGCTGCGCGCGAAATCCGAACGGGCGCGGATGTATCTGGCCGGCCTGGTCTCCGCGACAACTCTGGTGACCGTGATCGGAGCGCTGGCCGCTACCGATCCGACCGCGAACTCCCCGTTCTGGCCCGGTGTGGCGCTGGCGGCGGTGAGTTCGGTGGTGCTGCTGTTCCGCAGCCGGACCTACGCCGGCGCCGAGCAGGCGGTGGTGCTGCTCGGCGGCGGCGCGGCGATCCTGCTGGCGATGATGATCGCGGCCGCGCTCACGATGGAACAGCCGCTGGCGGTGTTCGGCGCCGCGATGGTGATGCTGATCGGCGCACTGATCCTCGGCCTCATCGTGCCCAACCAGGACGCCACGCCGCCCATGCGCCGGGCCGTCGAGATGCTGGAGTACGGCTTCGTCGCGGCGATCCTGCCGCTGGTGTTCTGGGTGGCGGAGCTGTACACGCTGGTCCGTTCGCTCTGAGATCCGGCCGCAGGCAGGGACTTCGGCCGGTGACTCAGCCGAAGCGCCAGCGCGACGCGCCGAACGGCTCGACGGTGGCGACGGCGGTCGCGGTGCTCGTGCTCACGCGGTAGACGTGCCACGGCGGGCGACCGGCCGACTGGGCGCTGAACTCCGCGGTCAGCGCGCGGCCCGACTCGTCCACCCGGACCGGCCAGCCGCCGGCTGCCCAGCGCGCCGCCATCTCGGCGACCGTCCCCGGATCCGTGACGAGTTCGGCGATGCCCTCGACCACCAGATCGAATTCGCGGGTGGCCAGGCTCACGGCGCAGCGCGGGTCACGAGCGAGGTTGCGGCCCTTGCGTGTTCGCGTGCCGGTCTCGAACCAGAAGGTGCCCTCGGCCCATAGTGCGCCGATTCCGTTCACGTGCGGGCTGCCGTCCGGATTCAGGGTGGTCAGCCAGCACGTGTGCCGGTCGGGCCCGCCGGCGCCCGGCTCCTGGTCGAACCCCGCGTCGAGCCGGGCCCGCACGTCGGCCCAGTTCAACTCCTCCTGGTCGTACAGTTCCGCGAGATTGATCGTCTCCATACCGGTACCGACTCCCTGTCCGTCACGGATTCATCGGCAACCACGCATTCCCACGCCGGAACGCGCCCGCTGGGGTGCGGGTGCCGACCTACGCGCCGCGGCCGTTCCGCACCGGCGCAACGCCCGGACCGGAACCGGCGATAGCGTGTCGAAACCTTCTCCAGGGGTGGGCCGCCCGTGCGTGGTCGCCCCGGCGCTCGACCAAGGCAGTGACACCATGATTCAGCCCGGTCCCCGGACAGACTCCGCCTCGGCCCACTCCGTGACCGGTCCGGTCAGCCGCCGGGTCGCCTGGGAACGCGCGACCAATATCCCGATGGGGGTGCTGGCGGCGTTGTTCCTCGGCGTCTACGCCTGGCATGTCCTGGACACGGCCGACTCACCCACCCTGGACAGCTGGCTGACCGGCGTCGACATCGCGATCTGGGCGATCTTCGCGGCGGACTTCCTGATCCGGCTCGGATTGTCCACGCGGCGTTGGCAATTCCTACGCTCGCACCCGCTGGAGCTGCTGATCGTGCTGCTGCCGCCGGTCCGGCCGCTCCGGCTGCTGCGCGCCGCCCTCCTGGTCCTGGACACCCTGAACCGCAACACGCTGACCAGGACCCGCCTGGCCGTCTTCGTCGGCGTCAGTTCGCTGCTGGTCGTATTCCTGTGCAGCCTGGCGATGTTCGACGCCGAGTACGGCGCGCCGGGCGCCAACGTGCAGAGCTACGGCGACGCGCTGTGGTGGTCGGCCGTCTCGGTGACCACCGTCGGCTACGGCGACTACTATCCCGTCACCGGCGAGGGCCGCCTGGTCGCCCTGCTCCTGATGACCTTCGGCATCGGCCTGATCAGCTTCGCCATCGGCACCACCACCAGCTGGGTCATCGATCAGCTGAAGACCGTGGAGGAGTCCGCCGAGCGCACCGATCTCGAAGTGGGCGTCCTCCTCGACGAGGTCCGCACGCTGCGTGCCGAGGTCGCCGCATTGAGCAGCGGGATGGGATTCGCGGCCCCGGGCGAGCAGCGCGCCCCGGTGTCCGCGGACGGTACCGCCGACCGTGCCGAAATCGACAGCGCCGCAGAACCACCCACGATGCCGAAAACCATCGACCGGTCCGGTCACGCATAGGAACGAAACGAACGCGACCGCCCGACGTGGTACGACGGCGAAAGAAGATGCCGCGGTACCACATTCGCGGGCCGGCGCTACCCGGTGGCCTGCTGCTGCCCCTGCTTGGACTGCACCAGCTGCTTGGCCGGGTTCGGGTCGGGCGCCACGCCGTCGTGCGCGACCATGGCCTCCTGGCGGCCCAGGGTCGGGCCGTTCGCGAGGCCGCCGACGATCGGCCAGGGAGCCAGCTCGGGCTTGGCCTTCTCCGCGTCCATGCCGAGCGCCTTGGCGGCCTCGGCATCCTTGATGCCGTAGCGAACTCCGGTGTCGGCGATGAAGAATTCGGCGTCGCGCCGCTGGCTGTTCGGCTCGATGCCGGTGGTCTGCACGAAGACCCCCGACCCGGGTGTCGTGTAGTAGGCATCGACGTTGGGGCCGGCGCCGTCGGCCTGCGCCAGCGGCGTCGTCTTGGCCTTGTCCGGCAGCGGCAGGGCGCGTCCGGTGAGCACCGACAGCTCGGCGTGCATGCTGCCGTTGGGCTGATCGGAGGCGCCCGCCAGCGGTCGCCACGACAGGCAGCCGAGCGGCTGTTCCTTCGCGTCGATGATGGTCGGCGCGGTCTCCGGATAGTCCGCCACCGGCAGGGTGTTCGTCAGATCCGCGCTGCTGCGCTCGTTCGGGATGATCTCCGAGTTCCCGGACGCGGTCGGATTCGCGTTCCGGATGATCTCCGCGGTCAGCGGCGACACCGGCTGCAGGCCGTCGCGCAGCACCACGAAGTACTGGCCGTCGGTGGTCAGCCGGACGACGTCGTTGATGCGGTGGTTGCCGATGGGCCTGGCGGGGAAGCCGCCCGGATCGTCGATCGTCGGCGGGGTGATGGGCAGCACCTCCGGAATCGCGTTCAGCAGCGCCTCGCTGATCGGCCGGGGCGTCATACCGCGGATCTTCAGCGCGTCGGTGACGTAGGTGTTGTTCATGTCCACCCGCGCGCGCTTGTTGTCGTAGATCAGGTAGGTGTGGTCCTTGCCCTGGACCAGCAGTGCCTTGTCGGGCCCCATCGTGGACGCCTTGGCGCCCAGCTCCGGGTCGCCGGCCGCCACGGTCGTGGTCAGGTCGCGGCTGCCGTCGTTCTTCATCTCGTCGCAGATCGTCCAGCTGCGGCCCTTGCCGCCGCCGTCGAAGTTCAGCGAGGCGGGCGCGCCCGGGATGCCGATCAGGGTGCCGCGCGACTTCTTCGCCAGCTCGGACTCCTTGATCGACACCGCTTTCGCGGGTTCGCCGACCGCCAGCCGGGCCGAGGAGAGATTCAGCGCCGGATGCACGACGTCGTCGATCACCGCGTAGACCGCGCCCGAATCCTTGCCGATCAGGATCTTGTTGTCGCCGATCGCGCCCTGCGGGCGCAGCAGTGCCAGCACACCGCAGCCGGCCAAGGCCACACAGCCCAGCACCAGCCCGGCCGTGTAGGCACGCGACTGCGAGCGCATCGGATCGTGCAGCATGCGCACGTCCCGGCGCACGAGGGCATGCTCCATCCGCCGCACCAGGAAGCGGTAACCGCTCACCTGCCAGCGCGTGGTAGGTCTTGAAGGCATAAGTGCTCCCCCGAACAGTGCTCACGTTCGCTGAACACAGTACAGTTCAGCGGGACTGAAGTTCAGCTCGGCCACCGAAAACGGCCGACACCGGGTACCTGGGGGACGACGATGGCCGAACCGCGCGCGACGAGCAACCGTCCGCTGTTTGGACGTATCTCGCTGCCGAATCTGCTTGCGGCGCAGTTACTGGGGCTGGTTGTCGGGGTGGTCGTGCTGGTCGTGGGCCTGCAATGGTGGTACGCGCTGGCCGCCGCCGTGGTCGCCGGCCTGCTGTTGCTGATCCCGGTCGGCAAGCGCACCGTGGCCGACTGGATCACCACGATCTGGCGCTATCGCCGCCACCGCGACTACCTGCTCGGCGATACGGTCGACTTCCGCGGGCCGGACGGCCGCTCTCTCGGTCTGTACTGGGAGGGCAGCCGGGTCGTGGCGGTCGTCGAGGTGCTGCCGCCCAAGGGCGGGCTGACCCGCATCGACCGCAACACCGTGCACGCCTCGCACCTGCTGCCGCTGCCCGAACTCGCCCAGTGCCTGACCCAGCACGACATCCTGCTCAGCGGCATCGACATCATCAGTCACGGCCACCGCAGCCGCTCCGGCACGCCGGCCGGGCCGATCTACGAGAGCCTGCTGGGCCCGCTCCCGGCGACGGCGCACCGCACGGTGTGGCTGGCGATCGGATTCGACACGCTGGCCTGCCCGGAGGCGGCCGATCGGCGCGGCGGCGGAACCGAGGGCGCGTGCCGTGCGGTGACGATCGCGACCCAGCGCATCGTGCGCGCGCTCGAGGACGCCGACTGCTCCTCGCGCGTGCTCACCGCGCCGGAGATCAAGCGGGCCGTCATGCAGATCACCACGGGACTCGATCCGCGCACGGTCACCCACAAGTGGCGCAACGCCGAACTGCGCAACGGCGTCAACATCGGCGCCGCCGTCGACCCGGGCCAGCTGGGCACGGATCTGCTGGCGCAGCTGTGGGTGGACCCCTCGCGCGGCACCACCGTGGCCGTGCGGTTGCGGCCGGGCAGCGCCACGGAGACGGTGAACATCGGCGCCGCCTGGCGCCTGACCACACGGGAGCTGCCGGAGAAGCGCCGGCAACGGGGCATGGTGTCGCTGAACGGCCGGCATCGCCAGAGCCTGCTCGCCCACCTGCCGATCGGCCTCCCGAACGTGGACGACACGGTGCCGCTGAGCGAATATCCGATCGACGTGATCGGGGCACTGCATCTGCCCTCGTCCGGCTGCGGTCAGCTGATCGGCTCCGACGACGACGGCAACGGTGTCGCGATTCGGCTTGTCGGCCAGGGCATTTCGACCGTGTACGTGGCCGGCGAGCTGTATCTGGCGCAGCAGCTGGTGTTCCGGGCGCTGGCCGTGGGCGAGCGCATCCTGGTCCGCACCGACCGCCCGCAGGCCTGGGAGCAACTGGTCACCACGATCGGCAATCCGGAGCGGCTGACCCTCGCGGTCGAAACCCACCAGAGCGACGCCGATTTCACCGCGGCCGTGGTCGACGGCGTGCTCGCGCCGGCGCCGCACGCGGGCGTCACGACGATCTACGTCACCGGCGATCCGATGGGATGGCCGGGGACCCGGCCCGACCTGTCGCTGCATCAGCCCGGCGCCATCGGCAACCACGTCATCCTGCGCACGGGTACCGCCCAGGTGGACCTGACGCTGGTGTCGATCCCTCGCGAGACGACCTACATCGGCACCCCGCGCGGGCGGCGGGCCATGGCCCACCAGCAATAGGCGGCCGACCGGTCGTCAGCCCGGATACGGGTCGGTCGCCCGCGCCGTCCGCAAATGACGTCCCCACCAGGCCAATTGGCGAAGCAGGCGCTGCGCGGCGTCGATCGCCGCACCGTCGGCCGTCTCGCCGCCGTCGTCGAACCTGCGCTTCGCCCGGTGGAAGCTGACCGTCTCGCGGATCGACACCATGTGGATCTCGGCGACGACCTGGCGCAGCTGTTCGATGGCGCGCAGGCCGCCGGACAGCCCGCCGTAGCCGACGAATCCGATCGGCTTGGCCCGCCATTCGTGTTTGGCGCTGTCCAGCGCGGTCTTCAGCGCGGCCGGGTAGCCGTGGTTGTACTCGGACGTCACGGCCACGAAGGCGTCCGCCGCGGCGAGCCGCTCCCGGTAGGCAAGCACCTCCGGGGTCACCGACAGCTCGGTGGGCAGCGGCGTGTGCGCGAGATCGATGACGCCGGTGTCGAATGCGGTATCCGACCGTGCCGTGCGCACGAACCAGTCGGCGACGACCGGAGCGAACCGTTCCGGCCGCACGCTGGCGACGATGACCTCGAGCCGCAGCGGATTGTCCATGCCCCGAGCCTAGGCCCCCGGCCGGGCCGCTCAGCGGCGGGCGACCGCGGCGGAGGTCGCGTACTCGGCGAGCCCACGGGCCGGGGCGATGCGCGCCGCGAAATCCAGTGCGTGCCGGGCGCGTTCGGGATGGGCGACCAGGTGGCGCACGTCCGACGCCCGGTACTGCCCGCTGACCACCGGCTCCGGCCCACCGCGGGCACGGGCCATGATCGAGGCCACTTCCCACAGCGTGACCGGATGACCGGAGGCGATGTTCAGCGGCACGAAACCGGGCAGCGGGCGCTCGACCGCCGCGACCGCCGCGGCCGCGGCATCGTGGATGTGCACGAGATCGCGGACCTGACCGCCGTCCTCGAACACCACCGGGGCCCGCCCCGCCGCCAGATCGGCCCGGAACCGCGCCGCCACCCCGGTATGCGCCGCCGGATCCGCGCAGTCGCCGGCCGGGTCGCCGTACACGTGGTGGTAGCGCAGCGCCGTCACCGCGCCGCCGGTGGCCACGCCCCACGCCAACGCGTAGTTCTCCTGCGCGAGTTTACTTGCCGCATAGGCGGTTCGCGGCCGCAGCGGCGCATCCTCGGCGACCGGCTCCCAGGTCAGGATCTCACCGGTGCGCGGGGCGCGATGGTCGAACCTGCCGCGATCGAGATCGGCCCGCCGCCGCAGGCCCGGGAAGAAGGGCCCGCCGTGCGGCGCGCGGTAGCGGCCCTCGCCGTACACCGACACCGACGATGCCAGCACCAGCCGCCGAGTGCCGGCCCGCTCCATCGCCGCCAGCAGCACCGCGGTGCCGAAGTCGTTGTGCGCCGCGAACATCGGCGCGGTCTGCAGGGTGGGGGCGGCCGGCGCCGCTGCCGGGCCGGGTGAGCGGTGTGCCCCGCCGTCCCCGCGCCACGTCGGTTCGGTCTGCCGGTCGCCCCGCCTCGGTTCGCCGGCCGGTCGGCCGTTCGCGCCGGAACCGGGAGCCACTGCCCCACCTCGTCTCTCGTCATCGCCGAACAGCAGCTCGGAACTGTCGGACGCGCTCACCTCACCATCGGTGCCGGGATACGCCTCGGCCGGACCCGCGCCGGCTTCGGCCACCGACCCCGATCCGTCCGCCGTCCGGACCCCGGTGGCGGACGAACGCTGCTGCGCACCTCCCGTTTCCGAACCTGCCGGGCCGGATGACGAAAACACGGCGCCGGATTCCGCCGCGCCCGCACCGGCCGGGACGACGAGACCCGGCGCGCCCACCACATCATGCGGACCGGTCGAAACCGGTGGCACCGCGGCGGCGAGGTGGCAGACGACATCCACGCCACGCAACAGCGGCTCCAGCGCATCGGGATCACGGATATCGACAACGGAAATACCCTCTGGTGGCTCGGGATTCGCACCGTGCACCGCGGCCGCGAGGGAATCGACGGCAACCACCCGGTGCCCCGCGGCGACCAATGCCCGGTGCACGTGCGCCCCGACGAATCCCGCCGCACCGGTCAACAGCACGCGCATGCCGTCACCTTTACCTTCTGCCCGTACGTCCATCGGCTCAAGGCAATTCGAACGGCAGACGCACCCCGGCGTGCACACGGCAGCGCTCGCAGGCGTCGGTGCCGTCGACCCGCGCGACCGCCTGCCGGACGAGTTGCTTGAACGGCACCAGATTTCGTTCGAACTCGGCGAAGACGGCCGCCGCGCTGACCCCCTCGCCGGCCTCCAGCCCGGCGTCCAGATCGGTCACCAGAGCGATAGCGGCATAACACATTTCGAGTTCCCGGGCGAGCACCGACTCCGGATATCCGGTCATGTTCACCAATTCCCAGCCCTGGGCGGCGAACCAGCGGCTCTCGGCCCGTGTGGAGAAGCGCGGCCCCTGCACCACGACCATCGTCCCGGCCGCCTTCATCGGCAGTTCGTCGACCGCGGAACCGGTTGCGACCGTGCGGAGTTCGTCGCAGTACGGATCGGCGAACGAAACGTGCACGCCGCCGTTGTCGAAATAGCTCTGCGGCCGCCCGGAGGTGCGGTCGACCAGCTGATCGGGGACGGCCACCGTGCCCGGACCCCAGTCGGCACGCAGGCTGCCGACCGCACACGGCGCGAAGATCCGGCGCACGCCGATCGACCGCAGCGCCCACATGTTCGCCTGGTAGGGCACGGTCTGCGGGGAGTACTCGTGCTTGCGGCCGTGCCGGGGCAGGAACGCCACCCGCCGCCCCTCCACCGCACCGACGGTGATCGGCGCGCTCGGCGCGCCGTAGGGGGTCTCGATGTTCAGTGTGGTCGCGTCGTCGCCGAAGAAGTCGTAGAAGCCACTGCCGCCGATGATCGCCAGCGCGGGCCGGGAATCCGAACTCATGCCCCTGATTCTTGCGCATCCCGTGATCCGGCGACGGCCCAGCATCGAGTGCGGGCACGGCGACCGATCGGAGTGCGGGCACGGCGGCCGTCTGACAAACCACCAGAACACATGTACCCTATGGGGGTATTGTAGGCGATGGTGGCGGGAGTGAGGATGCAACCGGTGACCGAGGACGAGACCACGACGGTCGACCAGACCGGCCACGACCACGCTACTCACGGCTACATCACCGCCAAGGAGGATTACCTCAAGCGGCTGCGCCGGATCGAGGGCCAGGCCCGTGGCCTGCAACGGATGGTCGAAGAGGAAAAGTACTGCATCGACATCCTCACCCAGGTGTCGGCGATGACGAAGGCGCTGCAGGCCGTGGCGATGGGCCTGCTCGAGGACCACATCAGCCACTGCGTGGTCGACGCCGCCGTACAGGGCGGACCCGACGCCGAGGCGAAGATCAAGGAAGCCACCGACGCCATAGCCCGCCTGGTCCGCTCGTAACGACCCGACTCCCCCACCGGCCCGCGGGTACATGCAGCGCGCTCCCGCCCGAGGCCGCCTGCCCGGCCCGCGACAGCTGGAGCGCGCCGCACACATTCCACCCGCAGCCGGGACGCTACGTAAGTCGGCCCGGCCGCGGTTCGGCCTCACCGGTGTCCGACGTGCAGACCGGGGGCGGGAGGACCACCCCCAGATCGTCACGTCGCATGCGGGCGCATCGCCCGGCGTTCAGCCGCGCGATCCGCACCGCCACCGAGTCAGACGCGCGCGCCCAGTGCCGGGGCGAGGGCGCGCAAGGTGGCCAGATAGTCCTCGTCCAGCGCCTGCACCGCGATCTGGTCGGCGCCGGCGGTGAGGTGCGCGACCAGGCCGGCGGCGATCTCCTCGGCGGTGCCGTGCAGGGCCAGGTCATCGATCAGGTGGTCGCTGCCCGGCTTGGCGACGTCCTCGTCGCTGTAGCCGAGGCGGCGCAGGTTGGTGACGTAGTTGGTCAGGCCCAGATACATCTTCACCATGTTGCGGCCGGTGCCGCGGGCGCGTTCGGCGTCGGTGTCCAGCACGACCTTGTTCTCGGCCACCAGCAGCGCGTCCCCGCCGAGCGTCTCGCGGGCCCGGCGGGTGTGCTCGGGCGGGGCGAGATACGGCAGCGCGCCCGCCGTGCGGTCGCGGGCCAGTTCCAGCACGCGCGGTCCGAGGGCGGCCAGGGCCCGGCGCTCCTTCGGCACCCCGGCCTTGTCGAGCACGTCCAGGTAGTCGACCAGCGCGTCGTAGGGCTTGCGGTAGACGCTGTCGTTCTCGGGATGCCCGACGCCGATGCCGAGGATGAATCGGCCCGGAAAACGCCCGTCGATGCGGTGGAACGACTCCGCCACCTCATCGGCCGAGGTCGACCACACGTTCACGATGCTGGTGCCGACCAGTTGCGTCTCGGTCGCCTCCAGCAGCGATTCCACCACCGGCAGATCCGCCGGCGGCGAACCACCCAGCCACAGCGTGCTGTAGCCCAGGCCCTCCAACTCCCGCGCCTGCTCCGGGGTGAAAGCCGAGTAGTAACGCCAGACTCCGAACCGTCCCAATCCCTGAATGGTCATATTCGGTGCGAACCCCGAGGAGGCCGCCCGTATTCCGTTCCGGCAGAGCCAACAACCCGGACCGACGACCACCACGTCGCCAACGCGGATCTCCCGGACACGAGCCCGACAGCCGTCCCTGACGACGGAGCACATCCGGCCACAGCGACAGCGCCCGACGACTGTAGCGAAGCCGCACCCATCGACATCGGCCAACAACCCGGGCCGACCACCATCACATTCCCGAACAGGCACGAACCCCGGCTCGGCGAACGCGAGCATCGGGACCAGCAACCGTCCCTGGCTACGGAGCGCATCCGGCCCCCGGCCACGACACCCGCCGACCGTCGGGAAGCTGCACTGCATCGACACCGGTCCAGCAGTTCGGGCCGACGACCATCACGTTCCGAACGGGCACGTATCCCGGCTCGGCGGACGCGAACATCGGGCCGCCAGCCGTCCCTGACGACGGAGCACCTGCGACCCAACGACGACACCCGCCGACCTTAGGGAAGCCGCACCGACATCGGCCCAGCACCCCGTGACGACAGAGGCCCGTTCCGGCGGCGGGTGACCGGCGGGCGCAATGCCGCCGCCTCTCGGGCCACGCCGACAGCGTGTGTCACGCGTACTCCGGATGAATGTGCACCGGAAGGGGTTTCGCGGAGACCGGGAGCGCACGCAGTCGTGCGCGCAGCACCACGTCGGTGACCTCGTGGGGCACGGCGTCGTCGTCCTCGGGCGCCTCGGGTTCGATGCCTATCCGGTCGTGCAGGACCCGGGCGTCCAGGGCGGCCTCGGCCCGCCGTCGGAACTCGTCGGCCGGCATCGGCTCCTGCGGCTCGGTCTCCTCGGCATCGGTGAGGCGGCGCGCGTCGTCGAGGGCCGATCCGACGTACGGTGCGAGTCCCCATGCGGCACCGCAGTTTTCGTCGTCGGCGAACATCATGAACCCGTCCGTGCGCCCGGCCCGCCGGAAGCTGCCGAACAGCACCTCGCCATCGCCGTCCGGTTGCGGCCACCGGGCGTACTCCCCGGCGACGACCGGCTCGTCCAGTTCGGCTACCCACGCGGGCGCGCCGACTCCCGCGGCCGTCAACCGGTCCGCCGCCTCGGCCGCGGCCGCCCGGATCGGTTCGGCACTCAGCGCGGCGGTGCACCGCAGAAACGCCAGCGCCCCGGGCTGCGCCACGTTCTCGGCCGCGGTGATGAACATGCGGGCGAACACGGCGGCCTCATCCGGCTCACCGCCGTAACCGACGGCCAGCAGCGTCGCGGCCAGATACTCGCCGTCCGCCGGATCGTCGACCCGCTCGAACTCCCCCATGGTGGCGACGGCGTCGGCCATCATCTCGGACAGCCCCAGCTCGTCGACCTCGAGGTCGATCTCCTCGAGATCGACCTCCTCGTCCGCCTCCGACCCGTCGAATTCGCTTGATAGCTCGACGATTTCGGCCTCCCGGCCGGCAGACGCCTGCTTCTTCCCGTTCTTCCGGCCCTTGCGACCGCGACTCACCGGACTCATGAGGGCCGAGTCTGCCATCCGCCCGCCGCTCTGCTCACCACCAACTCGCGGACTCGTGGCGAACGATGGCGCACCTCCACTCCACGCGCGGTGAGGGCACAGTGCGCAGACCATCGGCAGCCGCCTCACCGACAGTTCCCGGTAGCCGCCTGTCCGGCCTCGGGTCAGGGTCCGCAGCAGCCCGGGTCGACCGGAACCGTGCGGGTCTCGCGGGTCTGTGCATTGCGGGCGGCCAGGTCCTCGTCAGCCGGGTAGTCGACGCCGATCAGGCTCAGGCCGTGGGCGGGCGCGACGGTGACCGCGCTGGAGCGTTCGCGTTCACGGAGCAGTCCGGCCACCCACTCCGGCGTGCGGCGGCCCTCCCCGACCGCCAGCACCGCACCCACCAGGCTGCGGACCATCGACCAGCAGAACGCGTCCGCGCTGACGAACGCGGTGAGCCGATCGCCGGAAACCTCCCAGTCGAACCGCTGCAACTCCCGCACGGTGGTGGCGCCCTCCCGGCGACGGCAGAACGCGGCGAAGTCGTGCAGCCCCAGCAGTTTCCGGGACGCCTCGCGCATCGCCTCCGAATCCACCGCGCGGCACGGCACCACGCTGCGCGCCCGGAGCGGCTCGGCGCCGTACGGTGCGGTGGTCAGGCGATAGGCGTAGTGTCGGCGAATCGCCGAGAAACGAGCGTCGAATTCGGGGGGCGCGACGCGAATATCGGTGAGCCGCACGTCTTTCGGCAGAAATCGGGCCAGCCGGTGAATCAGCTCGGCGGCGTCGAACTCCGCCGCGGTGTCGAAGTGCGCGACCTGTCCCTCGGCGTGCACGCCGGCATCGGTGCGCCCGGCGACGGTCAGCTGAACCGGCTCGCGCAGCACCGTACTCAACGACTCCTCCAGCACTCCCTGCACCGTACGCAGGCCCGGCTGGCGCGCCCAACCGAGGAAATCGGTGCCGTCGTAGGCGACGCCGATCCGCATCCGGACCGCGGCGCCGCGCCGGTCCGAACCCGCACTGGTCACAGCCATCTCCTGAGTAGCATGAGTGAGCCCGCCGACCCGGAGGGGACGGCGGGCTCATTCGTGAAGTCCCGACGCGAACGCAGGAAATTCCTACTTCTCATCGGCCGGGTCATCCCCGCATACGCGGGGAGGAATCCCTACTTCTCGTCGGCCTTTTCCTCTGGAACCGGGGCCTCGGCCTCGGCCTCAGCCTCGGTCTCCTCGGTAGCCGCCTCGGCCTTCGCCTCGGTGGCCGCCTCGGCCTTCGCCTCGGCCTTCGGCTCCTCAGCCTTGGCCTTCTGCGACGCAGCTACGCGGCGAGCACGATCGGCCTCGTTGGTCACGGTCTGCTCCCGGACCAGCTCGATGATCGCCATCGGCGCGTTGTCACCCTTGCGCGGCAGGGTCTTGATAATCCGGGTGTAGCCACCCGCACGGCCCTCGAACGACGGTCCGATGGTCGCGAAGAGTTCGTGCACCACGTCCTTGTCGCGGATCACCTTGAGCACCTCGCGGCGGTCGGCCAGGGTGCCGGCCTTTGCCTTGGTGACCAGCTTCTCGGCGTACGGGCGCAGCGCCTTGGCCTTGGCCTCGGTGGTCGTGATCCGACCGTGCTCGAAGAGCGCCGTGGCCAGATTGGCGAAGATCGCCTTCTGGTGCGACGCCGACCCGCCGAAGCGGGCACCCTTCTTGGGCTTGGGCATTGTGGGTTCTCCTTATGAGAAGGCCGAACCGGGGCTGCCACCCCGTACGGCCTAGAGCTGTTCGGTCTCGGCGTAGTCCTGCTCGCCGTGGTCGGTGTCGCCGAAGGCGCCGCTGTCGCTCCAGGTTCCGGTGGTGGCGTCGTAACCCACGACGCTGGACGGATCGAAGGAGGCCGGGCTGTCCTTGAGCGAGAGGCCGAGCGAGTGCAGCTTGACCTTCACCTCGTCGATGGACTTCTGCCCGAAGTTGCGGATATCCAGCAGATCCGATTCGGTGCGGGCCACCAGCTCGCCCACGGTGTGCACACCCTCGCGCTTGAGGCAGTTGTACGACCGCACGGTGAGGTCCAGATCCTCGATCGGCAGCGCGAACGAGGCGATGTGATCCGCCTCGGCCGGGCTGGGCCCGATCTCGATACCCTCGGCCTCCACATTGAGCTCGCGCGCCAGGCCGAACAGCTCGACCAGGGTCTTACCGGCCGACGCCAGCGCATCCCGCGGGGAGATCGAGTTCTTGGTCTCGACGTCCAGGATGAGCCGGTCGAAGTCGGTGCGCTGCTCGACACGGGTCGCCTCGACCTTGTAGGTCACCTTCAGCACCGGCGAGTAGATCGAATCCACCGGAATCCGGCCGATCTCCGCACCGGACGCCTTGTTCTGCACGGCCGGGACGTAGCCGCGACCGCGCTCGACCACGAGCTCGATCTCCAGCTTGCCCTTGTCGTTCAGGGTGGCGATGTGCATGTCCGGGTTGTGGACGGTGACACCGGCCGGCGGGACGATGTCACCGGCGGTGACGGTGCCCGGGCCCTGCTTGCGCACGTACATGGTGACCGGCTCGTCCTCCTCGGACGACACGACCAGGCCCTTGAGGTTCAGGATGATGTCGGTGACATCCTCCTTCACGCCCGGGACGGTGGTGAACTCGTGCAGCACGCCGTCGATGCGGATGCTGGTCACGGCCGCACCCGGGATGCTCGAGAGTAGGGTGCGCCGCAGCGAGTTGCCGAGGGTGTAGCCGAAGCCCGGCTCGAGCGGTTCGATGGTGAACTTCGAGCGGTTCTCGGCCAAGACCTCTTCGGTCAGCGTCGGTCGCTGTGAAATCAGCATTGTTGAGATCCTCCTTCAGGGCGCCCGCTATTTGACGCCCACGGCTGGGAGCTGAGCGGCCGGGGTGGGCCGCTCCCTGTCAGCGGCAATCGCCGACGTTTACTTCGAGTAGTACTCGACGATGAGCTGTTCGTTGATCGGCACGTCGATCTGCGCACGCTCCGGCAGCTGGTGGACCAGAATCCGCAACCGGTTCGGCACCACCTGCAGCCAGCCCGGGATCGGGCGGTCGCCCTGGGTCTCGCGGGCCACCTGGAACGGCAGCGTGCTCAGCGACTTCTCCTTGACATCGATGATGTCGTACTGCCCGACCTGGTAGCTGGGAACGTCCACCTTCTTGCCGTTGACCAGCAGGTGGCCGTGGCTCACCAGCTGGCGGGCCTGCCGGCGGGTGCGGGCCAGGCCGGCGCGGTAGACCACGTTGTCCAGCCGGGACTCCAGCAGCTGCAACATGTTGTCGCCGGTCTTGCCCTTGCGGCGGTTCGCCTCTTCGTAGTAGCGGCGGAACTGCTTCTCCATGACGCCGTAGGTGAAGCGGGCCTTCTGCTTCTCCTGCAGCTGGACCAGGTACTCGCTCTCCTTGATCCGCGCGCGGCCGTGCTGGCCCGGCGGGTAGGGGCGGCGCTCGAACGCCTGGTCACCGCCGACGAGGTCGACACGCAGGCGACGCGACTTGCGGGTAATGGGGCCGGTGTAACGAGCCATAGTTCTCTAC
Source organism: Nocardia sp. BMG51109 (assembly GCF_000526215.1). Taxonomy (NCBI): domain Bacteria; kingdom Bacillati; phylum Actinomycetota; class Actinomycetes; order Mycobacteriales; family Nocardiaceae; genus Nocardia; species Nocardia sp. BMG51109. Next base: position 958,898 of record NZ_JAFQ01000004.1, read on the forward strand.
CTTCCTTCCCGCTAGACGCGACGCCGCTTGGGCGGACGGCAGCCGTTGTGCGGCTGCGGGGTGACATCGGAGATCGTGCCCACCTCGAGGCCGGTGGCCTGCAGCGAGCGGATCGCGGTCTCGCGGCCCGAACCCGGGCCCTTCACGAACACGTCGACCTTCTTGACGCCGTTCTCCTGCGCCTTGCGGGCGGCGTTCTCGGCGGCGAGCTGCGCGGCGAACGGGGTCGACTTGCGCGAACCCTTGAAGCCGACGTGACCCGACGACGCCCACGAGATGACATTGCCCTCGGGGTCGGTGATCGACACGATCGTGTTGTTGAACGTGGACTTGATGTGCGCGTGGCCGTGCGGAACGTTCTTCTTGTCCCTGCGACGCGCCTTCTGGGACTTCTTGGGGCCGGAGGTCCGGCTCTTCGGAGGCATCAGTTATCCCCTACTTCTTCTTGCCGGCGACGGTCTTCTTCGGACCCTTGCGCGTGCGCGCGTTGGTCTTGGTCCGCTGGCCGCGCACCGGCAGGTGACGACGGTGGCGGATGCCCTGGTAGCAGCCGATCTCGATCTTGCGACGGATATCGGCCTGCACCTCGCGGCGCAGATCACCCTCGACCTTGAACTCCGACGCCTCGATGTAGTCGCGCAACCGGGTGAGGTCGTCGTCGGTGAGGTCCTTCGAGCGCAGATCCGGGCTCACACCGGTGGCTTCCAGCACCTCCTTGGCGCGGGTGCGGCCGACGCCGAAAATGTAGGTCAGCGCGACCTCCATGCGCTTTTCGCGCGGAAGGTCGACGCCCATCAGACGTGCCATATGGCAATTCCTTATCGTTGCGGAGGTCTGCTCCCTGTCCGTCCCCTCGGCTGGGGCCCCGGCCTCCGTTCCGGGGGTTGGTCACTCATCCGCCCCTGTGTTCATTGCTGAACCGGCGGGGCTCGCCGATGTGTGACTGGCGCTGGGAGGTCTTCTCTTGTCTGCCAATCCGATCGGCGATCGGTGCTTGGCCGGAACCTGCTAGCCCTGACGCTGCTTGTGGCGCTGGTTGTCGCAGATCACCATGACCCGCCCGTTGCGGCGGATCACCTTGCACTTATCGCAGATCTTCTTGACGCTCGGTTGAACCTTCACGTCCGTCCAATCTGGTTGTGGTTCACGGGGTGTGAACACAGCTTTTCCCCGGCCACTCGGCCGGGGAAGTCTCTGGAGTCGCGCCCGAGCGCGATCACTTGTATCGGTAGACGATGCGACCGCGGGACAGGTCGTAGGGCGACAGCTCCACGACCACGCGGTCCTCGGGCAGGATGCGGATGTAGTGCTGCCGCATCTTGCCGCTGATGTGCGCGAGAACCTTGTGCCCGTTCTCCAGCTCGATCCGGAACATCGCATTGGGCAGTGGCTCGATCACTCGACCCTCGACCTCGATGGCCCCGTCTTTCTTCGCCATATCCTCCGCGATCCCGGTTACGCTGGTCCCTGGCTGGGGCCAACTCTTCGGCTAGCTTCAGTCACTGTCTAGCTCGGTCATTGTCGTGCACGTACGTCGACCTGGTGCCATACTCGCTGGTGTCATACTTGCCGAAATCGGCATGTGGGCATGAGCAACCGGCGGGCAAGGCGCACCGCCGATCAAGCTTACCTGCGCATGTACTATCCGGCCAAATGCGGCCCCGGCCGGGGCGCACACTCGGTCTCTATGGCATCGACCGCCGCCCCGCCGGTCGTCCGGAGACACCGGCCGGATCTCCGCCGAGGCGGTTCAGATCTTCAGCCAAGGCGATTGTGGCGCCTGCTCGTCGATTGCCGCCGCCGACGACTCCTCCTGCGACTGGAAGTTGTTCGCCGTGGTCTTCAGCGACTCCGAGAGTTCGCCGAGGTTGCGCTGCAGCAGCGCCCGCCGGCCGTCCAGATAGCCGTTGAACCGGCCGAACGCGCCGGCCGCCGACTGCTTCCACCCGTCCCGGCTGTCGGCGATCGACCGATCGGTCTCCGCCAGGGCGGCGCCGGAGTCGTTGAACAGGCCGTCGAGCCGACCGGCGGCGGCGCGCAACTGTTGTGGATCGACCGTTACCTGCTCAGTCACCGAGGTCCCCCCGAGCATCCGAATTGTCTTGGTTTCCATTAGGCTACCCACTCGCACGGGTTCGACGAAATGGGTGGGGGATTCATCCGATGCTGTTACCGGACATTCGCTGGTGGAACGAGCTGGCGCTGGAGATGCTCGAAACGTCGCTGTCCCGCCGCATCACCACCGTGCAGGATGTCACCACCCAGCTCGCGGACATCGGGCAGTTCCCCGGGTGGACAGGCGAATCCGCGGATGCCGCGCGCCGCCGGTTCACCGTGACCGCCGACCAGCTGACCGACGAGGCCGCCGCGCTCGGCGCCGTCCGTGAGCTGGCCAAGCAGACCCGCGAGGCCGTCGCCCACCTGAAGCAGACCCTGGCCACGATCGAGCAGCAGGCCGCGGCGAACGGCCTCGAGGTCTGGGACACCGGGCACGTCACCATCGCCGACAAACCCGGCGCGCCCGATGCCGCCGCGGTGGAGACGCTGCGACTGGAGCTGATCGACGCGACGCGCGCCGTGATGCGCCAGGCCGACGACATCGATGCCGACGCGGCCGCCATCCTGAACAAGGCCGCCGACGGCCAGATCACCGACAACGGCGCCACCGACGTCGGCGCGGCGGCCACAGCCGGCGAATCGCAGGGCGGCCTGACGGCCCTTCCTCCCCCGGAGAAGGCGACACCACAGCAGAACAGGGAGTACTGGGACGCACTGGACGACCGGCAGCGCCGCGAGATCATCGACCAGCACCCCGAATGGGTCGGCAACCGCGACGGCATCCCCTCCATGGCCCGCCACGAAGCAAACGTCAACCGCATCGACGACGAGCGCGCCAGGCTGACGCAGGAGCGGGACAGGCTGCAGGAGGAGCTGAAGGGCAAGCCCGACGGGTCCAGATACCCGAACGCGCCCGATCCGTATGGGGAGGAGCGGACGCAACTGGCCGAGGTCAATGCGAAGCTGAAGGACCTCGACTCGATCGAAGGCGTTCTGAAGAACAATCCGCTCGACGCGGCCAACCCCGACAAGGGTGCGCGATTGATGATGCTGGATATGCAATCCGGTGAAAAGGGAATGGCCGCAGTTGCGGTCGGCGACCCGGACAACGCGGACCACGTCTCGGTGACCACCCCGGGCGTCTCCACGACGATGGCAGGGTTGGGCGACATGACCAAGGAGGCGACGGCCGTACAGCAAGAAGCGAAGAATCAGCTGGGCCTGGCAGGACGTGGCGGAGAACGGGTGGCATCGATCGCCTGGCTCGGATACGAACCCCCACCGGAGATCGGACCGGAAGCGGCCAGCGCCGCTCGTGCCGAGGCGGGTGCACCGAAGCTGGCGAGCTTCTACTCGGGTCTGGATGCGGCATCCAACAAACCTGATCCGCACATCACCGCCCTGGGCCATTCCTACGGGTCCACCACGACGGCACTCGCCTTGCAAGAACTCGGTCCCAACAATCCGGTCGATGACGCGGTTTTCTACGGCTCACCCGGAATCAACGCCAAGGACGAGCCGGAACTCAACCTGCCGCAGGGCCACGGCTATGTCATGCGAGCGCCCGACGACCCGATCACCTACGCCGACGGCTTCGGCAAGTTCGGTCCCGATCCGGTGACGACACAACTCGAACAGCTCTCTGTTCGCGAAACGACGACACCTGACGGTGTCCATCGCGAGGACTCGAACGGCCACAGCGAATACCCGAGACCGGGCGCGGACGGCGCACTTCGCACGGCCGGATACAACATGGCCGTCGTTGTCGCCGGCCTGGCGGGACAGCCGCAGCCGCTGGAGGTGCGCTGACTTGCCGAAGACGACCGGACGGCTACTGGTAACGATCGTCGTCGCGGCGGTCCTGAGCGGATGCGGCAGCAACTTGAACGACCCCGATCACCCGGCAACCGAAGAGGACATCGCGCACGCCGAGGCCATGATGCGGGAACTACCCGCCGCCGAGGACACCGAACGGCAACTCGCCGCCACCGTCCGGCAGATCGCAGATGCCGCGAAAACCGTTGCGCCCGCACTCGACTGGCAGGTGCACCCTGATCGCGGAATGAACCAGCTCGGGTGCCCTTCACCTTATCTCGAAGCCGATGGGGTGTCGTTCACCACAGACAGACTCATCTCGTCGGTACCGATCTCCGACACCGAATGGGCCGCTGTGTTGCCACTCGCGCGCGACGTCGCCACCCGGGAAGGCATGACATCGCTGACCGTCCAAGCCGACAAACCCGGACGACACGACGTCATCCTGCACTCCCCCGACCACGGCAACGAGATCAGGCTCGGCACCGACAAGGCCGCCCTCCTCACCGGTACCACCGGTTGCCGATTCCGTGCCGACGATCCGCGAAGGCATGGTGCCAACTGACCTCCCCGGCAGACGACCGATCCCCGGGCACGGAAACGTTGCGCGATCAGCACGACATCGTGCTGTACTTCCCCGACAACGGCAACGCGATCGAACTGGTCACGTACAGGGCCGCTCCGCACCGGTACCACCGCAGCCGGTTCGGCGCGGAAGACCTACGAAAGCAACCCGGAAACCGACGACATTCCGGACACCGCGAATTTCCGGCAATCCGGACGGAACGGGTGTGCGGAATGGCGGGCCGGGCACCGTCCGGCTGCCTGCGGCCGATGCGGGCAGCACGGGCGTCGCCGCCCGTGACGCTCGCGTAAACTACGCCCTGTCCAGGTAATCGGTCCGAGCAGATCCAGGGGGATCCGTGAGTGAGCCCAGTGAGCAAACCGTCGTCGCGGTGCCCTGGGACTCGGTGAACCCGACCGCTAGTGAGGCGCAGTCGTGAGTCGTGACAACGAACTCCCCATGCTGCCGCCGTGGCTGTCCGAGAGCGAGGTCACGCAGGTCGGCTATGAGGCGCCGGTGCAGAACCTGCCGCAAGAGGCCCTCATCCCGGAAACGCCGAAGAAGCGATTCAGTCGCAAGTCCGACAGCGGCCAGGCGGATTCCGACGGCGGCAAGAAGAACCGTAAGGTCCGGCGCAAGGACAAGCAGGAACCGGTACCGCAGCAGCCCCCGCAGTCCAGCTGGGGACAACCCGCACAGCCGGAGTGGGACCAACCCGTGCGATCGGGCTGGGGGCAGCCGGCACCGCCGGAGGCGCGGCCCGAGCATCCGCCGCGCGATCTCCACGGCGACCGCGGCCCCGCCGACGACCGGCCCGACCCGGCGGCTCCGCCGATGCCCGACGCCGGCCAGGGTTCGTACCCGAATATGCAGCCCGGCAGCGACTTTCCTACGCCCCCGCCGCAGTTCGCCGGCGGCGAGTTCGCGCCGCCGCAACAGCCTGGCCACCCTGGGCAATACCCGGCCGTCCCGCCCCCGGGTTTCGACTCGCGGCCGTCGTGGCAGTCCACCCCGCCCGACCCGATGCGCTCCGACGCCGCGCCACCGGCGCCGCCGGAGCCTGCTGCCCCGGCGCGGCCGCCGATTCCGCCCGCGCCGCAGGCGTATTCCGATTCACCGCCGGCGCCTCCCGGCCCACCCGTGAACGGCTCGGAGACGACCGTGCACGTTCCGGGCCGCCCCGACCTGCCACCACCGCCCGGCGGCGCCCCGGCGCGGCCTCCTCTGCCGGAACCGCCCGGCCCCGGGGAGCGCCCGTCGAACGCCCTGCCCCCGCGGCCATCCGAATCGCGGCCGGCGGGATCCGATCCCGCCGACCTGGAACTTACCGACGCCCCTTCTTCCGCCCCTTCGCCGGAAGCCCCGAGCGGCACGGTGGACACCGGGTCTCCGGGCGCGGCCGACACGCAGCAGCCCGGCGCGCCGGACGACCACGCCCCACCCGGCCCCCCGCCCAGGCCGGGCCCGTTCGCCGGGGAACCGGACGCTCCACTGGGCGGAGCCGACCAGGCGCGGCCGGAATCCCCCGCCGACGGCGGTTCCGCCGACCGCGGGCAGGATGGGCCCCCGGCCGGTCCGGCGCCGAACTCCTGGCCGATTCCGGCCGATCACGGCGCACCCGCGGCACCGACCGGTGAAACCTCCTCGGCAGCACCACCTTCCGCCACCGGTCGGCAGGGCCCGGCCGGCGGCTTCGGCAGTGCCGGCGACGACACCACCGGTCAGGATCCGGCCGCAAGCGGCACCACGGCTGCCGGCGGGATCCATTCGCCGCGGCCACCGGCGTCGGATCCGGCCTCGATCACCGACCGCCCGGCCACCGACCGCCCGGAGACCGGCGCACCCATGGGCCGACCCGGCGAGCAGCCGGATTCCGGTTCGTCGCAGACCACGCCCGGGGCACCGGGGTTCGGCGACCAGCGGCACGCACCGGGCACCGGTCCCCGGCCGGATGCCGGACAGTCCGGCGGCGACCGCCGGCAGGAGTCCGGCGGGCAGACCGGATGGCCCGGCGAGCAGCCCGGTTTCGCCGCGCCGCCGGGGCCGGGCTCACCCGGAACACCTACCGCGACACCGGGATTCGCCGATCAGCCGGGACCGGGCGGCCCGCACTCGAATCCGGCGAACAGGACCGTCGAGGGCCCGTACCCGCCGGGCACCGGCGGCCATGCGCCCGCCGGCGACGGGCCGACCGGAACCGGCGTGCCGGGATATCCCGCGCCGTATTCGGATTCGTCCGGATACCGTGATCCGGATCCATCCGGATACCGTGCGCCACAGGGTGATTCGCAGGGCCCGGGATACGGCCCGGCGGCCGAGTACCGTGCGCCCGGCGACCCCCGCTACGACGCGCAGGGCCACGCCCCGGCCAACGAGGGCGCCGACCAGCCCTACCCTGCGGGCGCCGACCAGCCCTACCCTGCGCCCGGCGCACCCCAGGCGCCCTACGCCGACCCGAACGGCTCGCCGGGCCCGGCCGGAAGTCCGCAGGACCCGCGCCACGCCCCGCAGCAGGGCCAGTGGCAATCCCCGCCCCAGGGACAGTGGGGTGGCGGACAGCCGTATCCGCCGCAGCACCAACCGCATCCGCCGCAGTACCGGCAGCCGTCCGGGCCGCAGCCGTCGCTGGACGACGTCCCGGTGCGGAAGGCGAAGAAGGCGCCCAACTCGGGCTGGCGGCGTGCCGTGCACCACATGTCCGGCGGCACGATCAATCCCGGCATGTCCGCCGAGGAGCGGCGGCTGCAGGAGCTGGTGGCGCGGATCCGGCAACCGGTCCGCGGTGACTATCGGATAGCCGTGCTCTCGCTCAAGGGCGGTGTCGGCAAGACCACCACCACGATGGGCCTCGGCTCGATCTTCTCCTCCATCCGCGGCGACCGGGTGATCGCGGTCGACGCCAACCCCGACTTCGGCACGCTGTCGCAACGGGTTCCGCTGCAGACCCGCTCCACGGTCCGCGATCTGCTGCTGGACCGGGCGATCAACAGCTACGCCGACGTGCGGCGGCACACCTCGCAGTCCACCAGCAGGCTGGAAGTGCTTGCCAGCGAACGCGATCCGGCGGCGTCGGAGGCGTTCAACGAGGACGAGTACCGGCAGGTGGCCCGCGTGCTGCAGCGGTACTACAACATCATCCTCACCGACTGCGGCACCGGCCTGATGCATTCGGCGATGGCGGGCGTACTGGAGCTGGCCCACTCGCTGGTGCTGATCTCGTCGTCGGCGATCGACGGCGCGCGCAGCGCCGCGGCGACCCTGGACTGGCTCTCGCTGCACGGCCACGACCACCTGGTGCGCAATGCCGTGGTGGTGATCAACCTGCCGCGGCCGGGTTCACCGAATGTGGGCATCCAGCAGCTGCGCGAGTACTTCCTCTCGCGCTGCCGCGCGGTGCACATCATCCCGTACGACCCGCACCTGTCCGAGGGCGCCGAGATCGACCTGTCCCGGCTGCACAAGAACACCAAGCGATCGCTGGTCGAACTGTCGGCCACCGTCGCCGACGACTTCGCCACCGATCACCGGCGTTTTCAGCGGTACTGAGGCGTTTTCGGCGTACAGGGCATGCCGGCCCTGCGGCACTCGCGCCGCAGGGCCGTCGGCACCCACGTCACCAGGCCGGCAGCCGGCGCTTCCCGGCGAGCACGTCGCCGATCAGATCGTCGTAGGCGTCGGCCAGCTCGGCCAGATGGTGCCAGGCGCCGTGCAGGACCTCGTCGTTCGCGTCCAGGGTCATCAGCGCGTGGTGGGCACGGACCGAGGCCTCGGCGAGCCGGTCGATGACCGAGCCGACGGTCTCGGTGTGCAGGGTGGCGCCGAGGCGATGCTGCGGCACGGTGCGCACGACCCAGTCATCGATCGCCATCACCAATTCGGCTCGGCGGCGCTCGATCTCGATGATCGCGGCGGGATCGGAATCGGGGGCGGAGCCACCGCGGCCGATCAGCCGCCGCTCCTGTAACACCGCGAGATCACGAGCGAACCACAGTAACGGTCCACCGATGACCCGATGCCCGCGACAAGCCCGCAGCATCAGGTCCGAGCTCGGCAGTAAGCCGGCCGTCAGGGATTGGACCGTCGCGGGTGCCAGCGGTGCCTCGGGCAGTGCCACCACCACCGATTGATATGTCTCCGAACCAGCCACGTTGCCTCGCCGTCATCGCCGTTACAACACATTTGTTCAGGACGTTCCTTACAATAAACCTCTGAACGCACGTGTCAAGGGTCACACGCCTGCTGGACCCGCGGGGTAGACTTCTTTTTCTTGAAGCAACAACCGAGGAGCGAGATGGCGGACGGTCCGAGGTACCAGCGGATCGCAGACCTCCTCCGTGAGGAGATCCGCAACGGCAGATGGAAACCGGGCGATCGACTACCCAGCCACAACGAGCTGGCCCACCAGATGCAGGTCTCCATCACCACCGCCCGGAACGCGATTCAGCTGCTCGTCGCCGAAAACCTGCTCTACACCGCCACCTCCCGGGGCACCATCGTGCGCAGCCAGGAGGTCCTGGAATCGGTGGTCACCAACCATATCGGCCCCGACCGGCCCAAGTCGGCGCACGACATCTTCTCCGAGACGGCACGCACCGCCGGTCGGGAACCCTCGAAACAGTTCAGTGCCCGAATGGAACCCGCCGCCCCCGATGTGGCGCATTGGCTGGGAATTCCGAAGGATTCCTGGGTGGTGTCACGGACGGTTGTCCAATATCTCGACAACGAACCGTGGTCGTGGGAGGTCAGTTTCTATCCCCGGGACTTGGCGGAAACCACCGGAATCGACTCGCCGCACGATATTCCCGAGGGCACCACGCGCCGGCTCGCCGCCCGGGGCCATACCGAAACCGCGCACCGCGACACCATCGTGGCGCGCCCCGCCACGGCCGAGGAGGCTGCCGTGCTCGGTGTCGGCACCGGCACCATGCTGCTGGACCACCTGCGCATCGGCGCCGATACCGAACGCGTCACCCGGGTGACCAGGCACCGGTCGATCGCCGCGCGCAACCGGCTGGCCTACGAACTGGGCGACGACGCCGGCACGGAGATCATCCAGCGCACGCTGGGATCGTCGCATCCGCCAGGCAATTCGCATACCTTCGGTAGCTCGCTGGTGCCCGGCCCGCCATGACGACCCGCATCCGCCGGGCCCAGCCGGCCGACCTCGGCACGATCTGCCGACTACGGCTCCAACGTACGGGCTGGCTTGCGGCACGAGGCTCGGATCAATGGACACGGGAGGGGCGGGGGCTGCCGATCGAGTCGTTTGCCCGCGCGGTGGACCACGCGATGCGCGCGGGCGAGACCTGGATCGCCGAGGTGGACGGCGAAGCGGCAGGCACCATCACCGTGAACGAGCGTGCCGACGACGGGCTGTGGTCGCCGGGCGAACTCGCCGACGCGGTCATCGTGCACTACATGATCGTGGACCTGCGCTTCGCCGGATTGCACGTCGGCACAACGCTACTCGCGCACGCCGCCGCGCTCGCCCGGTCGCGCCGGCGCACCTGGGTCCGCCTGGACGCGTGGACCACCAACGCCGAACTGCACGCCTACTACCGCGGCGCCGGATTCCACCTGGCCCGCATCGCCGGCCCGGAAGTATCCGGACCGTCGGCGGCGCTGTTCGAGCGCCGGGCCGAATCCTGGTTACCCGGCTACGCCGGCGCGACGTCCCAGCTCCAGGCGTACCGATAGCGGCGCTCCGGGCGTACTCGTCGCGACGCTCAGGACGTGCCGGTCCGAACCGGCATACCGGGGGCGGATCAGAGCTGGGGCAGGTTCGCGACCTGCACCATCTCCTGACCGGCGCGCGACACCAGGACTCCGCGGCCCGGCGGGAGTTTCATCGGGCGCACGTCGCCGATGAGCTTGCCCTCGTCCCGGGGACCGTTCATGAGCAGCGCGCTCACCGACAGATTCTTCAGACCACCCAGGATCGGGTCGTAGAGCGCCCGCGACACACCGCCCATGCGGCGGGCCACGATCAGATGCAGACCGATGTCGCGGGCCTGCGGCAGGTATTCCAGCAGCGGTGCGAAGGGATTCATCCCGCCGCCGGCGACCACCATGTCGTAGTCGTCGACGACGACGTAGATCTCCGGCCCGCTCCACCAGCTGCGCTCCCGCAGCTGCTGGGGCGTGATGTTCGAATCCGGAATGCGCTTGGACAGATACCCGGCGACCTCCGAGATCATCGGCCCGCAGGTCTGCGACGACGTCGAGTAGCCGGCCAGCTGATCGCCCTCGAGCGCGCCCAGCATGGTGCGGCGGTAATCGATGAGGATCACCCGGGATTCCTCCGGGGTGCAGTTCTCGGTCACCCCCATCACGATGTTCCGCAGCAGGGTCGTCTTTCCGGACTCGGTATCGGCGAACGCCATGAAGTGCGATTCCACGCCGAAATCGAGGACCAGCGGCTGCAGTTCGGACTCGCCGAGGCCGACCACCGCCCGGGTCGCGGAGTTGACGATCCCCCGCTCCTGCGCCTGCCGCAGCACCTGCTCGCGCGGGAAATCCATGGGCAGCATCCGGACCTGCGGTGCCCGCCGATCCGCGTACTTCTGCTCGAGTGCCTGCCGGGTGCGGGTGACGCCCTCGGCGAGGGTGCCGGGGTCGGTATCGGAATCCAGCCGGGGCAAGGCGATCAGCATGTGCAGCTGTTGCGGGGTCAGACCGCGGCCGGGCCGGCCGACCGGAACCTGGTGGGCGACACGCCTGCCCATCTCCGAATCCGAGGGATCACCCAGCCGCAGTTCGACCCGGGTGCCCAGCTGGTCCTTGACCACGGCCCGGATCTCGGCCCACCGCGACGCGCCCAGGATCACGTGGATACCGAAGGACAACCCTTGGGCCGCAAGCGAATTGATCTGCCCCTCCAGGCTCTCGAACTCCTCGCGGATCGAGGCCCAGCCGTCGATCACCAGGAAGACGTCGCCGAATCGGTCGTCCGCCAGCGGATCCGGCGCCCCCGCACCGTCGGCGGGCGGGGCCGAGAACTTGCGCCGCCGGAACTCGGCCATCGACTCGATGCCCAGTTCGGCGAAGCGCTCCTCGCGCTGGCGCAGCAGGGTGGTCAGCTCGGCGATCGTGCGCCGCACCCGGTCGCCGTCCAGGCGGCCCGCGACCGATCCCACGTGCGGCATACCCACCAGGCCGGCCATCGAGCCGCCACCGAAATCGAGGCAGTAGAACTGTACCTGCTCGGGCGTGTGGGTGGCCGACGCCGCCATGATGATGGTGCGCAGCGTCGTCGACTTACCGGACTGCGGACCGCCGACCACGGCCACATTGCCCAGCGCCCCCGACAGGTTGATGGTCAGCACGTCGCGGCGCTGCTCGTACGGCTTGTCGATGACGCCGATCGGCAGCCACAGCTGGCCGTGCACATTGACCGGCGAGCGCCAATCCGGGTCCGGCAGCAGCATATCCACGCTGGGCGACTCGTCCAGCGGGGGCAGCCACACCTCGTGTGCCGGGCGCCCGTGCCCGGTGAGCCGCTTCACGATGACGTCGAGCAGCGTGTCGGGGATGCCTTCCTCGCCGGGCGCGGCCCCGCCCGCCGGTGGGGGCGGCGGCAGCTCCAGCCGCGGATCGAAGGATGTCGCGGATTCGGGTTCCTCGGTATCCTCCGGCTCCTCCGGTTCCAGGACCTGCACCGGCGATGCGGTGAACTCGACCATCCGCTGACCGGCGATCGGCGCGCCGTCCGTCGTCACGCCGGTCTTCGGCGCCTCGTACGGACCGGAGACGTAACAGGCGTTGAAGCGCAACGGATCCGACGCGTCGCTCTTCAGATAGCCCGAACCCGGCACCGACGGCAGGTGGTAGGCGTCGGTGATGCCGAGCACCGCGCGCGACTCGTTCGCCGAGAAGGTCCGCAGGCCGATCCGGTAGGACAGATGCGACTCGAGCCCGCGCAGCTTGTTCTCCTCCAGCCGCTGCGAGGCCAGCAGCAGGTGCACGTGCAGCGACCGCCCGAGCCGGCCGATCATGACGAACAGCTCGGCGAAATCCGGCTTCTGGGACAGCAACTCGGAGAACTCGTCGACCACGACGAACAGCGCGGGCAGCGGATCCAGCGGGACGCCCGCGGCGCGGGCCTTCTCGTAGTCGTTGACATTGGCGTAGTTGCCCGACGAGCGCAGCAGCTCCTGCCGGCGGTTCATCTCACCGGCGAGGGCGTCCTTCATGCGGTCGACCAGCGACAGCTCCTCCTCCAGGTTGGTGATCACCGCGGCGACGTGCGGCAGCGACTCCAGGCCCAGGAAGGTCGCACCGCCCTTGAAGTCGACCAGCACCAGGTTCAGCTGGTCCGGCGAATGCGTGGTCACCATCGACAGCACGAGCGTGCGCAGGAACTCCGACTTACCCGAACCCGTTGCGCCGATACACAATCCGTGCGGGCCCATGCCGTATTCGGCGGACTCCTTGATGTCGATCTCGACGGGGGTGCCGTCGGGCGTGATGCCGATCGGCACCCGCAGCCGCTCCCGGCCCGCCCGCGGGCGCCAGACCTTCGCCGGATCGATCTGGGCGGCATCGGGGATCTTCAGCAGTGCCGGGAGGCCCGGATCGGCGACCGTGCCCTCGCCCAGGTTCACGATCTGGGCTGCGGTGGCCAGCCGGTACCGGCCCAGCGCACGCGCGAAGGTGACGCCCTCGGCGAGGCTCACCCGGTCGGTGGTCGCGAAGCGTTCCACGCCGGATGCGCTGCGCGCGGACACCTCGCCGTCGCCCACGACCAGTTGCAGACCCCGGCGCGCCGCCAATCCGCCCTCCGGGGCGGTCAGGTCCAGGACGGTGACCGAATCCAGGCCCGACTCGCTGATCAGGCGCTCACTACCGCTGACGTAGCCGTCGTCGATCACCACGACCAGATGGATCCGGCCCTGGGTCGGCTGGGCGTTGCGCATGAACCGGCCGCGCTCCAGCAGTTCCGACGACAGCGTGGTCTCCAGCTCGCCGAGCGAGGTGTACATCATGCGCGCGGAGCCGACCCCGTCGCGCTGGCTCGGATGTTGAATGTGCGGAAGCCATTTCGCCCACGCCCAGGCGGGTGAGTCGGGGTCGGCGCAGACGATGCCGAGGGCGAGATGGTCGGGGCCGTGGAATGTCGCCAGTTCCATGATGATGGCGCGCACCAGCATTCGGGCATCGTCGGGCGGGCCCTCGATATTGATCGCCGGGAAGGCGCGGAACGACACCGCGGTGGGCAGGTGGTGCACCACGGAATGGCTGCGCACGAACCGGCGCAGCGCCACCGTGGACACCGGCTCCAGATCCTCGAGCGGGCCGGTCTCCGGCCGGGCCAGCTTGGTCGCCAGGCGATGGCTGCCCATGCCGACCCGGACATGCCCGAAATCCGGGTCGTTGGGCCGCCTTTCCCACATCCGGCGGCTGCCGATCAGCGATTCGAGGTCGACCGGTTCCGGATGGCTCCACAGCAGGGACTCGCGCTGCTTGCCGCCGGTCCGGCGGACCTCCTTGCGGGTCTGGTCGAGATACCGGAAGTAGTCCTTACGCTCCTCGTTCAGCTCGACCGCGCGTTTACCACTGCCGCCCTTGAACCCGGCCATCATGCCGACCATCGACATGACCATCATCATCGGGAACATCAGCATGAACGGGTTCTGCAGCAGGTTGCGACCCATCATCGCCATCATGGCGATCATGCCGACGACGGCCACCACCATGACCACCGGCATCAGCTTCATCAGCAGCGGCGCCGGGATCGGCCGGGTCACCTCCGGCGGCGCGCTGAGCGCGACCTCACCGCCGGGTGCACGGGGTGGTGCGATCCGGGGTCGGCGCACAAATCCTTCGGTAGCCATGGTCCTCGCGTGATTTCGTCAGCTGTTTCGAGACATTCGGTGTCACAGGTCCAAATCGACGGGCGGTTCGGAACGGCTGCGGCGCAACGACATCGCGATCCCGCCGCCGATCACCAAGGCGGCGAGCAGGATCGACGATCCGATCACCGCGATGCGGCGCGGCCGCGGGTCCGGCCCGGTCGGCAGGACCGGCGCGGCGATCGGCTGGGCCCGGTCCGCCCCCTCGGCGATGGGCGCGGCCGGCAGCGGATCGGTGAGCGCGGCCAGCGGGTCGATCATTCCGGCGCCCACGCCGTCGTCGCGGCCGCGGCCCGGCGCGTGCGAGGTGCGCACGATGCGGTCGATCACCTGTCCGGCGGACAGTTCGGGGAATCGCGCGCGCACCAGGGCGACCAGCCCGGACACGTGCGGCGCGGCGAAACTCGTTCCCTCCAGCGGGTTGGTGCCCTGATCGGTCTGCACGCCGTTGACCAAACCGGTGCCGCCCGGCCTGCTGTCCAGCGAGACGACGTCGCGGCCGACCGCCGCGACCCCGACCCACGGCCCGTGCAGCGACAGTTCGGACGGCTGCTTGTCCACGTCCACCGAGGCCACCGTCAGCACGTAGGGCGCGAACCAGGCGGGCGTCGCGATCGTGCCGACCTGCTGCCAGCCGGTGCCCTCGTTCTGCTCCGAGCACGCCCCCTCGGACGACACGTTGCCGGCCGCCGCGACCACCACGACGTTGCGGTCGTAGGCGTAGCGCACCGCGGCGCCCAGCGGCGCGTCGGCGGTGTCGCCGCCGGCCGGGCTGCACGCCACCTCGGAGATGTTGATCACCGTGGCACCGAGATTCACCGCGCGCACCACCGCCGCGGCCAGGGTGAAGGTGGTGCCGTAGCCGGAGGGCTGGATGGCGCCGGGGATGTTCTGCGAGCCGCCCTGGACGCGCTGGTAGGCCAGGCTCAGCTGGCGGATGGTCAGCAGGTCCGCGTCGGGCGCGACGCCCGAGAAGGCGTCCCCGGGACTGGGCTGGGCGCCGATGATGCCGGCCACGATGGTCCCGTGGCCGTCGCAGTCGGCGGTGCCGTCGGAGTTGGAGACGTAGTCGCCGGCGGCCTCCAGCCGCGGCAGCCGGGGGTGCCGGTTGACCCCCGTATCGATCACGGCCACCTTCTGTCCGGCGCCGCGGCTGAATTCCCATGCGGCGGGCAGGTTCAGCACCCGCTGGGCGATCGGCGGCTCCTGCGGCGGGCCACCCGTCAGCGTCGGCTCCGCGCATTCCGCCGACTGTTCGGTGGGGTCGGGCGGGGCGGGACGGTCGGCGAGGCCCATCGCCTGCCCGAGCGCGCCCGGATCGATCACCGGCGGCCCGACCGCCGCGGCGGGGACCGGAATCGTCACCGCCAGCGCGACGGCGGCCGCGGCGGCGGCCACCGTCCGAAACACCAGCCGGACGCTCATAGACTCAGGTCCCGGGCCATCCCGTAGATGCCCATGATCCAGAGGATCAGCGGGACCAGCGAGATGATCAGCATGTACTCGATGATCTCGATCGTGCGCCGGATGACCGGGGTCGCCTCGATGCGCGGCCCGACGACGCCGAATGCCACCGCGCCCGCGGCGAATACGACGAGCAGGCCGGCGAGCAGGGTCGGTGACTCGTGCCGGCCCGCACCGACGACGGCCAGCAGTGCCAGCCCGAGCAGCCCGCCGCCGGCGATGAGCACGGTCGCCTGGACCAGATCGGCGAACGACCGCCCGCGCAGGCACAGGATGATCGCGGTGACCGCGGCCAGAACGGGCCCCTGCCACCGCCCGCCGATCGGGTCGGCGGCGCCCAGGGCGCCGAGGACCATCGACACCGTGCACGCGACGACGAGGCCGGTCTGGAACTGGTTGGCCAGCCGCGCCCGCTGCCCCAGCCCGACGGCCGAGGGGAGCGCCGTGGCGCCGATCGCCCCGATGCCTTCGATCGTGGGCCGCGGCTCGTGATCGGCCGGGTCGATCGCCGCACCGGCGGTCGGCACCGGCGGAATGGGTAGCCGCGCCAGCATCGCCGACAACCGCGGAACCATCGACAGCACAATGATTCCCGCGACCAGCAGCCCCGCGGACAGCCTCTCCACGGCCGGACCCCACACCAGGTGGACGCCGGAGGCCACCAGGCCGATCAGGCCGAGGGTGGCCGCGGCCGAGCACAGCGTGGCGCCACCGCCGATGACGCGGATCCCGGCCACGGCGGCCACCAGCGCGACCGTGCAGCCCAGCAACAGATTCGCATCGCTCAGCGAGCCGGGGACGAGCAGTGCAGCACCACCGGACAGCAGCAGCAGACCGTCCAGCAACAGCCAGACCGCCGTGCTCGGATCGTCGTAGCGGCGGGCCACGATGCCCGCGGCGACATAGGCGACGCATCCGGCGACGGCCAGGATCAGGGCCGGCGCCACCGGATCGCCCTGCGAGCGCAGCACGGCCAGCACGACGAGCACGGCCACCACGCTGACGGTGGACAGGACCAGGCCCAGCCACCGGGCCGCGGTCGCCGTCCAGCCGCGGAACTCCTCGCTGGTCAGCCGCGAGACCGCGTCGATGACGTCATCGAACAGCGCCGGAATCTCCTTGGCCGCAACGGGTCGCAGCACCAGCAGTTCGCCGTCGTAGACCTCGGCGTCGGTGAGGCTGCGGCTCGGCGACAGCGCGTCCTGCCCGACTCGCGACAGCGTCCAGTGCTGCGCGCTCTGCGGCACGGCGTCCTCGTCGGTCTCCGTGATATCGGGATTGCGCGAGTCGATCAGGCGGACCAGATCGCTGATGAAGGAGGCGATCGGCACGGTGGCCGGGAGCCCGACATCCACCTGGGTGTTGCGCCCGATCACCGAGACCCGGCAAAGGTCCGGCTCGGTATGGCGCGTGCTGCTGGTCGTCGACTCTGTCACCGGCTCGACGCCTCCGGACCGACGACACAAATTTTCAGGCCGGCGCCGTAGGCGGACACGGCACCGTGTCCGGACCGGGCCGGGACGGTCGGAACGATCCGGCCGCTGGGCTCGCGCCCCCCGTGGACTACCTTCGCGAAGCTCAACTCCCGCACCAGTTAAAACTCTCACATATCGGCGACATCCGCACCGGCACCCACCGGTTTCGACGACCAATCTAAACGACACGGGCCGGCGTTGCGGTAGTTACGATGGGAGGTACCGGTGCTCGTGTGGGAACGCTGACGCCTGTCCGACAAGCGAATGCACCCACCCGGGACGCTAGGATTGCCGAGCAACGACGGACGAGATCTCGGGGTTCACGATCAATGAGTGGCAACCGCCAAGCACAACGCGCCTTCGACGCCGGCGTCCTGTCCCTGGGGCTGTCGATCGAGGGACAGGAATCGACCCGCGACCTCGAGTACGCGAAACTCGCGTTCCAGCGCGCAACCGAATGGGATCCGGGGATGTGCGATGCGTGGCTCGGCCGCGCCGCCGCCGGGGAGATCACCCGCGAGGTGCTGTTCAACCTGTACAACACCAGCGCCGATTCGCTGTACCGCGAGCAGCGCCGGCTCGGGCTGAAGCAGCGAGAACTGGCGGGCCGCTTCCTGCCCGGGCTGTACATCGACTATCCGCTGGCGAGTCTCACCGAGATCTGGCTGGCCTGGGCGGCGCAGCTGATCGCCGACACGAACTACGACGAGGCCGAGAAGGTCCTCGACGAGCTGGCCCAGCGGCGCTCGGGGCGGCTGAACGATCCCGACCGCGCGACGGACGACGCGATCTCGGCATATGTCCGCGGCGTGCTGCACTACAACACCCAGCGCTGGCCGGATGTGATGTCCGTGCTCGCCGCCTCCGCCGAATGGAGCGATCCGTTCCTGGCCTGCGGCGCCCACGTCATGGTGGGCACGGCGTGTGCGCAGCTGGGGCTGTTCGGTGAGGCGTTGCGCCGGATGGAACAGGCCGAGGCCGGCCCGATTCCGGCGGCCCGCAGCACCGCCATGTTCTGCCGCGGGCTGTGCCTGCGCGAGACGCAGAACGAGGATCAGGCGCAGGCGCTGTTCGAGAAGGTGTACTCGCAGTCGCCCGATTTCGAGGCCAACACCACGGCGATGCGCGACCGCACCTACCGGATCACCGTCACCAGCCGCGAGGCCATCGAGAGCCGGACCGATCGCTGGGATCCCGCCTCGGCGCCGTCGCTGGAACAGCTGCAGGACCAGGAGATTCAGGACCGGGCGCGGGACGTGCTCGCCGAGGCGCGCAAGGAGCTGGACCGCCAGATCGGTCTCGGCGCGGTGAAGACCCAGGTCGCCAAGCTGCAGTCGACGGCGCAGCTGGCCAAGATCCGTTCCGAGAAGGGCCTGTCCAGCTCGCCGCGCGGCCAGCACCTGGCCTTCACCGGACCACCCGGAACCGGTAAGACGACGATCGCCCGGGTCGTCGCCAAGATCTATTGCGGCGTCGGCATTCTGCGCACCGACAAGGTCGTGGAGGCCAAGCGCAGCGACTTCGTCGGGCAGCACCTGGGCTCGACCGCGATCAAGACCGAGAAGCTGATCGACAGCGCGATGGACGGTGTGCTGTTCATCGACGAGGCCTACACGCTGATCCAGCAGGGCCTGTCCGGCGGCGACGCGTTCGGCCGCGAGGCGGTCGACACGCTGCTGGCCCGCATGGAGAACGATCGCGACCGCCTGGTCGTCATCATCGCCGGATACGACGGCGAGATCGACCGCTTCCTGCAGGCCAACGACGGCCTGGCGTCCCGGTTCTCCAAGCGGTTGCAGTTCCCGTCCTACTCCGCGGAGGAACTGGCCCAGATCGCGAGTGTGATTGCCAAGGCCCGGGATTCGCAGGTGTCCCAGGACGCGCTGCAGGTGCTGACCGAGGTGTGCGAGAAGCTCTACCAGATGGAGAGCACCGACCAGAGCGGGCAGCCGCGGCGCGGTGTGGACCTGGTGGGCAACGGCCGTTTCGTCCGCAACGTCGTGGAGGCGGCGGAGGAGGAACGCGAATTCCGGCTGGCCAACGACGATTCGATAGATCTGTCGGCGGTCGACGAGTCGATGCTCATGCGGATCGAGGCCATCGATATGCGCACCGCGCTGGACGGTCTGCTGTCCTCCATGAACCTCGACCTGGGCACGCCCCGCACCTAGCGCGCATCGGGGTCGTCCCGGCCGGTCGAGCGGGACAACCCGGCCGGCACCGGCCGGGTTCAACCCACCGGAACTTCAACCCACCGGAACAGGGTCAGCCCGCCGGAACGGAAGCGGCGTCGCCCGCCGACCTCGCAGAGCCGCTGGCGCTGCCGTTGCCCGACGGAAGAGTGTCGTGGCTGTGCAGCGCCTCGGCGGCAGACAGGGTCGGCCCCGGGACCAGCTGGCCGACGACGGACCACGGCGCGAGATGCGGCGTGGAGCCCAGCCCCAGGACGCCGGCGGTGGCGGCGTCCGGAATGCCGTAGCGAATGCCGTTGTCCGCGACGTAGAACAGGCTCTCGCGGCGCATGCTTCCGGGCTCCATCCCGGTCACCTGAACGTATTCACCGGATCCCGGCTCGATGTAGGCGGCGTCCACGCGATCCCCGGAACCGTCGGCGGTCGTCATCTCCACCGGTTGCTCACCGTCGGGGACCGGCAACCGGGTACCGGCGAGCAGGGTGACGGCGGCACGCTCCGCGGGGCCCTCCGCGGTGGACTTCCCCGCCGAGACGGTGCCCGGATTCTTCGTCCAGGACACGCAGGCCACCGGGGCGTCCTTGGGATCGGCGATGGCCGGCGTCTGCGAGGGATACTCGTCGGTCCGCAGCGTGTGCACCTGCGGGACGCGGTCGAGCACGTCCGGTGGCACCATGGCGATCTGGTTCATGCCCTGGGAGTTGGCATTGCGGATCAGTTCCGCGGTGAACGAGCTGATCGGCTGCACCCCGTTACCCAGCACGACATACAGGTCCGGATTGCCGCCGCTGTTCAGGCCGGCCACCGAGATCACGCCGCCCACCGGCACATTCGACAGCGGACCGGGCCCGGGCTGTCCGGCTCCGGCGATCGTCGGCGACTCCACCGGAGGCACCTCGCTGGTCGCGTTGAGAAGTCCGGGACCGACCTCCCGCGCCCGATGCGCCGACAGGCCCAGCGTTCGCACCAGCGCCGAATTCGTGGGATCCAGCCGGGCGCGATGCCCGTCGTACACCAGGTAGGTCTGGCCGTCGTGCTCCACCAGCAGCGCCTGGTTCGACCCGACCGGGTGGATCCGGTCGCCGAGGTCCGGGCCGCCCGCCACGACCGTCGTCGTCGCGCCGCCCGAGCGCGCGCTGCCGGTGCTGGACACCTCGATCTGCTCGCACAGCGTCCAGGCCGAGCCGCTGCCCTGGCCGGAGCCCGGCAGGGCGCCCGGCGCGCCGGGGATGCCGAGCAGCGGCCCGCGCGCCAGATCGTTCAGCTTGCTGTCCTTGACCTGATGCGGCGCGGCGTTGCTCTTGGTGATCAGCCGCGCGGAGGCGAGATTGAGCACCGGATGCAGCGTCTGCGAGCCGTCCTTGCTCTTCACCACGACATACAGCGCGCCGCTCTCCTTGCCGGAGACGATCAGCGCGTCGCCGATCGAGCCCTGCGGCTTCAGGAAGGCGAGGATGGCCGCCCCCGCGATGATCAGGATCCCCAGGACGACACCCACCATCAGGGATCTGCTCTGCGACCGCATCGGATCGTGCAGCATCCGCACGTCACGGCGCACGAGGGCGTGGTCGAGCCGACGCAACAGGAACCGGTAGCCGTTCACCTGCGCCTTGGTTGTCAGCTGTGCTGGCACTGGCCTTCTCCGTCGAGCTATCGATCACGGTGTACGGGCACACGGTACCGTAATTCGACTGGCGATCGAATCCGAGTTCCGGCAAGGTGATTCAGTTGGAACGGTCGACGAAATCCGGGCGGGCGACGAAGCGGTGAAACGATGAGGCAAAATCAGCAAACGACCGGACAATCATCGATGTACGACAGATTGCGGGATCCGGAATTCTGGTTGTTCCGTGTCTATCCGCTCCGCGTCGTCGTTCCGGTGCTTCTGGTCGCGGCCGTCGCCGCGTGGATCGTTCTCGCCACCACCGGCATGATTCTCGTCGCCTGCGCCGTCGCGGCCGCGGTGGCGCTCCTCGGGCTGATACCGGTGCGCGGCCGCACCCTGACGGCGCGGATCGGCGCCGCGCTGGCCCGGCGGCAGCCGATGCGCCCGCAGCGCCAGATCGAGGCGGCCCCCGCGGTCGACGTGCCGCAGGCCGAGGGCGGCAGCTACGGCATCCGCTGGGACGGCGACCTGCTGCTCACCATGCTCCGCATCGATCCGCCGCCCGATACCCTCACGCTGCTGCGCCGGGGCAGCCTGAGCACCGATCATCTGCTCGGGCTCAGCCGCATCGCCGCCTGCCTCGAACAGTTCGACATCGCCCTGGACAGCATCGACGTCGTCAGCGTCGGCGCACGCACGGCCGGCACCGGTGTCGCCGCCCACCTGTACGAGCAGATTCTCGGCCCGCTGCCGGCCGTCGCGCATCGCACGGTCTGGCTGGTGCTCCGGCTCGATCCGCTGGCCAACGCCGAGGCCGTGGAGAAGCGCGGCGGCGGCGGCGAGGGCGCGGTGCGCGCGGCCGTCATCGCCACCCGGCGCATCGCCAACCGGCTGGCCGCCGACGACGTCGCCGTCTCGGTGCTGACGGCCGCCGAAATGAATTCGGCCGTCCGGCAACTCACGCACGGATTCGATGTCGACGCGCTCACCGAGACGCCGCGGTCGCTGCGCACCGAGCACCGGCACCTGACGCACTACCGCATCGATACCGCGCTGCTGAACCCGCGGGGCCTGGCCGAGATCTGGTCCACGCCCAGCCTCACCACCGCGGTGACGCTGCGGCTGTGCCGCGGCGCCGACCGCACGTCCACCCGCCGCGACCACAGCGGAACCGTGGTCCTGAGCGCCGTGGTGCGGTTCGACACGATCGCGGAACCGGAGTCGCCGCCGCTGCCGGGGCTGCGCGAGCTGCACGGCCAGCAGCTGCGGATGATGCTGGACACGCTGCCGATCGCGGCCGCGGGCCGCTGGGACCGCGGCACCGGATACCGGGGCACGCTCGCCGCGATCGAGGAGATCGTGGTGCCCACCGCCGGCTGCGGGCAGCTGATCGGCGCGGACGAACAGGGACAGGGCATCGCCGTGTCGCTCATCGGCGACGGCACCCGCCACCTGGAGGTCATCGGCAATCTGGATGTCGCGCAACAGGTCATCCTGCGGGCGACGGCGCTGGGCGCGCACGTGGTGGTGCACACCGCCCGGCCCGACGCCTGGCACACCATGGTGACCCATCTCGCGGCGCCGCATCTGGTCTCGATCGCGCCGCGTTCCGCCGGAGCCAGCTACCATCCGCCCGGCCCGCCGCCGCCGGCCGCGGCGCCGTACCCGAGCACGACGGTGCTCGTCTACGACGGAATTCCGCCCGCCATGCACGCCGGCGGGGCCACCATCGTGCACGTGCGCAACCCCAGCGATCCGAACGGCCAGATCGAGGCCGACGTGACGCTGGTACAGGATCCGCACGCGCCCAACCGGATCACCGTCCGGACCGCCGCGGGCAGCGCCACGGTCATGATGGTCACCACCCCCGACGAGATGCAGTACATCGGGGAATCCGTGGTCGCGACCCGATAGCCCGGACAACCCACAGCCCGCCCGAAAACCACAGAGCCCGCCCGAAAACCACAGAGCCCGCCCGAAAACCACAGCGGCCCAACGACAAACGGCCGGCCGGACCAAGTCCGGCCGGCCGTTCAGGCTGGTGCGACGTCAGAACGCCGCGAAGCCGTCACCGACCTTCTTGTCGGCGTCGAGGGCGCGGTTCAGCGACTCCTCCACCTGGCCGGCGAGCTTGTCCAACTTGTCGAGCGTGTCGGACAGCTCGGTGGTCACGTGACCGTGCGCGGTGTTGAAGTTCTCGATCGCGCTGTCACCCTGGAGATTCGCGCGGAAGTTGTTGGCCGCGGTGTTCAGGGTGTCGATCTCGCCCCGCATCTTGCCGCCGTGCGTCTGCAGGTCGCTGAACAGTTCGTTCATGGCGGCGGGATCATACAAAATCGTCATGAGATTACCTCTGTTCGAAGGGGATGGTTATCCGGCGGAAGCGGATCACAGGTTGGTGTGCCCGCCGCCGCCACCGCCACCGCCGCCGAGGCCGGCGGAGTCCATGTTGACCAGGGTGGACTTACCGCTGTTGACAGCGTTGTTGAGCTCGTCGAGCTTCTTGTTCAGCGACTCGGACTCGTCGTGCCATTCGTTGGCGACCTTCACGAACTCGTCGTGCGCGTCACCCTTCCAGCCCCGGACCACCGCCTGCGCGGCGTCGTCGATCTCCTTGACCGACGTCCGCAGCGTGGAGATGGCGTCTTCCATTTGGCTGACTACGCTATCTACGCCACCAGCTTCTACACCTACTGCACCTGCCATGACAGGATCCTTCCTTTACTACTGTGTCGAAATCCATCGTGGACGGCCTGAAATTCCGCCCGGGGAGAGGAGATTCGTCCTACTCGGTCGAGTCTTATTCGGGCGCCCACCTCCCCCCAGGCAGACCCTCGATCAGCGAGGCGACCGCCGAGGCCACCCGGTGATCACTGCCCGGTGTCATCGTGGCCCAGGTCTGGTGGTCGGCGGCGACGGTGGGCGCCACGACGATCCGCCCGTGCTCGGTGTCGTAGACCGCGACCGCGCCGGGCGCCGGGGTGGTCACGCCGTCACCGTGCCGATAGGCGACGATCTCGGTGACGGTGTGGCAGCTGCCGAACGCCATTCCGGCGACGGTGGCATCGCGGCCCTCCATGCCGAGGGCGAAGAAGGCGTCGGTGTATTCGGCGCTGGTGGTGGCCTCGTCCAGCCGCCGCGCCAGGTCGTCGGCCGGCACCCGCAGGACGGCGATCGCCGCCGGAGCACAGGACGGCATGGCCCGCAGCACCGGCCGGGCCGGTGCGTCCGGCGCCTCGTCCACCCACTCCGACCGGACCTCGATATCGTCGCCGCGCCGCACGGCCAGCGCATGCTCGAGGCCCTGGCGGGCCAGGCAGATCCGCACCGTGCCGTCGCCCGAGTACACCCGGGCGGCCAGCTCCGACTCGGGCTGCGCCAGCACGCGCATGGCCTGGGCGACATCGTCGGTCACCTCACCGGAACCGTCGAATATGCCGGAGCGGGTGAGGTTGTCGACCGCCGCCTCCTGGGCGAGCTGCCACTCGCGGTAGTCGTCGTGCGCCGGGCCGACCGCCAGTGCCAGCGGCAGGGTTTGCACGCCGAGCCGGTCGGCCACCGCCAGGAGGCCGTCATTGGTCAGCACCGTCATGCGGGGCCTCCCGCCGCGGACTGATCCGGCTGCGGAGTCGCGTGCCGGGCCGGCTCGACGCCGCCGAGGACGGCGGGCGCCGCCTGCAGATCGGTGTCGGCACCGATGTGGTCGGCCTCCTCGCCGGGCAGGCTGGCGCGCGGAAAACGGGTGGCGTCGCCGCCGGCGGCCGGCGCCGCTCCACCCGGCGCCATCGGAATCGGGTTCGATGCCTCGCCGGGGGCATGGACCGGAACCGGTTGCGGGGTCGGCTGCTGGGTGGCCGCCGCCTGCGAGTGCATCGTCGCCGCCCGGTACTCGGTGAGCGGCCGCGGCACGGCCGCGATCGACGGAATCGCCAAGGCGCCCAACGGCATTCCGATACCACCGGACATGCCGGCCGGCAGGGTCGGGGCGGCCGCAGTGGCTGCGGTAGCTTCCTCGGAGGCCAGCGCCGTCTCCGGCGCCACCGCGGGCGGCGCGTTGTGCTGCCACGACGAGGCGAACGGTTCGCTGGCGCCCTCGTAGGTGCGCATCACCCGGGACGCCAGCGCCTTCGCCGCGTCCTGGTCGGCGTCGGTCTGCGCGGCGACCGCCTTGATCGGGGCGCCCAGCATCGCGCCGACCATCTCCAGCGCCTGCTGCGCCTGCTGGATCACCTGCATATCGGTCACGTTCGGCATGGCCAGCAGGGCCACCTCGTACGCGACGACCTGGGCCTGGCAGCGGGCCGCGTTCTGCCCGGCCGCGGTGGCCGCCTCCGCCAGCCAGTCACGCAACGTGGAGATCTGCTCGATCACCTCGGGACTGCGACCGGACTGCCACGCCGTGCGCAGGTCCATGATCGCCCGTTCGTACTCGACGACGGCCGAACCGAATGCCGCGGCCAGCCGCGTCCACGCGGCCGCGGCCTCCGCCATCGGGACCGCACCCGCGCCCGTGGTCAGCTCGCGCGCGAGCCGATCCGGCTCGCGCGCTTCCCATACCACGCCGGTGAACCCGGGTGTCGGTGGTTCGATCATCGACTCGTTCTGTCCTGTCACACGGTGTCCGCGCCACCGAGGTTGCCGGCGTTCGCACTGTCCATCGCCCCCAGCGTGGCGGCCTGCGCGCGCAGGGTCGCCGCGAGCTTGCGCATCTCGCGCACGCTGGCCTGGGCGCTGTCCAGATACGACGTGGCGACCTCGTTGGCGGAGTTCGCCGCTCGCACGGACACCTCGTCGGTCCCGGCCGATGGCACGGTGAGCGCCTGGGTCGCGGCCTCCAGGTCCGCGGACAGGCGATCTCCCAGTGCGTCCAGGCCGGTGGCCGCTCGCCCGGCTGCGGCCGGATCGAACTGCACGCCGCTGAAGACGCCTCCCGGTGTTTCGGTACTCACGACGACCCTCCTCCTTCAAATCCCACGTCAGAGCGTGAGATCTTTGTCCGGTGGCGCTTCCGACACCTGATCGGGCGCGCCGACAACCGGTAGCGATACTCCTTCGATACGGCCGACCACTTCGTCGCCGTGCTGACCTGTGACGAGGTTGTTGCGCGCGCCGTCGTCGATCCCGCCGTCGCCGGCCCGCGCCCCGCCGGCGGCCGCCCCGCCGCCGCCCATCGGCATGTAGCCGCCACCGCCGCCCGCCGCCGAACCGCCGATGGGTGACGACATTCCGCTGAGGTTGCCGCCGCCGGCCGCGGCGGCCGCCGAACCGCCTGCCGCGCCGCCGATTCCGGCCGCCTGCGTACCGGGCCAGGGCGCCAGCGGCGTAGGCGCGGCGGCGACGCCACCGACTCCACCCGCACCGCCGAGACTGCCCAGGCCGCCGCCCGCACCGCCGCCCCCGGAACCGAGGGCGCCGAGCTTGGCCGGATCCGTCTCCGAATGCTCGGCATCGATCGGTTTCGCGGTGCTCAGCGACGTGTTGGCCTTGGCCAGCTGGCCGATCTGCTGCCCCGCCTGGCCGACCGCGCTACCGGCGCTGAGCAGCGGGGTGATCATGCTCAGCAACTGCGTAACGTCCTGCGTGCCGGCATTCTTGACACCGGTCGGCGGCTTGGTGACCTTCACCTTGGTGCCGACCTGGCTCATCACGCCGCTGTGGCTGGCGAGCTCCGCCTTGGTCTTGACCGTGATCCCCAGCGCCTCGGCGATCGACTGGACCGTCGAGCTCACCAGGTACACGGCACCCGCGCCGGTGGCCGCCAGCAGCGGCGCCAGCGCCATCGTGGCCGACTGCTTGGTCACGACACCCGACATCAGGGCGCCGCCCGTCGCAACGCTTCCGGCGGCACCCGCCAGCGACGCCTTCTGCCCGACGCTCTGGTTCGCCAGCTGCGCCGTATTGTCTTGTGCCTCACTCGCCTTCTGGGACGCCTCCATGGCCGCCATGCCCTGCCAGACCGCCATCACGGCCTGTAGCCCGGTGGTGCCGAGCTGCATCACCGTCGACAGCACCTGGGTGACGCCGGACAGCATCTGGGTGGGGTCCTGCGGCATGCCCGGCAGCGCGATCGGCGCCGCCGGTGGGGGTGGGGGTGGTGGTGGCGGCGGCGCCCCGCCCTCCGCCGGTGCCTCACCCTGCGCCGCGGCAGGCTCGGCCGGTGGTGGCGGCGCGGGTTGCGGTGCGCCACCACCGAATTGGCCCGAGCCGAAGGCGGAGGCCAGATCGGTGAGCGGACGCATCAATGCCGCGGGATCGGGCAGCGGCACCGGCGGCAGGCCCGGGATCGGCGACGCGGCCGGAAACTGCGGCAGCGGCGGCAGCCCGAGGCTGTGCAGGATGTCGCCGACCGGCTGATCCAGCATCGGCGCCAAAACGCTGCCGCGCAACAGATCCAGCACGGTCGGATCCACCGGCGCGCCGTCGGGCGGTGGATTCATACCCGGCGTACTCATTCGATATCCTCGGCGCCTCTATTACGCGTCGACGGCGCGAATGGAATCGCCCGAACCATGATCGGTCGTCTCATAGGTTCCGGCGGCCTCGTGCGCGGTCAATGCCGTTCCGGCATGGACGGCGGCCAATTCCATCACCGAGGACAGATGATTGGCCTGGGCCCCGGCAAAAGACAGCAGGAATTCCTGGCCGATCAACCCGAAAACGGGAACGCACGCCGCCATCGTCGCGGCCTGGTCCACCGACCCGGCGCTCGCCACACCGGCCGCCATCGCCGCCGAAGAGTGTCCGTAGGAACGCAATGCGTCGGGGGTCACTTCCACATGATTCATGATCCTCATCCAATCCCGAAGCATCTCACGATGTTTCGTTGCGCTGCCCTTTGTTGCCTATCCGTTCCGCAACCGTGACGTGTTAACGACATGCGCTCATCCCCCCTGCTCGGCATTGAACGCTTCGACCAACTCCGCCTGCTCGCCGAACGCGCGCGCGGCGGCGGCGCGGGCCGTGCCCACCAGCGCGGATTCGAACTCGTCCGGTGTCATCTGCCGAATCGCCTCCGTGAACCGCAGGTCCAGCAGCGTCGCCGAGCCGTCCACGGTCACGGTCACCGCGCCGTCGGGCGACGTCTCGGTGACCTCGATACCGTTGAGCGAATCGCCCAGATCCTGAATACGATTCAGCTGGCCCTGCACCCGGGCGATCAGCTCGTCCATCGTCTCGACCATGAATCACCTCACCGGACTCATACCGAACGCAGCCAGCTGTCGGGCTGCGTCTCATATTCTTGCTCTTCGACGATCTCTTGACGAGCCACCGTTTCCTTGGTGGGCAAGCCGGCCAGGGACAACATCTCCGGCGTATATCCTGCCTGCTCCAGATACTCCCGTCGAGCCAATCCGGCCCGGCCGGCGGACTTCTTGCACAGTCTTAATATTTCGTTAGCCAACGTGTCGGGTTCACGTTGCAGTTGGTCGGGCTCGATCCGAATCCCCAGGGGCAAACCACGTTCCGCGGTCCGCACGACGATCGACCCGGTCAATGACGAGGCAGTGAACTCTTGCGGAAACTCCTCCGCATCCGGCCGATCCGGGTTCTCATCTGTCATAGCTGGCCTCTCTCACACGCTGCCCTGTAAGGATGTCATGATCATCGAGTTCCCGGAGCCGACTCGTCCGTGCCGCCGGCCATGACTCACTCTCCCGTCCGGTGGGAGGATTCGGAAGTTCCCGACCACCGTTGCTGGAAGCGTTGTTCGAATCCGTCGATGAATACCTCGGGGGCCTCCGAGGAGCTGGATTCCTCGATGACGCCGTCGTCGGCGATGTAGTAGAGGGCGCGGCCGATGGCGATCTCGCCGGGGGCCACCGGGACGAACACCATCCAGCCCGCCGAGACGCGTTCGGCCACCAGCTGGGCGATGGGATAGTTCGTGGTGTCGAGGCCGGAGGCACGCAGGTGGTCGGCCACCCGGGAGATCGCCTCCTCCTCCGACAGCCGGCCGGGAACCTCGGCCACGACACCGGCCAGCGAGAGTTGCGAGAGGGCGACGGCGATCCGCTGGCGCAGCTCCTCTTCGCGCGGGGGCGGCGCGGATTCTGTTGCGCCGGAAGGGGGCTCGCCCTCGCCCGGCTCGGCGGGCGCCTCCCGCACCGGAAGACCGGCCTCGAAGACCTCCGCCACGGTGCGATCGGTGACCACGAAGGCCTCCGCCGCCGCGACGAGATCCTGTGCGGCCGAACGCAATCGCGGATCCGACGACTCCGGGAAGGCGCGGCACACCACATCCGCCGTGACCTCGCTGGACCAGACGCCGGGCACGGCGGTATCGAATCCGTCGGGCGCGGGTTCCTCGCCGCAGTACCAGCTTCCGGCGCTCCACCAGTAGCAGAACGACAGCAGACCGTCGCGCGCGCGGGCGTTCAGCACCGGGTTCACGACCCATTCCGGGGCGCCGCGATACAGCTCCGGGAGATCGGCGCCGGTGTTGTAGGCCGCGTCCAGCCGCGGCGCGTCCCAGACCCCGCCGGACAGCACCGCCCGGTCGCCCGGGAGCAGGTAGAGCGTGGAACCGCTGTGCGAGGAACCCTCGAACAGGGCCAGCGACGGCATCACCCGCGCGCCCCAGGGCGACTCCAGTGCGGCGTAGACCGCGGCCACGGCCGCCCACCGGGACCACAGCACCGGCAGCGGCGGGAGCACGGCGTCCACCCGGGTGGCCGCGTGGCGGCGGGCGCCATCGGCCGCGGCCCGGACCGGATCGCGCAGTTGCCGGTCACCGTGCCGGATGTAGGCGGCCAGCCAGACCGGCAGCCGCTGACGCGGAAATGCCTCCAGATCAACGCGATACGATTCGGGATCGAGCAGCTGGCCCTCGGGAAAGGGCTCGTCGCCGTAGTCGTAGTCGGCATCCATCAGGCCGGCGGCGTTCATCCGCAACACCATTCGCCACCACGGCCCCGACGCCAGCTGCGCCGATACCTCCCGCTGCGCCCGGACGATATCCAGGACGCCCTCGGGCGGGTCGATCGCGAGGGCCCGTTCGCCGCCGTCGGAGTACACGATGCTCACCGCGGCGTCGGAGACCGTGACGGCGAACTGCGCCACCAACTCCTGCCAGCCCTCCGGCCCGGCCGCGGCCAGCGCGCGGGCGATCTCGTGCACCAGCCGGCGCGCCTGCTCCTCGACGAACTCGGAACCGGAGGCCGGGCGCGCGTTCTGCAGCGCGGCGCCCAAGGCGAATCCGATATCGGGAGCGGCCTCCGGGGATTCGGCGTCCGGGGCGCCGGGCGTCGCCTGCGCGGCATCGGTCACCGTCGCGGCGGCATCGGACGCCGGACCGGGAGCGGTATCGGGCCCGACGGGTGTCTCGCCGACACCTCCCGACACCACGTCCGGCTCCGATTCGCGGGCGGTCTCGAAGCCTCGCTGCCCATCATTCGTCACGGTACGGCCCTTCCCCGACTGCCGCGCCGACAGTGGCGTTCCCTCATCGACAGCCATCACTAGCGATGTCTCAACGATACTAATGTTCGCTCATCGGGCCCAAGGCGATTAGACCCGAAATACTTTGTCACGCCATCGGCTGTTCGCTATCTGTCGCCGTACAGCAGTTGGTACTGCGCGCGCAGCTTGTCGCGGTAGCCCGCGGCGTGTGAGCCGTCGAGTTGGCCCGCGAACGCGGTGCGCGCGGCGGCCAGCAGGTCGTCGGTCACTTCCGGATACGCCCGGGCGACCGCCCACAGCGCGTCCTGGGTCTCGGAATCCAGACCGGTCTCAGTGTGCAGACCGCCGCCCGACGACGCCGACGCCAGTTCCTCGTCGAAGTTCTGCCGCAGCTCATCATCGGTCGGCCGGGGCCTCACCATGACATGACCTCCTCATCTGTGGGCCGCACCTGCCTGGCACGCCACCATGATCCATCAGGACCGCCGGTGCCGTCCATCCGAACGGAATTCGGACCAATCGGGCGCCACGGCGAGTGCGTCACCGCCGACCGGGTTCGGGGCGGAAGGTGGTGGCGCGGCGGGCGGGATCGGACAGCACGTCCCGGATCGTCCGGCCCAGGTCGGCACGGGGATCGACGACCGGGTACGCCACGTCCAGCTCCAGCCCGCGCGGGCTCAGTACCTGGAAGCGGGCGACGCCGGGGGCCGTCAGCTCCCAGGCGATGGCCACTCCGGGCGCCTCCAGCGGGATCATCGCATTCGCGATCCGCAATGCGAGACCGTCGCGGCCGCGGAAGAACACGGCCATCCGCCCGCCGAACCCGGCGTACACGCCCTGCGGCTGCACATCGGGCGCCGCACCGTTGCGCAGCACGCCGGACACGGGGTCGAAGGTGGCGACCTCACCCCATCCGGTGAGCGGCTGCACGGCGACCTCACTGGTTCCGGCCGGCGGTGGCGGCGGATAGTCGCGTCGCTCCTGCGGACGACCATCGGGCCGGGCGGCAGGCGGCGGCATCGCCGGTGGCGGCATCATCGGCGGCTGGCCGTTCGGGGCACCGCCGTGGGGAGCGCCCGGGTACGGAGCTTGCGGGTCCGGTGTCGGCACGTTGTGTCCGGGCTGCGGCACGGAGGGATACGGGTACGGCGGCTGCCGATCGCCGGGCGCACCCGATCCGGTGCCGTTCGGCGGGACCGATTCACCACTGTCCGGCGGCACCTGCGCGGGACTTCCCGGAACGGGAGGTTCGGACGGTGCCCCTCCTGGCCAACCCGGCCCGGTCGACTCTCCTGGCACGGGAGGCTGCGGGTACGGCGGCTGCGAACCCGGCGGCGGCACAGGTGGCGTCGGAACTTCCGGCGGAACGGGGAACTGCGGCGGCTGCGGCACACCCGGCGGAACCGGGAACCCCGGCGGCTGCGGAACTTCCGGCGGAACCGGAAACTCCGGCGGCTGCGGCACACCCGGCGGAACCGGGAACCCCGGCGGCTGCGGAACTTCCGGCGGAACCGGAAACTCCGGCGGCTGCGGCACACCCGGCGGAACCGGGAACCCCGGCGGCTGCGGCAACTCCGGCGGCTGCGGAACTTCCGGCGGAACCGGGAACTGCGGCGGTTGCGGGAACTGCGGCGGGGCCGGAACTTCCGGTGGAACCGGGGGCTGCGGTGGCGTCGGCGGCTCCGGGCGGGGTGGGACCGGTGGCGTCGGCGGCTGGTCCGCGGGTGGCTGCGGAGCGACCGGTCCGCGCGGCGGTTCGGACGGCGCGCCCGGCTCGTTCGGACCGTGTCCATCGGGCTCGCCGGGACGCGTCGGGCCGGGGACGTCAGGTCGCGACGGTCCGGGGACGTCGGGCCCGGGACGCTGCGGCTGATCCGGCCACTCGACCGGTGGGATATCGGTATCGGGTCGACGCCACTGATGCACTGGCAGGTCGTATTCCTCGTCCTGCTCGCGCAGCGGACGCGGGACGTGCGAACGCAACCGCTCGCCGGACAGATAGGTCGGGCGGCGCGGTTCACCGCCGTCCGGGGCGCCGTCGTCATTGCCTCCGGTGGGCGGTCCGTCACCGCCACCGTCGTCTCCGCCGGTCCCGTCGTCGCCCGGTCCGTCATCACCGGGGTCGTCATCACCGGGTTCTTCGTCTCCGGAGTCGGGCAGCACCCGTGTTCCCGGCGGGAGTTCCGGCATCGCGACACCTTCCGGCGCCTCCTCGAGGTACATGCGCACCTCGCCGTCGGCGTCCACGGCCACCCGCAGGACCATGGCGTCCTCGGGCCGCACGCCGTCGCGAACCAGCTCGGTCGGGTTGCGCCGCAACGCGTTCGCGAGGGCGTCTCCCGCATCCTGGCCCGGCCGCAGCACGACGGTCAGCCGGGGCGGATCGCCGGGCAGCACACCGGCCAGGCCGGGGCCCGGCCACATCCGGGCGCCCAGGGCCGCCATCCGATCGGCCGCGGCGGCCTCGGCGATCTGCCCGCGCAACCGATCCGCCTCCAGGCCCAGGTGACGTTCGGCCTCGTGCGCCCGGTCGGCGTCGGCCATCGCCTCGGCCACCCGATCCGGGTCGGACAGGTCGTCCGGGGACAGTCGCTCCAGTTCGGCCAGTCGCCGCCGGGCCTGTTCGATCTGTGCCAGCACCTCGGCGTGCTCGTCCCGCAGTCGCATCAGCTCGGCCCGCCGGTCCTCCGGGACGGCCTGGTTGTCGAGGGCCCGGTCCGTGCCGTCCTCGCCGGTCTGTTCCGGCTCGGGCACCACCGGTGCCGGGGTGTCCGGCGGATCCGTGCGCACCACCACGGGGAGACCGTCGGTATCCATCCGGACCCGCAGCACGGTCACGTTGTCTCGCAGGGCACCGGCCGCTTCCGCGAGTTCCGGCGACACCCGCACCGCGCGGTCGAGTACCGCTGCCGGATCGGCGGTCTCGCCGCGCACGACTACCACCACCCGGCGCGGCGGGCCGGGCAGCAGCGCCACGTCGGGCAGCCCCACCACACGGTGCGCGCCCAGTTCCACCAGCACTTCGGTGACGGCCGCGTCCACGATTCGGTCGGCCAGCTCGGCGGACCGGGCCAGCGCCGCGTCCCGCGCCTCCGCGAGTCCGTATCCCTCCTCGGCCTCGGTCGCGTCCCGCAGCTGCCGGTCCAGTTCGTCGGCGCGGTCCAGCAGTTCTCGCCGCTGCCGCACCAGCTGTTCGACCCGATCACGGTGCTGCGCCACTGCATCCCGCTCGGCCGAGTCCTCGCGCTGGGCGACCAGTTCGGCCAGCTCGCGCAGGCCCGCGACGCGGGTGTCGACCTCCTCGTGCAGTCGCCGGCGCACCCGTAGCAGTTGTTCGGCGGTCAGGCGAACATCGAGCCCGAACCTGCCGTCCCGCAACGCCTCGAAGACGCGGCGGACCTCCGCGGCATCCTCGGACGAGAATCGGCCCTCGGCGAACAGCCGGTCCGGATCGACTCCCCGGAGGCGCGCGAAATCCGGGTTCGCCCACTCCTGCCCGGCGCGGCCGGTCGAATCGGCGGCGTGCAGGCCGCGGACGAAGTCTGCGACGTCGCCGACGATCTCCCCGAACTCACGGGGGGCGGACGAATCGAGGATCGGGTACTCCCCGGTCCGGCGCAGCGGATCGGCGCCCGGATCGCCGTCCCACGCCCGCTGTGTCGGATCGAGTCCGATCAGGGTTGCGGCGAATTCGGCCAGCGCCGCCCGGATCGGCTCCCGGTCGGCAGACACCAGCCTGGTCAGCGTGCGGGCCAGATCCCAGCTCCGTGCGGTGGCGCCGGTGACGGCGTACCCGCCGTAGCCGTCCGCGGTCAGCCGGTACACCTCTTCGGGCGCGATGCCGAGCGCCCGCGCGAGGCGGTCGCGGGCCGCGTCCACCGCGGACGGATCGACGCGCCGCACCCGGTCGGCATAGTCCAGCAGCGCGGCGACCGGCAGCCGCCGGCCCCTGGATCGCATCCCGGGATCGGTCACGCCGTCCGCGACATGGTCGACGGTCAACTCGCCGGGCACCGTACCCAGCCGGGCGGCCAACCGGCCGCGGGCCGAATCCACGTCGTTGAAGGCGAGCCGGGCCTCGTGGTGGAACGCCGCATCGACGTACATATCGATCTGCGCGGCACGCAGCCGATCGGCCAGCAGCTGCGCGTCGACGGCACCGGCGAGCCGATGATCGGCGCGGTCGTGTTCCGGGATGTTCAGATCCTCGACCAGCTCCTGGATGCGCCGATCCCGCTCTTCGCCGGACAGCGGCGCGGGCTCGCGCTGCGGCTGCGGTTCCGGCACCACCCGCCACGGGCCCGACCCATCGGCGACGAGGGTTGCCCGCATCGGCCGGCCGTCGACGACGGCATCGAAGAAGCGAACTCGCGGCGCGGTCACCGGATTCGCCTGCGGCAGTTCGCCGGTACCGTTCCAGGCGACCAGCCGGTAGTCGACGGCCAGTTCGCCGCGGTTGATCATGGCCCCGAAATCCGGATTGGCCCGCAGCGTTTCGGCCAGGGTCCGATCGTGGTCCAGATCGCGGTCGAACACCACGAGTCGCATCGGCTCGCCGTCGATCAGGCCGACATTCTCGGTGAACATCGCGCCGCCCCGGTCCACGGTCACCCAGTGGCGCGCGGCGGCGCGCGCACGGTCGGCCCACTCCTCCTGGAAACGTCCGTCGGCCGCGTCGAAATCGGCCGCGGCCTCGTGCAGGCGCCGCAGATCCACCAGGCGGCCGAGCATGTCTTCGCGCAGCCCCTCGATGGTCGGTGCCAGCGCCGCCGGATCCAGATCCTCGCCGGCCCGGGCCAGCAGGGCGGCGAGGTCGCTCAGTTCCTCGGAGATGAGCTCCCGGTGCACCGTGTCCTCGAAGGAACGGCGCAGCGGGTTGTGCGCCAGCTCCCCCGCCTCGGTGAACAGCGACCACCACTGCGCGGGAACGTTCTTGCGCACACCCGGGATCCCGATCCAATCCGGCGGTGGCACACCGCGATCGGCGTACGCGTGGTCGCGGCCGATCCGCTCGATCAGGTCCTCGCCCTCGGCGTGCTCGCTGTAGGGCGCCACGGTGTCCACGGCATGGAATCGGCGCGCCACGTCGAGCAGCGCCTCGATCGCCGCGGCCCGACGGGCGACCAGGTACTCGGCACGTTCCACCACCCGCCGCACGGAGACGCGGTGATCGTCGGGGACCTCGATGCCCAGCGGATCGGCCGCCTCGCGGACCCGCTGCAGTGCCGAGTCCCGATCTCCGACAGCCTCGGCCAGCCCCTCCCGGGCCTCGGCGGTGCCGGCCGGGTCGGAGCCGATCGCGTTCTCGTTCGGGGGCTTCGGCCCGGCATCGGCGTCGCCGCGCTGCCGATCGGGCGCACCGCCCGCATCGGCGGTGGGCGGATCGAAGATCGGAGTGAGATCCCGGTGCCGCTGCCAGACCGCGGCGACGATCTCGCCCAGGGTCAGCGGGTCGACGACGGAGTCGGAGGCGTTCGGGTTGGTGACGCCCGCGACATCGGTCGTGATGGTGGTCATGAGCTCGCTCGCCGAGCCACTGCCGGCGAACTGTCCGGGCGCGGGCCGTGCGGGAGCGCCGCGGAGCCGATCCCAGAGCCGCCGCAGCGGAGAACGTCGCGCGTCGTCTCGGTCCGGCTGGCCGGTGTCCGCGTCGGCGTTGTCGGGCGCCGGCTCCGCATCCGGGCCCGGGTCGGCGATCACGTCGCCGACCCGCCAGCCGCCGTCCTCGTCGGGGACCACGCGCAGGCGCACCGCTTCGTCGCCGATACCGAAGGTGACCTCCCGGACGACGATGCGATCGCGGGCACCGGGCTCGTCGGGCCCGTCCGGCTGCGGTGACTCACCCTCCACCATGCCGAGATGCGCGCTGTCGTTCCCGCCGATCCCGGAATCTCCGGTGCCCGACGGGCCTTCGCGCAGCCCCCGCTCCAGCAGCGAGAACAACACCTTCGCCCCGTCGGACGCCCCCTCGCGGCGGATCATCACGTCCACCAGCGCCTCGGCGACGGCTTCCCGCGACGAGAAGTTGTCGTAGCGGTCGAAGCAGTAGCGCCGGAATTGGGTACGCAGCCATTCGTCGAACGCGTCCAGGGTGCTGTCGTCGAGCGTCCACGGCCCGGTGTGCACCTCCCGCCGGTAGTGGTCCAACAATGCGACCGCGGCCTGATCGTGCGCCAGCCCGCCACCGTGCAGGAGGTCCAGCACATGCCCGAACTCGTGCAGGACCGTGTAGTGGACCGGACGGTCGGCATACCAGTCGTACACGTACTCGTTCCGGATCAGGCGCCGCAGCCGGCCGTCGGGCTGCGGATCGACCCCCAGGCCGCGGTCGACCGCCAGGTTGTCCACCGCGACGGCACGCCCGCCGCCGTCGACGTCGAACGTCGTGACACCCATCGCGGGCGACGGCAGGATCTCGAACCTCAGCTCCGGAATCCGCACGCCGGGGAACCATTCCGTGATGCGCTGGACCGCCCGTGCGTACTCGCGGACCTGCTCCGCGCGTATCGACGGGTCGTCGAATCCGACGGTGTCGGCGCCGTATACGTCGTGCAGCCGACGGACCACCTGGTCGGTCGACATGCCGGCCCACGGGTCCACCGCGTGCCGGGCCACCAGGTCGCCCAGCATCCGCACCGGCTCACCCGCGGCGTCGCCGTCGGCCAGCGCGTCGATGAACGCTCGCGCCAGCACCCGGACCGGATCGGCGCCCATGCGATCGGTGCGGAGACCACCGTCGGCCAGCCAGCGCCGGAACCCGTCCTCGAGGGACGGCGGCTGGGCCTCGAAATCGAAGACGCCGTCCGCATCGGTGGTGCGGCGGTGTTCGTAGTAGTGCTCGAAGAGCCGGCTGCGAGCCAGCTGCTCGGCATGGCCCAGGCCGGCCCCCAGCAGCGCCTCGGCCACGCCGTGCAACACCGCGCGGTAGCCGGGTTCGTCGGAATAGCGTTGCGGTAGTTCACCGTTCGCGATCCGCTCGGCCACCCGGCCGGCCAGGACCGCCGGATCGGCCGCCGCGGCGCGGTCGACGACGATCTCGGCGATTCGCCGCTCGAAGGGATCCCAGGTCACCCGGACGGGTTCCCCGCCGGGCAGGTCGTCGAGGCGCACGCGAACCGGCCCGAGATCGGGGAACCGCGCCGAAAGGTCCGCCACGGCACGGTGCACCTGTTCGGCCAGGGCCGGATCCATCTCACCGAGTTCGAACCGGGGCCGCACCGGTTCGCGGTCGTCACCGGGCCCGTGCCGGTCGTCCGGCGTGCCGCGGCCGTGCTCGGGGTCGTCGCCGGGTGGCGGTGCCATATCGTCGCCGCCGAGGTACACCCGCCGAGAGCCACCCGCCGCGTGGTCCGGTGCCGGATCCGGCGTCTGCCGGGCTCCCGTGTCACCGCCCGGCCGGTCCGGCTCCGGTGTGGACGCGGGCCGTGGCGGCGCCTCCGGCGGCTCCTCCCGCCGGACCGTGGCGGTGCCGTCGGGCTCGACCACCACCCGCAGGACCACCGCATCCTCGGCGCGTACGGGTGTTTCCGGGTCGGCGGCGCGGGCGGCGTCGAGAGCACGGCCGATGGCCGCGGTGGCATCCGCGGTTCTCCCGCGCACGACGACGGCCGGCCGTGGCGGATCACCCGGCAGGACACCGGCACGCGGAGTACCGGGCAGTTCCCGGGCCCCGAGGGCGGCCAGCGCGTCGGCGGTCAGCAGGTCCGCGATCCGGTCGCGCACCCGGGCGGCCTCCAGCATGGTGTGTCGCTGCTGCTCGTCGGCCACGGCGGCGTCCTGCTGGAGGCGTGTCAGTGCTTCCGGATCGGCCAGGTCCGCCGCGGATATCCGCGCCAACTCCCGCATCCGCCGCTGCGCGTCGTCGGCCTCCCGCAGCAGGTCGCGGTGTTCGGCCGCCAGCCGGTCCAGCTCGGCGCGCCTGGCCCGCGCGGGCGACTCCACGGTGTCCGGTTGTTCCGCAACGGGTTCCGCTTCGGGATCGGCGGGCCGGTCCGCCGACGGCCGATCGGCACCGGGCGGATCCAGCCGTGGCGTATCGGGCGGATCGATGCGGTCCACGACGGGCCGGCCGTCGGAATCCAGTGTCACCCGGAGCACCGTGACGTTGTCGCGATAGGCACCGGCCGCCTCGGCGAGTTCGGGATCGCGCGCCGCCGCACGGTCCAATACCGCTGCGGGATCGGCATTCTCGCCGCGCACCAGGACCACCGCCGTCCGCGGCGGGCCATCCAGGATGCCGGCGTCGGGCATCGCGTCGTCACGCCGCACGCCCAGTGCGAGCAGCTGATCCTCGCCCACGGCACGCAGAATCTGCTCGTTCAGATCCGCCGCAGCGCGCAGTGCGGCCTGCGATTCCTCATGTGCGGCATAGGCATCCGCGATGCCACCGTCCGGGGTCGCCTCCGGCTGCGGCCCCTCGGCCAGCCGATCGGCTGCCTGCTCGGCCGCGCGCAGCTGCTCGTCGCGGGCAGCGAGAAGGCCCGCGATCTCCTCGGCCCGGCGCGCCTTCGCCTCGGCCTCCCGCGCCGCCTGGTCGGCCGCGCGGGCCGCCTGCTGCTCGGCCCGCTCCAGTTCCCGAGCGGCCCGGTCGGCCCGGTCCGCATCCAGGGCGGACTGTTCCTCCCGGCGGAGTGCCTGATCCTCTTCCCGAGCGAGGATGTCCTCGGCCGGATCGTCCCCGGGCTCCGGGCGACCGTCGAGGGCCCGCTCGAGATCCGCCTTGGAGCGCTCGACGTCGGCCGCCGCGTCGAGGTAGGCGTGCATCGCCCGGCCCAGCTCGTCGACCTGCCGCCGGCCGGCGTCGTCGACCTGCCCGCGCGACAGCTCGCTCAGCCACTGGTCGGCCACCCGGCGCGAGCCCATCACGTGCATAGGCTCCACCTGGAGGCGGTCGGCGAGCTCACCCAACCGCTCCATCGCATCGCCCCAACGTTGCCGGGCGTCGTCGAGCTGTCGCCGGTAGCGGTCGGCCGGGAGGAGATCGGCGTCCGGCGCGGGCAACGGCCGCGGCGCGTACGGAATGTCGGCCCGCCAGTCCGTCAGCGGCGCCCGGTCGGCGTCCCAGTGCAGGCCGTGGGAGGCGGCGTGCGCGTTGGCCTCGTGCAGGGTCTTGCCGCGGTTGGCCGGCTTGCGCAGGAACTGGGATTCGGTCCAGAAGTCCTGCAGCATCACCAGATCCTGCTTCTCGGGCTTGCCCGCCCGGATCCGATCGAACGCCTCGGCCACGTGCGCGACCGCATCCATCGGCCGGCGGATCAACCGCCCGGCGGGATCGGCGTAGTCGCGGACCAGGTGCTCGTTCGTCAGCACGTGATCCAGGATCTGCTGCATCTCGTGCACGCTGTAGTTCGGCGGCTCGGGGAAACCGCTGAGCGCATCCGCCAGCACCCGTTCGGCACGGCGGAGCTGCTCGTCGGTGACCTGGTTGAACTCGCCCGGGGTATCGCTGGTGAGCAGCATCTCCCGCAGGCCGAAGATCAAGTCGCGCACCTGGTCCCGGCCCATGTCGCCGAAATCGTCGGCACGCCGGTCGGCGAGCGCGTCGATCCGTTCCTGCAGGACCCTCAGATGCTGACCGAACGCCGGATCGGCGGGATTCAGGCCCGGGTCCTTGTCGATGAGTTCGTGCCGGATATCCGCCAGCACCAGTCGAGCCATCGTCTCGCGCAACGAGCGGTCCTCGGCCTGACGGTCCTCGTCGTCGATATGGCGCCGCAGTCCGTCGACGAGGTCCTGCGCCAGGTTGGGATCGGCCCGGTAGTCGATGTACCGGCGATCCGCCCAGTCCTGCACCCGCTGCCAGTTCTCCACCTCCCGCGCCCACTGCTCGCGCAGCTGCTCGGGCAGGTCCTCCTGTAGCCGGGCGAGGACGTGCTCGGCCGGGTCGTAGGGCCGAATCATCATCTGGACATCGGTTTCCGGCGGCTTGCGCCAGTCGTACCCGTCCCACACGGTCGCGAACGGCGGGAGCTTCCACAGCTGCGGGTGTGCCTCGACCCAGTCCGCGATCCAGGTGTTGCGCTGGATCCACCGCTTCACCGCCGGATGGTCCACCGCCATCAGCAGGGTGCGAATATTGCGTTGGATGGCGTAGACGTCGCCGCCGAGGTGGAGGGTGAACAGATCCTCCTCCGGGATGCCCGCATGCATGTACTCCGCCGGCACGCCCATCATGTTCATCGGCAGCAGGTTCTCGGGGATCTGCCCCTCGGGCACCTCCACGAACGGTGTGGCCAGATCGTTGATGACGTCGCCCAGACCGCCCCACCAGGCCGGATCGGGCTCCTCCCAGATGTCCGGGGTGTTGTCGCTGCGGTTGCCGCGCCAGCTCGGCCGGTCCGGGTTGACGGCACGCCAATTCCCCTGTGCGTCACGCCATTCCACGAACCGCATGCCGGGCCGGTTGCCGATGTCGGGCACCTCCATGCTCCGGGTCGGCGGGCCGGGCATGTCGTACTGGTGCCAGTGGCCGTCGAAGTCGGCGACGACCTGCCGGTAATCGATGATCGGGTTCCGCATCATCATCTGCGCGACAGCCGCGTTGCTCTCGATGGCGCGTGCCAGCGCGGCGTCATGGTCGGCCCGCGGATCGGTGGGGTCGGTGCGCGAGGAGAGCACGATGATCCTGGGGCGGGCGGCGTCACCGGCGGCCACCGGGTCGCCGTACACGATGCCGACCCGGTCGGACACCACGTGCGCGCCTTCCTCGCGCAGCATCGCACCCCACCGCCCGGACACGCGGGCCATCTCGTCCTGCAACCGGCCCAGTTCCTCGTCGATCTCGTACACCTGGTCGGCCGCTTCGCGCAGCTCGTCGAGCGTCAGCGTGTCGGGCAGCCTGCCCTCGTCGGCGCAACGCTGCTGATAACCGGCGATTTCCTGGGCCAGACCGTCGTCCGTGTCGAGGTTGTAGATATCGATGCCCAACTGCCGCGCCAGATCTCGCAACTGCCGCCGGACCGACCGGCCGTCGTGATAGATCTCGGCACGCTGCCGGGCGAGACGGTCCAGTTCCGCCCGGACCCGCCCGGCGCGGGCGCTCGCGGCAGCGTCGTCGGGCAGGAGTGCGTTGAGCCGCTGCTCCAGCAGTCGCAGTTCGCTGTCGTAGCCGCTGAACTTGTCGATGGCCTTCTCGAGCCTCTCCAGGTCGCCCATCTTCCGGCGCATCTCGGGTCCGGACTGCGGCACGCGCGTCGTCCTGCCGGGCTGATCGATATTCCCGGGCCGCCGCTGCACCGCGGTGTGCGCCTCGTCGTACAGCGACAGCACCCGGTTGGCCAGATTGTCCAGGGACAGATCGTGGATGCCCAGATCCCTGGCGCGGTCGGCAAGCTTGAGGGCCCAGAACGCGTGATTGCGGACCACCACCTCGCGGCGGCGCATCAGCCGATCGAACTCCTCCGCCCGGGTCTCGGCGCCACCGAGTTCGTCGAGTTCGGCACGCATACGGGCGATCTCGGTATCCGCCCGATCGACCTGGTGGGCCAGGTTCTCCATCTCCCGAATCCAACGGACATGCTGCGGCAGATCGAAGAAGTCGACCGGTTGCGCGAGCAGCGCCTCGACCGTGCGGTCCAGATTGTCGCCGGGTTGTAGTGCGGCCCAATCGTTCTCGGAGGACACATCCAACCGGCGCGCGAGTGTCCTGCACCGGGCGACCGCCTCGTCCCGCAACGCCACGGCCCTCTCGAGCCGCTCCATGGCCTCCCGCCGAGCCCGGACGCGCTCGCCCTCGTGGCCGTCCTGCTGGTCCTGCTGGTCCTGCTGGTCCTGCTGGTCCTGCTGGTCCTGCTGGTCCTGCTGGTCCTGCTGGTCCTGCTGGTCCTGCTGGTCCTGCTGGTCCTGCTGGTCCTGCTGGTCCTGCTGGTCCTGCTGGTCCTGCTGGTCCTGCTGGTCCTGCTGGTCCTGCTGGTCCTGCTGGTCCTGCTGGTCCTGCTGGTCCTGCTGGTCCTGCTGGTCCTGCTGGTCCTGCTGGTCCTGCTGGTCCTGCTCCGGCCGACGCCCGGGGCGCCCGCCGTCGCCCTGTTCCCCGGGCCTGCTGCCCGGTGCGCGGCGGCCGGATCCGCTCTCGCGCTGTCCGCCGTCGCCGCTCCGATCGGGTGGGACCTTCGGGCCCGGTTCGGCGGACGGACTGCCGGGCGAGCGCAGATCGATCAGGTCGATCCGCCCCTCGTCGGTCAACCGAATCTGCCGGAACCGCGCATCCACGCCCTGGTTCGCCAGGATTTCGTCGATGCTGTCGAGCAGACCCACGGGTACCGGGTCCGCCGCGACGAGAACCTGTCCGATCTCGCGCGGCAGCACGGCCACGCCGCCGGGCACCGGGGCGCCACCCAGCTCGGCCACGAGGTTGTCCAGGACCGCGTCGGCGACCTGCTGCCGCAGCTCGCCCATCCGCTCCCCGGCACGCCCCAGTTCGGCCGATTGCCGCAGCAACCGCGACGCCTGGCCCACCTCCGCCTCGGCCGCCCGCCGCTCGGCGAACCACGGTTCGATCTGATCCCCCGTGACCCCGTCCCGGGCATCGAGTTCCGCGATACGGCCCGTCGCATCCTGCATCACACCGAGTACTCGATCGTGCAACTGGCGATCGGTCAGTCCGGTCGGATCGATACCCAGCTCGA
Organism: Nocardia sp. BMG51109; assembly: GCF_000526215.1. NCBI lineage: Bacteria > Bacillati > Actinomycetota > Actinomycetes > Mycobacteriales > Nocardiaceae > Nocardia > Nocardia sp. BMG51109. The sequence goes on from NZ_JAFQ01000004.1 coordinate 1,001,946, forward strand.
CCGCCGCGTCCCGGACTCGCGTGGCCAGTTCGCCGAACTCCCTTGCCGCACCGACGAACTCGTCACGCAGCGCCAGCGTGTCGGATGTCAGTCGCGCCTCGTCCACCGGTTCCGGGGTACCGACCGGCTCCCACCGTCCGGGCTCGCCCGCCCCCGCCCGAGCGGGCTGCTCGGGCGGCGGTGCGCCCTCACCCGGCGCCTGCGGCGCATCGGGGGTCGAAGCAGCCTCCTGTCCGGACGCCTCCTGCGGGGCCTCCCGAACCTGCTGCCCACCATCGCTGTCGTCATCCGACGGTGACTTCGGCGGGGACGCGGCGGCACCCGGATCCTCCGGATCGTCCGGCTTCTGTTTCGGCGCCTGTGGGGAGTCGGGCTTCTCCGGGCGAGACCCATCCGGTACGGGCTCGTCGGGCGTCGCGCCGGACGGACGTTCGGCGGCCGGCCGGGGTGCCGGGGACCGAGTGGGTTCGGCCAGCGGGGTGGACAATTCGGATTCGTGGATCGTCACCCGGCCCTCGACGTCCACGTCGACTCGCAGGATGAGTGCGTCCTCCGGGCGCACCCCGCTGCGCGCGTGGTCGATCGGGTGGGCCGCCACGGCATCGGCGACGGACTGGGCCGGGTCGACGCCGCGCCGCGGCACGACGACCAGGCGCGGCGGCTCGCCGGGGGCCACGCCGGCCAACCCCTCGCCCGGCCAGAGCCGAGTTCCGTACGCCGCCAAGCGATCCCGAGCCACCGCCGCCGCGATCTCGTCGCGCAGGTCACCTGCCTGCACCGGCAGGTAGCGCAGGTCGTCCGCCGCCTGTTCGGCCTGCTCCAGACCGTCGAGGTCGCTGCCGTCGAGGTCGCTGCCGTCGAGGTCGCTGCCGTCGGGATCACCACCGTTGAGCAGTTCCTCGGCCGCCAGCCAGCGCGCCCGCAGGTCGGCATAGCGGTCGGTGAGGGCCAGCAGCTCGTCGCGCCGCCGCTGGACGGCCTGGACGGCATCGTCTTCCGGCGAGGCCTCGGCCTCCGGGTCCGGCGGATCCAACCGGGGCGAATCGGGCGGGTCGGTGCGTTCCAGCACCGGGCGGCCGTCCTCGTCCAGCGATACCCGCAGCACGGTCACGTTGTCGCGCAACGCCCCCGCGGCCTCCCGCAGCTCCGGCGAGACCCGAATCGCGCGGTCCAGCGCCTCGGCCGAATCGGCATACCTCCCCTGCACCAACACGACGGCCCGGCGCGGCGGGCCGGGCAGCAGCCCCGCATCATCGGCACCGACCACTCGCTGCACGCCCAGATCCCCGACCGCCTGCAACGTGGCCGCCTGGACGATCTCGTCACGCAACTCCGCGGCCCGGGCCAGGGCGGCGTCGCGTTCCTCGGCCAGCCCGTAACCGGCCTCGGCGTCCTCGGCCGCAGTGATGAGTCCATACAGCTCGTCGGCACGGCGGGTCTGCTCCCGGAACTGCGTCACCAGATCATCGACCTTGCCGCGCCGATGCTGAGCCAGTTCCTGTGCCGCCAGTTCGTCGCGGCGGCGCACCAGTTCGGCGAGTTCCTTCAGGGCGTCGGCCCGCCGGCGTACCTCGTCGCGCAGTTCCCCGTGCACCTGATCCAGTTCGGCACCGGAGATCCGCTCCTCCTCGTCGATGCGTCCGTCCCGGAACGCCTCGAACACCTCGCGGAACCGCTTGGCCTGCTCCGGATCGAGCTGGTCCTGCCCGAGCAGGTCGCTGACGTCGACACCGATGATCCGCGCCCAGTCCCGGTTCACGCCCTGGACATGCAGCAGTTCCAGCCGCTGGTTCCCGTCGAGTTGGCGGATGATGTCCGCGGCGTCCGCGATCAGCGCCCGCAGGTGTGCCGGCGCGGCCGGGTCGTGCACCGGATAGTCGCCGTCCAGCACCCGCGGGTCGCCACTGGTCCGGCCGTGCCACACCCCGTCGGTCGGATCGAGCCGCAGCAGGGTCTCGACGAACTCCGCCACGGCCCGCGCCGCCGACTCCGGATCGCCGCGGACCGCGCGGCCGATCGCCTTCGCCAGCCGCTTGGAATGGATCGCGCCCTCGTCGGGCAGGTAGTTGAGGTCCTCGTCGTAATGCATCGGCACCAGCCGCTCGGGCTCCAGTCCCAGCGCCCGCGCCAGGGTGTCCCGGGCGGCGTCGACGGCGTCCGGGTCGACGTCGCGTACGTGCTGTGCGTAATCGACCAGCGCGGCCGTCCCCAGACGCCGGGCGGTGCGCCCCAGTCCGCGGCCGCCGAGCACGTCGGCCACGTGCTGCGCGGTCAGATCGGCCGATTGCACCCCCATCCGCCGCGCCAATTGGCCACGGGCCGCATCGATGTCGTTGAACGAGTCGACGTCGTTGATGGTGTGGGCATAGTCGGCCAGGGCCTCGATCTGCGCCGCCCGCACCGCATTCGCCAGCCGCTCCTCGGCCACGCCGTGCGCCGAGATCACATCGCGCGGTCCGACGCCGTCGATGCCGAGTTCTCCGGCGAGATCGGCGATCCGCTGGTCGATCTCGTCCCTGGTTCGCGGCACCGCACTCGAATCATCCTGTGGCGTAGTGGGTTCGTCCTCCACCACCGGACGCCAGGGCTCGTCGCCGTGGCGCAGCACAGTCATCCGGACCGTCCGGCCGTCTATCGTGCTGTCGAAGAACCGCGCCTGCGGCGACTCGATCCTGCCGGCACGTACCGTCCCGTCGTCCTCCGCCCAGGCCACCCGGTAATCGGCCACCAGCTCACCGCGGTCGAGCGCGGCGCCCAGGTCCGGGTTCTCACGCAGCACCCGCGCCAGCACCTGATCGTGATTCAGGTTCGCATCGAAGATCACCAGGCGCATCGGCCGGCCGTCGACGAGCCCCACGCCGGGCTCCAGCAGGGCGCCGAGCCCGCGATCGATGACGGTATCGGCGGCCACCGCCGCCAGCGTGTCCCAGCGGTCCCGGAAAGTGGAGTCGGCCGTGCCGAATTCGTCGGCGGCATCGCGCAGCCGCGTCACGTCGGCCAGGTCGGCGGCAATACCGTCGCGCAAGGCACGGAACGTTTCGGCGAGATCACCCGGCGACAGACTGTCGACATCCTCGCCGACGAGATCCTCCCAGGTGGCCTGCTCCTCGCGAATCTGCTCGCGGCGCAACGACTCCTCGAAATACGACCGAAGGTCACCGTTGGTCAGGCGCAACTGGTCGTCGAGGATGTCGGTCCATCGGTGCGGGACCGGCTCGCCCTTGTTGTTGACCCCGCTCCACTCCAGCAGCGCGGTATCGCCGCCGTAGTCCGCCACCATCTCGCGTAGCAGCCGCGCGACCGGGTTCTCCCCCATCATGTTCAGATCGTCGGCGTAGGGAATGACCGCGTCCGCGGCGTTGAAGCGCCGCGTGGCGTCCAACAGTCCCTGAATCGCACCGGCCCGGCGCAGCATGCGGTATTCCGCCTGGGCGACTGCGCGATCCGCCGACTCCGGGCTGCCGTCCGGAACCGGCAGATTCAGCTCGGCCGCGAGTTCCCGCAAGCGGTCCAGTGACTCGTTGCGTTCGGCGCGAGCCTCGGCGACTTCGTTCGCCCAATCCCGCAGTGCCGCAGCGTCATCACCGTGCGGGGTGACATCATCCGCGCCGGACGGCAAGTCGTGTGCCGGGGCCTGCGGGAGGGCGGGATCGGGCTGTTCGGGTGCCCGGTGCCGGGGAGCGGACTCCTCGATCAGGTGGTCGAGCCCCAAGCTGCGCAGCTCGTCGTGCCAGCGCTGGAGTTCCTCGGGATCGACCTCCCGATTCCAGTAGTCGTACTCCTGCCCGTCCCGGGTGTGTGCCGGCGCCGGATCGGTGGTGCGGACCTGCCCGGTGAGGGTGGCGACGATCGCCTCCCGGTTCTGCCACAGCGTGATGATCTCGGCGATCACGGTGAGCGGGTCGGCCTTGCCCTTGGCGTTCGGGTCGGTCGCCCCGGTCAGATCGGTGGAGAGATTGGTCTGGAACTCTCCCGCCATGCCGCTACCGCTCGGATACCCCGGCGGTTTCGCGACGACCGGGGCGCGCAGCCGATCCCACAAACGGCGCAGCAGGGACCGGTTGTCGGAGCCCTCGTCGGGGGTGGACTCGTCGGGTACCGTCGCCGGCCGTGTGTCGGACTCGGGTGCGCCGGCAACGCGCCAGCCTCCCTCCCCGTCCGGCGCGAAGGTCACGCGGACTTCCTCGCCACCGATGTCGAAGACCATCTCGCGCAGGGACATCGGGTCGGTGGCGGGATTCGGCTCACCGTCCGGCTCCGGGGTCCCGGATTCCGGTTTCTCGCCGAGGTGCATGACGCCGTGCGTCTCGGTGTCGCCGTCCGACCGGTTGGTGCGCTCGTCGATCCGTGGCCGGGCGGCGACCTCCTCCCCGCCGGCGAACGACTCGGCGTGCTCCATCAGCGAGCGGTATACCACCCGGGCGGCCTCCGACGCGCGTGGCCCGCGTGCCATCACATCGGTGAAGGCATCGGCGACCAGCTCGGCCGGTTCGATATTGCCCGCCTTGTCGAAGCAGTTGCCGGGCAACTGCTTTCGCAGCCAGGCATGGAACGCGTCCAGGGTCGCGTCGTCCAGCGTCGCACCCTCCGGAGCGTGCCGGCGCAGGTAGTGGTCCAGCAGTTCCGGGCCCGCCATCGCCTCGGCCCAGCCTCCGCCCCGGGCGGCGATCACATGACCGAACTCGTGCAGCATCGTGTAGAAGGCGGGCCGCGCGACGAACCAGGGCGGCAGGGTTCCGGCCTTGTCCATGATCATCTGATCCACCAGGGAATCCAGCCGGCTCGAATCGGCGGCCGCCCGGGCGTTGAACTCGATCGCCCGCGGCCGGGCCGGTCCGTACTCCCCCTGGCCGAAGATCATCCGGCCGAGCATCTTCGAGTCTCCGAAGTCCACCAGCCGAAGCTCGATCGGCCCGAAGCCCGGGAACTGGGACCAGAGCGACTCGACGGCGCGGGCGATCTCCCGCAGGGATTCCGGATCGGCACCGTCGAAGGTGCTGAAACCCTCGGTGTGCACGCCGTATCGCTCGAACAGCAGTTGGTCGATCTCGGTGGGACTCAGTCGCGACCACGGATCGGCCGCATGGCCGGCCAGCAGGTCGTGCAGCGCGCGCACGGCGTCGGGGGCGTCGGCGCCGCCGGCGATCGCGTCGCTGAAGGCAACGGGCAGAACCTGATCCGGCTCGCCGAACAGCCGCTCGACGGACAGTCCGCTCTCGGAGAGCCACCGCGCGTACTCGTGGTCCAGGTCGGTCGCGTCGGCGCCGTCGGGGTCGGTCAGGCCACCGTGTTCGGCCATGAAGTGTTCCAGCAGATGTTCGTCGGCGAACCAGCCCGCCGTGCGCAACCCGCTCTCGTTCAGTGCCGCGCCGATCTCGTGCAGCAGCATCCGGTACATCGGGGAATCGGCATACCGCCCCGGCACCTCACCCACCGAGATCTGTTCGCGCACAAACGCGGCCACCGCATCCGGATCACCCGCGAACCGCGAATCCACCACGATCGACGCAATCCGCCGACCCACCGGATCCCACTCCACCCGCACCGGGCGGCCGTCCGCGTCACCGACTCGCACATCCGGCAACCGCAGCTGCCGATGCCGATCCACCACGTCGCCCACGGCATCTCGGACCTGCCGCGCCACCGCCGGGTCCATGCCCTCCGTGTCGACGCGCGGCACACCGGCCGGCGGCGAATCGGATTCCGGCGTCCGAGGGCCGGGCTCGACGTCGGATCCGTCGGTCGGCGCCGAGTCGGACTCGGGGGAACGATCCGCCGATGGGATGCCGTCCTCCGGCCCGATGCCCATGTTGTCGATCTGTCGGCGCGCACCCGGCAGGACATCGCCCGCCTGCGGCCGGCCGTCCGCCGGCAGGGCGTCGATGACCAGGCGGTGCAACACCTTTGCGGCCTCGGACGCATCGTCGCCGCGGATCGTCACCTCCGCGAACGACTCGGCGAGGGCCTCCGACGGATTCAGATTTCCCGCGCGGTCGAAGCTGTACCCGCTGAGCTGATCGTGCAGCCAGTCGTCGAAGGCGTCGAGCGTGGCGTCGTCGAGCGTGCGATCACCGGTGTGGTGGTTGTCCAGGAAGTGCCGCAGCAACTCCACACCGGCATCGAACCGCGAGGACAGCGAACCTCGCATATCCAGGACGTGGCCGAACTCGTGCACCATCGCGTACAGCACGGGCCGGTCGGCGAACCAGCCGCGCACCTGGCCCTCGTCGATGTACTGCCGCACGGTCGCGTCGAGAATTTTCGGGTGGACCGCGGCGTCCCTGCTGAAGGTCATCCACAGCGGCCGAGCCCGCCCGCCGGATTCCGGCAGGCCCTCGGTGCGCCCCAGATGCCCGAGCGGCAGATCGTCGATCTGGATCCGCGCGGGCCCCATCCCGGGGAAACGGTTCCACAGCATCTCTACGGCGCGCGCGTACTCGCGCACCACGTCCAGCCGCACGCCGGGATCCATGAAGCCCCGGACGTCGACACCGTAGGTTTCGCGCAATACGTGGGCGATATCGCCCGACGACATCTGCGCCCACGGATCGGCGGCATGCGCGGTCAGCAGATCGTGCAGGAAGCGGGCCGGTTCGGAGGCGTTGTCGCCGTCGGCAACCGCGTCGGCGAAGGCGGCCGCGAGCGCCCGGGACGGGTCCTCCAGCAAGTGGTCGGAGTCTATGCCGTGCTCGGCGAGCCACCGGTCGAAAGCCTCGAGGGATTCCTCGCCCGGGTCGTAACCGGACTCGGGATCCGGTTCGGCGTCGAGGTCGCCCTCGAAGTGGTTCTCGAGGAAATGGGTCATCAGCCGGTCGTAGGCGGACATCCCCGAACTGCGCAGTCCGGCCTCGTCGAGCGCCGAGCCGATCTCGTGCAGCAGCATCCGATAGATCGGGGAATCGGCATACCGCCCCGGCACCTCACCCACCGAGATCTGTTCGCGCACAAACGCGGCCACCGCATCCGGATCACCCGCGAACCGCGAATCCACCACGATCGACGCAATCCGCCGACCCACCGGATCCCACTCCACCCGCACCGGGCGGCCGTCCGCGTCACCGACTCGCACATCCGGAAGTCGCAGCGCCCGATGCCGATCCACCACATCGTTCACCGCGTCCCGCACCTGCCGCACGACCTCCGCGTCCATGCCGTCGGTATGAATGCGCGGCGGTCCCGCGGGCGTCGAATCGGCCGCGACAGGGGTGCCGGGATCGGTCCGCGGGTCGTCACCCGCGTCGTCGCGGCCGGGATCGGCGGGCCCGAGGTCGTCGGAGCCGAGGTTGTCGGATATGAGGCCGCCGCGTCCGGGAGCGGGACCGTAGTGCACGTCGTCCCACTCACGGCCGTACCGGGCGGCATAGGTTTCGCCCTGCGGCGCAAGGCTTTCCACGATCGGGCGCAGCGCGTCCAGCCCCACTCGGTTCGCCAGGTAATCGGAGAGGGTCAGCCCCTCCTCGCGGATCCGCTCGGCAGCACCGAGATACTCCTCGGTACCCGGGTACGTCGGCAGTTCGACCCGGCCGGAAAGCATCGGCGACCGCCGCAGGTCTTCGATGGCAAGGATCTCCAGCGCATGTGCCCGGACCTCCTCGTCGACCATGCGGGCGACGTATTCGTCCTTGTCCGGGCCGTGTAGCAGATCGTCGGCACCGGAACGGGTTTCGCGCTGCGCCGCGAGCTCGGCGTGGATCGCGTGATGCGCCAGCGACGCGATCCATTCCCCATCGGTGGCCCCGACGTCCAGCACGATCCGGTTGCGCGCCGGGAAGTATCCGGCCTCGCCCGGATCGCTGGTGAAGGCGACCGTCACGCCCCGGTCGTACAGCAGGGCGTCGGCCCACAGTCCGAATCCCGACTCCGACAGCATCTCCCACGCGTCGTCCAGTCGCCGGCGGTTCTCGCCGTCGGCCACGTGCAGCGACAGCATCGGTTCGCGCGGGTCGCGCGGGGGAGCCGACTCCTCGATCTGCACGGCCGTGTACCGGCCGAAGATGTCGGTCTGCACCTCCAGCAGTTGCACACGGTCCACGCCGCCCGACGCCAGGATCGCGCGAATGTCGCTGCGCGCCAGCACGGCGGCGTGGTCGCCGACCGCCGCGGGTATCACCAGGCGAGCCGGAGGCCCGGGCAGCCACAGCGCGCGACCGCCGCCCACCACCTCGGAATGCGGGTTCTGTCCCTTCAGCTCGCCCAGCAGGGTGTTGACGGCGAAATGATCGGCCGCCTCCCGGACGAGGTCGTAATCGGCTGCGGCGTTGTGGTATTCGATCTGCCGGTCGATCAGTGTCTGCAGATCGTGCCGTTCGCGCCGGAGGTCCGCGGCGTCCTCCGCGGTCGTGGACGGATCGGCGAGCCGGTCGCGGATCTCGTCCAGCCGCGCCGACGAGTCCGGGAGACGATCGAGGCTCTGCAGCCGGTCGATACCGAGCCGATCCGCCAGCTCGGCGATCTCGGCGACCTTGTCCTGCAGTCGAACCAGCTGCAGCTGCTGCTTCTGCCCCACCAACCGCAACCGCTCGGCCCGCCGGGGATCCTCCGGGCGCCGATAGTCGTGTTGCGATCGGCCGGAGCGCTCCTCATCCCAGACCCGACCGTAATGCTCGGGATAGGTGGTGCCGCTCAGCTCGGTGTCGCGCAGCGCTCTGCGGACGGCCCCGGCCGCTTCCTCGTCGATCAGGTCGCGCAGCTGCGATTCCGTCAGCGTCGAGTCCTGTTCGAACGCGCGTCGCGCATCCTCTCGGACGGTGTGGTACACCTGCTCGAGCTCGATCGGCGAGACGTGGATGTCGTAGCCGAGCCCCCGCAGCTCCTCCGCGAGCCGGATCTCGGTCACGAAGCTCTCGGCCTCTTCGCGCACCATGGCGTCGATGAACTCGTCCCGCGACATCGAGGCGATCCGGTCGGGAATGCTCGCCGTACGCCCCTCGAGGTGAAGCCGGGCGTGCACGGACTCGTGGGCCATGGTCAGAACCTGCTCCAGCAACGGGTGGCCCGCAACGAAGATCTGTATCTCGCGGTCGTCCACGTCGTACTGGCCCAAGTCGTCGCTGAGCTCGTCCCGGAAGGTGATCCGCACCTGGTCACTGTCCACCAGCCGAAGAACTCTCTGCCCGGTCTCGGTCTGCTGCAACAGGCCTCGAATCCGGTCCAGGGAATCCGCATGGGTCAGACCGATTCTCGGCACACCCGGTTCGCTCGGAAGCTGTGACAGTTCGTCGCGCATCCGGTCGATATGCAGGTTCCGCGGCCAGGTCAGGTTGCGCACCCGGTCGCGCAGAGACATCGGCAACCGATCGACCGGCCGGCCGCGCCGCGGGCCGTCACCATGGAACAGGATGGCTCGGGTCGACGCCTCGGTTCGCGGCCGCCAGATCGACGGAAACGGGTATTCGGTTCGCTGCGCGAAATCCTTGGCGACCAGTCGGCCCCCGCCCTCGTTGACCACGAGATAGGCATGGGCGCCGACGCCGTATCGATCGGTGGGGCCACGGTAGGCGTCCACCACCAGCGCCGTCGCACCCTTACCCATTTTCGTCAGCCGCTCCGCCACCGCATGGTGGTCGTCGAACGACCGCAACTTGCCACCGGCAGCCGCCATCAGCTCGTTGTCCGTCATCCCCTCGGGACCGACGTCCCGATCGGGCATGCGAATCCACCTGTCCCCGAAGCGGTCTATCAGCGCCCGCAGCGACCGCACACCGCACTGGCCGCGGGTCTCCGGTAGACCGTGCCGGTAGTCGTTGTCGTCCGAACGATCCCGATCACGGGCATTCTCATCCGAACGATCGCGACCACCGTCCTCGGGCCGATCGCGATCCGGCGCATCGTCGTCCGGATCCCTCCGACGACTGCTGTCCTCCGCCCGATCACGATCGCGCGCACCGTCATCGGCTCTCTCGTCGGCCCGATCCCGGTCCCGCGCTTCGTGGGCACGGTCCCCGGCGCCGTCCTCGCGACGGGCCGACCCGTCCTCGGGACGGTCGGGATCCCGCCCGTAGTCGCGAACCCGCCGCTCGGGGCGATCGGTGCCCCCGTCCTCCGGACGGTCCCGGTCGGCCGCGTCGCCGACCTCGTCCCGCGGCTGCCGCCCCACCGACGGGTCCGCGCCCTCGGCATCGGCAGGCCGTCGCCCGGGCGTCGGATCGTCGCCCGCCGGGGGCTCGGCGGCCCGCAGGTCGCGACGCAATTCCCGCACCAACCTCGACTCCGGGCCTCGGTTCGCGTCGTGCCACTCCTGGACGAACCGGTCCGAATAGGTTTCCCCGTCCGGCGCGAGGAGATCCACGGACGGCCGCAATGCGTCCACCGCAGCTGGATCGGACAGCTGGTCCGCGAGGCTCGCGCCGTCCTCGCGAGCGCGGGCGACCTCCGCGAGATATTCGGCGACACCCGGATACGACGGCAGCTCCAGCCCCAGCTCCTGCCTGACCAGGATCTCCAGCGCATGCGCCTGGGTCTCCTCGCGCAATCGGAGATTGCGGTATGCGTCGGGGGCGGTGCGCAGCAGATCGTCTGCGCCGGAACGGGTTTCACGCTGTGCCGCGAAGTCCGCGTGGACGGCGCCGTGCGCCAGCGCCGCGACCCACTGCACGTCGGTGCCGCCGACGTCCAGCACGAGCCGGTTCCGTGCCGAGAAGTAGCCGGCCTCACCCGGAACGCTGGTGAAGGCGATGTCGACGTTGTGCTGATATAGCAGGTCGTCGGCCCAGCGGCCGAACTCGGACCCCGCCAGCATCGACAACACGGAGTCCAGCCGCTGCTGGTTCTGCCGGTCGGCGAGGTGCATCGGAACGACGGGTTCCGGCCGGTCGGACGCCGGGGACGGCCAGTCGATGTCCTGGGTCCGCAACCGGCCCGCGGTGTCCGTGGCCACCTCCACCAGCTGCATACGATCGGCGCCGATGTCCGCGACAATCGCGCGGATGTCGGAGCGCGCCAGCACGGCGGCGTGTTCCCCGACCGCCGCGGGCACCACCAACCGGTCCGGCGGGCCGGGAATGCGCACGGCGCGGCCGTCCACGATCTCCGCGCCCGGATGCTGGTCCACCAGCGCATCCAGCACGGACCGGACAGCGATCCGGTCGGCGACCGCCCGAGCCGCGGCGTGGTCGGCCGAGCGGTTGTGGTACTCGATGCTCGTGTCGACCAGCGACGCGAGATCGTGCTGGACACGCCGCAGCCGCGCGGGGTCCCAAGGTGCCGTGGCCGGATCGTTCAGCCAGGCGTCCACGTCGGCCAACCGCTGTCCGACAATGGCCAGCATCTCGCTGGGACCGGGCCGCGGATCCATTCCCAACGGGAGCGCCAGCCGCTCGAGCACCCGGTTCAGGTCATCCAGTCGCAGGCGTTCCAGGTGCTGTCGCTGCGCCGCCGATCGCAACCGCTCGGCCACCGCGGGATCGTCCGGGACCCGGAAATCGTCGATCGGCCCGGATATGACGGCGCGCCACTGCTCACCGAAGTCGTGCGCGTACCCGAGACCCTCCCGCAGATAGTCGCGGACGGCCGCCCGGGCGGCCTCGTCGTCGCCGGCGTCGAGGTAGGCGTTCTCCATCTCGATCGGTGCGACGTGCACGTCGTAGCCGAGGTCACGGAACTCGGCGGCGAGCCGTATCTCGGCCACGAAGCAGTCGGTCTCTTCCTCGAGCTTCGCCTGGACATATTCCTCTTCCGACATGAAGAGCATGCGTTGCGGATCGCTGGCCGTGCGCCCTTCGTCGTGGTAGCGGGCGTGCATGGCCTCGTGCGCCAGGACCAGAGTCTGTTCCAGCAGGGGGCGATCGACGCCGAAGATCCGTATCTGCCGCGCGGAGCCGTCGTATTGGCCGGCGTCGTCGTTGGCATCGTCGCCGAAGGCGACCCGCAGCTCGCCGTTGTCCAGACGGGTGACGATATCGCGCCCGGTCTCGGTCTGCCGCAACAGATCTCGGATCTGGTCGAGGGTGTCCGCCCGGCTGAGCGCGACCCGCGGCAGGCCGGTTCGGCTCGGCCCCCGCAACATCTCGTCGCGCATCCGGTCGACGCGCTCGGACCGCGGCCGGAATACGTTGCCGATGCGGTCGCGCAGGTACATCGGCAGCCGCTGGACCGGCCGGCCGCGCAGTGGGCCGTTACCGTGGAAGACGATGGCGTGGGTCGACGACACGTCGCTTTCGCGGACCGGCGGGTACCCGTGTTCCCGCCCCATCGCGACATCCCGGACGACCAGTCGCCCGCCGCCCTCGTTGATGATGAGGTATGCGTGCGCGCCGACGCCGTGCCGGTCGGCGGGTCCGTGGTAGGAGTCCACCACCAGGGCGGCCGCGCCCTTGCCGAGGCCCAGCAGACGCGCCGCCAGGGTGTCGTGGCTGCGGAACCGCTGCATCTCGCCGCCGGTGGCCGCCATCAGCTCGTTGTCGGTCATGCCCTCGGGGCCGACGTCGCGGCTGGGCATGCGAATCCACTTGTCGCCGAAGTGATCTATCAGCGCCCGCAGCGACAGGGGGCCGCACTGGCCGCGGGTGTCGGACGGATCGCGGGTCCGATCGCGATCGGCGGAGGGATCGTCGTCGGAACGGTCACGATCGCCGGCGTCGTCGTCGGAACGATCGCGGTCGCGGGCATCGTCATCCGAACGATCACGGTCACGGGCGTCGCCCTCGGAACGATCACGGTCACCAGCCTCGTCATCCGAACGATCACGGTCACGAGCCTCGCCGTCGGAACGGTCGCGGTCGCGGGCATCGTCGTCGGAACGGTCACGATCGCGGGCGTCGCCCTCGGAACGATCACGGTCACCAGCCTCGTCATCCGAACGATCACGATCGCGAGCCTCGTCGTCGGAACGATCGCGGTCGCGGGCGTCACCGTCCGAGCGATCTCGTTCTGCCGCATCGTCATTCGGGCGATCGGGGCCCTTGTCGTCGGTACGGTCGCGATCCTTGGAGGCGGGGGCGGCCTCGTCGTGCCGCGGCCGCGCCTCGCCGTCGTCGCGCGACGACGGCTCTACGAGGCGATCACCCCGTTCCGGGGCCACTCCTGCTCGCGCTTCGCCCGCATCATGATCTTGCCCACGGCGGAGCGGAAAATCACGTCCTCCGGTTGGTCCGTTCGGGCGGTGTTGTCCGTCTTGTCGATCGTCAGCAGCCGGTCGAGATTCTCCCTCGTCTCCCCGAACTGGTACTCCACCTCGTTCGGGTCGTTCCTGGTTCGGTTGTAGTAGATCAACAGCGCCATCTCTCGCCTTCCACAGAGTGTCGTACCGTTCACCTGTGCGGCCCTCGGCCACCTTGGACCAATTGTGGTTCTTGTTGGCCTCGTTGTGGGCCTCCTGGTAAGTAGTATCCGGATGCTCGCGGAAATACTTCGACTCCGCGAATTCGTGTTCCAGCAGGACGAAATCGGAAGCGACCGGCTTACCGGATCGCAATCGTATCCAGGCCTCGGCGATGTTGGGGTCGGCGTCGAAACGCTGTTCGACAAGGTTCCCGTCGTAGTCCTGCATCCGATGTTCCTCGTGGAACAGATGCTCCTTGATCTGCTTGATATCCTCGACAACGAAATGTGTTCCGTCCGGACGCGGATGATCGGCCAGAAACTTCGCTATATCGTTGACATCGCCGGGATCCTGACGAAAAGCATCGTATGCTTCCTCGGCCCATTCGAAGTCTTTGGTGTAGTCCTTCGGCCGGATCGCGCCGCCCGTATTGACGACGTCGCCCGGCTCGTCCTGCTCGTCCTGAGTATCGGACCGATCGTCGTCCCGGTGCTGCCGCGACTCGGCGTCATCGCTCCGCGGCGGTGTCCCGGCGTCCGAGTCCGACTGGCGAACGTCCGAATCCGGTTGGCGGGCAGCGGAATCGGACTCGGCCCGAATCTGCTCGCCGGTCTCCGCGGAACGCTCGGCACGGGCCGGGGCCGCCTGGTCCTTCTGCCCGGCCCGCATACCCGAGCCGGCCTCACCGGCACGCGAGGGCCCGGAGTCGGCGACTCCGGCCCGCCCCGGCGTCTTGCCGTCGCTGCCCGTCGAGCGCGGGGCCTCGCTGCTCCGGCCGGTATCCGTGCCGCCGGTGCCCCGGGTCTCGCCGGGCAACCGGCTGCTGCGGCTCTGCTGCGCGTCGCTGCCGCGTCCGGTGTCGGAGGTCCGATCGCCCGCGGCCGGGCGGGAATCGGAAACTCCGGCGTGCTGTGTGCCACCGCCGTGCTGCACCGGCGCCGAACCGGACTGGACTACGCCGGAACCCGTTGTCCCCGAACTGTTCTCGTCGACATCCTGACGTCCGGTGACATCGCCGACCGGTCCCGCGTCGCCATCGCTCCCGGTGACGACATCGGCAGGCGCCCCGGAGTCACCGTCATACGCGGCCGCGACATCGGCCGTCGGCCCGCGGTCGCTCCCGGCATTGATCCCACCGTCGGATCCGGCCGCGGCGTCCCCGGCACGCGGGGCGGAGCCGTCCGACCGGGGGGCCGGCGATCCGTCACCGGACCCCGTATCGCTGGGCGGCCCCTGATGGTCATTGGTGGGACGCGAATCCAGGCTCGAGGACCGGCCGGAATCGGAGCTGCGGTCGGCGGGCGACGAACCGCCGTCCGACTGGGAATCCGACCCGTTCGTGGACTGGGAGTTGGTGTGCTGAGATCCGGAACCGCCTGTCCCGCCGGGGGTTTGCGCGGCCCCTTCGTCTCGATCGGATCCGGCGTCCACCACCGGGCTGTCACCCTGCGTGGCCGTCGACCCGCGCGTGCCGGCCGGTTCCATCGGGTTGCCGCCCGGCCCGTTCTGACGATCCGCGCCCGATCCGGGGCCGTCCGCATGCGACCCGGGCAGGTTGACATCGTCGAGGCCCGACCCGATCCGCACACCCTGAACGGTGGGCGAGCCGTAACCACGACCCCGGGCATCCCAAAACGAATGTCCGCGAACCTGATTGAAGCCCGTCAAGCCGCCGTTGGTCACGCCGCCGACCCACATGCGCGGGTCGGAGACGGTGTCCCACGCCTTGTCCCAGCCCTGCGTGAAGCCGGTGCGCAGGAATTCCGGGGCCGCACCCGCCGCGGCTCCCGCCAGACCGGCGGTGGCGCCGGTGAGCGCGCCGACCATGTGCCTGTTCATCCCGGTCCGGCCCAGCGGCTTGGCGACCGCGCCCGCGGCGAGGGCGCCGCCCAGCGCGCCGACCCCCGACGACAGCGCCGTCATGCCGACCTGGCCCCAGTCCTTGACCTTGTCGTACGCGATCATCTGCACGCCGATTTCCTGCGCCGTGCCCAGGGCCAGGTCGATGGCAACGTGCTTGGCCAGCCACTTGAGTCCGGTCTTGGTGGCGAACTGCAGCATCCACCGGACAATGGCCTGCAACGCACGCTGGGCGATTCCCCGAATGATGAACCGGGTGGCCGTGATCGCGGCCGCCTCCACCGCCGGAGCCGTCGGCGGGAAAATCCACGCCGCGGCCATTTCCGCCGCCAGCAGGATCAGCGACGTGATGATCATCCATTGGGCGTATTCGATTTCGTCGCCCACGGCGTCGGCACTTTGCGCGACGTCCCGGAACGAATCGGCCAGGGTTTGCAGGGACAGCGACGGTTCCCCGTCGGAGCCGGCACCGTCCTTCAGCGAATCGAAAGCGTTCTTGATCGCGTCGATCGCCTCACCGGACGGATATGCGTCGCGAGCCGCCTGCAGCGCGGCATCGATATCGTCCTTGATCGCCTCGAATCCCGCGGCGGCGTTGCGCCAGTCACCGGCGAGACCGTGCATGCCGTCCGGATCGCCCTCCGGCCAGTCCATGCCGGCGACCCAGCCGAGCACTTCCAGGATGGGATCCCAGGCCATATCGTTCCCCGCTCCGCCTTACCAGCCGGAGTCGGTGACCCCACGATCCTTGGATCGCTCCTCGACCGTTTCGGTGTTCCGGAAAACCATCGGCGATTCTTCGGATTCGGGGTCTGTGGAATCGTTGCGCAGCGGAGCCGGTTCGGAACTCGGCATAATGGAGCCGAAATCGGGCATGCCCGGGACCAGATCGGACATCCTCGGAAGGCGCGCCTGCTCCTCCTGTACGGGCGCCAACAGCTCTTCGTTCTTCCGGCGCACGTCCGCGACCGCCGCGTCGGCCGCCTCCAGCAGGGCCTTGCTCAACTCGGGATATTCGAGTTCCTCGACGTTCCGGCCGAATTTCACGTCGGTGAGCGCGCCGTCGGCGTTCACCGTCACAGTGACCTTTCCACGCCGGGCCGAGCCCGTGCCGGTCAGGTACGTTCGCTGCCGCTGGACTTCGGCGTAGCGGCCGATCTGCGCGCGGGCCTGGCGCGCGACCTCCGCCATTTCGCTCTTGAAGAATTCGCTGACCACGATGTCGACCCGCCTAGGACCGCAGGCCGTCGCGGTTCTGGTCCTCCAGCTGCTTGCGCACGTCTTTACCCGTCTTGCGCTGCGCCGCGGCGAGTCCGACAAGGGACTTGTTCATCGCGTCCTTGCCCTGTTCCATGCTGGTCTTGGACTTCTTGTAGCCCTTGTCGCCCTCGGCGAACTCGTTGCCCAGCTTGTCGTCACCCCAGGGAGCGCCGCGGCCCGCGGTCGCCGTCTCCAGCGTGGACCACACCTCGTTGATCCGGTCGCGCACATGCAAAGTCTTGTCAGCAGCCTTGGAGAAGGCCTCGGGATCCATCTCGAAAGGGGTGGTCATGGCGAGCCCTCTCCCTCCATCACACCGCTTGTTAACCCAACCGAAACCGAACGCGTAACCGCGAATCGAGATTCCGTTAACCGTAGCATTGCCGCAGCGGGACCGCCCAGCCCAAGACTTGGGGGCAGCCGTTATCATGCGCACGCCGCGACGGTCTGCAACGATTCGACTGGTGCGGGTGGCGATAGTCGAGGACGACGACGGGGTGGGTGCGGCGCTCATCTCCGCGTTGGCCACCCGGGAGTACGACCCCGTCCGGATCCGGCGCGGCATCGATCTGCTGCTGACGCATTCCCGATACGACGCCGTGGTCCTCGATCTCGGCCTGCCCGACATGGACGGGCTCGAGGTGCTGAGGAAACTGCGTGCGGTCAGTGAGATTCCCGTCATCGTGCTGACCGCGCGCGGCACCGAGCGGGCGGTCGTGCGCGGCCTGCGCGCCGGCGCCGACGACTACATCGTCAAACCCCCACGCATCGCCGAGCTCATCGCCCGCATCGAGACCGTCACGCGCAGGGCCACCACCGCGACACCGGCATCGGCGCCGGCGTCGGTGGTGGTGACCGGTGACGTGCGGGTCGACCTCGCCGCCCGGCAGGTCACCGTCGCGGACCTCCCGGTCGAGCTGACCCACACGGAATTCGAAATACTGCGCCTACTGCTGGAACGCCCGGGCACCGCGATCAGCAGACACCAGCTGATGGATCGCATCTGGGGTGATGCCTACGTGTCGATTTCCCGCACCCTCGATGTCCATATGGCCGGCCTGCGCAGAAAACTGCGCAGGCCCGGCCTCATCGCCACGATCCGCGGGCACGGATATCGGTGGGAAGGCTGACCGGCGGATGCGCCGACGTTTGCTGATCTCACTCACCGGATTCGCGATGGCCGCCGTCCTCGGATTCGCGATACCCCTGTCGCTGACCTACGCCCTCAGCCGCACCCAGCAGCTATGGCTGGGCCGCACCGCGGACACCGAACGTTTCGCCGCCCTCGCAGAGGTGGCGATCGACGACGGCGACCGCCACAGCATCACCCAGGAGGCGTACCGCTACACCGACCTGTACGGCGACCGGCTGCTGATCCTGGACGCCGCGCGTGCGGTCGTCGTCGACACCGGCGTCGATGCCCGTGACCCGGCGGTCGCGACGGCCCTGGATGCGACGCAACGCACTCGGAGCAACAGCGCCCCCGGGCGAGTGCTGCCGTGGGGTCCGGACACTCTGATCGTCGCGCGCCGGATCGGCACCGACATACGAGTCGACGGTGCGGTCGTCCTCGAGGTGTCGACCGCGCGGGTCCGGTCCGATATCACCCGGGCCTGGATCGTCGTCATCGGCTGCGCGAGTCTGGCAATGGTGTTGTGCACGACCCTGGCCCTGGGGTTGAGCCGCTGGGTGCTGCGTCCGCTGCGGGCGCTGTCGGGTGCGGTCGACAGGCTGACCACGGGTCTGCCTCGCGTACCGCCGCCCGACGGGACGGGGCCGATCAGCCGCCGGCATGTCGGCCCACCGGAAATACGATCCCTGGCGCGATCCTTCGACCACATGGCGTTCTCGGTGAACTCGTCCATGACGGCGCAGCGCAAACTCGTCGAGGATACCGCGCACTCGATGCGAAATCCCTTGGCGGCATTGGCAATACGTATCGACTCGTTGGCACCGGGGGTGCACGAAACCGTCTCGGAGGAGTACGCCGGCGCACGCGCCGAGGTCGATCGTCTCACCACCCTGCTGGACGGACTGCTCACGCTGGCGGTCGCCGAGACCCACGAGCCCGCCGACGAACTCGACCCCGACGGGTTGGAATGCGACGCGGCGGACGTCGCCGAGGAACGCGCCGAGGCATGGCGGCCGGCGTTCGACACCGCGGGCATCACGCTGGCCGTCGCGCCGGCGGCGGGAGCGCACCACACGGCCGTCGGCGCGGAGTCGCTGGCACGGATATTGGATGTGGCGCTGAGCAATTCCCGCGCCTACGCCGGACGCGGAGCGCATACCGAGGTGCTCGTCGACGGCACGGCCGGGCGCGTCTCGATCATGGTGCGGGACAACGGGAACGGTGTCCCCGCCGACGAGATCCGGCACCTGACTACGCGATTCTTCCGAGGCCGTTCCGCGTCCGGAACCGGATCCGGACTCGGGCTACCCATCGCCGCCGCTCTCGCCGAGGCGCACGGCGGTGAGCTGATCCTCGAACGGGTACGCCCGCACGGACTGGCAATGATCGTGCGATTGCCGCGGGCGGCCCCGGCATGATCGCGCGACGTGCCCTCCTCGGTGCGGCGATGGCCCTGCCGGCCGCGTCCTGCGCCCGGCGGCCGCCACGGCCGACGATCCGCTTAGCGGCCGGGGAACCCGAGGGTTTCTACTTTGCCTTCGCTCATCTGCTCGCCGGCATCTCGACCGACCTCGAGATCGGCATCATCGCCACCACCGGCTCACGCACCAACCTGGCGATCCTGGCCGACGGCGACGCCGATATCGCGATGTCCCTGGCCGATTCGCTCCCTGCCGCACCCCGCGACGCCGCGGCAATCGCCCGGATATACGAGGACTATCTGCAACTGTTCGTGCGCCGCGACAGCCCCGTCCGGACCATCGCCGACCTGCGCGGCCGGCGAATAAGCCTCGGCGCTCTCGGATCCGGGGGAGAATTCACCGGCGACCGGCTGATGCGAGCGAGCGGCCTCGATCCGGGCGCGGACCTCGATGTCATCGCGCTCCCGCTGCCCGCCGCCATAGCGGCCCTGGAGAATGCCGAGATCGATGCCCTACTGTGGGTCGGCGGTGTCCCGACACCGCTGCTCGACTCGCCCGCCCGGATGCGCCTGCTGGACATCGGATCGGCGGCGGCGCCCCTGCGGGAGCTGTTCCACTTTCCGTACCACCGCATTCGGATACCGGCCGGTGTCTACGCGGAAACTCCCGCCGTCGATACCGTAGGAACGTCCAACATACTGCTGACCACCACCGCCGTCCCCGATTCGGTGATCGCCACCGTCACCCGGACCCTCCTCGACAACGCGGATCGCCTGATGCCCTACCGATCCGCCGGTTCCCAGTACCTCGACGAACGCTCCATGATCAGCACGGCCGACCTGCCCCTCCACCCCGCCGCGGCCCGGGTGTACCGGGAGCGGCACCGGTGAGGACGCCGGGCGAGGGAGCCCGGCTCGGTCACCACCGCGCTACCCGGGCGCACCCGTTCACAGCGTGAGGGGTGCCGTGTCGAGAGCGGGCGTGCCCTGCAGAACGACCCGGAACACGCGACCGAGTGACGACCAGTGGGCGGCGGCATCGCCCATGGCCTCGGCGAACCACTCCAGCCGGTCGGGTCGGTCGGCCAGCAACTGTTCCGAATCGCGGATCACCACAACGTATCCCGGTGCGGTACCGAGGAAATCGTCCAGATCACGCAAACATTCGTCGAAGGCATCCGGGTTCTCACCGAAGTAGTACGGGAACTGGAACGCCGCCGCGAACTCGTCGAAAATACCCGCGACGGTACGCATCTTGGCACCCCGCAGTTCCCGGACCACGTAGTCGCCGGGAGCCCGGTAACCGACCCCGCTGAACTCTCCGGCGGACACCGGAAGGGCGCCGAGCACCGGACAGGGAGACACCGCGGCGGAATCTCCCGGCGCACCGGACAGGAACCGGGCCAGCGGCAATGGCGTGCTCATCAGCGCATCCTCGTGAAATTCTCGTAGTGGTCGTCGGTGTAGTGGACCGAGCCGTCACTACCGGTGACGATCCGTTCCCTGTCGCGAGCCCGGTCGCGCTTCTTCGGGTTCACATCCCACTCCTTGTAGGTGATCGCCTTGCCCGAGGGATCCGTTCTCGACAACTTTTCGTCCTGATTCTTGTACCGGCCACCACCTTTGGTGCCGGGGGCGCCGGCCGAGCCGGGCCAGCGACCGGCATCGATCTCCGCCAGCGTCCGATGCGCGCGATCGGGAACGGCGGGCGCACTGCCGCTGCCGGATGCGGCGGCTGCCGGCGGACCGGACGCATCGCCCTTCCCGACGCCGGACGCAGCAACGGCCGACGAACCCGAGGCATCACCCTTCCCGACGCCGGACGCAGCAACGGCCGACTGACCCGGGGCATCGCCCTTTTCGCCGTCCTCATCGACATTGCGCAGGCCCAGCGCATTCGCCGGGCGGCGCTCGCGGCTCGAGTACTGCTGCCCGCCGTGTTCCTCTCCGGAGGTCCGCACATCCGGTTTGCCGTCGACACCGAAAACCAGGCCGTGGACGGTGGCAGCGGGGCCCGCCTCGGCCATCAGCTCCGCGGCCCGTTCGGCGACCTTCCCGTCGCCGATCCACTCCACGGTCGTCATGACCGCCCGGCCGTCACCGTCCAGAAGAAACCCGCCGGAATCGTCGGTCGCGCGGACCTGTTCGGTCATCATCAATTGCCCGGGCCACAGTTCCGCCCGGCGCCCGGCCATCTCGTCGTCGATGCGGACGATGGTGAAGGCATGTGCGACAACACCATTCGGTGAGTCGACAGCACCGATGATCGTGCCGCCCAGGTCCGCGCGTTCCCGCATCGCGTCCATCGACTCGAACCGCCGCCACTCACAGCCCGCCAGCCGCGCGGCGAGGTCGGGATCCAGGCCGCGCAGCGCTATGCGACCCCGCAGGGCGCTCGGCACCGCGACCCGCGGCCGCCCCGGCCCCTCCCCGGCGGCGCGGAACGCCACGATCGCGCAGGTTCTCGGGTCGACGGCCCCTTCGGTATCGTCGCCGGTGGCCGGCTCGACTGCGCTCGGCCGCAACGTGTCCCGCAGCGGCGGATAGCTGCCACGATGGTTGCCGCGGAAGAACAGACCGCCGGAACTACGATGCGCCCCAACGTATCCGGAGGGTCGCCTCGGTGTCTCCCCCGGCAGGCCGACCTCCATCCGACCGGCCATCACCGTCGGCATTTCCGTACGCGGCAGCTCGGTGCGCAGCAGGTCCTCGGCCAGCGCCACGGCGCGCCAGCCCGTACCCCAGCCCTGCAGGTACACCGCCGGGAGTTGCGCGCCCGGTCCACCGCGTGCCCGATGCGCGGCACGCGCCGCCGCGATGTCACAGGCCAGCAGTTCGCCCTTCCGCGGCCGCACCCGGGTATCACCCGACGCATCGTTCAGCTCCGGCATCCGGTCACCGAGCCAGATCACGGTGGCGTACTCGCCGACCTCGAGCGGCGCACCGGGACCGGTGTATTTCCGCTCCCGCTCCACGGCCTTCGGCAATTCCCGGCGGAGCCCCGCCACGGCGGTGTCCTGATGCGGCACCACGTAGTCCACGGCCTTGGCCACGTCCGGGTCGCCCAGGCACACCACGAAATTGCCCGCCGCACCGAAAGTCATTCCGTGGTAACGCATGACGAGCAACGGGGACTCGCCGGTCACGCTGCGGTCCGGTCCCGGCTCGCCGATCTCGCCGAGGGCCCCCAGCTTGCGCGCCGCCTCGGCGTCCACGGCCGCCAGCACCTGGTCGAGCTGAACCTGCAGCAGACGCTCCGCATCGGTCGGCCGCTTGTCGCCGGCCGGGTGAGACAGAAACCTGTCACGCAGTCGCACGAGATCGGACCGCATCACCGTGACATTCGCCCGGTGCCGCACGCGGGCGGGGATGCCGTCGGCATTACCGATCCACTCCGGATACCGCTGCAGCAGCGCGTCTCGAGCGGCCCCGTCCGTAGCGTCCCACCAGCGGGCGTTGAGAGCGGCGAGTTCACCGGCCGCCCAGACGGCGTCACCGGAGCGCCGCCGGCCCGACAGCAGGGCCCGCGGCCACGCCGGCACCTCCGCGCCGGTCTCGGCCCGCACCATATCCGCGCGGCGCTGGAGCGCGGCGCGGGCCAGGGTGACGGAATCGTCGGTCTCCGGGGTAGCGGGGGAATCGGTCCCGGCGGTGTCGGCGGCGGCGAGTTCGTTCATCGACTGCTGCAGGTCGGCGGCGGCGCGATCCAGCTCCAGCACAGCGTGTATCGCCGCACCGAGCTTTTCCCGGCGCACCGGCTCCGGCTCCGCTTCGTACTCGTCCCTCAGCGTCGACATCAGTTCCCGCATCGATCCGGATTCGGCATCGATGTCCAGCTCGGCCAGCTGCGTGGCTACCTCCAGCGCCGCGTGCGCGAACCGATCGCGGTGGACGATCAGCGTGTCCAGACGTGCGCGTGCCCGAGCCTGCTGCTCCGGCGGGAGGCGGCGCGGCGGCGGCTTCGTCTGGGCAGGCGAGTCGACATGCCGGTCCAGCAAGTCGGCCAGTTCGTTCAGATGCTCGACGCGCCCGCGCAGTTCCTCGACCAGACCGCGCCGGAATTCGGCCAGATCCTCGCCCGAACGTCGCTCGTACTCATCGAACTTGCCATCCCGCACCGCCGCGTACACCCGCACGATTTCGTACGCGTTCTCGAGCGTGAGCCGAGACCGCTGCTCGGCCGTGGGGTACACGGAACCGGAGTCGACAGATTCGGACGCGAAGAGAGGAGCGATGTCGACACCTCGGACCTGGGCCCACAACGGTTCCGCCGCCGACGCATCCGGCCCGGACAGCGGCGTTTCGGCCAGGAAGTCGACAAAATCCCCTGTGTCACCGACGATCTCACTCAGCAGCTGTGGACCGCCCGCGACGGCAATGCCCAATTCCTTGTCGAGCGGACGCGGATCTGCCCCGTAATCGCCCAGCCAGACCGTCATCGTCGGGTCCAGCGCCCGCAGCGTGCCGAGGCATTCGGCAATGGCGATGGTCTCTCGACTGTGTTGGGGCCCAGGCGATTCGTAATCGGCCGCATCCAGTACGGCCGAATACAGTTGTTGTAGATCCACCTTGCCGGCAGCGCCGCTCAGGTACCCGGGGTCGTGCCCCAGACCGATTGCCAGTCCATCCCGCGCGGCGTCCACCGCATCCGGATTCAGTCGGCGCAGTTCATCGATGTACCCGGCGAGCTGAACGACCACACGGCGGCGCTCCCACCGGCCGTTCCCGGGGTCGGTCAGGAACTCCGCCACCCCCTGCGGGGTCGCCTCGGCCGGACTCGCACCGACCAGACGGGCCAGCTTCGACCAGGGGCCGGTGAGCCCTTCGAACCGGTCGAACGTGGCCGCCGCGGCCGAACCGTCGACCAGCGCGCACATCATGGCCGCCTGCACTGCGGTGGCCCGGCGGCGCTCGGTGACGAGCTGCTGTACCTGCTGCGGCGCCGAATGGTCGAGTGCGATACCGAACTCTTTGGCCAGCTGCCACATCCGCTGCTGGTCCTGCTCGGTAAGCGGTTGCACGGGTGCGGGTTCGGACTCGGCGGGCCCCGCGGGCGGCTTCGGCAGAACCGATTCCGCTCCGTGTAGCTCGGCGGCGTGGTCGGCGGCCAGGAATTCGGCGGCGAACCCGCGCAACGCCTCGACCCGCCGGGCCTGGGCCTCGAGCCCGGCCCACAACTCCCCCATGACCGATTCCTGCTCATGCGGCGGCAGGCCCGTGATCTGTCCGCGCCCCAGCCATTCCCAGTCTTCCAGCTCCATCAGGAGCTGTTCGCGGCGCAGTGCGATCTGAAAGTCCGCACGGCCGCTCGAATTCCCGAGACGAAAAGGGAGACGGTCGCGGTCTCCGTCGCGGTCGCGGTTCAGGATCTCGTACACCGAGGGCAGCAACTCCTCGACGCGGCCGCTGATGCCGGGCACGACCGGTTCGGTCGGTGTGCCGGTCTCGTGCCGGTGTTGTTCACGGCGGAACCGGTCCACCGGATTCCGGTCGTGCGAACTGCGCGTGTGGCTGTAGGGAACCTCGGCCTGCTCGGCGTTGTAGCGCCGCCGCGCGAACTCCAGGCCCTGGATCGCGCCGGCGCGGCGGATCAGGTGATATTCCGCCTGCCGCAGCACCCGGTCCAGCGCCGCTGCCGGATCGGCGGGCAGTCCAGCGGACAACGGTATCCCGAGGGCGGCCGCGAGCTCGGCGAACCGATCCCACGCGGCGGCCCGGTCCGCGTGCGCGATGGCGGCGTGGCCGGTCGCCGCACCGGGGTCGCGGAGCACGGCGGCGTGCAGCGCGCGGGAAAGAAATTCCTCGGAGAGGCGATCGATGCGTACCGATCGATCGACGCGCGCGTCGGCAGGACCGACATGGCCGTTCCACGTCTCGTAGACCGAGCCGTCGCGCAGCACGACGGTCGGCACCGTCCCGGGCGCGACCCGGCGCGCCGACTCGCTGACCCTCCGGATGAACAGCGGCCCGCCCTCGTCCCGGAACTTCCGGACGAACAGCGCCACCAGCTTGACGTAGTCGGTCGGGTCGAAATTGGGCATACCGTCCGGCAGATACCCGCCGTGCCCCTGGAGGATCGGGCTGTCGTTGGGGCGACCGTCGGGCAGGAGGCCGACGACGTCGTGCAGGATCGTGCTGATGACCTCACCCGAGTATTTGGAGCCCGGAAAGTAGAACTGTTCCGCCCGACCGTCCCGCAGTCCGCGCCATCGATCCCGCCAGCGACTCCACGAGAGTTCCTGCCGCCACTCCCGCACGAGCCGTTCCGGCCGGCTTTCCGGTACGGAATCCCCTGCGGCCGGATTATTTTCACCGTTCCGGCCGATATCTCCCGCGCCTCGGAACAGCGTGCCGGGATCGGGGGCCGACGGTTCGCCCACGCCGGAAACCGCCCGCGCCGCTTCCGACTCACCCTGATAGATCACGCCCCACACGTCCCGCACCTCGGCGACCGTGGCGCCGGTCAGATCGGCCAGGTGCAGTGTGCCGCCGTCGCCGGTGTAGCGGTAGGCCGAGCGTCCACCGGCATCGCGGCCGGCGTCTTCGACGCGGCGGAACAACTCGCGTCCCTCGGCATCGAATCCGCCGAATTCCACCAGCTGCCCGTCGACCTCGAAGTACTCCACACCGTCGAACTCGCCGAGGTAGCACACCGCATACACGTGGCCCGGGCTCGCGGCGCCGGCATCGCCGGGGACGGAATCACCGTCGGGTTGTGGATCGTGCCGGATATCGAAAACCGCCGCGGACGACGGGACTTCGGGCCGGTCCCGACCCGACCGCCGCAGTGCGTCCACGAGTTGCCCGTGCCCGGTCAGCCCCCCGGCGCCGCGGAAGGCCTCCACCCGGCCGGGCAACTCGGAGGCGATGAGTTCGAACGACGTCCCCGCCAGTCCGCCGATTCCGTGCGGCAGGGTCCCGACGATCCCGTGGCGCCTGTGCAGTCGCTCCAAGGTCTCCGGGCCACAGTTGGCGAACCGGATGCCGACCACGCGGTCGACCGCCTCGTTCAGTTCCTGTGCGATCCTGCCGACGCTCAGTCCGGTCTCCCCGGACAGCGTGCCGATATCCCAGCTGCCCTCCAGCAGGTCCGTCAGCAGGCGCCGAGGCAGCGATTCGAGCCGGGACATGTCCTCGCGCACTCGCTCGGGCGCGTCGAGGTATTCGCTCGCCAGCACCGGCCACGCGCGGTTCCCCTGCAGCACATCACTGTTCGGTGCGATACGGTGCTCGACCGTCGACCGCAGCACCGCGCCGATCAGTTCGCGCCTGCGCGCCACCCGTTCCACGGACGAACCCGTTTCGGCGGCGATCGTCGCATCGGACTGCCCGAGCACGAAGGCCCGTTCCGCAAATCGGCGGTCCGGTCCCGCCAGCAGATGCACGGCACGTTCGGTGCGCGCTGCGCGTTCGGCGGCGGACCTCCCCTGGCCGGACACCGTAGGCGCCGCCGCGCCTCGGCCTCCCGGGAAGACCCTCTCCTCCACTGCGAGCAATTGCCGGAGTTCGGCATCGAGATCCGCACGAGCCGAGTCCGGAGCATCGGCCCGGTCCTCGAGGGCGGTATCGGCATCGGGGCCGGACCGGTGACGATCGTCCGGACCCGACGGTGCCGATCGTCCCGAAGCCGCTGCCGCAGAGATATACGCCGGGCCCACTACGGCTTCGTCCGCAGCGGCACCGGATCCGGGCACATCGTGGGTGCCGACATCCTCCGCCGCCGTCTCCAGGCTCGCGTTCTCGGCGCCGATCGAACGCGAGTCGGCACCCGTCGCCTCGATGCCGCCGGCACGATTCGGTGCCGCGCTCCCGGCGCGCCCGGCCTGACCCACGAAGGACGGATTCCGCCCGGGCGAAGCTTCCGCCGGAGCTGCCGCCGGGCGCGCACCCGAACGCTCGCTGATCGAATCCTGCTGTGTTCCAAGGTCGTTCGATGCCGACGGGGCGGCGCTCTGCGCGGGAACAGGTGCGGCAGGGACGGCGCTCGAACCCGCGACACCGGACGACGCCATCGCGGCACTCGCCGGTGCCGCGCCCGAAACCCCGGACGGCGTGGGCGAAGCGCCCGCCGGTGCCGCGCCCGAGACCCCGGATGGCACCGGCGAGCCGTGCGCACCCTCCGAAACCGGAGAGGCCCCGGCCGCCCGCGCCTCGATCGGCGCCGCCGCCGCGTCGTGCCGGGCCGGATCGGCAGTGCCGGTGGTGGCCGGACCGCTCACGCCGGAGCCGCCGGACGCGGTCGCGTGCTGCCGCGCGCCTGCCCCGCCGCCGGTGGACCCCGCGCTCGCGGCCGAGGGAGCCGACGATCCCGTACTCGGTCCCGGATGTGCGGCCGTCCCGTCCGCCACCGCCCGCACGTCGGCACCGGGCGCATCGAATGTGTGACCGGGCCCGCCGAAACCGTCGTTCGGCACATTCCTGTTGAATGCGCCCGCAGCGGACGGCAATCCGCTCGAAATACCGGACGAGACAAAGCCTTTCATATCGAAGCCCGTCCACGGCATGGTGGCCGCATTCCCGGCCAGGCCGGACAGGCCCCCGATGGCCTGATTGCGCACCGCCTGCTCGAACCGCCCCGAGGCGAACGGCACATTCATCTCGGCGAGTCCGCTGTTGTGCAGCCGCACACCGGCGAGCCCTCCGGCCGCTCCGCCGAGCGCGGACAGCCCGATATCCGCTCCGAACTGGTCCCAGCGCCAATCGTGCCGGTATCCTGCGACATTCGTTATCAGATGGCCCGCCACATCCTGGAAGACGGTCTGGCCGATCTCCTCGAACGACTCCTGCACGGCCTCCCAGCCGTAGTGGGTGAACGCCCGGGCGAATTTCTTGATCGCGATCTCGGACATCTGCTTGCCGAATCGCCGCGCGATCATCATGCCCAGCTTGTTGAGCAGTAGCTCGCCGATCGTCTTGAACGAGAACCGGGTCACCGTCATCGCCTGGGCCGCGACGGGAGCCCCGACCTCCGGCCCGGCCGACATGGCATAGATGATCTCCCCGACCATCCAGGCCAGTGAGATCACGAGATCGACCTTGGCGGCGTAGATCTGGCCGGCGAATTCCTCCGCCGCGCCGGCCAGATTGCCGTAGTGGTCGGCTATGGCGGCCACCGACTGGTCACCGGAAAGGAGTGCGTCGAACGCCTCCTCCATCTTGTCGTGGGCCTCGCCGGAGATGTAGGCGTCCAACGCGGCGGCCTTGGCGTCCTCGATATCGCGCACGATGTCGTTCACCAGCCGCTGCACGTCGGACAGCTCGTCGGCCATCTGCTGCATCATGTCGGCATCGCCGAACGGCCAGTCGCCCCCGATCACCCAGGTCAGGCCCGCGACCCAGCGGGCCCAGCCGGGCACGTCGGGAGGTATTTCGCCGGAACTGCCGTCGGATTCGTCACCCATGCGCGGTCGGTTTCGTCACCAGGTCAGATCGGTAGCACCGCCGCGGTTCCGCCGAGGCTGCTCAACATAGTCCGAGTTCGTCTCGGACGACGTTGTGGCGGTGGATGCTTCGATCGAGTCCGAAGAATCGTCCGGGGTGGCCGCGGGTCGCGGCCGCGGCTGGTACCGCTCGTAGTCGGGCAGGCTCTCGATGAGTTCCGACAGTTTCCCGAACCGGGGCGCCGCCTCGCGCACCCCCGCGTACAGCTGTTTGTCTCGCTCGGCAGCCTCGGCCTGCGCCTTGCCGACCGCCTCGGTCACGGCCTCGGCGATCTCCTCGTAGCTCAATTCGTCTATGCGGGAATCGAATCGGGTTTCCAGCAGCGCACCGTCCGCGTTGACCCGCACCGTGATCCGGCCATCCGCCGCGGTGCCGGTCACGGTGAGTGCCGCTCGTTGCTCATGGGCATCGTCGAGGGCCTCGGCCTGCCGGCGCACCCCGACCAGCATCTGGGTGAGCAGATCTTCTCTGGCGTTGTTCGGCACGGTCTCACCCCTCGGCCGGTGCGGGGCCGCCCGGGGCGCATCGTGCTCTGCCTGTTCGACGGCCGCCCCCTCCACCCACTGGGAAATGCCCTCCACCGCCTGCCCCGCGGTCGAGGCGAGTTGGGCTACGCCTTCCAGCACCGGACCGATCGCCTGGCCCCCTTGTCCGCCACCGGCACTCGCACCGGGAACTGCGGAGGAAGCCGACGAACCTCCTTCCCCTGCATAGGAATAGCTCGGCGGGTCGGATCGTCCCGAAGTCGCGGATCCACCGGGCACCGAGTCGGCGGGCGACCCCTGGCTCCCCGACAGCGACCCGGGTCCCGAAGCGCTGACACCGGTGGCCGCCGACCCGTGGGCCGCCGGCGTGCCGGCGACGGTGTCGGTATTGGCCTGCTCGGCCTCGTCGAGATAGTCCGCCGATTCGCGCTGCCCATCGGCCAGCTCCCCGAACGTCGTCGCCATCGCGCCGGTGCCCTCGATGAGCAGGGAGCTGTTCTCGACGAATCCGGGCTTGCCGGCCTCGCCGTCGCGGAATGTCTCGGCGAACTTGTCGTCCCCCCAGGCCGCATCACCCGGCGCGACGGCCTGCTCGGCCGCCCCTTTCGCCTCCTCCAGCCGTCCCTGAATCTGCTCGAGCTTCCGCGCCACCGTGCGCAGCGCCGCCGGGTCCACCTCCACCTTGCCGGACATCACAGCACCGCCTTCTGTCTCTCGTCGAACCGTCGCTGAAAGTCCTCGACGTAGCGCAACGGCGATATCGAGGACGAAGACTGTTCCAGCACACCGTCATCGGCCACATAGAAAACGGCGCGACCGAGCGATATCTCCCCGGGCCGGGTGGGGGAATACACCATCCAGCCGCACGGAACCCGCTCCGCACGAAGGCTTTCGAGCGGATAATCCGTGGTGTCGAAGCCTCGCTCGGTGACGAACTCACGCACCTGCCGCACCGCCGCCTCGGCAGGCATCGGATCCGGTTGCGCCGGAACCACTCCGGCCAGCGTCAGCTGGTACATCGCGTCGTCCAGCGCGGCGTCCTCTCCGGGGAAGACGTCCGTCATCCTTTCCCGGGTCACCGCGCGAATCTCGGCAGCGACCACCAGATCCGACACCGCATGCCGTCGGAATTCGGTGGGCTCGTCCGGCAACAGGCCGGTGATCACTTCGATGACGGTGTCTATCGACCACACTCCGGGGACGGCATCGCTCAGCTCGTCGGCACCGGGAGATTCGCCCCGATGCCAGCGACCGGCCTGCCACCAGTAGCAGAACGACAGCAGCCCCTCCCCGACACGCGGATTCAGCACCGGATTCGCCACCCATTCCGGTGCACCGGAATAGAATTCGGGCATCGGCGCACCCTCGTTGTAAGCGGCGTCGAGCGCCGGGGCGTTCCAGACCCCGCCGGAGAGCACGGCCCGGCCACCGGGTAGCCGGTAGAGCGTCGCCCCGCTGCGCCCGGCACCCTCGAACCACGCCAGGGAGGGCAGCATCCGCGGCCCCTGCTCCGATCCGGCCGCGACGAAGGCCGCCGCCAGCACGGCCCAGCGCGCCCACAACGTGTCCAGATCCGGAAACTCCCACTGCGACACCGCCGCCCGCACTCCCGCCGTCCGATCGGCGTTGCTCCGGGCAACCGCCTGCGCGGCCGTGCGATGCTGCCGATCGCCGTGGCCGATATAGGCCGCCAGCCAGACCGGGAGCCGCTCGCGCGGATGGCGTTCGAGATCGGCCCGATAGGCCTCGGGGGCGAACAGCTGCCCGGCGGGGAACGGCCGGTCCCCGTAGTCCTCGTCGGCGAGAAGCGTTCCGGTGGAATCCATTCGGACGCCCAGCCGCCACCACGGGCCCGGCCGGGTCCGGGAAGACAGTTCCCGATGTTCCCGCACCAGCGCCATCACCTGCGCGGGCGGATCGATGCGTGCCGTCCGGCCGTGCCCGTCGGAGAACCTGACCTCCGCCGCCTCCGCCGTCGTCGTCAGCGCGAATACGGCGGTCAGGTCGGTCCATCCGGGTGGGCCGCTCGCCTCCAGTGCGCTCCCGATCCGTTGGGCCAGTTCATCGGTCGGCGTGGTGGAGTGCGGGTCCGGCGCGATCGGATCCGTGCCGGCAGGGTGTGCGGCAGGGTCGTGCTCTTGCCCCACGGGACGCGGCACCGGACCCGGTCGCACCGAATCGGCCGCAGACTCCCGGGGCGCCGCTCGGTCGCCGAGCCTGAACGCGACATCGGGATCGCTGTCGCCGGGCTGCGCCTGCGGCCGGTGCGGGCCGTGCGATGTGGTCATGGCGCCGTCCTCATTTCGTTCCGCGCTCGGCCGTCATCAGCGTTCGTCCTTGATCGCCGCCACGATCTCGGCGATCTCGCCGTCGAGCACCGCGCGCATGCCGTCGTCGCCGACCGGCGTGGCCCTGCGAGGGGCGCCGGCGATCACATAGCGTCCGTCGGACTCCAGGTCGGTCCATTCGATCTCCCGGCGGGCCATTCCCCTCGGCCCGAAGCGAGAGCGGCCTTGCGCGACCTCGATGACGCCCGCGCCGACGCGGTTCGCGGTACGAAAGGTCTCCAGGTCGTCGCGTTCGGCGTCGTCGACGTCCTCGTGTGACCGCGAGCGCCGGAACCGGTGGTCGTGCCCGGCCGCGTCGTCGCCGTCCAGCGCCACGGTGCCCAGCAGCCCGGGTTTCTCCGCAGGCAGTGCGCCCGCGACCGCGGGGCCCAGTTGCAGCGCATGGAAGGCCCACACGGTGAAGGACCGGCTGTGCCACACCGTCTCACCCGGCTCCTGATCCACCAGATAACCGCGGTCGCCGCGCCGGGCGGCGAGGATCCGGACGCGCGCCCGCGGATCCCCCTGCGCGCCGCGCCATCCGCGCACGACGGCCCGGATGTCGGGGTGCGACAACGCTTCCACCGCGGAACCGAAATCGGCGCCCAGTCGCTCGCGCAACCGCTCCCCGACCTCCCGTCTGACGCGAATGTTGTCCTCGCGCAGCACGATTCGACTGGTGTAGACGAACGGCCGCGGTACGAGGGTGTCGTGCGCGGCTTCCCAGGCGACGACGAATTCCAGGTCGGTGAAATGCCATTCGGCGATCACATCGACGCCTCGCGGTGGTCCGGCGCGACGGGCGGCGGCGGGATCCGCGACCGCCGGCGGCCGAGCTCGAGCCCCGGGGTCGAAGATCAGCCCGCTACTCATCGAGCACCGGCTTCGAGACCACCTGCTGTCCCACCGACTCGGCCAGATGATCCTTGGAATCCAGGTATTTCGGCCGCTTGTGGGTGTTCTCCCCACCCTGCCGCGCACCCTGACCGGCGGGTCCCGCCGAACCCGGGGAGCCCGACTGTCCGGTGCCGGCCACCGGCTGCATCGCCGAGGCCGTCATCCCGGCCGTCACCGGCAGGGTGGCCCGGGGGAACAGCGAAGACATCCGCGCCGCGTCCGCGCCGCCGACCGAGCCCGGCCGGGCACCGGCCCCGGCGCCGCCGCCCGACTTGGCCGCCGCACCCGATCCGCCTGCCGCCGAGGCGGGCTTGACATCCAATCCCTGTGCCGCGGCGTCCTTCCCGGATGCCTGCTTCGGCGCGTCCCCGATCGCGTCGTTCGCGAGCGACGCCGCTCGGCCGAGTTGACCCAGCCCGTCCATACCCGGACCGGAACCGCTCGACGGGTCGCCCCCGCCCGGATATTCGCTGTCGGCACCCGGACCCGTCCCGCCCGCACCGGGCGATTCGAGACCGGAGCCGAGCGACGGAAACCCCGATCCTCCGGGCAGGTCCGAGGGGGTGCCGTCCACCCCGCCGATCGACGTCTCCGGATCCTCCAGGATCGGGACCCGGGCATCGGTGCCGAGTACGCCGAAATAGCCCCCGTCGTCTTTGTGCGGATCACCCCAGTAGTACATGTTCACGGTGTCCCGCTGCCAACTCAGATCGCCGTCGGTATCCGGGTCACCCGTCAGCGTTGACAGGTCGGACTTGGTGTAGGCCAGCGAAAAGGCCAGTTGACCGGCGTTGTCTCGCATCGCCTCCATGCCGAGCCGAAGGCCCTGGAGGTCCTTCACATATTTCTTGACCGCCTTGCGCGCGGCGTCCTCACCGTCTCCGGTCCACCCCGACATTCCGGCGTCCACACTGTCGAAGAAAGGCTTCTTGGCCTTGTTCAACTCGTCGGCGAACCACCCCCAGGTGTCCGATACGGTCATGGCGTCCACCGGCCGCAAGCTCTCACCGAATGCCTTCAGCTCATCGCCGTCCAGCGAGTAGGCGTCCCACACGTCCACCGGGGCCGCACCCTCGAACCTGCCCTCCCAGTTCGACTCCCAATCTCCGATCTTGTCGGTATCCTCGGCGTAGTGATTGTTCGTGAAGTTCTTCATGAACATCTTCCGCGTCCGGCCCACCGATTCTTCGCTACCCCCGTACACCTCGGCCGTGATCTCGTCGTAGCTGTCGTCCTTGATCTCCTCCTCGCCGGACTTCGAGCCGTCACCGGCATCGGCGCCGACCTGTAGGAGCGTTTCCTCGCTCAAGGTCTTCGGCCGATCACCCAGCTTGTGGCTCGGCTCGGTCGGTATCGTGACGTCGGCCAGCCGGCGCTGCGACTCGCCGTCACCGTCCGCATAGGCCGCACCGCCGTCCTTGAACGCATTGGTCATATCGGTGAGCACCTGAATATGCTTGTCCAGCACGTATTCCGCATCACCCCCCTTCGCCGCCAACTTCTTGGCCAGATCCGCCCCTTCGGCATACTTCGAAAGATCCGGAATCTCGGTGACGTCGGGCACGTATTTCTTGACCGCGAGCAGGTAGTCGATCAGCTCCACGCACGCCGAGGCGCACTTCTCCGCCGAGCCCGGTTCTATGGATATGACACCGTTCTTCGCGAGTTCGCCCCACGTATTGTCGCCCATTTCTGATCCCTCCCACGATCACAGATGTCCTTCATCGTGCCGGGCCGGCTACCGGTCTTCCAGGCTCCGGCGACACCACAATGTGAAGACCGTCCAAAGGTTTGCCGGCCGTCACGCCCACTCGTCCCGGATCGCCTGCACCACCTCCGCGATCGCACCGTCGATCGCCGCACGCAGGCCGTCGTCGCCGACCGGCACCGCTCGCCGCGGCGGGCCGGTGATCACATATCTGCCGTCGGCGACGAGATCGGCCCACTCCAGGCCGCGGCGCGTCACCCCGCGCGGCCCGAAACGCGAGGCGCCCTGCGATATGTCGATCGATCCCGCACCGCCCCGAGCGGCGGTCCGGAAGCGGTTGCGCCCCTCACGACGCGGGTCGTGCACGGTGTCCTTCGCCGGAGCGAGCCACAGGCCGTGTTCCAGGTCGTCGGCCGGTTCGGCCAGTTCCACGACTCCCAGCCGACCGGCCGGCGAACCGGGCAGCAACCCGGCCACGGCCGCGCCCAGGCGCAGCGGATCGACCTGCCAGACCGTGAATCCGGCACTGCGCCACTTGGTTTCGCCCGGCTCCTGATCCACCACATACCCGCGGTCGCCGCGCCGGGCGGCCAGAATTCTGATCCGTGCCAGCGGATCGGACGCACCGCCACTGCGTCCGCGGACGACGATCCGGATATCCGGCCGCGCCAAAGTCTCCAGGACCGGCCGGAACTCGTCGCCCAAGCGGTCACGCAGGCGTGCGCGCGCCTGCTCCTTCTCGCGTTCGTTGTCGCGCCGCAGCCGGAATCGACTGGTGTACACGAACGGAATCGGCACGGTGGATTCCGCGACCGGTTCCCAGGCCACCACGAATTCCAGGTCGGTGAACCGCCACACGGCCGTGAACGCCACGTCGCGCGGTGCACGCTCCCGCGGAACCGGTGCGCCTGAGTGACTTTCGGACGGCCCGTCCACCGCCACGGCCGCCTGTGCGGTGCGGTCCGGGGCAATCGGCTCCCCGTCGTCGAAAACCTCGAATCTATCCATCGAGAACCGGTCCGGCCGGCACCTGTGCACCGATCGATTCGCCGACCGGCCATCCCGAGGCATTCGCGTCATCGGCGCGGAGCGTGATGGCGCCGTCGGCGGCAGGCTCGGTCCATGAAGCGTCGCTCATACTGTTCCTCCCCGTAACATGTATGAGCTATGGTGACGCGACCCAGGTCATGGTTCTACCAATTACCGACGGCCGAACACAAAGAACTCCTTAAATTCGTCCCGCGACGACCTCGGCTGCCGACCCTGAATCCTCGTCTGTCACGGTCCGCCGTGGCGCTGTCGCGAAACCGTCAGCGTTCCGGATCGGTGTTCGTCCGGTCGCGGGTCAGCTCCTCGAACATGCGCTCGAGCTTGGCCTGCCGCTCGGCGGCGTTCGTCCCGTCGAGCTGGCCGGCGAAGGCATTGCGGGCCTCCTCCACCACTGCGTCGGGGACGTTCGGGTAGGCGACGGCGATGTCCCACAGGGCCGCGTCGGTCCGGGAGTCCAGTCCGGTGTCCGAGGACAGGCCGCCACCGCCGCGCACCGAGGCGAGCTGTTCCTCGAAGTTGCGGCGCAGTTCCTCTTCGGTGGGGTGGTTCAGGCGCACGGTTCCTCCTCACGTGAACTCCCGGTTCCGACCAGCATGGGCGCATCGGCCGAACTGGCGGTAACCGCGAGGAAACGGGTGTATGACATCAGCGGCGGATTCTCACCGGCGGTTCATTTCCTCGATCTTGCGTGCCAGCGCCGCCTTGCGAGCGGCGTCGTGGGTGCCGTCCATTTGTTCGGCGAACGTGGCACGGGCCGTGTCGATCAAGGTGGCCGGAATATCGGGATAGGCGTCGGCGATCGCCCACAGCGCGTCCTCGGTCTCGGAGTCCAGGCCCGATTCCGAGGTCAGGCCGCCGCCGGTCGTCACCGACCGCAGCTCCCGCTCGAAATTGCGGCGCAGCTCGTCGTCGGACGGATCTTCCTCGCGCATCGTTCCTCCTGTGTTCGGTATCGGATTGTCGGCCGCCGACCCGGCGGGCGGGGCGGTCACCGGGCGAAAATGTGTGCGCGGCGTTCCGGGTCGTCACAGACGTCGCGGACCAGCAGAGCCACGTCCAGGTCGGGGGGAATCGATCGATAGCTCAGCTCGCACACCACCTCGCCGTCGATGGCCACCGCAAACCGGGTCCGGTTGCCCTCCACCATCTCCCACACGATCGAGGTGCCGGCCGCTTCGAGGTTGAGCAGCCGGTCGCCGACGCGCAGCGCCAAACCGTCGGTGCCGCGGTAGAACACCACGGGCACGCCGTCGAGTTCACCGTAGACGCCGCCGGGGGCCCGCATCGCCAGCGCGGCGGGCTGCAATTCGCCGGTCGCCGGCTCGAACTGCGCGAACTCACCGAATCCACCATAGGCCTGCACCATGATCTGCGAGGTGACCGCTCGCGGCGCGGTGGTGAACATGCGACGTCGTGCGCTGTTCCCCTGGTTCGCCGCGGGGGCGCCGGGTGTGCCGGGCGGACCGGGAGGCGGCAGGACCGGCGGCGGTGTCGTGGGCGAACCATTCTGTGGCGCAGCGGCATTCGGGTCGCCTTGGCGCAAGGCACCGTTCGAGCGGTCGTGCTCGCTCCGGCCGGGTGCACCACCCTCGTTCGTGGACCGGCCGTGATCGAAGGAACCCGGGTCGTGCGGTGCCCGGCCCGGCTGGTCCAGCGCCCCGTAAGCCGTCCCCGGATCGTCTGCTGTCGCGGGCCAGGGTGGCTGCGGACCCGTGGTGCCCGAGTCGCCGGGCGCCGACCAGCCCGGTGCGGCCTGGGGGCCAGGTCCCTGCGACTCGGGGCCGCCGGTATGTCCGGGCGCTCCGGGTTGCGCATCGGGCGCCGACGGCCAGTGCGGGGCCGGCGGTGTCGGCCACTGCGGCGCGGGAGGCGTCGTCCACGTTTCCGAGGGCGGGCGCCCCTCCGGACGCGACCAGTCCGGGATGCCGTGTCCGTACGGCCGATCCGGCCGATACCTGGCAGGCACGTCGTGATTCGGCTGTTGAACCGGCTGCGGCCCTTCACCTCCCGAACCGGTAGGCCAGTTCGGTGGCTGCGGCGTCGTCCCGTCCGGGGGTGGTGTGCCCGGCGGCCAGGGAGCCTGCGGCGACCACGGTGGTTGCGGTGTACCCGGCGGCCACGGCGGTTCAGGAGCGCCCGGCGGCATCGGTGGTTGCGGTGCGCCCGGCAACCAGGGTGGCTGCGGCACTCCCGGCGACCACGGTGGGTGCGGAGCACCCGGCGACCACGGTGGTTGCGGTGCGCCCGGCGGCATCGGAGCACCCGGCGGCACAAGCGGATTCGGATACCCGGGCGGCACCGGAGCGTTCGGCGGCACCGGACCTTCCGGGGGCTGCGATCCCGGCGGCACCGGCTGCGGCGGCGCACCCGGAGGCTCCGGAAAGCCGGGCTGCCCCGGCGGATTCGGATACCCAGGCGGCGGCACCGGCCAATCCGGCGGCGGACCCGGCGGGGTCGGCTGCGGCGGCACCGGCGGGTTCGGATACCCGGGCGGCACCGGCGGTTGCGGCGGCACAGGAGAACCCGGCGGATGCCATCCCGGCGGCGGCCCCGGGGGCTCCGGGAAACCGGGCTGCCCCGGCGGATTCGGATATCCAGGCGGCGGCACCGGCCAATCCGGCGGCGGACCCGGCGGGGTCGGCTGCGGCGGCACCGGAACACCGGGCGGCACAGGCGGATTCGGGTACCCCGGTGGCTGCGGCGGCGCAGGAAAGTCCGGCGGCTGCGGCCCGGGAGGCCACGGCGTTCCCGGCGGTGCGGGCGGCAGCGGAGGCTGCGGCGGCAGAGGCTGCCCCGGCGGATGCGGCGGCTCCGGCGGCTGCGGCACCGGAGGTTCCGGCGGCACCGGAGGTTCCGGCGGCTGAGGTGGTTCGGGTGGCACCGGCGGCACAGGTGGCTCCGGCGGATGCGGCGGCTCCGGCGGATGCGGCGGCTCCGGCGGATGCGGCGGCTCCGGCGGAACGGGGGGTTCCGGCGGCAGCGGAGGGCGCGGCGGCTCCGGCGGCACAGGTGGTTCCGGGGGCACAGGTGGTTCCGGGGGCACCGGAGGTTGCGGCGGCTGAGGCGGTTCGGGTGGCACCGGCGGCTGTGGCGGCACCGGCGGAACGGGGGGTTCCGGCGGCACCGGAGGACGCGGCGGCACCGGCGGCACAGGTGGCTCCGGGGGCACCGGCGGACGCGGCGGCTCGGGCGGCACCGGAGGACGCGGCGGCTGCGGGGGCTCAGGCGGCCGGGGCGGCTGCGGAGGTTCGGGGGGCTCGGGGGCTCGGGGGGTTGCGGCGGGAGCCAGGGGCCCGGGTCTACCGGCTCGTTGGGTTCGACTTCGGGCAGGTCGAACTCGTACTCGTGCGGCGGATGCGGGATGTGCGACCGCAGCACTGGCCCGCGGCGTCGTGGGCCCGGCTCGCCCCCATCGCGGCCGTCGCCGCCGGACGGCGGGGCTCCGCCACCCGATGGCCTGCGGCCACCGCCGTCACCGTCACCGCCTTCGGAGTCATCGTCCCCACGACCGGCGTCGCCGTCCCCACGACCGGCACCGCGATCGCCACGGTCGGCGTCGCCACCGGGACGACGAGTCCGGCCGCCGCCGTCGGCGTCATCGTCGGCATCGTCGGCATCGTCGGCATCGTCGGCATCGTCGGCATCGTCGGCATCGGCACGATCGTGGTCGTCACCCGGCCCGGGGCGCTTCGCATCCTTGTCCCCGCCTTCGTCGGTGCCGCTCGAATCCTTGTGCCGCGCATCCGGTTCGGACGACTGCGCACCTTCGTCGCGCGATTGCCCGGCGCCGTCCGCACCCTGCTCCTCCGAGGTGCGCGACCGGCCAGCCTCGGTGTCCACACCACCAGGATTCCGCTCATCCGCGGTGCGCGACCGACCGGCTTCAGCGGCACCGTCCCGTCCCCGCACACCTTCGTCACGCGATTCCCCGGCGCTGTCCGCACCATCCGGACCCTGCTCCCCCGCGATGCGCGACCGACCGGCTTCAGCAGCACCGTCCCGTTCCCGCGCACCTTCGTCACGCGATTGCCCGGCACCGTCCGGATCCTGCCCGCCCGCGCCGGGCCGGCCGGGCGCGGGAGCCTGCCGGTGGTGCGCATCCGCCCCGCCGGACTCCAGTTCGTCGAACCGCGCACGCATCCGGTCGCGCAGTTCATCCAGATGACGCAGCAGCTCCTGATGCTCACGCTCCGCCTCGTCGGCATTCCGGCGGAACGCCTCGTCCAGCGCCCGCAACTCACGCTCGACAACAGCACGCGGACCCTCGGAATCCGCCTGCTGCCCACCGGAATCCTGCTCCGGCTTCGATTCCGGACGGGACGAACCGCCCTTCGCCTGCGCACCGTCGACCCCCTCGGCCGCGTGCTCAGCCCCAGCGGAATTCTGCTCCGGCTTCGATTCGGGAGCGGACGAACCATCCTCCGCCCGCGAACCATCGGCCTTGTCGGCCCCCACCGGCGCACCGGCCTCCAGCGCGTCGAACCCGGCACGCATCTGCGCCTGCAACTCGTCCAGATGCCGCATCAGCTCCTGATGCTCACGATCGGCCTCGGCGGCATTCCGGCGGAACGCCTCATCCAGCGCCCGCAGCTCACGCTCGACAACAGCACGCGGACTCTCGGAATCGGGCTGTCGCCCAGCCGCATTCGCCTCGGTGTCCGGCCGGGACGAGGCGCCCTCCGGCGATTCGGTTCCGGCACGCTCCCCGCCGGACGCGTCCGCCGCACTGCTCTCCAACTCGTCGAAGCGCGCGCGCATCTGCGCCTGCAGCTCATCCAGATGACGCATCAGCTGCTGATGCGCGGCCTTCGCCTCGTCGGCATTCCGGCGGAACATGTCGTCCAGGGCCCGCAGCTCACGCTCGACAACGGCACGCGGGCCGTCCGAGTCCTCCTGCCGCGCAGCAGCACCCGAGTCGGCGTCCGCCTCGGGCCGCGGCTGCGCGCCATCCGGCCGCCCGGCCCCGGCAGCCTCCGACTGCCCGGTTCCGGCACCGTCCGAATCGGACCTGCCCACCCCGCCGTTCTCCAGTTCATCGAACCGCGCACGCATCCGGTCGCGCAGTTCATCCAGATGACGCAGCAGATCCTGATGCTCACGCTCCGCCTCGTCGGCATTCCGGCGGAACGCCTCGTCCAGCGCCCGCAACTCACGCTCGACAACCGCACGCGGACCCTCGGAATCCGCCTGCTGCCCACCGGAATCCGGTTCGGGCGAGCGCGCCTCGGCATCCCCCGGCGGCAACGGCCCACCACCGCCCGACGGCGGCAATGCCCCGGCGAAACCGTTGCCACCATTCTGGTTTCGAAGCGTTTGCGACGGCGGGCAGTACGGGATACCGGCGCGCCAGTCGGTGAGCGGCGGCCGCTCGGCGTCCCAGTGCAGACCCTCCGTGGCCGCCACGTACGCATTGGCCTCGTGCCAGGTCGCGCCGTCGTTGTCGGCCAGGAACCGCGACTCGGCCAATGCCTCCTGCACCAGCGGAATATCGCCCTGTTGCGGCTCACCGGCCACCAGCCGGTCCCACGCCTCGACGACGTCGTCTCTCGACCCCAGAACGTCCGACTCGGCCAGCGCATCCCGGAACAACATGACGTCCGACGCCGTCGGCTCGCCGGCCACCAGCCGGTTCCACGCCGCGGCGACGCCCTCGTTCGCGACCAGGAAGCGCGACTCGGCCAGCGCATCCCGCAGCATCAGGATGTCCGACGGCAGCGGCTCGCCGGCGATCAGCCGGTTCCATGCCTCGGCGACGTCGGCGACGGCGTCCAGCGGCCGGCGGGTCAGCTGCCGGGAGTCCGGGTCGAGCACCAGCAGCTTGTCGCGCATCAGGTGGTTCTTGATCTGCACCAGTTCGTCGCGGGTCAGATCGGGAACGTCGACATCCATGTACCGCGCCAGCACGGCGGCGACGGCATCGGGATCCCCCTCGCCGATCAGCAGGTCGCGGATGTCGGCGACGGTGTCGCGCACGGCATCCGGGTCCGCCAGCCAGAAACGATCCGCGAGATCGGCTGCGACACGGTCGATCCGGTCGTTGATGTGCTGGATCTGCGCATCGATGTCACCGCGCGGGTCGATGCCGCGGTCCGCGTCGACGAGCCGCCGCCGCACCTCGTCGACCACCTCGCGAGCGGCGTCGGCTCGCTCGTTGCGGCGATGTTCGTCCAGTCCGTCCGCGATGCGGTCGACATCGGTATCGGCCTCGTCGTTCCGGAAACGGGTGTACTCGTCGTCGGCCCACTTCTGCACCTTCGCCCATTCCCGCTCCCGCTGGATCTCCTGGCGCACGAATCCCGGATCGATCTCGCCGTGATCGTCGGCCAGTGCGCCCCAGTCGATCTCGCGCACCATCGGCTGCGCCTCGGAGGGCTTCTCCCGGAACCAGTAGTGGCCCTTGAATCCGGGCTTGATCCGCCCGGGGTTGTCGGGGTCGTTGTACCAGGTGAAACCGCTCAGCTTCGCGGTCTCCAGGATGATCCGCATCGTGTTGTAGACGACCCCGGCGAACGGCACGTCGTAGGTCTGCACACCGGGAATCGGCATGGGCTCGCCGCCCGGGATGGCCGGGAGCAGATCCTTCGGGATGGCACCGGGCGGGTGATCGACCAGGGCGCCCTCGACCGCCGCCTGCGTCGGGTCCACCGCCCAGCCACTGACGCCTTCGGGGAGGTCACGCGGCTTGTACGACTTCGGCACGGTCGGCGGCGGTTCGTTGGTGACGAGATCGGGCCGGGCGGGATCCACCGGATGAAACTTGCCGTCGCCGTCGCGCCACATCGTCACGTCGATCCGGCGGCCGCCCAGCCAGCCGGTGCTCAACCGCAGCACCTCGGCCCCCGGCAGCCTGGTCACGGTGACGCCGTCGCTCCGGTCGACGGAGAACCGGTGGTACTCGACGGTGGTCTCCGGCCTCGTAATCGCCTGGGCCGCAGCGCCGCTGCGGCGCAACGCATCGGCGAGCGCGGCATCGTAGTGGTCGCGACCGCCCTGACCGAGGGCTTCGCGGGGACCGAAGACGATGATCCGCGGCCGTTCTCCATCGATGATCCCGACCGTGTCGGTGACCATGCGTCCGCCCATATCCCCGATGTGCCGCCGCCACACACCCCCGACCCGGGCCATGTCGTCCTGGATCAGGCCGATCCGGTCGTGCGCGTCGCCCACTTCCCGCGCGACGTCGGCCAGCCAGCGGATCTCCTCCGCGCGGTCGGGATGTTCGAGCTCGAGCCGTTCGACGGTCTCCGCGAGCTGGTCACCGTGCAGCACGTGCTCGTCGATGTTCCCGTCCATGTCCACGCAGCCGAACCGCGCGGCCAGATCGTCGCGCATGGCGCGGCGCGGCTTGATCCGGACCAGTTCCTCGGCCCGTTCCTGGGCCATTCGCTCCAACTCCTCGGCGACCTCCTCGGACGGCCGTCGTTCCACCGCGCCGCTGCGCTCCAGCTCCTGAATCTGGTGATCGACGCGCGCCACCCGGCCTTCGAGCTGGAACACGCGCTGGGCGGCGTCGACCATTTTGCTCAGGGCCTCGCGGCGGAACGTGACGTCCAGCGGCTGGGCCGACCGATCGAGGTGCCCCTCGGGGTCCTCACCCATCGGATCGACATCCACGTGCAGAATGGCCGCGTCGCCGTAGTGCTCGAGCACCTCCCGAGCCAGCGCGCTGCGGTTGTCGAGGACCTCGCGAATGCCCCGGGAGTCGGGCAGGCGGTCGACCCGGTCCGCCATCTTGGCACGCCAGAACTCCAGCTCGCGCACCAGATCCCGGCGCTGCTGCATGAGCCGGTCGTATTCGGCGTTGGCCCAGCGGGTCGCCTCGTCCGGATCCTCCGGTAGCGGCTGCTCGCCGTCCGGCTCGGGCCCCTCGGCAGGATCCACGCCGCGCTGCCCGGTGTCGTCGGAGTCGTTGCGCGGCGGCGTGATTCGATCGATGCCGCCGTGCTCGAACCCGGCCACCTCGGTCAGCAGCGCGTGCAGCACGCGCGCCGGTTCGGCCGCGTTGCGGCCGTTGAGCGTGACGTCGAGGAATGCGTCCGCCAGCGCCTCCCCGACCCGCAGCGCGCCGTTCTTGAAGCTGTACCGGCTCAGCTGACGCAGCCAGGCGTGGTACTCGTCGGGATCGATATAGCCCCGCGTCGCCTTGTAGTGCGCGAGCAGCACGTCCTCGGCCAGGTCGCGGGCCCACTTGTTGCCCGCATAGTCCAGGGCGTGCCCGAGTTCGTGCACGATCGAGGCGTATACGGGCCGGTCGGCCACACCGCGGGGGGAGAAGCCGGTCCGCTCGGCGCGCGCCTTCGACGCCCGCAGTTCCTCCGGATGGGTGGCGAAATGCCGGTCCAGCGTGATGGATTCGGCGATGTAGGTGCCGTCCGGACGTTTGCGCCAGGTCGCCTCCGCATGCCGGTTGTCGCCCAGGTCCGCGATGTCGATGCGGCGCAGGTCGATCTGGTCGTGCCGGGTGAGGATGTCGTCGATCGCGCGGGCGTATTCGCGCAGCGTGTCCACGTCGACGTCGTCGTCGAAACCGTGGATCTCCAGCCGGGGATAGCGGCGTCCGAGCTCGTCCACGATGCCGTCGCGGTCGAGGCCCGACCACGTGTCGTCCGTCGGCGGGTGCCGATCCGGAACCCCGGCGTCCGGGTGATCGGTGACCGGATCGTGGTGAGCCTCGTCGTGCGGCGGCGCGTTCTGCTCCGGCGCCTCGTGCACCGGCGGGGCTTGCGCGGGATCCTTACCCCGGTCGGGACTTTCGGGCGGCGGCACCTCACCGGCCCGCCGATCGCCCGGCCGGCCCGACTCCGGAATACCCGAATCCCTCGGCCCGGAGTTGGTTTCGTCGCCACCGCGCCGCAGCAACCGGTCCGAGATCCGCTTCAGCCGACCGCCGCCGGGCTCGTCCGAGGGGGTCAGCGGGGCCGTCCCGTCGCGCAACTTCTCCGCGATTCTGTTCACCAGCCGCTTCGGATCCGAATCCGACATGCCCTCCAGATGCCGTGCCAGGACGTCGCCGGTATCGCCCCACTGGGTGGGTGCAGGCACTCGCCAGCCGCCCTGCCCGTCACGCTCGAGCCAGACACCCAGGTCGACACCGCCCACCTGGAGCTTGTGCCAGTCGTACCGCCGCGACACGTCCCGCGGCGGCAGCCCCTCGGTCATCGGCAACGGAACGCGACGCATCTTCAACTGCGCGGCTACGTGCGCGGGATGCGGTTCCGCGATCGTGGGATCGTGTTGCGCGAGCCGGAAACCCACGTCGACGAAGTCACCGGTGAGTCCGCTGGGCCCCGTGGGCGAACGGCCGGATCGCGACCGGGTCGGTATATCCAGAGCGTTGGGACCCAGCTGGCGCAACCACGCGTCGTAACCGAGATCCGTCAGGCCCGCGCTGCGATACCGGAGATAGTGCGCCAGC
Source organism: Nocardia sp. BMG51109 (assembly GCF_000526215.1). NCBI lineage: Bacteria > Bacillati > Actinomycetota > Actinomycetes > Mycobacteriales > Nocardiaceae > Nocardia > Nocardia sp. BMG51109. The sequence goes on from NZ_JAFQ01000004.1 coordinate 1,046,199, forward strand.
ATCTGGGCCGTGGACTCTCCGTAGTCCGGCCTGCGGTACTCGCCTTCGGCGGTGCGGGCGTCGACATCGTCCGGGATCAGCAGTCCGTTGTCACCGGATACCAGTGACCGGTACTCGAGTCGGTGCGAGCCGTCCCACAGCACGTCGGCGTACTCGGGCCGCTGTTCGGCCAGCCGGCGCAGCGCGTCCATGTGCCCGCCCGCACCGGCGACCACGAGCAATCGGGTCTCCACACCCATCCAGCGCGGCAGCCGCGCGACGTTGTCGGTCAACCGCTCACCGCCGGGAGTTCGCCGCACCGCCGCGTCGATGACCTCGCGGGTGGCTCGGTCGATCTCGTCCTGCGACCGGTCGTGCGCCGATTCCCTTGTCGAAGAGTCGGATTCGTGTCCGGGTGGAGCGTCCGCCGTCGGCGCGTCCTGCGGGTTGCCCCAGCGCCGGTGCGGGCCCTCATCCGCGGCTCGGACCGCGTCGAAGGCGATCTCGGCGCCTTCCAGACCGACCTTATCGATGTAGCGGCGCAACGCCTTTCGGCCCGCTTCGTAGGCCACCTGCTCCGGCCGGGGCGCGTCGGCGGACCGTTCCGCGGCCCGGAGGGCCTTGCGGTAGGCCTTGTCGTAGGCGTCGGTGTAGGCGCGTTCGGCGGGCCCGACCGGTGTGTCCCCGCCCATGTCCCGCAGGAATCGGATCGTCTCGATCTCGTCGGCGTAGGCGCGCGCACGCTGTTCCCGCAGCGCCGGACTGTCTGTGGGCGGGGGTGGCGGGACGTCGCCGGAGGGCGGAATCCCGTGTGCCCGATCCCATTCGGCGCCGTAGTGGGTGGCGAAGCTCCCGTCGCCGACCGCCGGGCCGAGCTCGTGCATCCGGGCACGCACCGCCCGGACACCGGCGCGGTAGGCCGCCGCCTCGAACGTCCAGGGGTGCACGGCGTCGCTGTCGCGGTAGGCACGGCGGGCGGTGTCCAGTGCGTCGCGGTAGGCGTCGAGATACGCCACTTCCAGCTGGTCCCGGTACTTGTCGTAGAACTTGTCGCGTCCGCCGTCGCCGCCGCGGCTGCGCCGGACATCCTCGAAGGACAGCGCATGCGCCTCGGCCTGCCGGTCGAGCATCAGGTCGATGTACTCGCCGCGCGGCAGTGTCGCGCGTTCCCGGGCCCAGCCGGGATGTTCGCGGAACATCTCGATCATCGCGGCGGCGCGGATCGCGTCCGTCACCATCCGGTCCGACCCGGCCTTGGAGTAGAGGTACACGATTCCCGTGGCGGGGTCGTATCCGAGCGCCGCACCGATCCGGACCGCGCCGCTGATGTCCATGCCCGACCGGACCTCGGGTTCGCTGCTGAAGCGGATGTCGACGTCGAGCCGATCGAGCAGCGACATCGCCCACCGGCCGAGCGGCCTGCCGTCCGGATGGATCTGTGACGCGCCGGTCAGCCGCCACAGCCAGTTCCGGCGGCCGGAAGCCTCCTCAGCGAGGGTAGTGCCCCGGGGTCCCACCGGATCGTGTTGTGCCGCAGTCTCGTCCGGCCGTGCCCCGTCCCGGTGCGCGGGGCCGTCGGGGGACGACTCCGGGTCCGTCGCCCGTACCGCACGCACCACACCCGATTCGTCGACATGGACGCGGACCAGATCGACGGGCCCGAGTTCGGCGTGCCGCACCGGCCGGCCGACCTCAGACGCCATCGCGTCGAGCAGGTCCCGCCCCACTCGCTCGGCGATCCGCCGTTCGATGTCCCCGGCCCGGCGCGCCAGATCCTCGCGCCGCCGCACCATGTCCTCGAGCACACGCCGATCGTCCGACCGATTGCCGTCCGGGTACGGGTCGCGCTGCCGCATCTGTTCGAGCCGCTCGGCCCGGGTTCCGGTCCACTCGGGTACCCCGCGACGCGGCCGATCGTCTGCGGCTCCGTCATCGAAACGGCGCAGGGCCGCCACCAACCGATCGAAGGCCCGGTCGAAGGCGGCGTCGACGGCCCGCAGCCGCCGGGTGGCCGCCGCGTGCTCACGCACCAGTTGGTGCACCTGCTGGGCGGATTCCGCCGAATGCGGCACGTATTCGGGCCAGGACCGGGGGCCCTCGCCCCGCGACGGTGCGGGCTGCCGGGCGGCGTGCCACTCCTGGCCGTGCGCGTCGCGGTGATGGGTATCGGCGCCCGGCCGGCCGAACCCGTCGAACTGCCCGTTCGCCAGCAGGGCATCCGTCCCGGCGTCCCGGCCGATGCCGCGCAACAGCGTCTCGGAAAGACCCGGCTGCCGGGTTCGGGCGCGGTCGACGGCCTCCCGGTACGCATCCTCGTACACCGAACGCATCTCGTCGCGATAGCGCGCCTCGGCCAGGCTCAGCCCGGACGGGCGGTCGGTGCCGAAGCCGGCCTCGCGCAGTTGCCGCTCGAACTCGACCTCCCGCCCGAACGCGGCAGCCTCGATGCGATCGTGTGCCGCAAGGTGATCCGCCAACTCCGTCGCCGCGATGCGCGACGGCATCACCTCGACCTCTCCGGAGGCGATCGCCCGCACCTGCTCGGCGGCCCGCACCACCGCGGCCGCCTGCTCCGCATGCGTGCGGCCGTGCGTGTCGATGACGATCTCCATCGTCCGGCCGTTGAACGAGTCGTGCTCGGCGAACCGCACCGATGCACCCGCCTCGCGCAGCACGGCCGCGGCCTCGCGACCGACCTCCGTGTGCGACAACACGTCCCAGACCTGAACGAAGTTCGGGTCCGGGATATCGGCCTGCCACCCCTCCGGCTGCGTCTCGGCGTCCTGGACCGCGCGTCGTACCTCCTCCTGTGCCCGCCGATCCCGGTCGGCGGCTTCGGCATCGGCATCCGCGTCGGCCGGTGGGCCGTCCATCGCATCCGTACCGGTCTCCGGTTCGCCGGGCGGCATGTGCCTGGAATCGGCGCCGGAATCACCGAACCGAGCCTCGGCGAAATCCTCCTTCGCAGATCGGTTCGGCCCGGCCGATCCCGTCTCCGGAGTAATCGGCCGTGCCGACCGGGCGGCCTCGACCAGCATGTCGTGCAGCACGCGCGCCGGACCGCCGGCCTCCTCGCCGCGCAGCACGACCTCCGCATAGCCCTCGGCGAGCGCCTCACCGGCAGCCAGATCCGTCTTGGCATGGTCGTGGAAGCTGTAGCCGCTGAGCTGTTGCAGCCAACGCCGGAAACCGGGCATGTCGCCCCTCGGATTCGCGTGAATGTAGGCCCGCAGCAGGTCCATCGGCGTCTCCTCCTCGAGACGCACCCGGGTGCGCGGCGAACCGGCGTTGTCCAGGACGTGGCCCATCTCGTGCACGATGATGCTGTACACGGGGCGCTTCGAGAAGACCTCGTGGAAGCGACGGTCGCCGACGTTGAGGTCGACCGACCGGTGGAACTTGGCCAGATCCGTGGCGATCGTCCGGTTGACGACGAGTTCGGAGTACTTCTGCCGCGGATCGCCCGATCGCGGTATCCCATCGGTCTTGGCGAACTGCCCGTCCTTCAGGGTCTCGATCCGGATTTTCCGCAGATCCATCTGGGGGTACTCGGATCTGGGGAATCGGGTGAGTGTGTCCTCGACCGCCCGGCCGATCTCGCGGGCCACGTCGGGGTCGACGCCGTCGAATCCCTCGACGTCCACACCGAATTCGTCGCGCAGGCGGTCGGCGACGCCGTCCCGGTCGAGGTGCTGCCAGTCGTCGTCGATCCGGGAGCGAGCGAGGTCGGCGTCGCCTCCGTCCCGCGGCACCTCACCCTCCGCCGCATCCGAGCGGGGCCCGTCGGGATCGTCCGGGCCCGAAGAGGATTCGTCGTCCGGCAGCCGCCGAGCGCCGCCGCCGTCGCCGGGCCGATCGGGTTCGGGTCTCGGCGCGCCCATCGGCGGGGCGTCGGGGGGATCCTCGCCGTCCGTTCCGTCGCGATCCCCGAACAGCTCCCGGCGCAGCTGCGCGAGATGATCCTGTAGCCGCCGGAAGTCCTCGTCGATCTCCTGCTTCTGGCGCCGGAACTCCGCCTCGATGTCGTCGCGGGGCACCGCGCTCGAATCATCCTGCCGCCCGGCTTCATTCGGCTCGGCATCGGATTCACGCTGCGAGTCGCCGTGCAGATCCCGGCGGATCTCGTCGAGCCGCTGCATCAACTCGTCGTGCAGCCGGGCCGCCTCGGCCTCGTTCCGGCGGAAGTCCTCGTTCAGCGCATCGATCTCACGCTGCACCGCGCCCTCGGCCGCCTCCCGCCGCAACCGCCGGACCTCGTCCATCAGCTCCTGGTGCCGGCGTTCGACCTCCGCCTCGTTGCGGCGGGACGCCTCGTTCAGCGCGTCGATCTCGCGCTGCGCCGCGTCCCGGATCGCTTGCTGCGACAGCTCGTGCCGCAACTGCCGAACCCGTTCCATCAAGTCGGCATGCTGCTGCGCCGCCTGTTCCTCGTTGCGCCACAGCGCCTGATCCGCCGCGGCCGCCGCCCGATCCAGCGCCGCATCGATCCGGCCACGACTACCCGCCGAATCCGGTGCCGCCCCTTGATCTTCGGCGCCCTCCGACCGAACTCCATCCGGTTTCGCAGCCTCGGAAGCAGCCGAACCCTCGGGCGGGACCGCGCCTTTCGGCGGCGTCGCGCTCTCCGGCGGGGTAGCGCCTTCCAGCGGCGTCGTACCCTGCGGCGGGCTCTCCCCCATCGGTGGCGTTGCACCCTCCGGCGGGGCGGCACTCTCTGGCGGAGTGGCACTTTCAGGCGGCGGCCCCTCGGACGGGGTAACACTCTCCGGCATCTCCCCTTTGGGCGGCGTTGCACCCTCGGGCGGAGTAACCCCGTCCGGTGGCGTCTCTTCCTTCGTCGGCGTGGCCCCCTCCGGTGGGGTAGCACCGTCCAGCGGCGTCGCACCCTGCGGCGGGCCCTCTCCCTTCGGCGGTGTCGTGCCCTGCGGCGGGGCGGCACTCTCTGGCGGAGTAGCACTTTCAGGCGGCGTCGATCCCTCGGGCGGGGTAACGCCCTGCGGCGGGGTCTCCCCCATCGGTGGCGTGGCACCTTCCGGCGGCGTCGCGCCCTCGGCCGGCGGACCGCCGAGTGGACCGGGAGGCGTGGGGCCGTCGCCACTGTCCGGGCGGTCGCCCGCGCCCAGGCCGCGGTCCGCTACCAGCTGCTGGGCCAGGTCGGCCAGGCGGTTGATCTGGTCCTGCCGCTGCCGGACCTCGTCGCGCAGCGCCTGGGTCTCGGCGCCGAGATCTTCCGGCCCCTCGTGCTTGTCGATCCGGCCGTCCCGGTACGCCTCGTAGACTTTCTGGAAGGTCTCCGGATCGGCATCGGCCAGATCGACGCCGACCAGGCGGGACCAGTCGTCCCCGGGTTCGGGGCGTCCGTCCGGATCTCCTTGCGGCGCATCGCCTTCGGTCTCGGCGCGAGTGGCCGCATCGGCGACGGTCCGAGCGAAGTCCCGCGGATCGCCGGAACCCACGGCATCGTCGATGATGTCGCGCAGCCCCGGCAGGGCGTCTGTGTCGTGCACCGGTGACTCGGGGTCGGCCACGCGGGGATCGGCCGGGGTGCGTGTGCCGTCGGCGCCGTGCGAGTACGGATCGGCGTCGAGCAGCGCCCGGGCGAAATCCGCGAACGCGTCGCGCACATGCGGCGCGTCGCCCAGCCGGTTGACCGCGCGGAACAGCTTCTTCGGATCGAGGCCGTGCTCGTCGGGGACCCAGTCCACCGGGCCCTGATCGGAGATCTCGGGGAGGTCGGGCGACAGCGCGGTGAGATCGGCGTCGTCACCGAGCAACTGCCGGACGAACCGATCGCGCGCGGCGTCGACGGTCGCCTCGTCGACGCCCCGGACCAGCGCCGCGTAGTCGGCGAGGGCCTGCAACTGCTGGCGCCGCAGCGCCCGCCCCTGCGACCGATCGGTCAGGCGGTCGGCCATCGAATCCGCGGTGAGATCTGCCTCCGACATACCGAGCAGCTGGGCCAGCGGAGAACGACCCCGACTGTCGTTGGACTGCAGGTTGTGGAAGTTCTGAATGTCGTTCGCCGAGCGCGCGTAATCGCTCAGCGCCTCGATCTGACCGGCCCGCACCGCGTTGTCCAGCTTCAGATCGCCGATGACGCGCGCGAGTTCCTCCGGGCTGCTGAGTATGCGGGCCACGTCCTCCGGCCCGAGGCCGAGATCGCGCGCCACGTCCACCAGGTCGGCCAGCACTTCGCGCGGCGATCGCGGCGGGGCCGGGACATCCGGTCGCCCGGCGCCGTCTCCGCTCGGCGCCGGATCGACGGTGTGCGGCACCGCGCGCCACGAACCGTCGCCGTCGCGCACCATCGTCGCGACCAGCCGGCGGCCCTCGACGTCGGCGCGGTGGTGATGCACCTCCGGCGTATCCACCGGATCGAGATGGACCTCACCGCCCTCGTCCCGCACCTGCCGGTAGTCGACGGTGACATCGCCGTTGTTGACCTCGTCGGCCAGATCCGGGTGTGCGGCAAGCACATCCGCGAGGACCTCGTCCCGGCCGCGCGGCCCGTCGATCACCACCAGCCGGTCCGGCTGCCCCTCCCCGATGGGGACCCGGGCGGCCTGGTCGTCCAGGGCCTCGCCGACGGGCGGCTCCTCCGGTGGCAGATGCGGCGCGGCGGCCTCGGTGAGTTCGGCGAGCCGGTCGGCGCGGGCGGCGTTCTCGTCGCGCAGGCGGTCCAGGGTCTCGTCCAGCGGCATGGTGCCGTCGGCATGCCGGGTGATCTCGTCGAACCCGAGGCCGAACATCTGTGCCCAGGAGGACAATTCGTCGCGCAGCTGCTGGCGGCGCAGCGCGTGCTGGAAGTAGGCGGGCGGGCCGTCGTCGCGGCCGAGTTCGGGATCGTCGCCGATCTGGCGCTGATGCCACTCCGGCAGCGGGTCCGCGCCGTTGCCGATCTCCTGGGTCCCGCGCAGGCCCATATCGCCGCCGCGGGCGTGGATCATCTCGGTGAGCAGGAAGCCCATCGGGTTGTCGTCGAAGAAACTTCGCGGGACCTCGCCGATAGGCACGGGCGCCGGTCCGCCGTCGGGTCCCGAAACCTCCCCGCTCTCGAGGGCGGGCCGCTCGGTGCCGTCGGCGTCACGCCACGAGTAGGGGCGGGTCACCTCCTCGTCGTAGCGGCGGGCCGCATCGGCGAGCCCCTCGATCGACGCCGCATTGCGCAGGCAGCGGTACTCCTCCTCGGCAAGCACCCGGCGGATGGTCTCCGGATCCTCGTCGGGCAGCCGGAAGCCCAGGCGCTCCGCCGTTTCCGACAGCGTCTCGCCCTCCGGCGGCGGACCGTCGCCCTCCTCGTGCGTGTGGTCCGCGGAATCCGGCGACTGTTGTTCGGCCGCATCCGGATCCGGGATCGGCGCGTTCTCCAGCTCGACGGCCTGGTCGGTGTCGATCAGGTAGTGGGTCTCCAGATCGTCGATGATCCGTTGCCGCAGTTCGGGATCGGTGACCGTGGCGAGGTGGTCCAGCAGCGCCTGCACGGCCTCGTCGCCGGCATCGGGATCCAGGCGCACCAGGTCGAGCAGGATCTTGTGCCGCAGTTCCGGATCGTCGGTCCGGTCGAGCAGGTCGCGCAGATCGGCGACGCCGTCCTCCGGCCGGACGTACCCGTTCTCCAGGCCCTCCGCGATGTTGCGGTGCGCCTCGGCCGCGTCGCCGTCCTCGAGCCACGGCTTGTACTCCGCCCCGCTCGAATCGCGCAGCGGCACATGATCACCCGCGTGGATGATCATCCGCGACGACAACCGCCCGAAGAACGGCAGGTACTCGCGGTTCTTCAGGACGATGGCGCCTTCCTTCAGCACCCGCGCCACCGGGTCCTGGGTGGGCCCGCCGCTGTCGGGGGCGGGCCCGACCTCGGGCCCGGTCGGCGGATGCGACGGCGGTGGCGTCGACGGCGGTGGGGGATCGAGCAGATCGGGCGCATGGACCACGCCGTCCTTGATCGCCGTCTGCCCGCGTGAGTCGAGCATCGATCCGGACGGGGTCTTGTAGGACGGCCCCTCGTAACCCCGGGGGGTCAGGAACTCGCGAATGCGCCGCAACACCCTGCGCAGACCCGACTTCTGTTCGGGCGCATCGGATTCGTCGGTGCGGTCCGGTGCGTCGCCTTCGGGGGGAGCCGGCTTCCACCCACCCTCACCGTCGGGAACGACGCGCAGAGTGACCTGTTCGCCGTCGATCTCGACGGTGACGTCGCGCGGACCGTCCGGCTGGTCGATGGAGGCCGGCTCGATCGGCTCCGTCTCGCCGGCGGCGTCGTCGCGATCCTTGTCGGACGAGTTACCTTCCGGGGGATCGTTATTCGACCCGTTGTCGCCCGGATCGTCCGGCGAACCGGCGGGCCGCGGCCGCCCCGAGGGCGGCTCCTTGCCGCCGCCACCCGCACCGCGCGCGGGCGGTCGCGGAGCCGACTCGCCCGCGACCGCGGCAGCGGCGGCCAGGGCGGCCGCACCGTCGGTCTCCCCGGTTTTGCCGTTCGCATCGGCACCCTGCTGCGGTCCCTGCTCGGATTCGCTGCCCTTCGGCGGCGCACCCGCACCGGCCTCTCGGCCCTGCGACCGCGCGTCCGGCACCCCGGCAGGCTTCCCACCGGGCGTTGCGCCGGAACGGTTTTCGGCCCCGGCGCGCGCCCCGGAGCCCTGTTGCGCGGCCCCGGAACGACCGTCCGAGCCGCCCGCCTGCGGCTGCGCACCGCGCGGCTGTTCACCGCCGGGCACCTGGCTCGCCCTGGACTCCCCCAGCGAACTCGACCGCGGGGTGGCCGAAGACGAACCGCCACTGGATGTTTCGCCACCCACGGCGGCGGGCGCCGCACCGGGCGCGTTGCCGACGGGCGCGCCCGGCGTTCCCGCGACCGGAGCCACTCCCGGCCCGACCGGCGTCCCGCTCGGCGAGGCAGCCGAATCCTTGTCCGCCCCAACACCGTCCGCCGACGGGTCTCCGGTCCGAACGGCATCCTCGCCACCGGTGGGCTGCCGGGTCGCGGACCCCGCCTGTTCCTCGGACCCGGCGACCTGGTCCGTGCCGTCGTCGGCCTTCGCGGGAGCGCCGGAACCCTCCTCCCCGACCGGCGCCTCGCCGCGCTGCGCCTGATCGCCACCGGCAGACTGATCGGCCTCGCCCGACCGGTCGGCACCGGCCGAGTCGTCGGCACCAGTGGGCTGATCGGCACCAGTGGGCTGATCGGACCCGGTCGACCGATCACCACCACCGGCGGACCGATCGCCCCCGCCCGACTGGTCCGCGTCACCTTCACCGACGTTCTCTCCACCGCGACGGCCATCGGCCCCGGGCGCGCCGGGAGCCTGGTTCTCACTCGAATTCGACTGATCCGCACCGGAATCGGCGTCTCCGGCCTTACCGTCACCCTCCGGTGTTCCGCCCTGCCCCTCGCCGGCTCCCTCGGGGGTGTCACCGGACGCTCCCGCCGGCTGGACCGGCGCCTCACCGGCCCTGGGCTGCCCGCCGGAACCGTTCGACTCGCCGCCGCGCTGCTGCGAGCCACCGTCGCCCTCCGCACCATTTTCGTTGGCGCCCTCGTTATTCGAACCCGGCAGATTCGACGACCGGTGCGGTGCGCTGCCGTCCCCGCCGGGTGCCGGGGCCCCGCCCTTCTCCGCCTGCACCTGATCGAACAGATCGTTCAACTGGCTGCCGAAACTGGGCCGGCTCGCCTGATCGAAGCCGTGATTGCCCCAGAAGTGGTTCGCCCCGGCCTTGTTCGCGCCGCTGAGGGCGCCGTTGGAGGCGCCGGCGGTGAACATGAGCGGATCGATACCGGCGGCCTCGGCGTTGGCCCAGGCCTGATCCCACCCGTGCCGAAAGGTGTCGATGGTCATCTGGGTGCCGGTCGCGGCGGCCCACCCTGCGGTCGCTCCGGCCAATCCCGCGGCGGTGCCGGTGATGGCGCCGCTCGCCAGCTTGCCGCCCAGCGAGTCACCCAGCTGGCGGCCCAGCGCATTCCCGAGCTTGTCACCGATCGGCCCGGCGGCCGCACCACCGGCGGCGGAGCTGACGGCGGTGACGACCACCTGATCCCAGTTGATCTTGTCCCGGTGCCCCTCGTGCTGCTGATAGGCCTGGATGCCGACCTCCTGCAGCGTGCCCAGCGCGGTGTCGATGGCGACGTGCCTGGCCAGGAACTTGAGCGTGGACGACGAGATGAGCCGGGTGACGATCCGCCGCACGGCCGCCAGCAGCGACCGGCTGAGCATGCGCAGCCCGACCCGGGTGATCGCGATGGCGGCCGCCTCCGCCGCGGGAGCGGTCGGCGGAAAGATCCACGCCGCGGCGATTTCCGCGGCCAGCAACCCCAGCGAGGTGATGAACATCAGCTGGGTGTATTCGATCTCGGTGCCGACCTGGTCGGCCGAGTCGCCCACCAGATCGAAGTTCTTCGCCAGTTCCTCCAGCGACGACTTGCCGTGCATCAGCTGGTCGAAGGCCTTGCTGATCTGCTCGGTGCCCCCGCCCTGCGGGTAGGCGCCCAGCGAGGCCGACTTGGCCGCCTGGATATCGTCCAGGATCTCGCGCATCTCGATCGCGGCGGTGCGCCACGGTTTCGCGACGCCGTCCCACATCCGGTCCGGATCGCCGTCCGGCCATTCCGATCCGGCCACCCATTCCAGCCAGGTGAGCCAGCCGGGCAGCTCAGCCATCGGGACCTACTCCGATATCACCAGCTGGAATCGGTGACACCGCGACCACGCTCGTCGGCCGGCGCCACCGATTCGACGTCGGTGAACGTCATCGCCTCGGCCGGCTCCTCGTCCCGCTCCGGCGCACCCGGCGGCGCGGTGGAAACCTTTGGCGTCTCGGGCATTTCGGCGCGGAGGTCGGGCATTCCCTCGATCAGCTCGGTGAGCTTCGGCAACCGGGCGCGCTGATCGTGCAGCGGCATCATCAGTTCCTCGACCTTGCGGGACACCGCCGCGGCGGCCTGCTGCGCGGCCTCGGTGAACGCCTTGGCGAGCTCCGGGTAGGTCAGATCCTCCACGCCGGCACCGAGTTTGGTCTCGATCACGGTGCCGTCGGCGTTCACCGCGACGGTCACCCGCTTACGCACCGTCGCGCTGGCCGTCAGCCTGGTGCGCTCGTTCTGGACCCGCGCGACGGTCCGCAACTGTTCCCGGACACCGTCCAGCACCGCGGCCATCTCGGCCCTCGTATGTTCGTTGGCCACAGCGACACTCCCGCTCAGTGAATACCGCGGCCGTTGGCCTGGTCCTGGCTCTCCAGCTTCGTGGCGGCGTCGCGCTGACCGTCGGAGAACCGGCCGAAGGTGGTCTGGAAGTTGCCACCGTTCTCGAACAGATTCTTCTTGCTGGCGCCGTAACCGTTCGGTCCGTCGTGGAACTGCGAACCGATCTTGTCGTTGCCCCAGGGAGAACCCGGATCCAGCGAAGCCGACAGGTTGTCCAGGACGCCCTGGATCCTGTCGCGGACGTCCCCGGTCTTCCCCGCCGCCGTGCGGAACTTGTCGGGGTCGAGTTCAACCGTCATCGTCACTCCCTCCGCCGTCTGCCGTGCGCGCGCACGCAGCAGTGACAGCACGATGACAGCCCCGGGGAAATCGGGTGTTTCGCGAACGTGAACGGCAGCTACCCCGGCGGGTGAACGGGATGGTGCCGGAACGGTTTTCGGCCGTGGTTCACCAGCGCGATCGTGGCCGGACCCGATTCGCGAGGTCGATCAGCGCGTAGCGGTGCAGCCGGCGCGGCGAGGTGCGCGCGGCGGTCCGCAGCACCGACTCCAGGCCCTCCCGCAACCCCGCCGTGGTGTACGGAACATCCAGGATCGTCGCGTCCGGCGACCCCGGACGACCGTCGGCGCGCACCCAGGCCAGCGCCGCCCCGAGCACCACGGCCTGAATCTGCAACCGGCGCGGGTCGTCCCACAGCGCCCGCAGCCGGGCCTCCGCGACACTCAGGTGCTCCTCGGTCAGCTCGGCCGGCGGCCGGGAGACCACCAGCAGGCACGCGGTCAGGCGCGCCGCGTTGAAATGCCGCGACACCTCCGGCACCTGTTGCAGCGTCGCCACCGCCGCGTCGCCGTCGCCGTCGGCGACCTGGCGGCGCGCCAGGCCGAAGGCCGCGCTCGCCATTCCCCGGTCGACCCGCCAGACCGCGCGGTAGTACTCCGACGCCGCCGCCCGCCACCGCTCGGAATCGTCCGCCGCGCTGGCCTGCAACAGCAGTTCGGCGGTGGCGGCCAGGGCCAGTTGCGGAGCGACCTCGCCCGGTACCGTGCCGTGCACCGCGTCGAAATGCCGGTAGGCCCGCTCGAAGTTCCCGTCGCTGAATTCGGCGATACCGCAGTACCAGTCGATCCGCCAGTCCGCGGGATACGCCGGGCGCAGCCGGTCCAGTTCGGCACGGGCCCGATCCACCTCGCGCAGATCGAGATTCGCGCGCACCGCGGCGAGCCCCGCCTCCAGTTCGAAGGAGGCCGGCGCCCCCATCGCCCCCGCGGCCACGTTGTCGCGGTGCAGCCGCAGCGTTTCCAGCGCCTGGTTCGGATCGCCGTGCAGCAGCGGCGACAGCATCTCGGCGCTGGGGTCTTCGGCGTCGATCAACGGAACAGGCAGCGCGGCAAGCACATTCGACACCTCCAGGGCGGGCGGACGATGCCGTCCGTCGATGATCCCGTCGGTCTGCCGCAGCAGCGTGGTGACGCCGAAATCGCCTCGGGGCGCACCGAAGACCGCGGACACCTGCGGATAGCCGCGGTCGTGGTCCTCGGCGAGCACGGCCCGCAACACCCCGCCGAGCTGCCGGTACATCGCGAAGGTCGACGGGAACCGCCGGGCCGGATCGGGATCGGAGGCCCGGCGCAGCAGCCGGTCGAAGGTGGGGTACCGGCGCAGCACCGGTTCCCGGTCCGGCGCGGGCAGTCCCGGCAGCTTGTTGCCCTCCGCATCGGTGGGCATCTGCACCGTCAGCGCGGCCAGCGTGCGCGCGACCGTATAGATGTCGGAGGCGACGGTCGGCCCCGTCTGCACGTATTCGGGTGCCTGGTAACCCTGTGTGCCGTACAGGTTTCCGCCGGACTCCCGGGCGGCGACGGCGCCGAGATCGATGAGCTTGACCTCGTCCGCGGTCACCATGATGTTGTCGGGCTTGAGATCGTTGTAGGCGAGTCCGCACGAGTGCAGGTAGTCCAGCGCGGGCAGGATCTCCATCACGTAGACGATGGCCTCGGCGACCGGGAGGCGCACCGGCGAACGCTGGTCGAGCATGGTCCGCAGCGAGCTGCCGCCGATGTACTCCATCACGATGTAGCCGCACGCGATGTTGTCGACGGTCCGGTGGGTGACGAAGTTGAAGATCTTCACGATCGCCGGATGTGCCATCTCCGAAAGGAATTGGCGTTCGGCGAGCGCCACCACATTGGCCTCGAAGTCGAGCGGATTCTGCAGCCCCTTCAGCACCACCCAGCGGCTGCTGACATTGCGGTCGCGGGCCAGGTAGATCCAGCCCAGCCCGCCGTAGGCCAGGCAACCCCGGACCTCGTACTGATCGGCCACCACCTCGCCGGGCTCGAGCAGCGGCCGGAAGTTGAACGGCGCCTCGCAGTGCGTGCAGATGCCGGTCGAGCGGGCCCGCTCCGCGCCGTTCGAACGCCCGACCGGCTGGCGGCACTTCCAGCAGAATCGCTTGTCCTCGGGCACCTCGGGGTCGGCCAGCATCGCCATGGCCGGATCGGTGGACGTCGTTTCGGGCAGCGTCACCAGGCCCGCGCCGAGCCGCCGGACGCTGGGCCGGGACCGCACCCCCGCGCGGCCCGAACCCGGCTCGAGCACGTCCGTATCCTCCGGACCCTCATCGCCCGGAGGTAGGAAGCCGGCCTCGACGGCATCGGCGCGGCGGGTGGGCCAACGGCGGGTCGGATCGATATCCGGCACCTGACGGCTCGCTCGGGTGTGCGAGTGCTGGTGGCCGGAAACGGTGGCATCGTCCGGCATTCGACCTCTCAGACCTACTCGTATCGGCCCACAACCTGAACCGCTCCGCAGGACGGAGATCATCCGTCCTGCGGAGCGTCCGGAGTCGGTCCCGGTTGGCGTCACAGGGGTGTCCGGGACCGACGGGCATTATCGCGATTCTGCCTCATCACCGCCGGTGGCGCCGCCGCTCGGGGCGGACTTGTCCTCGGCGGCCTGGCCTTCGCGGTGTTCCAGGGGACGCTCGGCGAGCACAGGGAACTGGCCGGTGTACCCCTCACGTACAGCGGCCATGCGCAGCACCCGGCGACGGGCCAGGAACCAGCCGCCGACCAGCAGCGGCAGCATGATCACCACCATCGCGATGACGGCGCCGCGCTGGGTGTCGTCCTCGCCGAACAGCATCAGCACGACCACCAGCGCCATGAAGATCAGCGCCGCGATGTTGGTGTAGGGCGCACCCATCAGGCGGAACGAGGGTCGCTCGACCCGGCCCTCACGAGACCACTGCACCAGCTTCATCTGGCACAGCAGGATCGCCGCCCATGCCGTGATGGTGCCCAGCGCGGACATGTTCAGCACGATCTCGAACGCCTTCTCCGGCACGATGGCGTTGAGTCCGACACCGGCCAGGGCGACCGTTCCGGTGGCGAGAATGCCCACGTACGGCACGCCCTGCTTGGACATCCGGGACGCCACCGAGGGGGCGCTGCCGTTCATCGACATGGAGCGCAGGATCCGGCCGGTGGAGTAGAGGCCGGCGTTCAGGCTCGAGAAGGCCGCGGTGAGCACGACGAGGTTCATCACCGAGCCGGCGCCGCCCAGGCCCAGCTTGGAGAAGAAGGTCACGAACGGGCTCTCGCCGGACTTGAAGGCGGTGTAGGGCAGCAGCAGCGCGAGCAGCACCAGCGACCCGACGTAGAACAGTGCGATACGGGCGATCACCGAGTTGATCGCGCGCGGCATGATCTTGGCCGGATTCTCGGTCTCGCCCGCGGCGGTACCGACGAGTTCCACTGCGGCGTAGGCGAATACGACGCCGGTGGTGGACAGCACCAGGGGCAGCACGCCGCTCGGCAGCAGTCCGCCGTGGTCACTGATCACGCTGAGCCCGGTCTGGGCGCCGTCGATGGTGAACCGCCCGGCGAGGAAGATCGTGCCGACGATCAGGAAGCCGACCAGCGCGACGACCTTGATCAGTGCGGCCCAGAACTCCATCTCACCGAACCAGCGCACCGAGACCATGTTGATGGCCACGACGATCGCCAGCGCGATCAGCGCGATCGACCACTGTGGAATCGCCTTGAACGCTCCCCAGTAGTGCATGTAGGTGGCGATCGCGGTGATATCGACGATGCCGGTCATACACCAGTGGAAGAAGTACATCCAGCCGACGCCGAAGGCCATCTTCTCGCCGTGGAACTCCCGGGCATAGGAGACGAACGAGCCGGAGGACGGCCGGTGCAGCACCAGTTCGCCCAGTGCCCGCAGGATGAAGAACACGAACACGCCGCACACCGCGTACGCGATGAACAGGCCGGCGCCCGCCTCCTTCAACCGACCGCCCGCGCCGAGAAACAGCCCGGTGCCGATCGCGCCTCCGATAGCAATCATCTGTAGCTGCCGGGGACGCAGGGCCTTGTGATAACCGGCGTCCTCGGCGTCCAGCGCACGTGCGGCAGCTGCCTCCGCGTCTGGGTGGGGTTGAACGGTGGTCATAACTGGGACCTTCCATGTGATGTCGACCATACCATCGGTCAATGGAACGTACCTCCAAACGATGGCACATACAACCGGTGAACGAACTTGTAACGGCCCGGAAATCTTTCGGGGCGCACCGATCGATAACCCCACGGTTGCCCCTACCGGGAACGCGCCGCGATAACGCCGCTTGCGCCAGGCATTCTGCGCAACTCAGCTATGAGACAGCAATTTTCGCGGGCCGATAACACCGTTTCCCTCGCCGCGGCCGCCCGGCGCACTCATCGGCCGGGGGCTTCATTTCGGTGTGGTTTCCTTGAGGTATGGCATCCGGTGCGGAGTTCACGATCGACGAGCTGGCGCGTGAGTCCGGCATGACCGTGCGCAGTCTGCGCGCCTATCAGGAGCGCGGCCTGCTGCCGCCGCCGCGCCTGAAGGGCCGAACCGGGTTCTACGGAGCCCAGCATCTGGACCGGGTGCGCGTGATCAGCCGGCTGCTCGACCGCGGCATCAAACTGAGCGGTATCCGGGAACTGCTCGACGCCTGGGACCGCGGCGACGACCTGGGTGCCGTACTCGGCGTCTCCTTGCAGACCGATGCCGCGGGCGGCCCCGCCCCCGGTGCGGGACGGCCGCAGCCCGCGGCCGAAAAGACCATTGCCGCAACCGAACTCATGGAGCGTTACCGCGACGTCCCGAACGGTCTGGCGCGCGTGGTCGCGGCGGGACTGTACGAACCGGTCGACGCCACCACCTATCGCGTGCGCGATCCCCAGCTCGTCCGTTTCGCCGAACAACTGCCCGCGTCGGGGACCCAGCAGGCCTACATCCTGGACGAGCTGGAACGACTGCGCGCCGACTGCGACCACATCGCCCGGCGCTTCGCGGACCTGTTCCAGAACACCGCGGCGGAGACCTTCCGGCAGTCCGGGCGCACCCCGCACGACGTCGCCGAGTTCACCGCGCAGCTGAGCAGCGTCCGGGCGCTGCCCGGCAGGGTCTCGGCCGAACTGGTCGATCAGTTCGTGGCGCGGTACCTCGAGCACATCACCAGGGACCTGGAGGACGAGCCGCCCGACCGGACCGAACCGGCCGGCGGCCGATAAACCATCGAACGGTGGCGCACAGCCGACGTCAACCCCGCCCGAAGATCATCGAGGGGGCGGAACCGTCGGACGGCCGATCCTCATCCGATTCGTCCGGCAGAGCGGTCGGCGGTTCCGGCGCGAGCGGCAGCAGCGAGCCCAGATCCGGTGCGCCCTCGACGATTTCGGAGAGTTTCGGCAACCGGTTGCGCCGTTCCAGCAGCGGTTCCATCAGCTTGCGGGCCCGTTCGCGCACATGCTCGGCGGCGGCCTGCGCGGTGTAGGTGATCGCCTCGGCGATCTCGTCGTTGGTCAGATCCGACAGATCCTCGGCCAGCTTGGTCTCGATCAGCACACCGTCGGCGTTCACCGTCACCTCGATCCGCCGGTCGTAGGCGGCGGCCGTGGCCGTCAGCTTCGACCGCCGCAGCTGTACTTCGGCGATCCCGCGCAGCTGTTCGTCGATCCCCTCCAGCAGGGTCGCGGCGTCGGCCTGCAAGCGCTCATTGGGCATTCGAACCTCCGGTCGTCGGTTTCCGGGGAATCGGGCTCCCCGTCCGCGGCCGTCCCGCCCCGGCCGGTCTGCGATGATCACGAACATGCGAGTACTTGTGCAGCGGGTGAACTCGGCACGCGTCGAGGTCGGCGACGAGGTCGTCGGGAGCATCGATCCCGCCGCCGCGGGTGCGCCGCACGGCCTGCTCGCACTGGTCGGCGTGACCCACAGCGATACGGCCGACACCGCGAAAACGGTGGCCGACAAGCTGTTCCGGCTGCGGATCCTCGACGGCGAGCGGTCCGCCGCCGACCTGGGCGCGCCCATCCTGGTGGTCAGCCAGTTCACCCTCTACGCCGACACCGCGAAGGGCCGCCGGCCGTCCTGGTCGGCCGCCGCACCGGGCCCGGTCGCCGAACCGCTGGTCGAAACCTTCGCCGAGTCCCTGCGCACGCTGGGCGCCACCGTGGCCACCGGCCGATTCGGCGCACACATGCGCGTCGAACTGGTCAACGACGGTCCGGTGACGATCCTGCTGGAGGGCTGAGCACGACCCGAGAACCATTACGCCACCTGGTCCGTGCCGTGCATCACGGCGGCCGCGTCGCGCTGGCCGTCGGCGATCTCCTGGAACGTCGTCGCGATTCCGCCGAGACCTTCCTGCAGGTTCTTCCGCGACGCCTTGTAGCCCTTGTCGCCCTCGCTGAACTTCTTGCCCATGCTGTCGTCGCCCCACGGCTGATTGGCGCCGGATTCCACGCCCGCCAGCGTGCTTTCCAGCCGTTGCGCCGTGTCGCGGATCTGTTTGGCCAGATCCTCGGACAGTTGTGCGGCATCGCGCAGTTGATCCGGATCGACTTCGACTCTTCCCGCCATGATCGTTCGACCTCACTCGCTACTGTTGACCCAACGTGAATGGAATATCGGGATTCCCGCCGCCGGCATCCGGCCCCGCGCCGGCCTTCGGGCCGTCCCCCTGGGAGTCCGGCCCGTTCTCGTTCGAACCTTGCCCGTCCCCAGGGGAATTCGACTCGTTCCCGTTCGAACCCGGCTCGTCCGCAGGGCCGTTCTCGTTCGAACCCTGCCCATCCCCCGGGGAATCCGGCCCGTTCTCGCCGGAATTCGATTCGTCCTCGTCGGGCGCCGGGTACGCACCGGGCGGCAGCCACTCGCCCCACTCCGGGGCGTCGGCCGGGTGGAACGGGCCGGGCAACGGTTCCGTGCCGCGCAGGTATCGCGGACGCGCCTTGGCCCGCAGATCCTTGCCCTCCCCGAGGAACGGGCTGATCTCTTTGTAGATGTCGCCGTAGGGGCCGTGGTGGTCGCCATGGTGGTCGTCGCCGTGCTGGCTGCCACCGCCCGACCGGCCACCGGACGAATTGCCGGAGCCCGTCGACCCGCCGGATCCGTGCGTCGAATTTCCCGATCCGGCAACGACATTCGTCGTGCCGCCACCGGTATTCGTGATCCCCCCACCAGGATTCGCCGTCGACGGCTGCGGCGGGGGCAGCACCCCCGACCCCTGCCCGGTGAGTATCGATGTCGGCGGCTGCACACGTATCGGCCCGCTGCCTCCCGAACCGTGCAGCGACGACACCGGTGAGGGATTGCTGTTCACCGGACCGGACGACACCGACGAAACACCGTCGCTTATCGGCACGCGCCCCGGCGGCACCGGCGAGGAGCCATCGAGCCCGGAACCGCCGTGCACGAACGTATTCGATGGCTGCCACCCGGGCGCGTCGATCGACGAACCGAACGATGTCGGTGGCTGCCATCCGGGCGTGGTGCCGTTCACCACGACCCCGTCTTCGCTACCCCGCGATCCGACGGTGGACACATCCGCCTGAAACTCCGAACCGGTGACGACCGGACTTTCCCCACTCGGCCGGGTGTTCACCGACGCCCCGTCGAGCCACACCGTCTGCGGCCCATCGTCGTACCACACCACCACCTGCTCCCCCTGGCGCCCCTGCTGCCCCGGACCGACCACCCCCTCCCCACCGGGCCGATCGACCACTGCCGAACCGCCGTCCCCGAATCCCCCCGCGCTCGGATGCAGCGAGCCGTTCCCCGCACTCTGCATATTCTGTAGCGGAATCCAGGTCTCTCCCCGGTTACCCGGCAGACCACCCTGAATCTCGCCGCCGAGCGGTGTACCGTTCGTCTGTCCCCGGGTGGAACCGTACTGCCCCTGGGTCGAGCTGTTCCGGTCGCCGGTCGAACCGTCTTGCCCCCGCATCGAACCGTTCTGACTGTTCTGGTCGCCCGTCGAACCGTACAGCCCCTGCGTCGAACCGTTCCGGCTGTTCTGATCGCGCGTCGAACCGTACAACCCCTGCGTCGAACTGTTCTGATCGCGCGTGGACCCCTCCGGACCTCGCACAGATCCGTCCGGACCCCGCGTGGACCCTTCCCCACCTCGCGTAGAACCGGTTCCCCCGTTCGATTCCCCGGTGCTCCCCGGCGCCCGGTTCGGACTGTCACCACCGCGCGGCTGACCCGACTTGTGCATCCAGAAGGGGTAGCGAATATCCGACGAGGTGATCGGCGAACTCTTCGCGAACAGGCCCCGGGCCCCGCCGGTGATGGCACCGCGAGCGGCACCGCCGGTCCAGCCGGGCCCCGAACCGAACGCGGACCAGTCCCCGGTCACCGCCCCGACGGCGATATTTCCGAACACCGTACTGACAACGCCCGCGGTACCGCCGATCACGGCACCGCGAAAGGTCCGGCCCGCCAGGTTGTCCAGCTGATTCTTGAACAGTTTGTGGCTGTATTCCCCCATGAACCGGGCCACCTCGCGGCCCGGGATCACCCCCGCCGCGGCGGCCAGCCCGGACACTCCGAACTGCGTACCGTTGAAGTGCCGGCGCTTGCCGTCCGCCATCTGCCCACCCTGCACCGCCCCGTCGATACCCATCGCCATGGCCGCGTTCTCGATGGCCCTGGCGCTGTACACGCCCCAGCCCTTCGCCGTCGGCGCGACGAGTTGGCCACTGAGAATTCGTTTCCAGAACAGGCGCTGCTCCGTCTTGGCGCCGGCGCTCGCGGCCAGTCTCATGATGTTGTTCTGCACGATGTCCTCGGCCACCTTGAGGAACGACCGGGTGCTCGACACGGCCGCCGCCTCCACGGCCGGCGCGGTGGGCGGAAACATCCACGCCCACATGATCTCCAGCGCGAGCACGCCCAGCGAGACGACGACGGTGAGCTTGATCCCCTGGATCTGCGTGCCCATGTCGAACGTCGAGTCGGAGATGGTCTGCAACATCTCCGCCAGCTTTTCCAGCGACATGTCACCGGTGCGGAGCTCGTCGAACCGCGCACCCATCGCGGTCGCGGCCTCCCCGTCCGAGTACGCCTCCATGGTGGCCTGCTTGGCCTGATCGATCTGTCCTATCAGCGCCTTCAACTCGTCGGCGGCCGTCTTCCAGGCGGCCGAATCCTGCCACGCGTGGTCCTCGTCACCGTCGGGCCAGCTCGTTCCCGCGACCCAGGCCAGCCATTGCAGCGCGGGGGGCATCTCGATGCTCATCGGCGCGCGTCCGCACCGCCCCGCACTGTCCCTCCGGTCCGCATCGCTACCTCCTCGAATCGGTGGCACCTCTACCTGACCGCACTCCATTGAATTCTCGGTGGCGCACAAGCAAACTCGACGAGACATCCTTCGCCCTCCCGGCCACGAGCCGGATACTCGGTGACGGCGAGTTACCCCGCAGGTTCGATGCGGCAAACGGGACTGCGTCCGGTGGAAACGCGCTCTCGGCAACCGGAAGTCACCGTCTCGGACGGGCTCCGGCACCACGGTGGTAACCGCGCCGCATTCGTGCCGACTGTGGCGGAGAGGAAGGCTCGCGGTGGCCGTTTGTGAAAAGCACAGCGGAGCGCGGAACCGGCGTTCTACGGTTCCGGCACCGATAGCGTCGAGCCGATTCACGTCTGAACATCGGCCCGATCCGGGCCAGGAGAACAACCGGAATGCGCAAACATAGTCCGTCGACGCCCGCCGCGGAGCTGCGGGAAATACTCGACTTCTTCGGCAAATGCCCCGAATGCGGTTATCCCGCACGAGCTTCGACCACCCTGCGAGATACCCGAACCGTCTTCGCCTCGTGCGATCGCCCGTGCGGATGGAACGGCCTGGTGCCCCTGACCACCATGACCGAACACCGGTTACACGCCGAACTGCACGAGTAACGAGCACCGCGATCGGACGGGCCGGCCGAGAGACGCGCCCGCGAGTCAGCGCCGAACGCCCGGAAACAGCCGGGTACGCCGCGCCTCGCTGCCGAGCACATCGCGGATGAACATCCCGATATCGTTGTCGGGCACGGTATTCCGGTAGCGAACCGCATAGATCGGCTCGCTACCGGACAACACCCGGAACCCCGCGGCATTCTCGCCCAGCCGCGACCATTCGACGGCGATCCCGGGCTGCTCGAGGTTCACCACCCAGCCGCCGACCCGCAATGACAGGCCGAACCGGTCGCGGTAGAACACGGCCGGCACATCGTCGAAGTACCCCACCACACCGCGAAGATCCGCGCTCACCTCGGGCGACGCGGGCACGACCACCCGCATCTCCCCACTCCGCGGATCCAGCTCTGCGAAATGACCGCCCCCGGCAAGCGACCGCACAAGCAACCCACCCTCGTCCGAGCCCCCCGCCGAGCCACCGGGCAACGCGAACCTCCGATACTCATCACCCGGCTCGCTCTCAGAACACCCACCGAGCGAAACCATCGGCGAACTCTCCTGTGGCACAGGCGATATCGGACCATCGGGAGGCACTGTCGGCACACCGGGCAGCACCATCGGCAATGTCGGCGACACAGGCAGCGGCGGCCACACCGACGCCGGTAGCTCGGGCAATCTCGGCAACTCGGCCCCCGTGACCGGTTCCGGCCGCGTCGGCGGATGGGGGTCCGGATTCGGGTCTTCCCACACGTTGCCGGCCGGGGGCTCCGGGGCCGAGTACTCGGGAATCTCCGGATAGTCGGGGGCGTACCTCGGCGTATACGGGATCTCGGAGGTCAGGTCGAGAGGCTTGCCCTCTTCCTCGATATGGTGCCCCGCAGTCTGTTCCGGTCGGTGACCGGATGCACTGCCACCGTCCCTGGAACCACCTGCCTGCTCCGAGCCGGCTGCCCTCCGCCCCTCCGGAGCACTTCCGGTCCGATCTGGGGGCCCCGCAAGATTTTCCGGTCGAGGCGCCATCGCACTTCCGTCCGGCCCACCCATACGTGCCGGATCGGGCGCCGTGAATGCCCCGTCCAGCCGCGGCACTCCCGCTCCGTGCGAGCGAAATCTCCTGCCGCCGCCGACCAGCCCGCCGTACGACAGTCCGGCGGTCACCACCCGCGGGTCCCAGGCCCAGCCGTCGTGCAGCATCCCCCCGGCCGCCAGCGACGCGACGCCACCGATCGTGCCCGCCGCCGATCCCACGACCGCACCCGCGACCGCCCCGCCCCAGCGCCCGCCCGGCGCAGTCACCCGCGACGCTCCCCTGCCGAGCAGCGCCCCGGCGGGCCCACCGGCAGCACCGGCCGCCGCGGCGGCGAATGCCGTGGTGCCCAGCCGATTCCAGTCCACACCCTCGCGATTCCCCGCCGCCGTCTGCCCCAGCTGAATCGCCAGATCCTGCCCGGCACCGAGCACCGTCGACAGCGCCACGTGCTCCGCGGTGAATTTCAGCAGCGCCCCCAGCAGCCGGCGGAGCACCACGGAGCGAATGGTGGACAGCGCCCGCTCGGCGAGTATCCGGATGCCCCATCGGGTTGCCGCCGTGGCCATCGCCTGCGTCGCCCAGGCGGTCGGCGGAAAACTCCAGGCGGCCGCGATCTCGACCGCCAGCATGCCGAGCGAGCCGATGATCATGATCTTGGTGTATTCGATCTCGGCCGCCATCGCGTCGGCCGCCTCGGCGACCTGATCCAGGATGCCGGCCAGATGCTCGACGGAACGATCGCCGTGCTCGAGCTTGTCGAGGGCGCGGGTCATCGCCTCGACACCCTCGCCCCACGGGTAGGCCGCCACCGTCGCGTCGCTCGCGGCGGTCAGGTCCGGCAGCAGGTCACGCAGTTCGCGCGCCGCCGTGCGCCAGTCGTCGGCGATGGCCCGCATCCGGTCCTCGTCGCCCGCGGGCCACGCCGAACCGGCGACCCAACCGAGCCAATGCAGCCAGCCGGGAAGTTCGATGGACACCCGTGTCCGTCCTAGCGCGGTCGCATGTCAGAGGTGATCCCGCCGCTCCAGCAGATCAGCGGCCCGATACTGCCCGGTGGAATACGAGCCGATCGTCGCCGACATCGCACCGATCTGCTCGCGCAGATTCCGCTGCGCCGCCCGGTAGCCCTGCTCGCCGTCGGCGAACGCACTGCCGTAACCGTCGTCGCCCCAGGCATCGCCGCGCGCCGTCAGCGAATGCTCCAGCCTGTCGAGAACGCCGCGCACCCGATCGCGGAGATATCCCATGTCCCCGGCGGCCCGCCGCAGCCGACTCGGCGTCACACCGACCTCGGTAACCATCGCACACCCCTTTCGCCCGGAGATCCGACGATCACACAGCCGCCGTCTCCAGCAGAAGGGCCCTTGACGATGTCCTGACATCACCTGCCGCACAACTCATCTCGGTGCACGGATCATCGCGGCCGGTCCTCGGCGACCGCAGCCAACCGGGCGGTACACGATTGTTGACGAATTCCTGACGGTACGTACGCGGCCGCGGTCACGACCGAATGATGCCCGGCCCCCTGGCATTCGGCCCCGGCCTCAACGGAACCGATGCGGGTTCCGCCCCGCGTTCACGAACAGAGGCGGCGGACCCGGGATTCGTGCCGGGCGAACTATTCCGGCCGCACCGTGAGAATGCGCGGACCGTCCTCGGTCACGGCGACCGTGTGCTCCCAGTGCGCGGCGCGGCTGCCGTCCTCGGTCACCACGGTCCAGTCGTCGTCGAGAACCCGGGTCTGCGTGGTGCCCAGCGTCAGCATCGGCTCGATCGCGAGCACCGACCCCACAACGAGTTTCGGCCCCTTACCCGGATCGCCCTCGTTGGCCAGGAACGGATCCATATGCATCTGCCGGCCGATGCCGTGCCCGCCGTACCCGTCGACGATGCCGTAGCTGCGGCCGTGGTCCCGCTCGGCCGCGCGGGTGCCGAGCTCGATGGCGTGCGACACATCGGTGAGCCGGTTACCGGGCAGCATGGCCGCGATACCGGCCTCCATCGACACCTTGGTCGCCTCGCTCAGCAGCCGATCGGCCTCGATGATCTCACCCACACCGAAGGTCCAGGCCGAATCGCCGTGCCAGCCGTCCAGGATGGCGCCGCAGTCGATCGAGGCCAGATCACCCTCGGCCAGCACCTCGTCCTTCGCCGGAATCCCGTGTACCACACGGTCGTTCACCGAGGCGCAGATCGAGGCCGGAAAGCCGTGATAGCCCTTGAACGACGGCACCGCGCCGGCGTCGCGAATGGTCTGCTCGGCCACCTCGTCCAGCTCGAACGTGGACACGCCCGGCTTGGCCGCCGCGCGCACGGCCACCAGCGCCCGGCCCACCACGGCACCGGCGGCGGCCATGGCGTCCAGCTCACCGGTGGTGCGGAACGGCACCACCTTCTTCTGCTTGCGGCCGAAGACCATCCGCGTCAGCGACCCAGCGCCCGCAGCAGCCGGCCGTTGACCTCTTCGATCTCGCCGACCCCGTCGACCGCCACGACCAGCCCGTCGTAGTACTCCAGCAGCGGCTCGGTCTCCTCGCGGTACACCCGCATCCGGTTGCGGATCACGTCCTCGGTGTCGTCGTCGCGGCCGCGACCCAGCATGCGGTTCACCACGACGTCCTCGGCGACCTCGAAGCTGATCACGGCGTCGAGTTCGTATCCGGCTTCCTTGAGCATCTTCTCCAGCGCCTCGGCCTGGTCGACCGTGCGCGGATAGCCGTCGAGCACGAAGCCGTTCGCGGCATCCGGTTCGGCGATGCGCGAAGACACCATGCGATTGGTCACGTCGCTGGGCACCAGGTTGCCGGCATCCAGGTACTTCTGAGCCTCCCGGCCCAGGGGCGTCTCCTGCGAGATGTTCGCACGGAACAGATTCCCCGTGGAGATGTGCAGGACACCCAGCTTGTCCGACAACAGTTCGGCTTGCGTGCCCTTGCCGGCACCCGGCGGTCCTAGCAGTACGAGTCTCACTTGAGGAACCCTTCGTAATTTCTGTTCATCAGTTGGCTCTCGATCTGTTTGACCGTATCGAGGCCGACGCTTACGACGATCAGTACGGCGGTGCCACCGAATGGCAGGTTCTGCAATCCGCTGGAGTTCCCGAAGTTCAGGAACAGGTTCGGCAGCACGGCCACGGCGCCGAGGTAGAGCGAACCGGGGAGGGTGATCCGGCTCAGGACGAAGTTCAGGTAGTCGGCGGTCGGCTTACCGGGACGATACCCGGGAATGAAGCCGCCGAACTTCTTCATCTCGTCAGCGCGCTCCTCCGGGTTGAAGGTGATCGCGACGTAGAAGTAGGTGAAGAACACGATCATTACGAAGTAGATCGTGATGTACCAAGGGTTGGTCGGATTCACCAGATACTGCTGGATGATCTTCTGCCACCAGCTGGGATCCTGCTGGTTCTGCCCCTGGGTGAGCTGTGACACCAGGTTCGGCAGATACAGCAGCGAGGACGCGAAGATCACCGGGATCACGCCGGCCTGGTTGACCTTGAGCGGCAGATACGTCGAGGAGCCGCCGTACATCTTGCGGCCGACCACGCGCTTGGCGTACTGCACCGGAATGCGGCGCTGGCCCTGCTCGATGAAGATCACGCCGACGATCACGGCGAAGGCGCCGACACAGACCAGGCCGAAGATCAGCCCGCCCTTGCTGTCCAGAATGGCCTTGCCCTCGCTGGGGATTCGGGCCGCGATACCGGCGAAGATCAGCAACGACATGCCGTTGCCGACGCCACGCTCGGTGATCTGCTCGCCGAACCACATCACCAGCGCCGCGCCGGCGGTCATCACCAGCACGATGATGATCATGCCGAAGATGCTGGTATCGGCGAGAATGTCTTCCTTACAGTTCTGCAGCAGCTGCCCCCGGGCGGCGAGCGCGACCAGACCGGTGGCCTGCAGGATCGCCAGCGCGATCGACAGGTACCGGGTGTACTGCGTCATCTTGGTCTGGCCGGACTGGCCTTCCTTGCGCAGCTCCTCGAAGCGCGGAATGACGACCGTCAGCAACTGGATGATGATGCTCGCGGTGATGTAGGGCATGATGCCGATCGCGAACACCGAAAGCTGCAGCAGCGCACCACCGGAGAACAGGTTGATGAGCTGGTAGATACCGCCCGACTCGCCGGAGACCTGATCGACACACTTGCGGACCACCTTGTAGTCCACGCCGGGCGACGGCAGCGACGCACCGACGCGGTACAGCAAGATCAGGCCCAGCGTGAAGAGAATCTTCCGCCGTAGGTCCGCGGTCCGGAAGGCCGACACGAAGGCGGAAAGCACAGATCCTCCTGGCTGGCGACATGGGGCGAGACAGACAACAACTTGACTTTAACAGCGACGCCGGACGGGCTCTCACCCGTCCGGCGCCCGCTCTATGTTTCGGCAGCGCCAGCGTACGCGAACCCCCTACGGGGTCCCGTCGGCCGGTCCCTGGAGACCTGCCGACCGCTTGACGCGGCCGGCGCTCCCGCTGCGAACCGAGTAATCGTCAGCCCAGCTCGGTAGCGGTGCCACCGGCGGCGGCGATCTTGTCCCGGGCGGAGCCGGAGAACTTGTCGGCGGAAACCTGAACGGCCACACCGATTTCGCCCTCGCCGAGAACCTTCACCAGTTCGTTCTTGCGAACGAGACCGGCGGAGACCAGCTCGTCCTTGCCGATCGCGCCGCCGTCCGGGAACTTCCGGGCGATATCACCGACGTTCACGACCTGGTACTCGGTGCGGAACGGGTTGGTGAAGCCCTTCAGCTTCGGCAGCCGCATGTGGATCGGCATCTGGCCGCCCTCGAAGCGGGCGGGCACGTTCTTGCGGGCCTTCGTACCCTTGGTACCGCGACCCGCCGTCTTACCCTTCGACGCCTCACCGCGACCGACACGCATCTTCTCGGTCTTGGCGCCGGGCGCCGGGCGCAGATGGTGCAATTTAATGGGGGTCATGCCGCGCCTCCTTTGGTCGCTGCGCTCCCAGCAACCTCCTCAACGGTAACGAGGTGGCGCACGACGTTGATCAGCCCGCGGTTCTGAGAGTTGTCCTCGCGGATCACGGACTTGCGGATGCCCTTCAGTCCGAGGGTGCGAAGCGACTCGCGCTGATTCCTCTTGGCGCCGATCGTGGACCTGATCTGGGTCACCTTCAGTTGTGCCATGTCAAGCTCCCACTCCCGCACGAGCCCGCAGCATGCCCGCCGGTGCGACGTCCTCGAGCGGCAGGCCGCGGCGGGCCGCCACCTCCTCCGGGCGCTGCAGCAGCTTCAGGGCGGCCACGGTCGCGTGCACGACGTTGATCGCGTTGTCGCTACCCAGCGACTTGGCCAGGATGTCGTGGATGCCCGCGCACTCCAGCACGGCGCGCGCGGCACCACCGGCGATCACACCGGTACCGGGCGAGGCCGGGCGCAGCATGACCACACCGGCGGCCTCCTCACCCTGGACCGGGTGGGTGATGGTGGAGCCGATCATCGGGACGCGGAAGAAGTTCTTGCGCGCCTCCTCGACACCCTTCTGGATGGCCGCCGGCACTTCCTTGGCCTTGCCGTAACCGACACCGACCATGCCGTTGCCGTCGCCCACGATCACCAGGGCGGTGAAGCTGAAGCGCCGACCACCCTTGACGACCTTGGACACGCGGTTGATCGCGACGACGCGCTCGAGCTGGTTCTTCTCGGCGGCATTGTCGCGACGGTCACCGCGGCGGTCCCGACCGCCGCCACGCTCCTGGCGGCCACCTTCGTTGTTCTGTCCGGCGGGTCCGCTTCCGCCGTCACGCCGTTGACGTCCCGGCATCAGACGTTCCTTCCGTTCAGCTTCATCTTCCGAGTGCTCCGCATCAGAATTTCAACCCGCCTTCCCGAGCGGCATCCGCCAGGGCGGCGATGCGGCCGTGGTAATCGTGGCCGCCGCGGTCGAACACCACGGCCTCCACGCCGGCGGCCTTGGCGCGGGCGGCGATCAGCTCGCCGACCTTCTTGCCCTTGGCGGTCTTGTCGCCGTCCAGGGCGCGCACGTCGGCCTCGACCGACGAGGCGGAGGCGACGGTCTTGCCGACCGTGTCGTCCACCAGCTGGGCGTGCAGATGCCGCGAGGAGCGGAACACGACCAGACGCGGGCGCACGGTGGTCCCGACGACCTTCTTGCGCAGACGGAAGTGGCGGCGCGTCTTGGCGACCCGGCGACGGGTCGACACGTCCTTGCCGAGCGGCTTGCGCACCACGGCGCCGGCCGTGGTCGAGCCGGCCTTCGTTTCAGTCTTAGAAGCCATGGCTTACTTACCCGTCTTCCCTTCCTTGCGACGGATGACCTCGCCCTCGTAGCGAATGCCCTTGCCCTTGTACGGGTCGGGCTTCCGCAGGCGATGGATCACCGCGGCGACCTGGCCGACCCGCTGCTTATCGATGCCGGAGACCGAGAACTTGGTGGGGCTCTCCACCGCGAAGGTGATGTCCTCGGGCGCCTCGATCGGCACCGGGTGGCTGTACCCCAGGGCGAACTCCAGGTTCGAGCCCTTCTGCTGCACGCGGTAGCCGACGCCGAAGATCTCCATCTTCTTCTCGTAGCCCTGCGTGACGCCCACGATCATGTTGTTGATCAGGGTGCGGGTCAGCCCGTGCAGCGAGCGGTTGCGGCGCTCGTCGTCGGGGCGGGTGATCTCCAGCTCCCCGCTCTCGGCGCGATCGACCGTGATCGGCTCGGCGATCGTGTGCGACAGGGTGCCCTTGGGGCCCTTGACCGACACGTGCTGGCCTTCGATGGTCACCTCGACACCGGCGGGAACCGGAACCGGCCTCTTACCGATACGCGACATTAGTTCCTACCTCCCTTACCAGACGTAGGCGAGGACTTCCCCGCCTACACCCTGCTGCTTGGCCTGACGGTCGGTGAGCAGGCCCCGCGACGTGGAGATGATCGCCACGCCGAGGCCGCCCAGCACCTTGGGCAGGTTGGTGGATTTCGCGTACACCCGCAGTCCCGGCTTCGAGACGCGGCGCACACCCTGCAGGCTGCGCTCCCGGCTCTGGCCGTACTTCAGGTCGACGATCAGGGTCTGGCCGACGGGCGCCTCTTCGGTGTGGAAGTCGGCGATGTAGCCCTCGCGCTTCAGGATCTCGGCGATGTTCGCCTTGAGCTTCGAGTGCGGTGCCTTCACCTGATCGTGGTACGCCGAGTTGGCGTTGCGCAGACGGGTCAGGAAGTCTGCGATCGGATCAGTCATGGTCATAGGTTGACCGTCACCTTTCTCGCCGCGGTTCCCATCCAACATCCACGCACCTACCGGCACGCGGATCGTGGGCCTACAGCAATTCGGCTGGGCCGGCCGGCAGTCTTGCCGACCGGTCATGAGTACGTATCGCCCGGGCAGCGCACATACGAAGATGGACACACAGGGGCCCAGGCAACTTGCCCAGTGTAGACAAGGGGCCCGACGGGACAAAATCGGGGTCGGACCGGTGCGAACCCTATCGGTCTTCGATCTTCGGGCGACATCGCGGCGACCGAGTTCCAACCGGGCGTTCATGTCACGCCCACCCTCGACCGGTCCGGCTCCGAATAGCTATCGAAGGGGCGGTGCACCACCGATCCATTGAGGGGGGCCAGCAGTTATGTATTCTGTTGTATATCAGTTTCCCAGTGACCATCCATACGACATCGAACTCGAGCCAGAGGTTCACGAGTGGTTGGACACCCTGACGAAGGCGGAGTACCGCTCGGTGGAGTTCAAGGTTGATCGTCTCGCTGCGGATCCAGCCGCGCTGGGCGAGCCGTGGACGCGACATCTAGGTGGACCATTACGAGAATTGCGGTTCCATCTGAGCGCCAACGCGATGCGCATCACCTACTGGCTCGCGCCCGACCGGCGTTTGGTGCTGCTGACGGTGTTCCGAAAGACCCGCATGCGCGAGACGCTTCAGATCGAGCGAGCCATGCAGGCCCAAAAGGTCTGCGCCACCGACCACAGTCCGGCTGTTCACTCGTACGACCGCAGCTTCCAGGAGGATTGACATGGGCCGTGGAACGCACACCACATGGAAGGTTCCGGCGG
Source organism: Nocardia sp. BMG51109 (assembly GCF_000526215.1). Taxonomy (NCBI): domain Bacteria; kingdom Bacillati; phylum Actinomycetota; class Actinomycetes; order Mycobacteriales; family Nocardiaceae; genus Nocardia; species Nocardia sp. BMG51109. The sequence goes on from NZ_JAFQ01000004.1 coordinate 1,076,676, forward strand.
CTCACAAGGCCGACCCGGATTATGTTGCCGCGGCCGACGCGTTCGCACTCGCGCAGGCCGTGCACGATCGCCGGACCGCACTCGGGATCACGCAATCGGAGCTGGCCCGTCGTGCGGATATGACGCAGCCACAGATCAGCCGATTGGAGGGCGGCGACGTCACCCCCACACTGCCGCTCCTGCATCGACTGTCCATCGCTCTGGAAGCGGAGCTGAACCTGTCGTTCAAAGGTGCGGAACTACTGGTCCGCTTCGCCGGTAAGGCCGCTTAGCCGACCAGGACCGGAACCGAGCCCTCCCCTCCACAAGGGGCTCGGTTCCGGCGCGGCTCCGGGCGGAGTTTCAGGGGCGCAGGCGGACGGGGAGGGCGGTCAGGCCGCGGATGACGAGGCTCTTGCGCCATTCGAGGGTGGCGCCGTCGGCCAGCTCGAGGGCGGGGTATTCGGCAAGGAGGCGGGTGAGGGCTACGGCGCCTTCCATTCGGGCCAGGGGGGCGCCGACGCAGTGGTGGATGCCGTGGCCGAAGGCGACGTGGTGGTTGTCGGGGCGGTCCGGGTCGAAACGGTGGGCGTCGGCGAAGTGGTTCGGGTCCCTGTTGGCGGCGGCCACCGAGACCACGATGATCTGTCCGGGCGGAATATCGTTGCCGGCCAAGGTGATCGGAGCCGTCGTATAGCGGAACGTGGTTTCGCGCGTGGGCGACCGGTAGCGCAGGACCTCCTCGACGAAGGCCGGGATACGGCCGGGATCGTCCAGCAGCGGGCGACGAGAGTCCTTGTCGGTCAGCAACTTTGCGACCGCGTTGCCGATGAGGTTGACCGTCGTCTCGAAGCCGGCGACCAGCAGGACGAAGACCATGCTGATCAGTTCCCGGTGCGAGAGCCGGTCGCCGTCCTCGCGCGCGGCGATCAGCTCGGACAGCACGTCCTGTCCCGGGGCCGCGCCCTTGGCGCGAATCAGCTGATCGATGTAGCCGACGAACTCCCGCACGGAATCCGTTCTGGTATCCCGGGTTTCGTCACCGGACATCAGTACCGCCGACCATGCCCGGAACCTGTCGCGGTCCTCGTGCGGCACACCGAGCAGCTCGCAGATCATCAGCATCCCGAGCGGAAAGGCGTAGCCCTCCAACAGGTCCTGGACATCGTCGGCGCCGCCGGCCAGGCCGGCCAGCAGGCCGTCGGCGATCTCGGTGACCCGCGGCTCCAACTCGCGCACGGCGCGGCTGCCGAATGCCCGATTGACCAGCGCCCGCAGCCGGGTGTGCTCGGGCGGATCGTGAAAGATCATCATGTCCGCGAACATGCCGCCGGCGACTTGTCCACGAGCGCCGTGGGCGGTCGCCGCCGCGCGCGCCCCGGCCGACCCGAGCTCCTTGCTGATCGACGGATCCGTGAACACCTGTTTGGCCGCTTCGTATCCGGTGACCAGCCATCCGGTGCTGGAATCGGGGAATCGGACGTAATGCACGGGCCCGCGCTCGCGCAACCGCGCGTACACACCGTGCGGGTTCAGATAGAACTCCTCGGTCAGGTCGACCGGCTCCGCTGTCCATCCCTCCGTTACGGAACCGGCCTCATAACCCATGGCTCGCAACCTAGCAGCGCGAAGATCATTTCCGCGCCGCGGGAACCGTCCGAGACGGTGTATACACTCCCAGTGCATACCCGACCGGTGGAGGATGCCCGAACACTATGCGCGAGCCCGAAAACCCCACGTTGGGGCGCTACCTTGCCTTCCTCAGGCAGCGCGAGGAGCACCGCCGCCGCGAGGCCGGGCTCCTGCCCGCGAACCGGAAGCTGAGCCGGGAGAAGGCCGCCGCCGAAGCGCACATCACGGCCAGTTATCTGACCAAGGTCGAACGCGACGAGGTCGGCCAGGTCGACGTCGGCATCCTGCGCCTGCTGGCGAGCACGTACCACGCCGACGAGGACGAGTGGCGCTACGTCTGCGACCTGGCCGGCTACGCCTCGCCGTATCCGGGCCTGGCGGGGCTGGATTCGACGATGGAGATGCCGCCGCTGGAAACGTTCCTCGAGGCGGTGTCACCCATCATGCGCACCGAGATGGAGGAGGCCGACGACCTGGTGTCCTTCTACGCGCCCCAACGCCGCCTGATCGCGGCCAACCGCGCGTACTACGACACCTTCCCGACCCACCGGCCGGGCATCTACATGATGGAGTGGTCGTTCACCGAGGAAGCGCGAGAGGTGATGATCAACTGGGAGGACCAGGTCCGGCAGGGCGTCGCGATCCATCGCGGAATGATGGGCCGCTACGGCCACACCGAGTGGGCCCAGGAATCACACCGGCGCCTGTGGCAGTTCCCCGAGTTCCGCCGCCTGTGGGACGCGCAACACGTGATCTACGCCCGCCCGATGAGCAACGAGGCACACCTGAACGTCGCCGGCAAGCGCTACGCCATGATCATGGAGAACTGGCAGATGCAACACCACCTCCCCATCGTCCGCTCCCGAGGCCGCCTCCGCCCCCTGGACTAGCACGCGCAGATCATCGCCGGACGAGCGTGCAGGCATTGCACAGTTTCCCGCGAGTCGCCGCCAGGAGTACACACTGACAGCGGACTTCGGCTTGGTGAGCTACTCCGGGCTGCGGGGGCCGCACTGGGAGGAAGGGCCCTGAGGGTAGATCTCGGCCGAGAGGGTCGAGAGATTGATTCGAATGTTCTGGCCGCCCGGCGGTGGCGCCGCGCCGACGCGCTCCTCGTCCGGCTGCGCCTCCACCGCGGCACCCGCCAACTTGAACACCCGTTCGTCGGCATTCGCGCTCCCCGGCGATCCGGGAAGAGCAACGCAAGTCGCAGGCGGCGGCGAAGGCACCGAACAAGCCATGTCCCCCATAGGGTCTCACTCCCTTCTACCATCCCGGGCTCGCCGAAGCGCAGGCCGAACACACTGCCGCTCCGAATGATTCGAGCCCAGACAAGACGCTCTCACACGCCACCGACGAGAGGGAGCCCGCACTTCCGTGGGCAACACATGTCGCCAGTCTCAATAAATGGGATACACCAATCAGATATTGGGACGATAAAATGGTGCCCCGCGATGAAGCGGCGCCCCCCAGGATGAGTTTCGTTGATTTATTGGAGTTCAGCATGACGTGCGGACAAATACACGAGTCTTGCCGTCACCGAGATTGTGAATGACAATCCATCGGTACCGGTCCCCGTCGAAGTCCTCGTAGTACTTGTTTGCGACATCGGATTGCAGGACGTCGGCGACTGCGCCGTACTTCCAATATTCGCTACGCCAGTAGTTCGGGACACCTGGTTTGAACTCACCAAGTGAGGATTTCGCCTCGAACTCATGCACTTTGCCGTCCGGCAGATCGGCTACCACCTCCACAATGTCGACCCCCGAGACCGGTTCGCGCCGATTCGCAAGGGGGTTCACGCCATCGGGGAAGTGAATACCTCCGCACTCACCGATCGACTGCAACGGGCCATTCGATGTTTGCTGAGAACCACAACTTGCCAGTGACACCACCAGCAGCACAGCCACCGTCGGAATCCATATCCAACGGATGCTCACCCGGCGCAGATTCTCCGGCATCAAATCTCTCCCGACCATTGGTAGTCTCCGAGGCTTGCCTCTGGAGTGATCACATCCCAGCTGTCAGGCTTGCTGAACTCGTCCACGTAGCGGAGTTTCCGGCGCACCTCGAGATTGCGCTGATTCATGTACGCCATTTCCACCCGCAGGCGGTCGGCCAATTGCCAGCGCAGATCGGAATTGCTCACCGGCTCGCCCTCGGGCGTATGGCCGGGACGCCGACCGGGTTGCTCGAGATGGTCGAGGTCGCACAGCAGGTCGGCACGAATACGAAACAGTACCCCGGCCCAGCATCTCCCAGAACTTCATCTGGGAGCGAACCAGTTTCGCGAATACCAGGTTCACCACCGCGGGCACATCGAGACCGGTATCGAGCATGTCCACCGAGACCGCGATGCGGAACGGGCTGTCCGGCTTCTCGAACTTGTCATTTGAACGATGTGGTGGTCAGGTCAGCATCAGGCGAAGTCGCGCCGGCCGAGGTCGTAGAGCGCGTTGGGAGTAACGCTGATCTCGAAGGGCTGATCCACTACCAGTGTCTCATCGCCGGTCGCGAGGGCCGTGCGGACGTAGTGGCCGGCATCGAGGTGGAGAGCTTCGATACGTGGGGTCGGACGAAAATCGACGATCCAGTAGTGGGGCACGCCTGCCGCCGCGTACTCGCCCCGTTTGATTGTCCGATCGTGGGCCTCACTGCCACTGCGTGGCGAAACGACCTCGACTATGAGGGACAGATCGGAGGGGTCGAGGTAGGTCTCCCCCTCCGCGAAACCCGTTTCTTCGGCCTTGGCATCAATGACGAAGACGTCGGGTTTTCGAATCCCCGCCGGAAAAATGAACTCGTATTCACCGCCGTCGACCAACACATCGGCTCCGGCACGCCGAGCCGCCTCGATGAACAAACAACGCAGTCCCCTGCTCATCCGATTGTGGCGCAACGAGGGCGATATCTTCTCGATCAGCCATCCGTTCCACAGTTCGAAGCCCTTCCCCTCCTCGGGGCTGTTGTGGAGATCGTCCGCAGTGTACGGACCCGATCCGAAGGACGAGCCGAAATCGAGTGCAGCACTCACAGCTCCTCCTCACCTCGTACGCCGGCGGTCCGTCGTGCGCATCCGGAACTACCGCCAGCATAGCCGCAATACCTCATGCCCATGCGCTTCAGCGGGTTGCCGCGTCCCGCCGACAAGGCACGTGATCACCGCCCCGGACCACCTCGGCATGGTCGCGATACGCGAAAGCGGTGGTCCGTCGGAGACGGACCACCGCAGTGCGAAATATCAGCTGCTGCTTACCAGCTGGACTTGTGCACGCCCGGGAGCTCGCCGCGGTGCGCCATGTCGCGCAGGCAGACGCGGCACAGGCCGAACTTGCGGTAGACCGCGTGCGGGCGGCCGCAGCGCTGGCAGCGGGTGTAGGCGCGAACGGCGAACTTCGGCTTCGCGTTGGCCTTGTTGATCAGAGCTTTCTTAGCCATATGCTCAGTTCTCCTTGAACGGGAAGCCGAGGTGCCGGAGCAGGGCGCGACCCTCCTCGTCGTTGGTCGCCGTGGTGACGACCGTGATGTCCATACCGCGCGGACGGTCGATGTCGTCCACATTGATCTCGTGGAACATCGACTGCTCGCTCAGACCGAACGTGTAGTTGCCGTGGCCGTCGAACTGCTTCGGCGACAGACCGCGGAAGTCGCGAATACGCGGCAGCGCGATCGACACCAGACGGTCCAGGAACTCCCACATCCGATCGCCGCGCAGCGTGGCGCGCGCACCGATCGGCATGCCCTCGCGCAGCTTGAACTGCGCGATCGACTTGCGGGCCTTGCGGATCTCCGGCTTCTGGCCGGTGATCAGCGCCAGGTCGTTCACCGCGCCGTTGATCAGCTTGGCGTCGCGGGCGGCGTCGCCGACACCCATGTTCACGACGACCTTCACCACGCCCGGGATCTGCATCACGTTGGCGTAGTCGAACTCCTTGTTCAGCGCGTCCTTGATCTCCTCGCGGTAGCGCACCTTGAGGCGAGGCTGAATCTTTTCGGTAGTCGTCATCAGATGTCCTTCCCGTTGCGACGGGAGATGCGCACCCGCTTGCCGTCGTCGTCGGTGCGGTAACCCACCCGGGTCGGCTTGCCGTCGGAGTCGACAACCATCACGTTCGACACGTGGATGGGCGCCTCCTGGGTCACGATGCCGCCCGAGCTGGCGCCGCGCTGGTTCGCGGAGTTCGCGACATGCTTCTTGATCCGGTTCACGCCCTCGACCAGGACCTTGTCCGTCTGCGGGTAGGCCTGGATGACCTTGCCCTTGGCACCCTTGTCCTTGCCCGAGACGACGAGCACGGTGTCACCCTTGTGCACCTTCATGTCAGAGCACCTCCGGGGCCAGCGAGACGATCTTCATGAACCGCTTGTCGCGCAGCTCGCGGCCGACGGGGCCGAAGATGCGGGTGCCGCGCGGATCGTTGTCCGGCTTGATCAGCACCGCGGCGTTCTCGTCGAAACGAATGTAAGAGCCATCGGGACGGCGGCGCTCCTTGGCGGTCCGCACGACGACGGCCTTGACGACATCACCCTTCTTGACGTTTCCGCCGGGGATGGCGTCCTTGACGGTGGCGACGATCACGTCGCCGATACCGGCATAGCGACGCGACGACCCGCCGAGCACGCGGATGCACAGAATCTCCTTGGCACCCGTGTTGTCGGCGACGCGCAGTCGCGACTCCTGCTGAATCACTTCAGCTCCTCCTAGACCTGGACGATATGCACGCCGGATACCGACCCGACGGGCATGGTCTGTTGCCCTCCAGCGGACCCGACGGCCCGCTCCGCAAGCTACGCGGGGCTGCGCCTGCCAGCGGTTTCGCAGATCTGGATCGATCAACCACTGTGGGTTCGCGGCCGGAGTGCGGGCACAGTCGTCCCGCAGGCAACCCAGCCAGTGTAACGAAGCCCCAGGTGGCCCCCAAATCGGGGCAGCGTGGCCCCGTGTGAATTCAGCTGATGCTCAGCCGCCTGCACTAACGTCGGCGCGAGCTACGTATCAGCACATGCCACGTTACCTGCTCGACACGACCGTCGGGCCTGCGTAACCGCGTAGGGCCCGGTCGCGTCGGCCGAAGGTTATTGAGGAGAACGAGTGACCGCGCCCGAGCGTCCGACCGCCCTCGCCCGCCGCAGTTTCCTGGCCGCCCTCGGGCTGGTGCCCGCCGCCGCGGTGGTGGGGGTCTCCTGCCGCAGTTCCGATTCCGCCGCCACCAAGCCGCTGACCGGTCCGGACCTATCGGGTTCCGATCCCGCCGTCCGGCCGCAGGACGATCTGTTCCGCCATATCAACGGGACCTGGCTGCGGGACTACCAGTTGCCCCCGGACAAGGTGCAGTTCGGCACCTTCGACGAGGTGGGCGACCGGGTGGAAGGCGAGCTGCGCGGGATCGTCGAGGGCATCGAGGACCCGGAGAACGGCACCCCGGACCAGCAGATCCGCGACCTGTACGACGCCCGGATGAACGAGGACGAGATCGAGAAGCTGGGCATGTCGCCGCTGCGGGGCCTGTTCGGGCAGATCGACGGCGCGGCCGACAAGACCGCGCTGGCCCGGGCGATGGGCGCGTTGCCGAACGTCGGGTTGATCGGGCTGGCGGTGGACGCCGACCCGAAGAACTCGAACGCCTACCTGCCCATGGTCAGCCAGTCGGGCCTGGGGCTCGGCGAGCAGTACTACCGCAAGCCCGAGTACGCCCAGAAGCTCGCCGCCTACCGGAGCTTCATGGAACGCATCGCCGCCGGCGCGGGCTTCCCCGGCCCGGCGGCGCTGGCACAACGCGTGGTCGATCTGGAGACGCGGATCGCGGCGGGCTTCTGGGACAACGTCCGCACCCGCGACGCCTCGGCCACCTACAACCTGCGCAGCTGGCCCGAACTGGTCGCGCTCGCACCGGAATTCGCCTGGGACGCGTGGCTGGCGGGCAATACCGACCGGCCGAAGGAGTTGTTCGGCACCCTCGTCGTCGCCGAGCCGTCGTTCGTCACCGAGGCCGGAAAGCTGTGGGACGAGGTCGATATCGCGACCTGGCGCGACTACCTGAAGCTGAGCCTGGTGCGCGAGAACGCACCGTATCTGAAGAAGGACATCGCCGACGCCAACTTCGACTTCTTCGGCAGGACCATGCAGGGCCTGCAGGAGCGGCCGGAGCGGTGGCGCTCGGCCGTGCAGCTGGTGAACGAGAACCTCGGCGAGCAGCTCGGAAAGGTATACGTGGCCAAGTACTTTCCGCCCGAGGCCAAGAAACGCGCCGACCAGATGGTGGACGATCTGATCGCGGCCTATCGCGACAACTTCCAGCATTCCGACTGGATGTCGCCGCCCACCCGGGAGGCCGCCCTGGCCAAGCTCGACAAGATCAACCCCAAGATCGGCTACCCGGACAAGTGGAAGGACTACTCCGGGCTGACCGTCACCCGCGGCAAGCTGATCGAATCCCTCAACGCCATCACCGCATTCGAGGCCGCGCGGATGTTCGGCAAGCTCGGCACCGCCGTCGACAGGTCCGAGTGGATGATGCCGCCGCAGACCGTCAACGCCTACTACAACCCCAGCGGCAACGAGATCGTCTTCCCGGCGGCGTTCCTGCAGCCGCCGTTCTTCGACAAGGACGCCCGGCAGGCGGTGAACTTCGGCGCGGGCGGCGCGGTGATCGGCCACGAGATCGGGCACGGCTTCGACGACCAGGGCGCCAAGTACGACGGCGACGGCAACCTGAAGGACTGGTGGACGCCGGCGGACAAGGCGGCCTTCGAGGCAAAGACGAAACAGCTTGTCGTGCAGTACAATTCGCTGGTCCCCGAGGGACTCGGACCGGATCAGCACGTCGACGGCGAACTGACCGTGGGCGAGAACCTCGCCGACGTGCGCGGCCTGGAGATCGCCCTGTCGGCCTACCGGATCGCCGAGAAGCGCGACGGCACCGAGACTCCCGACTACCGCCCGATGTTCGAGTCCTGGGGCCGGACCTGGCGGGCGAAGCAGACCACGCAGGCCACCGAGAGCCAGATCGCCTCGGATCCGCACTCCCCCTCCGAGTTCCGCTGCAACCAGGTGGTCCGCAATCAGCCCGAGTTCTACGCCACCTACGGCGTCAGGGAGGGCGACAAGCTGTTCCTCCCGGAGGACCAGCGCGTGACGCTGTAGCCGACCGGGAGCACCGCGTGCCGGTGACGCCGTCCCCCGCACGCCGCCACCGGGGTCGGCGATCACCCGTTCGGTCCACCCCGGCCGCCCCCGCCCCGGTAGCCTCTTGCGCAGTAAGTCGGATACGAGCACTGGGGGCAGTTCCCCGGGGAGTGGGGTTCTGGTGGGATCGTCGGGTCCGGTACGCCTGCCGCGTCGCGCATTTCTGATCGCCCTGGGCGCCGTGCCCGCGGCCGCCGCGCTGGCGAGCTGCTCGCAGGACGAGGCGCCGAAACAACTGCACGGCCCCGATATGTCGGGCGCCGACCAGGCGGTGCGCCCGCAGGACGATCTGTACCGCCACGTCAACGGCGCATGGCTGCGTGACTACCAGCTGCCGCCCGACAAGGCCGGCTACAGCACGGCCAGCGAGGCGGCCGAACGCACCCAGGCCCAGTTGCGCGAGATCATCGACGGCATCAAGGATCCCGAGGAGGGGACCGAGGCCCAGCACATCCGCGACCTCTACGATGCGCGCGTCGACCTGGACACCGTCGAGCGGCTGGGCATCACCCCGCTACAGGACCTGTTCGACCGGATCGACCGCGCCGCCACCAAACCCGATCTCGCCCGCGTGATGGGCGAGCTGCCGCTGGAGGGGTTGATCGGGCTCGGCGTGGGCATCGACCGGAAGAAGACCGACAGCTACGTGCCGTCGATCGGCCAGGCCGGGATCGGCCTCGGCGAGGAGTACTACCGCAAACCGGAGTACGCCGAGATCCGCGACGCCTACCGGACCTACCTGCGCGAGATCGCGGCGGGCGCCGGATTCCCCGACCCGGCCGGCATGGCGCAGCGGATGTTCGACCTGGAGACCCGGATCGCCGCCGAACACTGGAACAACGTCCGCGTCCGCGACGCCAACGCCAGCTACAACCGCATGACGTGGGCCCAATTGACCGATCTCGGTAAGGGTTTCGACTTCGATCCGTGGCTGGCCGGCAATACCGATCGGCCCAGGGAGCTGTTCGGCGAGATCGTCGTGAGCCAGCCGTCCTACGTCACCGCCGCGGGGCGGATCTGGGCCGAGACCGATATCGCGCTCTGGCGGGAGTATCTGAAGCTCGGCCTGGTGCGGTCGTTCGCCAAGTACCTGCCGAAGACGATCAACGACGCCAACTTCCATTTCTTCGGCACCGTGCTGTCCGGGCAGAAACAGCGCCCGGAGGGCTGGAAGTACGGGGTGTCCACGGTCGACGAGAAGCTGGGCGAGCAGCTCGGCAAACTCTATGTGGCCAAGTACTTCCCGCCCGAGGCCAAGGACGAGGTCGAGAAGATGGTGGCCGACCTGATGACGGCCTACCGCGACGACTTCCGCAACTCCGCGTGGATGACCCCCGCCACCAGGGACGCCGCCATCGCCAAGCTCGACAAGATGACCGTCAAGCTCGGCTACCCCGACAAGTGGACCGACTACTCCGGGCTGAAGATCACCCGCGGCAAGCTGATCGAATCCCTGCGCGCCATCAACACGTTCGAGTCCAGGCGCACGCTCGACTATCTCGGCAAGCCGGTCGACAAGACCGAGTGGAACAGCACGCCGCAGACCGTCAACGCCTTCTACTATCCGCCCAACAACGAGATCACCTTCCCCGCGGCGTATTTGCAGCCGCCGTTCTTCGACAAGGACGCACAGCTCGCGCTGAACTTCGGCGCGGTGGGGTCGACGATCGGTCACGAGATCGGCCACGGCTTCGACGATCAGGGCTCGAAATACGATGCCGACGGCAACCTCCGGGACTGGTGGAGCGGGCAGGACCGGGCCGCGTTCGAGGCCAAGTCCAGGCAGCTCGTGGACCAGTTCAACGCGCTGGTCCCCGAGGGACTCGAGCCGAACCAGCACGTCGACGGCGAGCTGACGCTGGGCGAGAACCTCGCCGATCTGCGCGGCCTGCAGATCGCGCTGGCCGCCTATCGCATCGCCGCGCAGCGCGACGGCGCCCAGCCCGACTACCACGCCATGTTCCTGTCCTGGGCGCGGAGCTGGCGCGGCAAGGACACCGAGGAACGCACCGTCGAACTGCTCACCGATGTCCACTCCCCCAACGAATTCCGGTGCAACCAGGTGGTGCGCAACCTCGCGGAGTTCTACGACACCTTCGGGGTGCAGGAGAGCGACAAGTTGTACCTCCCGCCGGACCAGCGGGTCACGCTGTGAGAACACCACTGCACTGACGTCGCCGCCTATATACTTCGACTTCAAGCGGGACATACAGGGCACGGGAGGCCGCTCGATCATGCGTAGTTCGTTTTTCGGGAATCTGGACCAGGCGCAGCTGCCCGGGCATTTCGCCCTGCAGAACGCCAAGATGCTCCGGATCCAACTCAACGGTGACGTGTTGGCCCGGCAGGGTTCCATGGTCGCCTTCCAGGGCCAGATGGATTTCGACTACGAAGGCGCCGGCGGTATCGGCAAATTCATCAAGAAGGCCGTGACCGGCGAGGGCGTGCCGCTGATGCGGGTCAAGGGGCAGGGCATGCTGTTCCTGGCCGACGACGCGCACGATGTGCAGCTGTTCTTCCTGGAGAACGAGGGCATCACCGTCAACGGCAGCAACGTCCTCGCCTACGAATCGAGCCTGAACTCGAACATCCAGCGGGTGCAGGGCGCGGGCATCGCCGCCGGCGGCCTGTTCAACACCACCCTGCAGGGCACCGGCTGGGTGGCCGTCACCACCCACGGCGCCCCGGTGATGCTGGACGCGGGCCGCGCCCCGACCTTCGCCGACGGTCAGTCGGCGGTCGCGTGGAGCACCAGCCTGCAGGTCGGCGTCAACCGCACCTTCAAGGCCAGCGCGCTGATCGGCCGCGGCAGCGGCGAGGCCATGCAACTGGCCTTCCAGGGACAGGGGTTCGTGCTGGTCCAGGCCAGCGAGGGCCCGACGGTACCCCCGCACACCCACTGAGTCCCGCAACCCTCAGTGCGTCACCAGCCGCCAGTCGTCGGGCAGGTTGGAGGCCACGACGTGGTCGCCGTCCACCGCCAGATCGATGACCGAACCGCCCAGGCGCAGGTCGGTGAGTTCGACGCGGCCCCACCGGGGCGGCAGGTGCGGCAGCACGGTGAGGGCGCGGCGCGGGACGTCCGGCTCCAGGCCCAGGAACGAGCGCACCAGCAGCAGCGGGGCGGCGCTCGCCCAGGCCTGCGGTGAGCACGAGGTCGGATACGGGATCGGGGCCTGGAACCGGGAACGCGGGAAACCGCAGAACAATTCGGGCAGCCGGCCGCCGAACGCCGCGGCCGCGTCGAGCAGGCCGTCGGCCAGCCGGGTGGCCAGCTCGACGGCGCCCGGCACGTGCCGGTAGCGCAGCAGCCCGGCCACCGCGATCGCGGTGTCGTGCGGCCATACCGAACCGTTGTGGTAGCTCATCGGATTGAATGCGCCCATGCCGGTGGCCAGGGTGCGCAGACCGAATCCGGAATCCATCTCCGGCGTCGAGAGCCGCTGCACCAAGCGCTCGGCCTGCTCGTCGGTGGCGATACCCGACCACAGGCAGTGCCCGACATTGCTGGTGAGCGCGTCGATTCGATGCTTGCGGCCGTCCAGCGCGACCGCGTACCAGCCGCGTTCGGGCAGCCAGAACGCCTCGCCGAATTTGGTCCGCAGTGCGGTGGCGTGGTCGCGCAGCCTGCTCGCGCGCTCCGCGTCGCCGAATTCCTCGGCCAGCTCCGCCCGCGCCAGCAGCGCGGCGTAGACGTAGCCCTGCACCTCGCACAGCGCGACCGGCGCCTGCGCCAGATGGCCCGTGACGTCGTTGATCCCGTCGAAGCTGTCCTTCCAGCCCTGATTGGCCAGGCCGCGGTCGGTGGCGCGCTGGTACTCGACGAAGCCGTCGCCGTCGCGGTCGCCGAAGTGCGTGATCCAGTCCAGCGCGGCGTCGGCGGCGGGCAGCAGCGCCCGCACCTCCTCGGGTGCCGCGCCCCAGCGCCGGGCCTCGGCCAGCAGCATCACGAAAAGCGGTGTGGCGTCGACGGTTCCGTAGTAGGTCTCGCCGCCGAGCGCGAGCCCGCCGGAGGGCCCACGCCGGATCTCGTGCATGATCCGGCCCGGTTCCTCCTCGGTCAGCGCGTCCACCCGCTGCCCCTGGGTCTGCGCCAGCTGCTGCAGCGTGCCCATCGCCAAGCCGACGTCCAGCGGCAGCGCCATCCACGCGGTGAGCAGGCTGTCGCGGCCGAACAGCGTCATGAACCAGGGCGCGCCGGCGGCGACGAAGGTGCGGCCGGCGCGCGAGTCGTCGTGGATCTGCAGGGCGCCCAGGTCGCTCTCGGTGCGCTGCAGCACGGCGGTCAGCAGCGGATCGCCGGTGGTGAGCTTGGTGGCCGTATCGCGCCAGGCCTCGATCTTGCGGCCGGGGGCGCTGGTCTCGTAGTGCTCGCCGGGCCCCAGCGGCAGCTGCACGCGCTGGTTGGCCGTGGTCGGCTGGGCCAGGATCTCGGTCTGCCAGCAGCCGCCGGCCGGCACCACGACCCGCCAGGTCAGCGAGCCGGGCAGCACCGCGGGCGGCTCCGACGCCGAGACCGCCAGCCCGCGGGAACGATCGGAGCGATCGGTGAGCAGCAGTTCGCTGTCGGCCACCAGGACCTCGGCCCGGCCGCGCCCGTCGCGGCCCTCCTTGACCGCGAACAGATCGACGAAATCGGCGTCGGCGAACAGTTCCAGCGTCACGGCGGTGGGCTCGCGGCCCAGGTTCTCCAGCGTCACGGTCTCCCGTAAACCGTTGGCGACCAGGCGTTCGCGCACCACGAGCAGGCTGCTGTCGGCCGCGCCGGGCCGCGGCGGCCGGCGCGCGATGAAGCGCGCCGTGAACGCCTCCGGGCTCAGCACCGACAGCGGCTCCGGGCGCTGTCCGTCCACCCGCAGTTCCCACCGCGACACCACCCGGGCGTCGCGGTAGAACAGGCCCTGCGCGGTGCCGGGCTCCACGTCGCCGACCTGGTCGGACAGGCAGAAGGTGCTGCCCTCGACCAGCGTCACCGAGGCGCCGAGCAGGGACGGCTCCCCGGAATTCAACGGAGTAGGACCCGTCACGCCGGGTCACCCACCGCGGCCCCGGCGGCGCCGAGCGGCCGGGACCGGATCGACACCCGGCTCACCCGCGTGGCCCGGTGCGCCCACAGCACATCGCGATACACCCGCTCGTAGCCGCGGCCCAGGGTGTCCTCGCCGAAATGCGACACCACGTGCGCCCGGCACGCCTCCGGGTCGTAGTCGCGCACCTCCTTCACCGCGATCGGCAGCTCGGCCGGGTCGTCGCAGATGCGGCCGGTCACGCCGTCCATGACCACCTCGGCGACCGCGCCGCCGCGCAACGCCACCACGGGGGTGCCGCAGACCATCGCCTCGATCATCACCATTCCGAACGGTTCCTCCCATTGCACCGGGAACAGCAGGCACGCGGCCTCGGACAACAGCTTTCGCTTGGCGGCGGCGTCGGCCATTCCGAACACCTGGTCGCGCTCGGTGAGCAACGGCCGCACCGCCTTCTCGAAATATGCCTTCTCGGCAGGCTCGTTGCACTTACCGGCGAGCACCAGCGGGATACCGGCCGCGTGTGCGGCCTCCAGTGCCAGGTGCGGCGCCTTGTCCTCGGTGAACCTGCCCAGGAACAAAGCGTAGTCGCTCTTGTCGGCGCGGAAGGGCCAATCGCCGATGCGTAACGCATTGTGCACCCGGCCGGCCCAGTTCAGGTCGGGGGCGAGCGCGCGCTGCCGGTCGCTGATCGCCACCAGCGACACGTCCGAGCCGAGCGCGCGGTAGTAGACATACGGATCGCCGTCGACCGGACCGTGCACGGTGACCACCGTGGGCAGGCCGAGGCCGCGGTAGAACGGCGCGTTGAGCGGGCCGGCGAAGGTGTGGTCGTGCACCAGGTCGACGCCCGCCGCCGCGACCGCCCGCTCCAGCGCGCAGCGAATCTTCAACGCGTGCACCACTTCCGGGAACGGGTCGCCGAGCCGGTCGGCCTGGATCTCGTCCCATACCGGGACGAACCGCGCCTTGGTGCCGGGTTCGCCGGCGCCGAACAGCACCACCTCGTGACCGCGATCGATCAGGGCGTCGACCAGGTCCGCGACCACGGCCTCGACGCCGCCGTAGGCCTTGGGCGGAACGTCGAAGTAGGGCGGAACCACCATGGCTATGCGCAGGGCGTCGCGTGCGGACGACACCGCGGTTCGCGCGGACGATGACGCCGCGGTTCGCGCGGACGATGACACCGTGGCGGCTCGCGCGGACGATGACACCGTGGCGACTCGCGCGGAGGATGACACCGCGGCGATTCGCGCGGAGGAGGCAGGGCCGAAAGCCTGCTGCGGGGCCGAGAACTGTGCGTTCATGTCCATCTCCCGAGACACACGAGCGGATGGCACTTCATCGAGTGCCCATGCGGAGCCCACTGCCGCACCGGAATGGACGATCGTGTTTCAGATCAATGGCACATACGTGCGTCAGGAATGAGTTCGGCGATGAAATCGGCCTGGGAATCCCGCTACCGGTGAGTGTGCGACGATGAACGCACCGTGGCGCACCATCGCGCCGGGCGGCCAGGGGGCTGACCACCACTCTAGCGCACACCCCGGACCACCCCCCGAGATCCCCGCAACGTTGCTGAGATATAACCACCAGGGCCGCAACACGATTCGTGGCCCGGAATCGTGTCGCGGCCCGTGCCACCGGTCGGCCCCGGCGGTATTCCGGTCAGCCCTCGGCGGCCTTCCGGTAGCCGCGCACGGCCAGCGCACCGAAGACCGCGATCAGGCCGACCGCCCAGGCCACCGTCTGCAACACCGGGACGACCAGCGGCCCCCCGACGGCGAAGTTGCGCATCGCCTCGATGGCGCAGCTCATCGGCTGGCCCCGCACGATCGGCTGCAACCAGCCCGGATAGTTCTGCACCGGAACGAATCCCGAGTTGAAGAACATGCCGACCAGCACCACAATCGCGAACAGCTGCACCGCCTGGCCGCCGGCCTTGCTCACGCCGACCATGACCACCACCGGCGTGAATCCGGCGATCACGATCACCGGCACCACGAGCATGCCGAGCGCGCCCGCCCAGCCCTCCTCGAAGCGCAGGCCGAGCAGCATCCCGATGACGATGACCACGACGGTGGCCGCGAGCGCGCGGCCGCATTCGGCCAGCAGTCGCCCGATCAGCCCGGCGGCGCGGTGGATCGGCAGCACCCAGAACCGGCGCAGCAGGCCGCTCTCCCGCTCGCCGAACAGCGACTGACCGGTGCCCATCGCGCCGTACATGGCCCCGGCCACCGCGATCATCGGCACGAATCCGTAGATCGGATCGGTGCCGCCGGCCGTATTGCCCAGCGACTTGTCCAGCACCAGGTCGTACAGGAGCAGCAGCAGGATCGGGAAGGCCAGGGTGCTGGTGATCACCTCCGGCTGCCGCGACCACCGGCGCAACAGCCGGCTCGCCTCCACCAGGCTCTGCGACGGCAGCGAACCCAGCCCGGGCCGGGCCGCAAGGTCGTCCGAAAAATCCACCTGCACAGTCACTTCCGACTCCCCACTCATGCCTGTGTTCTCGACGGGCATTCCCGGCTCCCTCCGTGGTGACGCAAGCTGCCGCCTCCGGTCGCGTCGCTCATGCCTGTGTTCTCTACGGGCATTCCCGGCTCCCTCCGTGGTGACGCAAGCTGCCGCCTCCGGTCGCGTCGCTCATGCCTGTGTTCTCTACGGGCATTCCCGGCTCCCTCCGTGGTGACGCAAGCTGCCGCCTCCGGTCGCGTCGCTCATGCCTGTGTTCTCTACGGGCATTCCCGGCTCCCTCCGTGGTGACGCAAGCTGCCGCCTCCGGTCGCGTCGCTCATGCCCGGTGTCCTTCCGCTCGCACCGCCAGCACCGCACCGACCACGAACAACCCCACGATCCACGCCGCGGCCACGCCGAGTTCGGAGACGACCCGCCCGTCGGCCAGCCCGCGCAGCGCCGCGGCGATCTGGGAGACCGGCTGGTTGCGGACGAACGGCTGGATCCAGCCCGGGAAGCCCTCCGCCGGAACGAGTCCGGTCGAGGCGAGGATCAGCAGCAGCTGCGGCCCGAACAGCACGGTGCCGCTGAGTTCCGGGTTGCGCGTGACTGTGCCGAGCGCGTCGGTGGCGACCATCAGGCCCGCACCGAACGCCAGCACCACCACGACGAAAAGCACCGCCGTACCGGCGGAGTGGAACCGGAAGCCGAATACGGAGCCGATCACCAGCGCACCCACCAGCGATGTCACCGCCCGGGCCATATTCGCCGATAGCCGGGCGGATACCGGAACCCACGGCGGCACCGGCATGGAGCGCAGCCGGGTCGCCATGCCGCCGACGACCTCCTTCGCCGCCCGGTCGCCGGCGAACATGGAGGAGAAGAACATGGCGTAGGCCACGATCACCGGGAGCAGGTACTGGGCGTACTTCACGCCCGGCGACTCCAGCGAATGACGCAGCGGCACATAGAAACACACGAAGAACACCACGGGCTGCGCGAAGGCCAGCACCGCATCGCCCTGACGCAGCGCGGCCCGGATGTTGCGCGTGCTCAGCGCGCCGAACTGCAACCACGGCGGAACCTTCAGCTCCCCGTCGGAAATCTGTAGTGCGTCCGGGGATTTCGCCGCCGTGGTCACGCCTCGGCCCCCACGGCCGGCTTCCTGGTCAGCTCGATGAAGACCTCGTCCAGCGACGGCCGGCGCAGCGCGATATCGATCAATTCGATTCCGGCGTCGTTGATCCGGTTCAGCGCCTCCGACAGCGTCACCGCGCCGTCGGGTGCGGGCAGCGACACCCGGTCCTGCGATTCGGCGACCGTGGTCTCGCCCAGCCCGGACAGCGCCGACACCACGGCGGGCACGTCACCGGCGTCGACCGGAACCACCTCGCAGTAGCTGGCGCCCGAGCGGGCCTTGAGCTGATCGGCGGTGCCCTCGGCGATCACCGTGCCCTTGTCGACCACGATGATGTTGTCGCTCAACGCATCCGCCTCCTCGAGGTACTGCGTCGTGAGCAGGACCGTGACGCCCTGCTCCTTGAGCGAGCGCACCAGCGCCCACAGGCTCTGCCGGCTCACCGGGTCCAGGCCCGTGGTCGGCTCGTCGAGGAACACCACCCGCGGCGGGCGCACCAGGCCGCAGGCGATATCGATGCGGCGGCGCATGCCGCCGGAGTACTGGCCGACCCGCCGGTCCGCGGCCTCGGTCAGCGCGAACTGCTCGAGCAGTTCCCCGGCCCGCTGCGCGGCGGCCTTGCGACGCAGGCCCATCAGGCGACCGAACAGCACCAGGTTCTCCCGGCCGGTGAGCATCTCGTCCAGCGCGGCGTACTGACCGGTGAGCATGATCGACGACCGCACCTTGGCGGCGTCGCGGACCACGTCGTGACCGGCGACCTCGGCCCGGCCGGCATCGGGGCGGGTGAGGGTGGACAGAATGGACACGGTCGTGGTCTTTCCGGCGCCGTTCGGGCCAAGCACACCCAGCACGCTGCCCGTGGGCACGCTGAAGGTGATCCCGCGCAGGGCCTTGACGTCACCGAACGACTTCTCGACCGATTCGACGACGATCGCGTTGTCCGTTCCCGAGACGCCGCCCGGTTCTGCCACTGTTTCCGACACAATGTTCTCCGTCTGAGCGCTCATCAATCTAGGCAGTTGATTACTTTGGTAACGCTAACCTAATTCAGTACTCAACTCCACCCCTCGCACTGGCAACGTCGGATCGCCCGCGCCCTGCTCAGCCCAACAGCGACACCACTTCGTCGAGCGAGGCGCCGCCGAGGATCGCCGTGACCGGCAGCTCACGCTGCAGATCGGATTCGAGGCGTTTCCGTAGGTCCAGGGCCTGCAACGAGTCCAGGCCCAGGGCGACCAGCGGCACGGTCCCGTCGATGGTCTCCGTGCCGTCCAGGCCCATCACGATGCGCAGCGCGTGCCGCACCGTCGCGGCGGTGTCCGGAGCGGCTGTCGCCGCGGTGTCCGCCGGAGCGGCCGGAACGGCGTCATCGGCAGGGGCATCGGGCGCGTCGCCGGCGACCGCTTCCGGGACCGGCGGCGTTTCCTCCGGTAGCTCGGCGAACAGCGGCTGAAAACCGAAGACCGAGTACAGGTCCCGGATCCGCCCCCAATCCGCCGCCGCGACGAGCACATTCGCCGGCTCCGGCGCGAAACCGGCCGCGATCGCCCCCGCCGGGTCCATCGGCAGCAGCCCGGCCCCGCTGATCCTGGCCAGGGCCTCGGCGTTGTCGGCGCCGACGGCCCGCCACAACCCCCACTGCACCGACGAGCAGCGCAGGCCCCGGGCCCGGTAGCGGGCGGCTGCGGCATCCAGCAGCCGGTTGACCGCCGAGTACACCAGGTGCCCGCGCCCGCCCAGCGTCGCCGACAGCGAGGAGCACAGCACGAGGCGGCCGTCGTCGGCGAGCGGGAAGTGCCGCACCAGGTGGTCCAGGGTGAGCGCCTTCGCCGCGGCGGCGGCGCGCACGGTCGCGGGCGTCGGTTCGGCCTCGGCCGCCGAATAGTCCACGGCCGCATGCACGATCAGCGACGCCGGGGTGTCGCGGTACTCCTCGGCGAGGGTGCGCACCGCGTCCTCGTCGGCGACATCGCAGATCCGGCCGACGATCTCGGTGCCGCCGCGGCGCTCGATGTCGCGGAGGCGGCCGGCCGCGGCGGCATCGCCCCCCGACCTGCTGATCAGCGTGATCCTGTCCGCACCGGCCGCGGCGAAGTGCTCGCAGAAGTCCAGCCCGAGCTTGCCGGTGCCGCCGACGATGACAACCTCGCGCAGCCGCTCCGCGTCGAACGGAGCGTCGGGGGCCTCGTCGACGACCAGCCGCTTGCTGTAGACGCCGCCGTCGCGGACCGCGAGTTCGGGCTCGCCGGCAATGTGCAGCGCGCCCACCAGGCCCTTCGCCGACACGTCGGCATCCTCGCCCGCCGCCAGGTCGACGTGGCGGAAACCGACGCCGACGTATTCGGCCGCCAGACAACGGAATCCGGCCGGCACGGCGGCGTGCAGCAGGCCGGGCAGATCCGATTCCAGCACCTGCTCGCCGCCAGCGGTCACCAGCCAGACGTCGGTGACCCCGGTGACGTCGGGCAGCCAGGAGCGATCGCCGAGGAATGCGGCCAGATCGTCCACGGCGGCCGCGGTCCCGTCCTCCGACGGCGGCGGGACCAGGACCACCAGGGTGTCGAACGACGCGGCGGGCGTGCCCGATTCGTCGGTGTAGACGACGGTGGCGCCGTGCCGGGGCGCGACCGCGCAGATCGCGGACACCAGGTCGCCGCACCGTCCGGTGTGGTCCACCAGGGCGATGGTGCGCGGCGGCACCAGCCTTCGCCGCTGCAGGCGGGTCCAGTGCTCGACGAGCCGCTGCGGCGGCACGGTGCCGTCGGCGCGGGCCGGCCGCTCCGGCCGCGCGGCGGCGGCATACGGATACGGCGCCCACAGCTTCTTCGGGGACATCCGGGTGTTCGGGAAGTCCCGTAGCGGCGGCGCCGGCGGTTCGCCGGATACGCTGTCCCGCAACGCCTCCCACGGGTATCCGGCGTCGTGCACCGCGACGGTGGCCAGGCTGCGGGTGAATTCGCGCAGATCCTCGGCGCTGCGGCGGGAGGTGCCCAGCACCTGGAAGTCGCGCTGTGCCGTCACCCCGCTCAGGTTCTCCTGGATGGCCAGCATGAGCGTGGGGTGCTCGGAGATCTCGACGAAGGTGTCGGCATCGGCGGCGGCGAGCTCGATCGCGCGGTCGAAGCGAACCCGGTTGCGCAGGTTCAGGTACCAGTAGTCGACGACCGACAGCTCCGTATGGACACGGTCACCGAATGTGGCGCCGATGAAGTCGACCTCGCCGTCCAGGAACGACCGGTTGTCCATGTCGTCGCCGACGGTGCGGCTCAGGATCTCCCGGAAGCCGCTGACGTAGGAGGTGTGCGCCGGATACTGGACCCGGATCTCCTTGGCGAATTTCCCTTCGGCATTGAGCAGTTCGACGATGGCCAGCACCGCCTCGCGCTCGCCGGAGATGGCGAGGATATGCGCCGAGTTGACCACCGACAGCTCCGCGAATCCCGCGTGCCGGGCGAGCAGATCCTCGCATTCGTCGCGGTCGATGCCCACCACGGCCATCGAGTAGCCGGTGAGCTTCAGGCCGTCGACGATGGTCGCGCGGCTGGTCACGATGCGCACCGCGTCGCGCAGCGTCTGCGCGCCCGAGATGTAGGCGGCGGCGATCTCGCCCTGCGAATGCCCCACGGTCACCGCCGGACGCACCCCGACCGCCCGCCACATCGCGGCGATCCCGACCATCTGCATGAACAGCGCGGGCTGCACGGTGTGCGCGCTGTCGTCGGCCGGCGCGTCGACATCCAGCAGATACGGGAGCGGCGACCATTCGTACAGTTCGTGAAAGACCTTGTCGCACTCCTCGACCGCCGCGCGGTAGGACTCGGAGTGGTCGTAGAGCATGCGACCCATACCGGGCCGCTGGCTGCCCTGACCGGGGAAGATGTAGGCGACCCGCCGGGCCACGGCGGCCTCGGCGGAACTCACCACGGCCGGATGCGGTTCACCCGCCGCGACCGCGCGCAGCGCGTCCAGCAGTTCCGCCCGCTCGGTGACCATGACCAGCGCCCGATGCCGCCGCGCCACCCGGGTGCGGAAGAGCATGTCCGCCACCCGGTCCGGCGTGACCTCGCCGTGCTCGGCGACATAGTCGGCGACCGCCGCCGCCTCCCGGCGCAACGCGTCGGCGTTGTCCGAGGACAGCAACACCGGGACGGTCCCGTCCGGTAACCGGTAGCTAGACATGGGTCTCCTCCTCGTCGGCCGGAATGGCCAGCAGCGCATGGGCATTGGTGCCCGAGACGCCGAAGGACGAGACGGCCCCGTACCGGATCCCGTCGTGCGGCTGCCAATGGTCGAGTTCGGCGGCCAGGCGCAGGCCGGAGGTATCCCAGTCCACCTTGGTGGTCGGGGTGTCGGCGAAGCGGGTCGGCGCGATCCGGCCGTGTGATCCGCTCAGCAGCACCTTGATCAACCCGAGCATGCCCGAGGCCGCCTGGGCGTGACCGAGATTCGACTTCACCGAGCCGAGCCGCGCCTTGCCGCCCCCGTACACCCGTTGCAGCGCGGCCAGTTCGAGCGGATCGCCGACGGCGGTGCCGGTGCCGTGGCCCTCGATCATGCCGACGACCTCCGGCGAGATCCCCGCGGCCGCCACGGTCTTGCGGATCAGCCGTTCCTGCGCCTCGGTGCTCGGCACGGCGATCGGCGCACCGCCGCCGTTGTGGTTCACCCGGGTCGCGAGGATCCGGCCGTGGATCCGGTGGCCCAGTTCCCGGGCGCGCGACTCGCGTTCCAGCACGACCACACCGGCGCCCTCGCCCCACAGCGTGCCGGTGGCCTCCTCCGAGTACGGCTTGCACTGCCCGTCGGTGGACAGCGCGTTGTTCTTCGAGAACTCGAAGAACGGCCCGGCCGAACCCATCACGCAGACGGCGCCGGCCAGCGCCCACTCGCATTCGCCGCCGCGGACGGCCGCCGCCGCCAGATGCAGCGCCGACAGCGACGAGGCGCAGGCGGTATCCACGACTATCGACGGCCCGCCCAGCCCGAGGCAGTTGGAGATCCGGCCCGAGACGGCCCCCAGGGCGACGCCGGCCGCCCGGTACCCGCTGTAGTCGTTCACCTCGGCGGCGTGCGGGCCGTATTCGGTATAGGACACCCCCATGTAGCAGCCGACCTCGTCGCCGTCGAGCAGGCCGGGATTGAGCCCGGCGTTCTCCAGCGCGCACCAGGCGACCTTCAGCGCCACCCGCTGCTGCGGATCCATCGCGACCGCCTCGCGCGGGCTGATGCCGAAGAACATCGGATCGAATTCCGTAGCGGTGTCGAGGAATCCGCCCGCATCGCGGACCGCGGACCACCCGTCGACCTCCGACAGCGACAGCAACCGCTCGATCGGCCAGCCGCGGTCGCGCGGGAACGGCCCGATCAGGTCCCGGGATTCGGCCAGCGCGGCCCAGTACTGGGCCGGGGTCTCGATACCGCCCGGAGCCTCGACGGCCATACCCGTAATGACGATCGGGTCGTTCACTGTACGGTCTCCAGTTCACCGGCGAGCAGTTCCGCGATCCCCGCGACCTGATCGTGGAGATAGAAATGCCCGCCGTCGAACATCGCGACCTGCAGATCGGCCTCGGTATGACGCTGCCAGCCGTACAGCTCACCCATCGTGACGAATTCGTCGTCGCTGCCGCCCATCGCGTGAATGGCGGCCCGCACACGCACGTCCTCCGGGCACGAATAGCGGTCGAACGCGGCGTAATCCGCCTTCAGCACCGGCAGCGCCATCCGCATCAGCTCGCGGTTGCCCAGCACGTCGTCGCCGGTGCCCTGCAATCCGCCGACGTGTTCGAGCAACTCCTCGTCGTCGGTCGGATGGCCGGGCATATCGGCCACTCGGGACGGCGCCACCGCCCCGGAGATACCCAGCAAACGCACGGGCACTCCGGCGGATTCGGCGAGCCTGGTGAATTCGAACGCCACGATCGAGCCCATGCTGTGGCCGAACACCGTGATCGGCTCGCCGCGATGGAACGGCGACCGCGCGAACTCCTCGAAGGCGCCCGCGGCGACCTCGGGCAGCGTGTGCAGCGGGGCCTCGCGGGCCCGGTCCTGCCGCCCCGGGTACTGCAGCACGACGACATCGAAATCCTCGCGCAGCCGCTTGGAGAACGGCCGATACGTCGACGCCCCACCGCCCGCGTGCGGGCAGATCACCAACGGTGCCGCCGCCGCACGCGGCTTGTGAAACTGTCTGATCCAACCGGGTGCAGTTGCCATATCACTATCCCTCGGGCTTGGTTCCGCATAGCAACCTCACCACCCCGACGAAGGTAAGGCACACCTAAGTTACCAGACGACCCCAGTATCAGGGGCACCCCCATCGGTCACTCCCGCACGGCGACGAAGAGGTGCTGGTCGAGCGGCGCCAGCGGGTGATCGGCCGCGGGCAGCACGGGCCGCGGCGTCAGCCCGGATTCGGCGAGCTGATCCCGCCATTCGCGCTGGGTCAGGAAGATTCGGTCGGTGCCGGCCCGCACGTCGTCGTGGCCCGGGGTGATCTCGCCCTCGGGCGCCGACATCAGGAAGTGCACCGAGGTCAGCATCTCGCAGTGGGCCAGACAGAATTCCAGGAAGACGACCGCGCCGCCCGGATTCAGCAGATCGCGCAGCTGCCGCAGGGTGTGCCCGATATGCCGCGCGTTGTGCACCACATTCGACGCCAGCACGATGTCGCAGCGCGGCTGCTTCGCCAGATCCGCGTTCATGTCGACGATGCCGAATCGCATCCCGGGCACGTCGGCGAACCGCTTGCGGGCGGCGGTGAGGAAGAACGTGGACACGTCGGAGAAGTGGTAATCCACCGGCATGCCGGCCAGCCCCGTGACGATCTCGCTGGTCATTCCGCCCACGCCCGCACCGAGTTCCAGGATCCGGACCGGCGAGGTGTCGCGCCGCAGCCGCGCGACGAGGTCGGCGACGGCATCGCGGGCGGCGAGATTGAGGTAGCGGCTGCCCAGGTTGTCCCGGTAGAAGGTGTCGGCGGTGACCATGTCGCCGTCCGGGAACAGGAACTCCTGCACCCGCACCCGGTCCCGCGCCAGGTCGGCCAGGTGCTCGTCGGTGACGGCGAGGAAGGTGGCGAACTCGCTCGGGTAGCCGAGATCGGCGCACACCTCGTACAGATCGGCCCGGACCGGCGCGGGGACCGCGTTCAGGTACCGGTAGCCGCGCCCGGAATCCTGCTCCAGACAGTCGTTCTCGGTCAATGCCAGCAACCACTGCCGCAGCAGCCAGCGGTGCCGCGGCGCGAATTCCAATGCGGCGGCGATCTCGTCGACGGTGCGGAAGTCCTCGCCCAGCACCGGGCGCAGCACACCCATCATGGCGCGCAGCCCGAACAGGTCGATATCCCTTCGCGCGGATCGGATCCGGTCAACGTCGAGATCAGCGGCAACGGCGGCCGGAGCACCGGCGTCGACCGGCGGCGCCGCGGTACGACCGCCGGACGGCACCGGCGCCCCACTCCCGATCAGCCGCACCACGTCGTCGAGCGATATGCCTCCGATGAGGTCCGTGACCGGCAGGTCGTACCCGAACTCGTCCGCCACGTGGCGCCGCAAGGCCAGCGCCTGCAGCGAGTCCAGGCCGACCGCCACCAAAGGCCGTGCGGTGTCGATGGTTTCGGGGTCGTCGGCGCCGATGGCCTCGGCGAGCAGATGCACCAGCCGCTGCGGCACATCGGCACCGGCGGCAGCGGCTTCCGGCACGGCTTCCGGTTCGGCCTCCGGCACGGACGAGACCACCGGCGCCTCCAGCCGCGACAGCACCGGGCCGTACCCGAACTGTCCCAGCACGGAACGCCCACGGTCCCAGTCGAACGCCGTGACGACCGCGTTCTCGCGCAGGCCGCCGAGCCCGAGCGCGAGGGCATCCGCGGGCGCCATCGGCAGGTAGCCCACCCCGGCCAGCACACCGGCCTCGGATGTGCCCGCGCCCCGATGGATCGACCACTGCCCCCACTGCACCGAGACGGCGTCGCGGCCCCCGGCACGCAACCGGTGCGCCAGGGCGTCGAGCATCCGGTTGGCCGCCGCGTAGACGAGCATGGCGCGCCCGCCGAGCGTCGCCACGAACGACGAGCACAGCAGAATATGGCAATCATCGGTCACGGCAAGCGAATCCAGCACCTCGGCGACGCCCGCGACCTTGGCCCGCAGCGCCCGGTCGACCCGCTCCGGCGTGACCTCCGCCAGCTCGACATTCGTCAGCTCCGCGAGATCGGCCGCCGCGTGCACCACGAGATCGGCGGGCGCGGAGCGAAGTTCGCCGGCCAGCCGGGACACGGCGGCCGCGTCCCCGATGTCGCACCGCACGACCCGGATCTCCGTGGGCCCCGAGGCCCGGATCCGCCGCAGCCGATCGGCCACGGCCGCGGTCTCACCCGACCGGCTCACCAGGGTGATCCGGCGGGCGCCGTGCCGCACGCCGTACTCGCAGAACTCCAGGCCGACACCGCCGGTGCCGCCGATGATCACGACGTGCTCGTAGGCGGCCGGCGGCGTAGCGTCCCGGTCGGCCTCGACCAGCCGTTTCACGTAGGCCGTGCCGCCACGTAGCGCCAGTTCCGGCTCACCGGCGGTGTGCAGCGCCGTCAGGATCGCGGGTGCGTGGTCCGGGCCCGTCTCGTCCGGCACCAGATCCAGGTGACGGAACGCGACGCCGGGGTGTTCGGCGCCGACACAGCGGAATCCGGCGGCGGCCGCGGCATGCACCGGTTGCGGCGGCGCGTCGCCGGGCAGCACGGCCTCGCCGGCCACGGTCACGAGCCACCAATCCGTCACCGCGGCTTCGGGTTTCAACCACCACCCGCGGTCGCCGAAGAACTCCGCGACCTCGGCGACGGCGGCCGCGCCGGCCATGTCCGGCAAGGCCGGGAGCAGCACGACCACGGCGTCGACATCAACGAGATCGCCACCGCCGCTATCGATGACACGAGCGGAAGCTCCCTGGTCGGGGGCGTGTGCGCAGAGCGCGGCGGCGAGATCGGCGCAGCGGCCGGTGTGATCGATGATGCCGAGGGCGCGCGGCGGCGTCAGCGAGCGTTGCGCCAGGCGGCTCCACTCCTCGACCAGCAGCTGCGGGGGCGCCGTCGAAACCTCCTGGTCGGGAACGGGGTCCGGAGCAGCGGCCACCGGCGGCCGGGGCTCGGTGTTGTACGGCAGCCACAGCCGCACCTCGTTCATCCCCGTATTCGGGAAGTCGGGCAGCGGAAGCCGGACGACGTCCGTCTCGGTGCGCAGCGACTCCCAGGAGTAGTCCAGGTCGTGCACGGCCAGGGTGGCGAGATTGCGGGTGAATTCCGACAGATCGTCCGCCTCGCGGTGCGAGGTCCCGGCCACCCGGCGGCCGGCCGCCGCGCCCGCGAGATTCTCCTGGATCGACATCGCCAGCGTCGGATGCTCGGCGAGCTCGACGAACGTGTCGATCTCGCGCTCGACCGCCGCCTCGACGGCCTTGTCGAACCGGACGGTATTGCGCAGGTTCCAGAACCAGTACTCGTCCACCGGCAGATCCGGGGTGATCGGACCGCCGAGAGTGGCTCCGAGACAGTCGATATCGGTGTCGAGGAACCGCCGGTTCGACAGCCGGCCGTGCACCGCGTCGTCGAGACTCGCGCGGCACTCGACGACCCGGTCCGTATGCGCCGGATACCGCACGCGGATCAGCCGGGCGAACCGGTCGTTCGCGGCCAGGGTGTCCACCACGTCCTGCACGGTGTCCCGCTCGCCCGAGATGCCCACCAGGCGAGGCGAATTGATCACCGAGACCTGGGCCCACCCGGAGCGCCGCGCCAGCAGCTGCTCGCATTCCTCGCGGTCGGCGGCCGCGACGGCCATCGCGTACCGGTCCGACGAGATCGTATCGACGGCCCGCGCCCGGATGCCGACCATCAGGACGGCATCGGCGAGCGTCATCGTGCCGGAGACATAGGCCGCGGCGATCTCACCCTGACTGTGCCCCACCACGGCGTCGGGTGCGATGCCGGCCGACCGCCACATCGCGGCCAGCCCGGCCATCTGAACGAACAACGCGGGCTGCACGATTCGCGCGCTGTCGTCGGCGGGCAGGCCGTCGTCCAGCAGGTACGCCGACGGCGACTCGCCGAACAGCTCGCGGAACATCGCGTCGCAGCGATCCACCTCGGCGCGGAAGGCGGGCACCCGCTCGTAGAACAGCTTGCCCATGCCCGGCCGCTGCCCGCCCTGCCCGGGAAAGACGTAGGCGAGGCGATGCGCCGCGGCGGGTTCGCCCGTGCGGACGACCGCCGGATGCCCGCGGTCCTCGGCGATCGCCCGCAGCGCGTCGACGAGGTCGTCCCGGGATCTCACCATCGCCAGTGCGCGATGCCGACGCGCGACCCGGGTGCGAAACAGCATGTCGGACACGCGATCCGGCGACACCTCGGGTCGATCCTCGAGGTACGACAGCACGGCCGCGGCCTCACCGGGCAGCAGGCCGAGATGATCGGACGACAACAGGACCGGAACCGATCCGTCGGGAAGTCGATAGCTAGACATTGTCCGCCTCCTCGTCAACGGGCATGGCGACGATCGCGTGCGCATTGGCCCCGCTCGCGCCGAACGCGGACACGGCACCGCAGCGGACACCGCCACGCGGTTCCCACGGCCGCAGCTCGGTCGCCAGTCGCAGCTCCGACCGGTCCCAATCCACCCTGGTGGTGGGATTGCCGGAGAACAGGGTCGGTGGAATCCGGCCGTGCCGACCGGCGAGCAGCACCTTGATCAAGCCCAGGACGCCCGCCGCGGCCTGGGGATGGCCCACATTCGATTTCACCGAGCCCACCAGTGGCGCGGAACCCGCGACCCCGTAGGTGTTCTGCAGCGCGGTGAGTTCGACCGGATCACCGACTCGGGTGGCGGTGCCGTGGCCCTCGATCATTCCCACGTCGGCCGGGTCGATTCCCGCCAGCTCTATGGTTTTTCGAACCAGCCGTTCCTGTGCGTCCACCCGGGGTTCCAGAATCGGCCGCCCCTTTCCGTTGTGGTTCTGGGCGGAGGCGAGCAGCCGGCCGTAGACCCGGTGGCCCATGCGCCGGGCCCGCGACTCTTTTTCCACGAGAACGAAACCCGCGCCCTCACCCCACAGCGTTCCGCTGGCGTCGTCGGCATACGACCGGCAGTGCCCGTCGGCGGACAGCGCATTGTGTTTGGCGAATTCGTAGAAGTACAGCGGAGATCCCATGACGGTCGCACCGCCCGCCAGCGCCCAATCGCATTCTCCGGCGCGCACCGCGCCCGCCGCCAGATGCAGCGCCGTCAATGCGGAGGTACACGACGTATCGATGGTCACCGACGGTCCCGTCAATCCGAGGCAGTGCGACACCCGGCCGGCCGCGCTCATGGTGCCCAGGCCGACAACCCGGTGCCCGCTGTATTCGTTGACCTCCGCACCGCGCGGCCCGTATTCCGAGGGCATCGTCCCGACGAAGCACCCGGCCTCCTCGCCCTCGACGGCGCCCGGATTCGTTCCGGTGTTCTCCAGCGCTTTCCACGCCACTCGCAGCACCACCCGCTGCTGCGGATCGGTCGCGAGCGCCTCACGCTGGCCGATGCCGAAGAAGCCCGGATCGAAAGCGGCGGCGCCGTCGAGAAATCCACCCACGTCACGCATTCCGCCCCACCCGTCCAAGCGCGACAGGGACAGCATCTCCTCGATCGGCCAGCCCCGATCGCGCGGCAGCGGCCCGAGGACCTCCCGCGCGTCCGCGAGCATCGACCAGTACGAGGCCGGTCCGTCGATTCCGCCCGGCGCCTCGAGGGCCATTCCGGAAATGACTATGTGGTCGGCGTCTTCCCTCGTCGGCACTGTCATGACTGATCCCCTTCGATCCTCACCGCTCGTTACGTCACACGGAGGTCGCGTTCCTCGCCACGGATTCCGCGATCGCCTCGACATGGTCGTTCAGAAAGAAATGCGCGCCCTCGAACACCGTGACCTCGACGTCGTCGCTGTGTTTGCGCCAGCCGTGCAGGTCGGCGATGGAAACGATCGGATCCCGGTCACCGCCCAGGGCGTGAATCCTGGCGCTCAGCTCGGCCTGCTCCGGGACGGTATACGCGTCCGAGGCCCGGTGATCGGCCTTCAGCACCGGAAGCGCCAGGCGCATGAGTTCACGGCTGCCGAGAACGTCGGAACCGGTGCCCTCGAGCATGGCGAGGTGGTCGAGCAATTCCTCGTCCCCGGTGGGCGTCTTCGGCCGATGGGCCGCGCGGCTCGGCGGCACCGCCGCGGAGACGGTCAGCTGGCGCACGCCGATTCCCGCGGCCTCGGCGAGCCGGGCGAATTCGAAGGAGACCAGCGCCCCCATGCTGTGCCCGAACGCGAATATCGGTGCGCCGCGGTTGAATGCCGAATCCCGGAACTCGGCGAGGGCGCCCGCCGCCAGTTCGGGCAGCGAGCCCAGCGGCGGCTCCTGGGCCCGGTCCTGGCGTCCCGGGTATTGGAAGACGATGACATCGAAGTCCGCGCTGAACGCCTTGGAGAACGCGCGATACGTCGAGGCGCCGGCACCGGCATGCGGAAATATCAGCATGGGTGGCCGGTCGGCCGCGCGCGGCCTGTGGAACTTCCTGATCCATCCCGGTCTGTCCATCTCATCCCCTTCGTTGCGGACTGGGCGGACCGCAGCGTTCGATAGGCGACTACCGATCCACTGCGGTCGCGATCGCGGCGATGCTGCGGTTCCACAGCTCGCTCAGGCGGCCGGCCTCGGCCTCGGTGAAAAGCGCCGAGCTCCAACGCCATTGAGTGGTCAATTGCGGCCCTACCGGACCGCCCTCGATCCCGGCCACGACATCGAGGGCGTAGCGCAGGGGCAGGTCGGGTTCCGGGGCGATCGGCATGGCGTCGGCGTATGCGGCGTCGGTGACGATCGACCATGCCCGCCGGTCCCGGACCATCAGATCGGAGCGGCCCAGGTAGTTGAACTCGACCTGCGGCTCGGGTGCGCCGGTCAGTTCCGGAACACCCGAAATGCGTTGTAGCACGCCGAAATCGAGCCCCTCCCCGGGTACTCCGGCGAGGTGCGCGGTCACGGAGTCGAGCAGCTTCGCGGCCGCGGCCGGATCCGCCTCGGCGGCAGCGACATCGATCGCGTCGGCGCCGGCACCGAGCCGGACCGGGAACACTGTCGTGAACCAGCCCACGGTGGCCGAGGTGTCCGCATCCAGCGCATCGTCCGCACGGCCGTGACTCTCGAGAGCGAGCAGCGCACCGGCGGTGTGGTCGTCGCCGCGCTCGCGGCGCCACGAGATCAGGGTCATGGTGAGCGCCGCCAGCAGCACCTCGCGGACGCCTTCGTCCCTTGTCAGCGCCGCCAGGATGCGTTCCGTCACCCGCACGGGCGCCCGGACCACGGTGGCACGCAACGATTCCCACGTGTCGATCGACGGATCCGGCTTGCGGCTGCCGAGCGCCGGGTCCGGGGCCTCGACCTGCGCGGCCCAGTAGTCGCGCTGCGCCGGGACCTCGGGGTGATCGGCGCGCTCCCACATCCGTTGCGACCACGCACGATACGAGGTGGGTTCGGCCAGCACCTTCGGCGTGCCCCCGGACCGCACCTGTTCCCACGCCGCCGCCAGATCGGCGGTGAGGATGTGCCAGGACACCACGTCCACGGCCAGGTGGTGAATGGCGAGGAACAGCAGGTCACCGCCGGCCGGGCCGCGGAACCACACCGCGCGCAGCATATTTCCGGTGTGCGGATCGATCTCGTCGAGCGCGGCGTGCGTGGCCGGACGCAGATGTTCACCCGCCGCGTCGGCGGGAACGTCCTCGACCCGGGTCAGCACATCCGCTGCCCGTACCACACCCGGCTCGCGGGTCACCAGCCGCGGACCCTCGGCCGTCTCCTCCAGCACCGACCGCAGCACGTCGTGTCCGTCCAGCACCGCCTGCAGCACGGCGTCGAGATCGGCCCGCGAGATGTCCTCGGGCACACCGAGCAACATGTTCTGGGTGAAGCGCCGGTAGTTGCCGTGCGCATAGGTCCACGACACGATCGGCAGCGGCGGCACCGGGCCGTAGCCTTCCTCACCTGCCGAAACCACCTGAGCGGCACCGCGATCGATCGCCGCGGCGAGATCGCGGACGGTCGGAGTGGCCAGCACCATCCGCGCGGTCACCGCGAGCTCGTTCCGGCGCGCCTTGTTCACCAGCGAGATGGCGACGATGCTGTCCATGCCGAACGCGAAGAAGTCGTCGTCGACGCCGGGCGCCCGCCCGTCGAACACCTCGGCCAGCAGCGCGCTGAGCGTTCGCTCGGTCGCCGTGCTCGGCGCGGCCGTGCCGCCGGATCCGCCCTCGGCGAGCGACCGTTCCGCGAGCCGCTCGAGTTCGCGGCCGTCGAGCTTGCCGTTCACGGTCACCGGAAGCCGCGGCAGCACCACGATGCGCGCGGGAATCATGTACGCGGGCAACCGTGCCGCCAGCGCGGTCCGCATGCCGACCGGTTCCGCGGCCCGGCCCGGATCGCACACCACGAACCCCACCAGGCTCGCCGCCGCACCGCGGCGCGTCACCGTCGCCGCCGCGGCGGCGACGCCCGGCAGCATCCGCAGCGCCGTCTCGACCTCGCCGATCTCGATGCGATATCCGCGCACCTTCACCTGATCGTCGGCGCGGCCCAGATAGCCGAGCAGGCCGTCGGGCCGTCGCCGCACCAGATCGCCCGTGCGGTACATGCGCCGCGCCGGATGGAAGGGATCGGCCACGAAGTGGTCGGCCGTGCCGCCCGGGCGCCCGGCATAGCCCCGAACCACCTGCGGCCCGGCCAGATACAGTTCACCGACCACGCCGACCGGCACCGGCCGCAACCGGGAATCCAGGACGTAGGCCGACATTCCGGCGGTCGGAGCGCCGATCGTCGGCGAATCGGCCAGTGCGCCGGTCATCGTCGTGACATCGGCGACCACGGCCTCCACGGTGGTCTCGGTCGGGCCGTAGCAGTTGTGCACCGCGACATCCGGCAGCGCCCGCAGCCGCGCCCACAGGTGCGGGTCGATGGCCTCGCCACCCAGCGCGACCACGGCCAGCCGATGATCGAGCAGACCCGCCGCCGACAGCTGCCGCACCAGCGACGGCGTCGTATCGATCATGTCGATACCGTGCCGCCCCACCCCGTCGACCAGCCGCTGCGCGTCCCGCACGGCCTCGTCGTCGAAAAGATGCAGGGCGTGCCCGTCGAGCAGCCCGATCAGCGGCTGCCAGGATGCGTCGAAGCTCAGCGACCACGCGTGCGCGATCCGCAGCCTGCGCCCGAGCCGCTCGACGGCGGGCCGGTACACCCGCTCGCGGTGGTCGGCGAAATAGCCGATCAGGGCCTCATGGGTACCGATGACGCCCTTGGGTTCGCCGGTCGACCCGGAGGTGAAGATGAGGTACGCGCTCTGCGCCGCATGACGCCCCGCCGCGGGCGCCACCGGCGGCCGCCCGGCGATGCGGCCGGCCACCGCCGGATCGTCCAGACGCAGCACCTTTTTCCCGAGTTCGCCGTGGTCCGCCGAGGCGAGCACGACCTCGGGCCGGGCCTGCCGGAGAATGGATTCGATCCGGGCCTGGGGAAGCGAAATATCCACGGGCACATAGGCGGCGCCCGCGGCGAGCGTGGCCAGAATCGAGACGATCGCCTCCGGCCCGCGCGGAAGGTGAACGGCCACCACGTCCTCGGGACCCACGCCGTGCGCGGCGAGCTCGCCCGCCAGCCGCGCCGACCGCTCGTACAGGTCCCGATAGGTCAGCCGCTCGCTGTCGGTGGTGAGCGCCACCGCATCCGGGGTCGCCGCCACCTGGCGCTCGAACAGCGCGAAAACCGAGGCCGCCGACTCCTTCTCGGGCAGCTCCGGCGTGGCCGACACGCGCAGCAGCTCGTCGCGCGCGGCGTCCGGCAGCACGTCCAGGTCGCCGATGCGCACGTCCGAGCTGTCGGGCAGCCGGCGCAGCACCGCCAGCAGGCTCGCGGCGATATCGGCGGGCAGATACGGCACCGACTCGAGCACGGCCTCGACCACCACCAGCAGCTCGTCGCCCAGCTGATGCGACACCACGGTCAGCGGATAGTGCGTGAGGTTCTCGGTCATGACCGGCCGGAACGTCACCCCGTCGCCCATCGTGACCGCGCTGAGCGCGTCCTCCATCGGCGCGTTCTGGAACACGAACATCGTATCGAACAGCGCGCTGTGCCCGGCCGCCCGCTGCACCGACGACAGGCTCAGGTACCCGATCTCCCGCATCGACGACGATTCCCGTTGCAGCCGAAGGCATTCGGCCGCCACCGACGCCCCGGGATCGGCCCGGAACGCCACCGCGACGGTGTTCAGGAACAGCCCGATCATGCGGTCCACACCGGCGATCTGGTCCGGCCGCCCGGTCACCACGGTGCCGTAGGCCACGTCGTCGCGGTCGGTCAGCCGGGACAGCACGATCGTCCAGGCGAACTGCACCACGGTGTTCAGCGTCAGCCCCTGCGCCCGCGCCCAGTGCCGCAGCCGGGCGGTGTCGTCGGCGGACAGCGCGAACCGGCTGATATCGGCCGCCTTCGGCGCCTCCGCACGATCGATGCCCATCGTGCCGCCGCCGTCGGCCACCATCAGCGGGCCGTCGAGCACGCCGAGATAGTCGACCCACCGCCGCTGCGCCGCCGACATGTCCTGGGCGGCAAGCCAACCGATGTAATCGCGGTACGGCCGCACCGGCGGCAGCGCGTCGGCCGCTCCCCCGGCCTCGTACAAGGCCCGCAGCTCACCGAACAACAGCCCGAGCGACCACCCGTCCATCAGGATGTGGTGGATCGTCACGACCATCCGCCGCCGCTCGGTCCCGTCGGCATCCGGCGCCAGGTTCGCGATCAGCACCCGCAACGCGGGGCCGCGGCTCAGGTCGAACGGCCTGCCGATCTCCGCGGTCGTGATCGCGTCGAGTTCCTCTGCCACCGCGGCGCGTTCGACCCACGGCAGCTCCACCCGGCGCGGCACGATCTGCACCGGCCGCGGCAGATCCTCATCCCAGAACACCGCGCGCAGATTGGCGTGCCGCCGCAGCAGCGCCTCGAAACCGGCGCGCAGCCGGCCCGTATCGAGCGGCCCTTCGATGTCGACGACGAACGGAATCGTGTAGACATCGGGCTCGTCCCCGGACAGGTGGGACAGCGAGAACAGCCCCTCCTGCAGCGGCGCCAGCGCCAGCACGTCCTCGATCTCGGTACCGCCGTCACTCATCGTCATCGCCTCCGGTTCGGATGTCCTGCGTCACTGCCACATTCGCCGCATCACCAACAGGCCCTGGTCCTCGTCGTCGAGGACGGGGACGGCGCCGGCCGGGTCGTCCGGCCGCTCCGCGATCGCGGACAGAGTGTTGCGGAAGGCGGTCTCGACGATCCGGGCGTCGTCCGGTTCGAAGGCGTCCTCGGCGTAGAAGATCGCCGCCTGCACGGAATCGCTGGGCAGCAGCGAATTCGCGGGGAAGATCATCAGCAGCAGAGCGTTGTCGGTCGCACCGGCGCCCTCGAAGGACGCCAGTTCCAGCCCGGCACTGCCGAGCAGTTGCTCGAGTTCCCTGCGCCGGGGCGGGTAGGACTCGAAGACGAACATGGTGTCGAACAGCTTGCGGGCGCCCGTGGTCCGCAGCGCCGACGTCAGCGGGTAGGTGTGGTACTCCATGAGTTCCACACGCCGGGACTGGATCTCGGTCAGCTGCTGCCGCCAGGTCACGCCGTCGTCCAGTCCGATGACGGCCGGAATGATGTTGGCGAAACAGCCGATGGCGTTGTCCACGTCGTCGAGTTCGGCCGGCCGCCCCGACACCGCCTCGCCGAAGACCACGGTGTCCTCGCCGGCCACGTAGCGCAGCGCGTTCGCCCACGCCAGCTGGCACACCACGCTGAAGGTGGTGCCGATCTCCGAGGCCAGCCCGGTGACCCGATCCACCAGCTCGTCCTCGAGGGTGAGCAGGCGTTCCGCCGGAATGCCGTCGCTGCCGACACCGCGCCCGGGTGCGACCAGGCACGGCTGCACGCCGTCCAGCACGGGCTGCCAGGCCGCCGCCACGGCGTCCTCCTCGTCGCGGACCAGTTCCAGGTACCGGCCGAAGGTCTCCGGCGTGCCGATCGACTCCGCGCCCGGGGCGGCGTATTCGGCGAACACCTCCTGCGACACCAGCTGCCCGGACCAGCCGTCGAGCAGCATGTGGTGCATGGTCAGCACCACGGTGTGGGTCGCGTCCGGCAGGTGCACCACGGTGACCCGGGTGAGCGGTCCGCGAGCCAGGTCGAACTGCTCGGCCTGATCGGCCCGGTAGAACTCGCGCAGCCGGGTGTCGGCGTCCGGCACGGCCGACAGGTCGATCTCCCGCACGGGAGTCGGCATATGCCCCGACACGATCGCGTAGGGCGCGCCGCCGTGCGATACCGAAAGCACCACCCGCAGATTGGGATAGCGGTTCAGCACGGTGTCGAAGGCCCGCGTCAGCCGCGGCACGTCCAGGTCGCCGCGCACGCCGATGAGGGTCTGCACGTTGTACACGTCCCGGGCGCCCGCGCTCAGCGCCGTCAGATACAGTCCGGCCTGCATGGGCGCCAGCGGATACACGTCCTCGTAGCCGCCGTACACGTCCTGCCAGCGATCGAGATCGAGCTGGGTCACCTCGCCGGCGAGCACATCGCTCGGCGTCAAGCGGCGAACCTGGTTGTCGCGCACCGCCTTCGCCAGTTCGGTCAACTCGGATTCCCACAGGTCCGCGAGTTCGCGCGCATCGTCCTCCGACAGCAGCCCGGACGGAAAGCGGAACGAGGCGTGCAGGGTCACCCGGTCCTCGTCGGTCAGGGCGACGGTGTTGATGTCGAGCAGCGCCGGGGCGGGCATGCCCGGGTTCGCGTGGCCGCCGAGATAGCCGAATTCCGGTGCGGCGGCCCACTCCCGGGCGAGGTCCTCGGTGCCCGCGGAGGCGAAGCGGCCCATGTAGTTGAAGCTGATCTGCGGTGCGCGATATTGCTCGAGCTCCCGTCGGGTCTCGTCGTTCAGCCAGCGCAGCAGGCCCCAGCCGATCCCGGATTCGGGCACCGCGAGCAGCTGCTCCTTGACCGCCTTCACCGCCGACTCCGCGCCGGACCCGCCGACGTCCAGGGTGACCGGGTAGGTAGTGGTGAACCAGCCGACGGTGTTCGCGAGATCCACACCGGTGAACAGGGTTTCGACGCGACCGTGCCGTTCCATGGTGAGCGACACCGTGTCCGCGTCGAGCGCGCGGCGGTCGCGGAACCGGCGGATGGCCACGGCCAGCGAGGCGACCTGAATGTCCAGGAAGTCACACCCGAATGCCGCGGTGGCGGTGGTCATCAGGAAGGCGGTGTCGTCGGAGTCCAGCGTCGCGGTGATCTCGCGCACGGTGGCGACGGTGTCCACGACCGGGTCGAGTTCGCGGCCGCCCAGCAGCGGATCGACGCCCTCGGCCGCCGCGCGCCAGTACGGCAGGGTGTCGACGACACTGTCGGCGGTCGCCAATCGCACCAGGCTGGTGTTCCAGGTCTTCACCGAGGTGCCGGATTCCGTTGTCGCCCCGGGGTCGTCCCACAGCTGCCGCAGGTCGTCGTGGATGATACGCCAGGACACGCCGTCCACCACCAGGTGGTGGATGACCAGCAGCAGGCGGCCGTGCGCGCCGTCGTCGGACCGCACCCACACGGCCGCGACCATCCGGCCGGCGGCCGGATCCAGCAGTTCGCTCACCTGGCGCAGCTGTTCGTGCATCGTGGAACCCGCTGTGCGGTCCCAGGTTTCGCGAGCGAGCACGACCTCGGTGAGGGTCGGCTCGGCGGCCGGTTCGTCCGCCCCCGGAACGCGGAACCCGGTCCCGTCCGTTCCCTCGTCGATCCGGGCGCGCAGCATCGGATGCCGTTCCGCCAGCGCCGCGACCACGGCGGCCACCTGATCCAGCGTGCTGTGCGCGGGCGTCACCACGGCCGTCGCCTGGCTGAATCCGCTGTAGCCGGCGGCCTGTTCGGTCAGCATGGTGGCGATCGGGTTGAGCGGGACCCAGCCCGTGTCGTCGCCCACCTCCGCCAGCGCGGGCGCACCGGTCTCGGTGATCGGTTCCGCCGCGGCCGCGATCCGGGCGATCGTGCGCGCGTCGAACAGCGCGCTCGTGGTGATCAGCAGGCCGCGCTTCTTGAGCGCGGAGGCCATCCGGATGGCGGTGATGGAATCGCCGCCCAGCGCGAGGAAATCGTCGTCGGCCGCCAGCTCCGTATCCTCGGCGATGCCCAGCACCAGGCGCACCACCTCGGCGACCGACTGCTCGGCGCCGTCGCGCAGGCCACGGCCGCGGCCCGTGCTGCCGCCGAGATCCGGGACCGGCAGCGCCTTGCGATCGAGTTTGCCGTTCGCGGTCAGCGGCAGCGCGGCCAGCCGCACCAGCGCCGACGGAATCATGTACTCGGGCAGCCGCTCGGCCAGCTGCGCCTCGATCCGCTCGTCGGTGACCGAATCCTGTTCCGGCACATAGTAAGCCACCAGCGCCGGGCCGGACCCCCGGCGCTGCACGGTGACCGCCGCCGCCGAGGCGATACCGGGCAGCCGCCGCAACACCGTGCCGATCTCCCCGAGTTCGATGCGATGGCCGCGGATCTTCACCTGATCGTCCACCCGGCCCAGATACTCCAGCCGCCCCCGGGAGTTCCACCGCACGATATCGCCCGTGCGATACATCCGCCCACCGGCGAACGGGCAGGCCACGAAGGCCGCGGCCGTGAGATCGGGCCGGCGGTGATAGCCCTGGGCCAGCTGCACGCCACCGAGATACAGCTCACCGACCACGCCCGGCGGCACCTGCCGCAGCCGCTCGTCGAGAACGTAGACCGACGAATTCCATTCGGGCCGGCCGATCAGCGCGGGTTCGATCACATCGGACACGGCGGGCCGATTCGCGAAATCCTCGTGCATGAGGTCCATCGCGCCCTCGGTCGGCCCGTACAGCCCGAGCACCGTCCCGCCGAAGAACCGGCTCGACTCCTCGACCAGCGCCGGCGGCACCGACTCGCCGCCGAGATACACGTAGCGCATCGACTGTAGTCGCGCGGGATCGGGCCCGGCGTCGAGGAAGGCGCGAACCACGCTGGGCACCAGCGAGATCTGGGTGATCCGGTGCCGATGGATGATCCCGGCCAGCGCCTCCACATCGGCCTGCCACCAGTCCGGCGGCGGCAGCACCGTCGCCGATCCGGTGCACAGCGCGTTCACCAGCTCGAAGACCGATACGTCGAAGCCGATCGGGGCCTTCTGCAGAATGCGTTCCGCACCGAATTCGAGGAAGTCGCGCATCCACTGCACGTGATTGGCGACCGCGCGGTGGTTGACCACCACGCCCTTGGGCCGCCCGGTGGTGCCGGAGGTGTAGAGCAGGTACGCGCCGTCGAGCGGATGCAGCGGGCGGGACGATTCCCCGGGAGAGATCGCGGAACCATCCAGGGCCGCAAGCTCTTCCGCGACCTCCGCGGAGGACAGGTCGATCACCGGCACATCGGCCTCGAGCGGAGCCGGTGCCGCGCGGATCAGCAGGACCGGCCGGGCATCACCGAGCATGTACTCGATCCGCTCGGCCGGATAGCTCGGATCCACCGGAAAGTACACGCCCCCGGCGCGCAGCACGGCGGCGAATGCGATCGGCAGCCGCTCGCTCCGCTCGGCGTAGACCCCGACCCGGTCGCCGGTGCGCACGCCGCGCGCGAGCAGCAGTCGGGCGAGCCTGTCGACCCGCGCATCGAATTCGCGGTAGCTCAGCTCGGTGTCGCCGAAGACGACGGCCACCCGGTCGGGATACTCGGCGGCGGCCGCCCGGATCATGGCGTCCACGGTCTCGCGCTCGATCGGCACCACCGTGCCGTGCGACCACTCCGCCAGATTCGCCCGGTCGGAGTCCGACAGCGTCAGCAGCTCGTCCACCGGCCGGTCACCGGCCGCCTCGGCCAGCATGCGGTCGACGTACTCGTGCAGCCGGTCGATGGTCGCGGCATCGAAAAGGTCGGTGCGGTAGGTGATCTGGACGTCGGTGCGATCGTCGTGCATGAACGTCTCGACCACCAGCGGCAGCAGCGCCGCGCCGTTGTCCACCAGCTCCCAGCCGGTGGCCGCCTCGGGCAGTTGCGGTCCGTCGATCTTCTGGTGCAGGAACAACACCATCGTGTCGAACAGCTTCGACCCGACGTTGCCCGTCGCCCGGTTCACCGCGCGGACGATCTCCTCCTGCGGAAAGTGCTTGTGCCGGAACGCCTCCGTCGTCACTTCGCGCACCTGCTCGACCAGTTCGGCGAAGGTGCCCGACGCGCCGTGCAGGTGCAGCGGGAGCATATTGCTGAGATTGCCGACCAGCAGGTCCATCCCGGCTTCCTCGCGGTTGGCGACCGTGGTGCCGATGACCATGTCGGACTGCCCGGTCAGCTGCCGCAACGCCAGGTGATAGGCGGCCAGGAACACCGAGAAGGGCGTGCCGCGCAGGTCGGCGGTCAGCTGCCGCAGGTTGGCGTCGGCGCGCGGGCTCAGCAGCCGGTCCGCGCGTTCGCCGCGCTCGGAGACGGCGACCGGGCGCCGGTCGAAGGGCAGCGCGAGTTCCGGCACCTCACCGTCGAACCGGCTCTCCCAGAACCGGATATCGTCGGCGTGCTCCTCCGCGCGGAAGCGGTCCTGTTCCCATTCGGCGAAATCGGCCACCTGTGGCTGTAACGGCTCCACCGCGACCGGCCCCGCCAGCGCCTGCCGGTAGAAGTTCTCCACGTCCCGCGACAGGGCGGGCAATGTCATACCGTCCCAGGCGATGTGCTGAATCACCACGACCGCAACGAGTTTCGTGGCATGCACCCGCGTGAACGTGACGCGCAGCGAGGATTCGGCGGTCAGGTCGTAGGGCTCCTGCGCCGCCGCCACGGCCAGCTCCCGCAGGCGGTGCTCGGCATCGTCGTACCCCGACAGATCCACATCGCTCAGCCGCGGTGGCAGCGCATCGTGGATCCGCTGGTAGGGCTCGCCGTTCTCGTCGGTGTGATACGTGGTGCGCAGCACCTCGTGCCGCCGCACCAGCGCCACGAAGGCCGAGCGCAGCGCGGCAGCATCGACCGCGCCGTCGAAGGTGAGCGCCAGGCACAGGTTGTAGGCCGCGCTGCCGGGCGCGATCTGCTGATGGGCCCATACGTACCGCTGCCCGAACGACAGCGGCGCCCGGCCGGGATCCCGGCGCGCCGGCACGGCCGCAGGCGCCGCCAGCCCCTCCTCGGCCAACCGGGCCGACATCGCTACCTGCAGGTCTTCGAGCGAACGCATCAATCGAACCAATCTGTGTACTACGACAATCCGGCTCAGCGCGCGGCGGCGGTCTCGGGCACGCTCACCTCGGCGAGCTCCAGCAGAATCCGAGCCACCCGCGCCAGCCGCCCGGGTTCGGCCTCGGCGGCGAGCAGCCCCGCGCAGATCCCGCGCACCGTCCGGCCCTCGAAAACCTCGGTGACGCCGAACTTCTCGACCGCCAGCAGCCCGCGGACCTTCGCGGTGAGGGTCGTCGCCAGGATCGAATTCCCACCGGCCTCGAAGAAGTCGGTATCGATGCCCAGCCGTTCGACGCCGAGGATCTGCGCGACGATGTACTCGACCGCCGCCTCCACCTCGGTCCCCGGCGCGACGTACGCGGTCCGGGCACCGAGCGCCTCGGCGCCCAGCATCCGGCGGACCGCCGCCCGGTCGAGCTTGCCGTTGCCGGTCAGCGGAATCGCGTCCAGCACCTCGACGACCTCGGGAATCATGTGCTCGGGCAGCAACTCCCGCAGCGCCTCCCCGGCATCAATACTCGCGTCGGCAGTCACCGCCGCCACCAGCCGACCGGCGTCGGTCGCCAGCGCCACGGCCTCGCGCACCTGCGGCAGTGCCGTCAGCGCCGCCTCCACCTCACCCAGCTCCACCCGGTAGCCGCGAATCTTCACCTGGTGATCGGCGCGGCCCAGGAAGTCCACGGTGCCGTCGGGCAGATACCGGGCCAGGTCGCCGGTCCGGTACCAGCGCACGCCGCCGGCCTCGACGAACCGCTCGGCGGTGCGCTCCGGATCGCCGCGGTACCCGTCGGCGACACTCGTTCCGCCGATCCACAGTTCGCCGATCACCCAGTCCGGGCAGTCCTCGCCGCGCTCGTTGACCACCCGCAGCCGCACATTGGCCAGCGGCGTGCCGTAGGGCACGGCGGACCACTCGGCCGGGAAGTCGTCGGTCACCTCGCACACCGTCGAGTGGATGGCGGCCTCGGTGGCGCCGCCCAGCCCGGCGAATCGCAGGCCGGGAACCAGGGTCCGGAAGCGATGCGCCAGTTCGGCATTCACGCGATCACCGCCGGTGATCACCACCCGCATCGACCGCAGCTGTTCGGAAGAGGCAGTGTCCGTGGTGGCGGTATCGGCTCCCTCCGTGGTTACGCAAGCTGCCGCCTCCGGTCGCGTCGCTACCGCCACGATGTCCAGCAGCATCCCGATCAGCCCGGGCGCGCAATTCAGCACGCTCACACCGGTTTCGGCGATGAGGTCCGCCCACGCCGCCGCATCCCGCTCGGTATCGGCGTCCACGCACACCAGCGCGCCGCCGATCGACAGCGGGCAGAAGATATCGAAGACCGACAGGTCGAACTCCAACGCGGACAGGCCGATCAGCCGGTCGTTCTCCCGGATCCCGAACTGCGCGACGAGCGCGTCGATGGTGTTGGCGGCGGCACGGTGGCTCACCTCCACGCCCTTCGGCTCACCGGTGGAGCCGGAGGTGAACAGCACATAGGCCAGGTCCTCGGGCGCGCAGCCGTGTGCGCGCTCCAGCCGGCCTCCCGCGAGGGCCTCGTCCAGCCGGATCGCGGTGACCTCCGGAGGTAACTCGGCAGCAGGCGACTCGACATCGCCGTCGACCAGGGCCACCCGCGCCCCGGCCCGCGCCAGGATCCGGTCTCGCCGCGCCCGCGGCTGACCCGTGCCGATCGGCACGTAGGCGGCACCGGCGGCGAGCACGCCCAGCACGGCGGGAATCTGCCGGTGCCCCTTGGGAACGACGACCACCACGGTGTCGCCGGGCCGCACGCCGGCATCGGCGAGCGCCCGCCCGACGGCCAGTGCCCGATCCGCCAGTTCGCCGTAGCTGCTCGTCCCGCCGTCGCGCCACCGCAGCGCCACTCGATCGGGTTCGCTTGCGGCGCGGGCGAAGAAGGCATCGTGCAGGGTGCGCTCGCCCAGCTCCCGGTCGGTGTCGTTCACCGAATCCCGCACGGTCCGTTGCGCTTCCGGCAGCGCGATGGACAGCGGCGCGCCCCAATCCGCGCCCGGCTCCAGCAATGCCAGCACCAGCGAGCGGAATTCGCCGAACATCGCCTCGACCACGCCCTCGGGCATGGCGTCGCGGCGCACGTCCCAGTTCACCAGCAGCCCGCCGGACAGCTCGACCACCTGGGCATCCAGATCCACCTGCGGCCCCTGCGACAGGATCCACACCGGCTCACCGAAGATCCCGGTGACCCGGTCGGAGAACAGCTCCCCGAGATCGAGCCCGGAGGTGAACACCACCGACGGGGTGACCGGACCGCCGCGCAGCCGGCCCAGATCGCGCAGCACATCCAAGCCCTCGTAGGTGGATTGCGCCGCACACGTATGCAATTCGCGCTGCACCCGCTTGGCGCGCGCCACCATCGACTCCGGCTCCCGCGCATCGACGTCCACCAGCACCGAATTGGTGAAGTCGCCCACCACCCGGTCGATATCGTCGTGCAGCGGTTCCCGGTCGAACAGCGGCACGTTCAGCAGGAACCGCTGCCGCGCCGACCAGCGCGCGATCGCCTCGGCGAAGACCGTGGCCAGCGCCACCGCCGGGGTGACGCCGTGACCGTGCGCGACCTTGCCGAGTTGCTCCTTCGCCTCCCGCGGGAACCAGTGGTGCAGCCGGATGCTG
Organism: Nocardia sp. BMG51109; assembly: GCF_000526215.1. NCBI lineage: Bacteria > Bacillati > Actinomycetota > Actinomycetes > Mycobacteriales > Nocardiaceae > Nocardia > Nocardia sp. BMG51109. The sequence continues at coordinate 1,120,062 of NZ_JAFQ01000004.1, forward strand.
CGCGCCGGGTCGGCCCGCTCGCCCTCGGGCAGCACCGGCAGCGCTGGAATATCGGGGAGGTCCGGAATGCGGTTGTCCCACCACGCCTTCGCGGCGGAATTGTCTGGCGCGGTCCGCTCCCGGTCGGACAGATACTGCCGGTAGGTGTAGCCGAGGGAATCCGTGGCGTCGGCATCGGATTCGTAGAGCGTCGCGAGATCGTCCAGAATCCTGCGGTAGCTCAGCGCATCTCCGGCCAGCATGTCGACGTCGACGTGCACGCGGTGGCGGCCCTCCGGCAGCAGCGTGAGCGTGATGTCGACGACCTGGCCCTCCTCGACGGCCATCCGCTGATGGCTCTTCTCCTGCCGGATCCGTTCGAGTTCCATCTGGCCACCGTCGAATTCGGTGGCCAGATCGATCAGATGGAAGACCGGCCGCAGCGGCTCCGGCAGCACCCGCTGCGTGCCGCTGTCGGTGAATTGCACCCGCAGCTGCTCGTGCCGGGCCACCAGCCGCCGCACCGCGCGCCGCATCCGGTCGGGCTGCACCCCGTGCCCGTCGAACTCGACGTACAGGTGCGCCGCGACGCCGCCGAGGCGCTGATCCTGCCGGCGCCCGACCCAGTACGCGTGCTGCATGGTGGCGAGGGCGAACTCATCGGTGTCGGCGGCCGGCGCGGGCTCCGGTTTCGGTTCCGGTTCGTCCCGTTCGGCGCTGCCCCCCAGCAACTCGGTCCACGCCGCGACGGTCGGCTGCAATGCCAGTTCGGAACTGCGCACCTCGTGTCCCTGCTTGCGCCACCGGGCCGACAGCTGCATCAGCATCATCGAGTGCATACCCAGGCTCACCAGGTCGTCGTCGTAGCCGATCGACTCGGCGGGCACCTCGAGCGCTGCCGCCACCACGTCACGAACGTCAGCCATGCTGAGCATCAGACTCCTCACCGGCCGAATATCCAGCCTTCTTCCCAGCGCAAAGGCTAGGCTTGCCTAACCTTCTGGCATAGTAACTTACGGTCGCGCCCACGCCTATGCCTGTGGTTTGGCTAACCTAACTGTATGGGAAAAGGCATCAACGGGTTCGTCCTCAAAGCACTTCGTGCGGACGATTACCGCCTGACGGTCACCTCCAGCGACCGCATCAGTGACAACTACCTGCGACTGGGCTTCACCGGCGGCGGCCTCCTGGCCGATCATCCGGTGCATCCCACCCAGTGGATCCGCATGTGGTTCCCGGACGACAACGGCAGCCTGCTACAGCGCGGCTACACCCTCGTGGATCCCGATCCGGGCAACGACACCTTCGACATCGAATTCGCCCTGCACGGCGGCCCGGCCTCGCGATGGGCCGACGGCGCATCGATCGGCGACGTCATCGACGCCACCGTGATGGGCTCGAAATTCGCCGTCCCCCAGCCCGTTCCGCCGGAGTTCGTGATCTTCGGCGACACCGCCTCGCTGCCCGCGATCAACTCGCTGCTCGACGCGATCGGCGAGACCCCCGCCCGGGTGTGGCTGGAATGGCAGTACGACTCGGACCGCACGCTCCCGGTGCGCTCGGGCCCGAAAACCGAGGTGACCTGGGTGGAACGGGTCAACTACGGCCAACTCCTGCGTCAGGCCGCAGAGTCGCTGACCTGCGCCCCCGACGCGTTCGGCTGGGCCGCCTGCGACGCCGCGACCACGCGCGCCATCGTCAAGTCCCTGAAAACCACACTGCCGAAACAGAATATCGCCGCCCGGGCGTACTGGCGGTGATCAGTTCCGCAGCCCCAGCTTGATCGCGCCGTCGCGGACCTTGCTGCCCAGGTATTCCAGGAAGCGCGCCCCCGACGTGCCGAACGGATTGTCGTTGACCATGTAGGTCCAGATGGAGGTGGGCCGCTTCAGGCCGAGCGATTCCAGATCCACACCGTCGGAAGTGATTTCGGCTCGATCGAAGGTCTCCGACGAACTCTGGTAGACGACGCCGAAGAATTCGGCGAACTCCGTCACCGCGATGCGGTGGAACTCGTCGATCGGCGTCTCGCGCCCCAGCGCGCGCAGATGGATGCCCTCGCGCACATCGGTGAGGAAGGCCAGATGTTCGCTCCAGCGCCGATCGAGGTGGTACAGCACGATCGAGCGGGCGGCGGCCGCGAGCGCCTTCTCGCCGACGGTCTCCAGCAGCTCCTCGTAGCGCTCCGGGCGGAGTTCGCGGAGGCGCTCGGCGGCCAGTTCTTCCCGGAGCACCCGGTCGCGATGTTCGACGACCTCTTCCCGTTGGATCTTCGTGAGCTGGTGGTAGCGCCAGGTATTGCGATGAATCGCCAGGTGGGCGCCCTCGGCCACGCGCTGCGCGTGGTCCATGGCGCGCTGCGTCCGCCCGTCGTGCACCCGCCCGTCCGGATCGATCTTCGCGGGCTGCCGCAGATCCGGTACGTGATGCATCATCACGGCGTCCTCCAGGCTGGTGAAGAACACCGAACTGCCCGGGTCACCCTGACGCCCGGCGCGCCCGCGCAGCTGATCGTCCAGCCGGCCCGTGTGGTAGCGGCCGGTGCCCACCACACACAGCCCGCCGAGCTCCACGACCCGCTCGTACCCGTCGCCGTCCCGGGAGCCCAGCCGGATGTCGGTGCCCCGGCCCGCCATCTGCGTCGAGATCGTGACGCGCCCGAATTCGCCTGCGCGCGCGATGATCCCGGCCTCCTCGGCATCGTTCTTCGCGTTCAGGACCGCGCCCTCGATGCCGGCCTCGGCCAATCTCTCGGCGATGCTTTCGGATTCGGCCACGCTCAGCGTCCCCAGCAGCACCGGACGCCCCGACTCGTGCATCTCGCGCACGTAGTCGACCAGCGCGTCGTCCTTCTGGTCGGCGGTCTCGTACAGCCGATCGGGCTCGTCCTCGCGGATGCCCGGCACATTCGTCGGGATGCTCCCCGTATCCAGCCTGTAGAACTCCTTCAGCTGGTCGGCGACGGCGACGGCCGTACCGCTCATCCCGCAGACGGTGCGGTAACGCCCGATCAGCTCCTGCACCAGCATCGAGTCCAGCACCTCGCCGGTCGGGCTGACGGCCACGCCCTCCTTGGCCTCCACGGCCGCCTGCAAGCCGTCGGGCCACCGCTGTAGCAGCGCGACCCGCCCGCGCGCGGCATTGATCAGCTCCACCTTGTCGTTACGGACCAGGTAGTCGACATCGCGATGCAGCAGCGAATGCGCATGCAGCGCAAGCTGAATCCGGGTCAGCAGCTCGGCGTGCTCGACCGTGTACAGATCCACCCCGCCGAGCCGGGCCTGCACCTGATCGATGCCGGCATCGGTCAGATAGACATTGCGCTTGTCGCCGTCGACCTCGTAGTGCCGCCCCGCCACCAGAGTGTCGACGATCTTCGCGACCTCGTCGTCCCCGTGCCCGTGCTCCACCGAGCCGGCCAGCACCAGCGGGACGATGGCCTCGTCGATCATCACCGAATCGGCCTCGTCGACGATCACCACGTCGGGCGCGGGCAGCACCACCTCGGCGACGTCGGTGCGCAACCGATCGCGCAGCACATCGAATCCCACCTCGCTCACCGACACGTACGTCACATCGCACTCGTACGCCTCGCGGCGATGCTCCCAGTCCTCGTCCTCGCCGACCCAGCCGACGGAAACACCCAGCATCGCGTACAGCTCACGCATCCACTCGGCATCCCGGCGGGCCAGATAGTCGTTGACCGAGACGACGTGAACCCGGCGCCCCTGCAACGCGAATCCGACCGCGGCGAGGGCGCCGACCAGCGTCTTCCCCTCACCGGTGGACATCTCCACCACGTTCCCGCCGAGCATCCCGAGGGTGCCGAGCAACTGCACGTCGAAGGGCCGCTCATCCAGCGTGCGGTGCGCCGCCTCCCGGCCCAGCGCGCAGACCCGCGCCAGCTCGGCCTTGCCGAACGCCCGCCCCGACGCGCGCAGCCGCCCGGCCGCCGCGGTCAGCTCCGCCGCCGGCACCTCCCGGAACTCGTCTTCCAGGCGCCCGGCCTCGGCAACAACGGGCCGGTACCGCGACATATCCGCGGTCCCCGGTCGCTCCATCAGCTGCCGAACCCGCGTGCCCATCTCCCGAAGTCCCACACCACCTCCAGCCCGTCCCACGGTAGATCCCCCGATCCGCCGGAAAACAACTGATCGCACGCCATGCGAGCACCGCCCGCCTTGCCGACGAGACTACCGCCGCCCCGGCAGCCCCCGCCCCGGCCGGTTCTCTGCACCCTCGTCCGGCCCGCTCGGATCGGGCAGCGCGCCGTCGGCCCGCCGGGCATAGGCAGCCTCCGGCCACACCGTCACGACATCGACCACAGCCACCAGTTCGGCAGGGATCTCGGCCTCGCCGACGTGCTCGACGCTCGGCACGAATACGGCATCGACCTCCAGCCGAACCGCGATGACACCCAGCCGGTACTCGGGCCGGTCCACATGTCCGACGCCGACCGCACTATCGCCTCGGCATCCACACAGCCCACCGAGAATTCCGTCGCCTGTTTTCACGATCCGGGCCTCGTCGCATCGCTACGAAGCGACGGCCACCATGAGCTGGGTGCCGGACAGGATGCTCGCGGTCCAGCCGAAGAGGCGCTGGTCTTGATCGACCCGTCGTTCGTACGCAATCGAGCGCTCACGTATATCAGTCCGGCCAACGCGCACAAGGATATCGGTGGCGTCGACGCGTCGGCCGAGGCAATCCGCAAGACCGCCCGGCTTGCGGCGTCCTGCGGCTCCGATCGTCTGGTGAACAGCATCGTGGACGCGCGGCACGGACTGACGCCGTGGAAGGACCAGCCAACCGTCCGCAACCTCGGCGAGGAACTGAACGCCTACGGCTTCACCAATTCCCGCACATAGATATCGAACTGCGAGGAAACGTATCCCGGCGTGTCCTGCCGCCCGACCGAGCGCCATTCTCCGACGGCCGCATAGAACGCGTGCGAGTCCGCGGCCTGGGGCTGAACTGCCAATGTCGCCCGCTCTTCCGGCCGACTGCTCGACAACACATCGAGCAACCGCCGCCCCAGCCCCCGGCGACGCCAATTCTGTTGCACCGCAAGGTCTATGACGGCGAAGGTCCGGCCGTCCCATTCCCGGACGAGATCATCGGGAACGGGCTGCTGGAACCCATCCCACCACGGACCGTCCGGCTTCAACCCGACACCGTAGACGAACCCGACCAGGTCATCGGGCGTGCGAGCAAGTGCGATGCCGAACGTGGGATCCTCGATCAGCCTGTCCATCATCGCCCGATGCCGCCCCGACTCTCCCTCCGGCCACACGAACGGCGGCTCGGAAAACACCTGATCGTAGATATCGCACACAGCGTCCAACCACCGCCCGGCATCGGCCACCGACCCCAGTCCGACCGACACTTGCTGGTTCTCGCCCATCGCATGCCGCCTCTCGCGAATGCCTTGGGGCACCAGGCTACTGCGAGGGCCGGAGGCACAGACAGGCAGGAGCCGCTCTCAGAACGGCGGTTCCTCCGAACAGAGTCGGGAAAACCCGTGACTCGGTGATCCTCTACGTCACCGGCGTTTGCCCGGCGGGACGTAGACGTGGATCAGTTCGGTGAGTTCGGATTCGAACGCCCCCGCCAGGCGATATGACGGAGGGGACCGCCGAGTGGGTCGGCGGTGGTCACGATATCGGGCACGCGCAGCGGCGGCTCGCTGTCGTAGAGCCCGTGTATCTCCTCGCTGTCGCCGACCGTCGTTACCGCCGCGACGCGGTCGAGCAGCTCATGCTCTGCGTCGGTGAATAACTTGTCGTCCCCCCAGCCCCAGTCGTCCCAGAGAAGCATTTCGGTGCTGTTCAACGCGGCCAGGTCCTGCACGAGGTCGTGCGCGATCTGGGGTCGGCCGCGTGTCTCCGGAATGTCGAGGGCCGGGTCGACTACGAAGCTTGCCGGGTCGGCGATGCCTGCGCGGCACCGCTGCCACGCGGCACCGGCCGGTACGAACTGATCGAGTGTCAGATCGAGTGGGTCGACGCGTGTGCCGTCCGGGCCGGCGTGACCTTCGTCGATCTGGGCGTCGATGAGCCGCCAGCGCTCCTGGTCGGCATCCCAGACTTCGGCCACCTCGTGGTCGACGGCATAATCGGCGACGAAGTAGGTGGCGAAGCCGACACGCGCGCGGGCCGGGATACCGTGCGCCCGCAACGCCGATACGTACAACACCGTGAAGTCGCGGCAGCAGCCGACCAGCCGCTGGGTGGTCGAGCGTGGCTTGCTGAGCGGTCCGTCGGCCAGCTCGGCGAGCCTGCCCAGCATGGTCTCGGCATAGCGGGTGTCGATCTCCCGCATCCGCTCGGCCGGCACGCCCTGCTCCAGCGGCTTGTCGGCGCGGTAGTGGACAACCAGACCCGACACGACCCGTCGGATCTCGGCGATGTCGTCAGGAAGCCCTGCCAGCAGCTCGGCCCGACACCCTGGATCGGTCATTCTGCTCTGTGCTGTGTAGTACATGAGGTCGGTCATGAGCCGATGTTAGGAACGAGCACTGACGATCCGCTCGGGTTCTCCGAACTCGATTCTCATACGGAACTGCGTGCGCTGCCGGCCGATTCGGCGCCTGAGGGCTACTTCGCCGAGCACGCTCCCGACACCGAATTCATCGCTGGCGACATCCGTGAATCCCGCAGAAAGGGCAGACCCAGTAGCCCGTCACGCCGAATCCGCAGGGGTGACCGTGAATCCGCCGACCGACACCGGTATCCCGGCCGTCACAGGACAACCGGGACCCCGAAGAGTGTTGCAGCAGAGCCGAATTCATGCCGTAGCCTGGAGTGCCGCGAGCCGCCTGCCCGACCGGCGAACGGCCCAGAACACCACCAGCAGCGCCACCGCCAGCAGCGGGTAGCCCATCGCGATGCGCGCGAATGCCAGCCAGCCCGTGCTGTCCTGGTCGTAGAGCCACTGCTGCACAACGAACCTCGCGGCGAAGACACCGACCAGCGCGAGGGTGGCGAGGTCGTAACCCCGCAGCGACGGCTTGTCCCGGCGCCACGCGTGCCCGTGGCCGTTGAGCAGGCTCCAGATGACACCCGCCAGCGGCCAGCGCACCAGGATCGATACGAGGAAGACCGTGCCGAGCAGCAGGCTCGCCCAGATACCGATGAGGAAGAAGTTTTTCGCCGATCCGGTCTGGTAGGCAACGAACGCGGCGACCGCGACGCCGAGCAGGCCGGAGACGGCCGGCTGCACCGGTTCCTTGCGCAGCAGCCGGATCGCGGCGATCACGACGGCAACGCCGATGGCGGTGCCGATGCCCCCGGTCAGCCCGAGGACGGCATTGCCCACCACGAAGGCCACCACCGGCACCACCGAGTACGTCAGCCCGGACGGGCCGCCCATCTGCTCCAACAGCGTCGGCTTCGGTGTACCGGTCGACTCGGCGCCGGTCGATTCGGCATCGGTCACCGCGTCACCGGTACGGCCGGATTCGATCATCATGGGTCTCAACTCTTTCGTGTCGTGGCAACTGATCGCTTCGAAACCCAGCACACACCGTGCCGCTACGGCACAGTCAAGGGTCACGGCACAGTTTCCGCGAGACCCACGACGTCGGCCCTCGATCGGCTACCGGAATCTCAACCCTGCCGCGCTACGCCGGCCGAGCGCTGCTCGCGAGACCGTCCAGCGTGCGTACGGCCGCCGCGGGCAGCTCGATGCGCCCGGCGGCGATGTTCTCGTCGAGGTGGTCGGCGCTGGTCGTGCCCGGAATGAGCAGGGTGTGGGCGTAATGGGCCAGATGCCAGGCCAGCACCACCTGCGCTGGTGTCGCCCCCAGATTCCCGGCGATCTCGGCGACGGCCGGACGCTCCGTCGCCCGGTGCGCGCCGGGGAAGCCGGACCCGAGCGGGAAGAACGGCACCCACGCGATGTCGTGCTCGCGGCACAGATCGAGAACCGGTTCGGCGGAGCGGTCCAGCGGATTGTGCATGTTCTGCACGCAGGCGATATCGGCGGGCAGAGCCTGACGTAGTTGCTCCACCCCGACGTTGCTGAGCCCGATCGCCTCGATCTTTCCCGCCTCGCGCAGCGCGAGCAGTTCGGCGAGCTGGCTGTCGATATCCACGCGCTGATCCCCCTCGGCGATGATGCCCGGCGGGGCGTCCACGCGGCGCAGGTTGACCACCGGGATCCGGTCCACGCCCAGGGCGGCGAGATTGGCTTCCACCTGCGCCCGCAACTGTTCGGGCCGCTGGGCCGGGATCAGCCCGTCACCGCCGTTCGCCGCGCCGAGCTTGGTGACGAGCACCAGACCGTCCGGAAACGGTTGCAGCGCAGCGCGAATCAGCTCATTGCAGGCACCGTCACCGTAGAACTGCGCGGTGTCGATGTGGTTGACTCCGCGGCCGACCGCATGCCGCAGCACGCCGATCGCCGCCCCGCGGTCGACGGACGGGTCGCCGGGCCGGTGGGCGACCAGCTGCATCGCGCCGTATCCGATCCGGGCGACCGGCCGCCCGGCCAGCGCCGCCGTCCCGCCCGGTGCCGAGTCGATCTCTCCCATATCGGTCACTCCATCCTGGGTATAGTCGATATCGAAGCGGAGGTTCCTCCGCTTCAACTGACGATAGCAGAAACGGAGGATCCTCCGCTTGGTGCAGGATCGGGCAGATGCCCAACGCAACCGGGAAAAGCTCGTCGTGGCCGCCCGCGGCATGTTCGCCGATCGCGGCGGCAAGGTGGCGCTGGAGGCGATCGCGCGCGCGGCGGGCGTGGGCATCGGCACGCTCTATCGCCATTTCCCCACCCGGGAGGCGCTGGTCGAGGCGGTGTACCGGGCGGAGGTGAGCGGCGTGTGCGCGAGCGCCCCGAAGCTGCTGGCCGGGGCGCCCGCCGAGGACGCGCTGCGCGCCTGGATGGACCGATTCGCCGACTACGTGGCGGCCAAGGACGAGATGGCCGACGCGCTGCGCTCCGTCGTCGGCTCCGGGTCGACCCCCACCACCCCGGCCCCCGTTACCCAGGCCCGCGCCGAACTGGCCGATGCGGTCCGGACGCTGCTGGAGGCCGGCGCCGCCGAGGGCACGGTGCGCGCCGACGTGCGCGCCGAGGACGTCGTGGCGAGCCTGGTCGGCATCTTCGTGGCGACCGGACCCGACCGGCGCGATCAGGCCGGACGCATGATGGATCTGCTGATGGACGGGCTGACGGCCCGAACCGCTTGACGGTCAGGCCGGGGTCAGGTGCCACCCGGTCGCCCGCGAGCGCTCGTTCCAGAACGCGGCATAGCGCCCGCTCAGCTCCAGAAGCTCACTGTGCGTGCCACTTTCGGCGATCCGCCCGTCCTCGACGAACAGGATCTGATCGGCGTGCCGGATGGTCGCCAGCCGATGCGCCACCACGACAACGGTTTTGCCGCGGGTCAGCTCGTGGATGCCGCGCACCACCACTGCCTCGCTGTGCGGGTCCAGCGCGCTGGTGGCCTCGTCCAGGAGCACGATGGGCGCGTCCTTGAGCAGCGCCCGGGCGATCGAAACCCGTTGCCGCTCACCGCCGGACAGCGCGGCACCGCCCTCGCCGACGGCGGAGTCCCAGCCGTCGGGCAGGCGCTCCACGATCTCGTCCACCCGCGCCATCTCGGCGGCGTGGCGCACCTCCTCGGACGTCGCGTCCGGGCGGCCGAGGCGAATGTTCTCCTCGACGGTCCGGTCGAACAGATACACGTCCTGGAAGACCAGCGAGACCTGGCCCAGCAGCGTTTCCGACGGCTGCTCGCGCACGTCGTGGCCGCCGACGGCGATCCGGCCGGCATCGACGTCGTAGAAGCGTGACGCCAGCCGCAGCAGCGTGGTCTTGCCGCTGCCCGAGGGGCCCACGATCGCCGTCGTGGTTCCGCTGGGCACCGTGAAAGACGCACCGCCGATGACCTTTTCGCCGTCGCGATAGCCGAACTCGACGTCCTCGAACACGATCGACGGCTCGCCGGGCCGCACCGGTTCGGTCGCCTCGCCCAGATCGCGCTCGGCCAGGAACTCGGTGATCCGGTCGGCGGCGGCACCCGCGCTGCGCAGCCCGTTGGCCAGCTGCGCCGCGCGGTTGATCGGCTCGATGAACCGCGAACTCACCGCGATCAGCGCGATCGCCGCGGGGATCGCCAGGTCGCCACCGGTGCCGCGGGCGACCACCACCGACACCAGGACCAGGAAGACCGCCTGCACGCACAGGGCGAACACGATCAGGCCGGGCACGCTCGCGAAGACCAGGCCGGTCGAGGCCCGCTCCTGTTCGCGCAGCGCCTGCGACAGCTTGCGGTTGCCGTCGCCCACCGCGCCGAAGGCCCGCAGCACCGGCTGCGCCTGCGCGAATTCGACCACGCGCGCATTGGATTCGGCCGCCGCCTCGTGCAGCCGGTCGTTGGCGCTCATGAAGCTGCCGTTCGCCCACCGGCTCACCAGCAGCAGCACCGGCAGGCTGAGCAGCATGGTCAGCGCGATCCGCCAGTCGATGAAGGCGACACCGACGGCGACACCCACCGGCACCAGCACGGCGGTGACCATCGGAGCCACCAGATACGAGACGACGCTGAGGATTTCGCGCACGCCGCCGACGATGATCTTCGAGATCGACCCGGCGTTGGCGGTGGCGAACCAGCCCAGCGGCAGGCCGCTCAGGTGGTCGCCGAGCCGGGTCTGCACGCCGCGCAGCATGCCGACGCCGATGCGCAGGCCCGTCATCGACTGCAGGTAGGAGAACGCCGAGGCGGCCGCCACCGCGACCGCCATCCAGGCCGCCCAGCGCCAGGCACCGCCCAGATCGCCGTCGAACAGCGCCTGCAGCAACGGAATCAGCAGCAGGTAGGCCGCGATCTGGCCGAGCGACAGGCCGAGGATGAGGGCCAGGTACCGCGGCACCTGGGGACGCAGGTCCGAGGGGACGAGCGCGAAAACCTTGGTGATCATGAGATCTCCTGTTCGACCGGCATCTCCTGTTCGTCCAGCGCATGCAGGGATGCCTCGTTCATCTCCCACAGCCGCTGGTAGAGGCCACCCGCCCGGGACAGCGTCGCATGGTCGCCGCTCTCGGCCAGAACGCCGTTGTCCAGCACCAGAATCCGGTCGACCCCCGTGATGGTGTGCAGCCGGTGCGCGATCACCAGCACGGTGCGATCGGCGACCAGCACCGCGAGCGCATCCTGCACGGCGGCCTCGGATTCCGGGTCGGCGAAGGCCGTGGCCTCGTCCAGCACCAGGACCGGGGTGTCGGCGAGCAGCGTGCGGGCAATGGACAGCCGCTGCGCCTCCCCACCGGAAAGTATTGCGTCCGTGCCGATCTCGGAATCGTAGCCGCGCGGAAGCTCCGTGATCCGGTCGTGGATCTGAGCCGCCCGGGCGACCCGTTCGACGTCCGCGTCGTCGGCATCGGGCCTGGCCAGGCGGATGTTCTCGCGGATGGTGCCGCGGATCATCCGCACGTCCTGGAGCACGAATCCGACTGTGTGATAAAGCGCCTCGGTGGAGAAGTCGCGGAGGTCGGTGCCGCCGATGGTGATTCGGCCGTCGGTCACGTCGTAGAAGCGCGGCAGCAGCCGCGCCAGCGTCGACTTGCCCGATCCGCTCGGGCCGACCAGCGCGGTGATGGTGCCCGGCTCGAGCTCGATGTCGATGTCGCGCAGCACCGTCCGGTCCTTGCGGTATCCGAAGCTCACGCCCTCGAAGCGCACCGGAAGTCCGGTGCGGTCGGTGCCGCTCGGCGCCGGCACGGCATCCGCACGCACCTTCAGTTCCGGAGTCTGCTGGAGCTGATGCAACCGCAGCGCCGCCGCGGCGCCCTCGCGCAGCGCCTGGCCGTCGTAGCCGATACCGAGCAGCGCGCTGCCCAGCCCGACGCCCAGCAGCAGAAACGGCAGGACGTCGGCGGGTTCGATCCAGCTCAGCTCGACCAGCCCGAGTCCGGCCACGATCAGCACCAGCATCATGAACACGGGCGTCAGCAGGATCTCGGCGGCCGACTGCAACCGCGTCATGGGGGTCTTCCACGCCAGCAGGCTCGCGGCCGTCTTGTCGACGGCCTCCTGGAAGGTGTTGTGCGCCTTGCGGGCCTGGCCGAACGCGCGCACCACCTGGATGCCGTCGACGAATTCGATGATCGATTCCTCGATCTTGCGTTCGGCCCCGAGGAACACCATCAGCCGATCCCGGTGCCCGGCGCCCATCATGGCGGCCAGCGCCCGGGTGTACAGGAACAGCGGAATCAGCAGCACCAGCGTCAGCCGCCAGTCGACGGTGAACAGGTAGATCAGCGCGACCAGCTGGACGGTGACGGCCCCGACGAACTCCAGCCGGGCGTGCGCGACCAGGTAGTGCAGCGCCTCGACATCGTCCTGCAGGGTCCGCTTCACCTCGCCGGAACTGCGATCGGTGAACCAGCCCAACGGAACCCGGGTCAGCTTGGCGGCCAGCAGCTGCCGCAGCGACAGCTGGAACTTCGCGTCCACCAGATGGCTCCACACCAGCGCACCGGCCTGCAACAGCCCGCGCAGCACCAGCACCACGATCGCGGAGATCACCAGCCACCACACCCGGCCGGAGTCGACCGGCGTCGACAGCATCTCCCGGCACGCCTCGACGATCAGGATGAACGGAACGACGAAGCACACCGAGGCGACCACGATCACCAGGCTGGCGAGCGTCAGCACGCCGTTCACCGGGGCCAGGACCTGCTTGCGCGCGGCGCCGTCGGCCTTCTTCTGCTGTTTCAGCGCCACCTTGTCCGGCGCCGGCGGCGCGCTCGGCTGTGACGGGGCCTGCTCCAGGGTCTCGGCCGTCATGAATCCTTCCCTCCCGGTTCCGATAGCTCCTCGGTGTATACCCCTGCCGCCTACTGCGCGGCGAACTTTCGGCCGAGCGCCTGCAAGGCGTCCTGGTCCAGGCCGGACGCGCCCATCGGCGCCACGGTGGGCGCCGCGGTGTCGGTGGCGGCGGCCTCGGGGTCGGCGGGCACGAGCTGTTCGGCGAGTTCGTGGATCGCCGGGAACTCGAACACCGTCTGTACTTCCAGGGCGTAGCCCTGCTCGCCCAGCAGGGTCGCCAGCCGCAGCGCGGCGATGCTGTCGCCGCCGAGCGAGAAGAAGGTGTCGGCGCGCCCGACCTCGTCGTCCTCGTCCAGGTCGAGCACCTGGCGGATGGCGTCCGCGAGCATGCGCTCCTCGTCGCTGCGCGGCGCGCCGCCGAGACCGGTGGTGCCCGGGGGCGGCAGCGTCGTCCGGGTGAACAGCGCCGGGCCGTCCTCCCGTCGCCGGGCCGGATCATCCGGTCGCGCGGCCCATTCCGAGTACTTCCGCTCCAGCAGCCGGACGAACTCGTCGAGTTCGGGGTGCCCGGCCAGCGCCGGCGTGACGTCGACGGTCACGTCCGCGCCGTCACCGGTGACGACGTCCACCAGGATGTCGACACCGTACGGCCGGGCGATGCGGCGCGTCAGCTCACGGACAGTGTGTCCGGCGACGGGCGCTGTGGCGGCCTCCGCCCGGACGTTCACCAGTACCTGGAACGGCACGCCGCTGGTCACCGCGGCCGCGCCGCGCATCTCGTGGGTGAGCCGCTCGATCCGGGTGCCCGCGTGGGCGCGGGCCTCGGCCGTCGCCCGGGCGGCATCCTCGATCAGCTGCCGCGGGGTGCGGTCGCCGGTCGGATCGAGCCGCAGCACAAGCTGATTGGCGAAACCGCCGAGGGCGGTCTCGGCGCCGTCGGCCGCGCGGCCCGGATCGGTGAGGCCGACCGCGACGTCGTCCGCCATCCCGGTCTCGCTCAACGCGTGCGTCACCACCGCCGCCGACACCGCCTCGGCCGGGGTGCCGGCACCGGCCGAGGCGATCGCTTCCGGTGGCACGCGGAAGGTGTAGCGGGAGGCGGCCCCGGGCGCCGGCTCCGCGGCGGCGATATCGGCCCGCTCCGGCAGTTCGGCGAGGCGCTGGAGCCAGTAGTTCAGATCGGCATCCCCGGAAGCGTTGGACGCCAAGGTCTTCAGCTCCGCGGTGGCGAAGGTGCGGTACTGGGCAGGCGCCGGGACGGTGGCGCCGGCGTAGGTCGCGAACAGCTCGGCCACCAGCAGTTCCACCGATCGGTCGTCGGCGGCGACCGGGTGCACGGCGATCGACAGCACATCGCGATCGGGCGAGCGGTGCAACCGGATTCGCACCGGCGAATCGTGCACCAGGTCGAAGCGGTGGTCGGCGTCGGCCGTTGTCTCGGTATCCTCCGACTCGACGATCTCGACCACCGAATCGGGTGCCGGAGCGACCTTCTGATAGGGAATACGGCGATCGTCCGGGTAGACGGTGCGCAGAATCTCGTGCCGCGACACCAGCTCGACCGCCGCACGATCCAGGGCGACGGCATCCAGCGCGGGCGAGATCTCCAGCGCGACGAAGAGATTGGGTACGGCGGTGCGCCGCATCCGCTCCGGCAGCAGGGCGGCCTGCTGGGCCAGCGACGTCGGGGCGGGGCGGCCCCCGGAACGAGTACCGGAAGAATCAGACATGCGGTCCCTCCTCACTTTCCGACGTTCGCGAACGTCGGCTCCAGCTTGTCCAGCAGGTACGGCAACGACAGCGCGGTCGGCAGGTTGATGGCGTTGATCGTGATCATGTCGACGAAGGCGATGCCGCCCTGGCGCACCGACGGCAGATCGGAATAGCCGGGCAGCTGCTTGAACTTCTGCTCCAATCCCGGTGCGGCGCCGCACACCAGCAGGTCGGCGGTCAGATCGGTGAGCCGCTCCGGCGACAGCGCCAGGCGGCCGCCGTTCGGGGCCTCGTTCACCAGCTTCTCCGGCATCGTCATGCCCATCCGGGAAAACGTCTGGGCCGAGGCGTCCTTCGGATCCGCCAGCACCATCAGCTGGGTCGGCGTGGTCAGCATGCAGGTGAGAAACGTCTTGCCGCGCAACGCCGGATGCCGCGCCGTGACGGCGTCGATCCGGCCGTGCACGTCGGCCACCACCTTGTCGGCCTCGGCCTGCTTGTCCAGCACCTTGCCGAGCGTGGTCATCTGATCCTCCCAGGGATCGACCTGCGCGGTGGTCAGCGGCCCGATGGTCGGGGCCAGCTGGGACAGCCTGTCGTACATGGCCTTGTCCATCAGGAAACCGGGGGCCACGATCAGATCCGGCTCCAGCGCCGCGATCTGCTCGGTGACGTCGCCGCCCATGGTGATCTCCTCGGACTGCTGCGCCAGTTCCGGCGGCAGCCAGGGCACCGACGCCCCGGTACCGCCGGGGACCAGATAGCCGACGGGCGTAACCCCCAGCGCCACAGCGGCATCCAGCCACTGCGTGCCGATCGTGACGACCCGCTTCGGGGTGCCCTCGATGGTGGCCTTGCCCATGGTGTGGTCGACGGTCACCGATCCGGTCGAACCGGCGTCGTCACCACCGGATCCGCAGCCGGCCACACCCAGCACGAGACCGACTGCCAGCGCCACCACCGCCATCCGCCGCGGGCGACCTCTGCGGGCTCCGAAGACGCGCCTCGCGACAGTTCGACCAGGGTTCATTTCCGTCAGCTCCTTCGCCACGATCCGCCGACAGCGCGGATCTCCCCGGACGCCCGCCGCGCGGCAGGCCGCGCACTCGCATCGCCGGGTTCGTCTGCCAGCACCAACCAGCCCTGAGCGGTCCAGCTCGCCCGGGCGCCGGTGCGCACCAGGGGTCCGGCGGTGCCGTCGACCGGGAACGGATCGTCCACGAACCGCTCCGGGAAATCTTGTGCCACAGCCTCTTCCGCCAGTGCGGCGCCGCCGGCGTACACGTCGCCGACCGTGCCCGGCGGGACCGGCTGCCGGTGCTCGTCGAGGACCAGCACCCGCGCGCCGGGAATCGGGCGCAGCCGGCCGGTGCCGTCGAGCGGGCCGCGGGCCACGGCACCGGCGTATTCCGGCAGCCGGTAGGCGAAGCTCGCGACGGCCTCCGGCGACAGCTCGCGCAGGTGGTCGTGCAGCTCGATCGAGCACGTGCTGCCGACCACGTCCCAGCGCCGCACGCTGGGCATGCCGGGCAGGCCGCTCCAGTCCCGGAGGGTTTCGGGCGCCGCGACGACGTGGGTCACCGACCGCGCCGCGACCACCTCCGCCAATGCCGCGGGGTCGGCGCGCTCGGCCGGGGTCGGAACGACCAGCGTCGCACCGTCGGCCAGCGCCGCCAGCAGTTCCACCAGCACGTCCGCGGAGTCCCAGCGGCCGACGACCAGCCGCACATCGGCCGAGCCCAGCGCGGGATCGACGCAGTCCCACCGGCGTTCGAGCGCGACCGCGCGACGGTCGGCGACGGCCGCCGTCACGGCCTTCGGGCTCATCGCTACGGTCCCGGCTCCGCTGCGGACCCGCACGGGCGCTTCGACGTCCGCGGCGAGGGCGGCCAGCGTATGCATCGCGGCATCGAGGGAATCGGCCGCCCCACGCGCACCCGGCCGCGCCAGGCGCGCGAACACCTGGCCGTAGTCCAGGCATTCCGCACCGCACCGCACGGCGGGCCGGACCGGGGGAACGGCGTTGGCGCGCCGCAGAAGTCCGGCGATACCCACCACATCCGACAGCTCCACGCCGGTGGCCCACTCGCCGAGCACCCGGTGGCGCACCTCCGCCGGAAGGCCGAAACCCGCACGGGTATCGGCGATCTCGGTCATCACACTGGTCATCGGCCAACCTCCAGCGGGGTGTTGCGTACGGCTGCCGCCTCCACGAGCGCGGCCAGACCACTCACGGTCGGAGTGTCGAACAGCGCCCGGACCGCCAGTTCGACACCGAACTCGGCGCGGATCCGGGCGAGTAGCCGGGCGGCCAGCAGGGAATGCCCGCCCAGGTCGAAGAACGAATCGTCGGCACCGACCCGGTTGTGCCCGAACAGCTGAGAGAACAGCTCGGCGAGCCGGGTCTCGGTGGCGGTCGCGGGTTCCCGGTACAGCTCGACGCCCGCAGGCGTGGGCGAGGGCAGTGCGCGGCGGTCGAGCTTGCCGTGCTCGGTGAGCGGAACCTCGCCGATCACCGTGAAGGTGGCGGGCATCATGTACTCGGGCAGCACCGCGGCCGCATGCGCGCGCACGGCGTCGATATCGATCTCGGTCTTGCCGGTTTCGTCGGCGTCGCTGGGCACGAGGTAGGCGGCCAGCACGGTGCCGATCGTCTTGTCCAGCACGGCCGTTGCCACGCAGTGCGCCACCGCGGGGTGGCTCGCTATCGTCGCCTCCACCTCGCCGAGTTCGATGCGGTAGCCGCGCACCTGCACCTGTTCGTCCGCGCGGCCGACGAATTCGAGTTCGCCGCGGGTGTTGCGGCGAGCCAGGTCGCCGGTGCGATACAGGCGCCGTCCCGGCCGGAACGGGTCGGCCACGAAACGTTCCGCGGTCCGGGTCGGGCGATTCAGGTAGCCGCGCGCCAATTGCGCGCCACCCAGGTAGATTTCGCCGACGACGCCGGTCGGCACCAGTTGCAGCCGCTCGTCCAGCAGGTAGGCGTACACGTTGCGGTTGGGGTGACCGATCGGCACGATCCGGGTGCCCTGCGGGCCCTCGACGGTCAGGTGTGTGGCCGAGACGACGCCTTCGGTGGGGCCGTAGTGATTACGCAGTTCGGCGTCGAACACGCCCGCGAACCGGTCGGCCACCTCGCCGTGCAGCGCCTCACCGCCGACCGGCACGTGCCGCAGCGCCCGCCACTGATGCACATCCGGCAGCATCAGGAAGGTGCGCAGCAGCGACGGCACCATATGCAGCACGGTCACCCCGCAGCGGGTGATCAGGTCGGCGACATACGGGAAGTCGCGGAAGGCGTCCGGCTTCGGAATCACCAGGCACGCACCGAGGCTCAACGTCACGAACAGGTCCAGCAGCGAGGCGTCGAAGCTGACCGAGGACGATTGCAGCAGCCGGTCGCGCGCGGTCATCTCCCACTGCGCGCAGAAGCCCTCCAGGTGTTCGGCGATCGCGGCGTGCGACACCGGGACGCCCTTGGGGGTTCCGGTGGACCCGGAGGTGTAGATGACGTAGGCCAGATTGTCCGGCCGCAGCGGGCGGACGCGGTCGGCATCGGTCGGGCCGTCCTCCGGCAGGGTCGCGGCGGCCGCCTCGGCGGCGGCCAGTTCCGCACGGTCCAGCACGAATCCGGGCCGCGCGTCGGCGGTGAGGTAGTCGATCCGCTCGCCGGGATAGGACGGGTCGATCGGCAGGTAGGCGGCACCGGCCTTCAGCACGGCCAGCACGGCCACGAGGAATTCCATCGAGGTGGTGAGGCGCAGGCCGACGACGTCCTCGGTGCCGACACCTTGCCGGATCAGCCGGTGCGCCAGGCGATTCACCCGGCGGTCCAGGTCTTCGTAGGTGAATTCCCGATCACCGTCCGGCGCGGAGACGACGGCGACTGCTCGCGGCGCGGCGGCCACGCTGCGCTCGAACAACGCCACCAGCGTGGTGGGTTCGGCGGCGACGAGTTCGCCGTGCGACTGTTCCAGAATTCCGGCTCGATCGCGGCTGCCGAACATGTCGAGATCGGCGATCCGGCGCTGCGGTTCGCTCAGCGCGGCGTCCAGCAGCCGGACATAATGGGCGAGCATCTGCTCGACGATCCGCTCCTCGAGCACGTCGGCCTGATACTCGGCCTCGACACGGGCTCGACCGGGTACCGGAAAGACCTCGAGCGACAACGGTACCCGGGTGCTGGGGCTGCCGAATTCGATCAGGCCGGCGGTGACACCGTCCAGCTCCCACCGCATCTCGTCGGTGCGCACGCCGAATTCGGTGCGCACCAGTTGTTCGAGGCCGTCTCGGCCACCGGCACGCTCCGGATTGACCGCGCGCACAACCTGATCGATGCCGACATCGCGATGGGCGAAGGCCGCGGAGACGGTGTCGTGGACCGTCTCGGCGACGCCGGCGAAGGTGTCGCCGGGCCGCACGACGGCCCGCAGCAGCAGCGCGTTCCCGAAGTATCCGAGGCTCGTGCGCCGGTCGTCGCCGCGCATCGTGATCGGCACCGAAACCAGGAAATCCGTTGCGGCGGTGTATCGGTGCAGCAGCACATCGTAGGCGGCCAGCAACACCGCGAACGCCGTCGTGCCCCGGTCCCGGGCGAACCGCTCGACGCGGTCGACGAGAGCCGCCGGCAGTTCGCGCACGCTGCGGGCGGCCCGCAGCGACCCCGTGCCGGCGGGCACCGGGCGGCCCGGCAGTTCCAGCGGCTGCGGCAGCGGGCGCAGCGCACCGCGCCAGTACTCGAGCACGGATTCGTCTGCCCTGTCGGCGTTATCGGGCCGGTCGTCCGCGCCGAGCACAGGGTCGCCGTTGTAGAGGCGACTCACCTCGTCGCAGAACACCGGCCACGCCTCGTCGTCCCATCCGATGGCGTGCACGACCATCGCGAACACGTATTGGTCTACGCCCGTGCGGATCAGCAGGCAGCGCAGCGGAAGCTCGGCGGTCGGGTCGAACGGCTGCCCGGACGCGCGCCGGATCAGCACCTCCAGCCGCCGGGACCGGCTGGTCTCCGCCAGCTCGGACACGTCCAGCTCCTGCCACGCCGGCTCGGCCGCGTCGCGCACCACCCGGTAGGGCTCGCCCTCCGGGTCGGAAGCGTATGTGCTGCGCAAGATCTCGTGCCGCGCCAGGACACCCGCGACCGCCGCGCGCAGCCGGCCGGAATCGAGGGCACCGGTCAACCGGTACACCGCGCAGCTGTTCAGCGTGGTGTCCTCGGGATCACGGGTCTGCAGAAACCAGATGCGGCGCTGCCCGGAAGAAAGCTCCCTCATGCTGGTAAATCTGTGAGATATCCACCGCGCCGGAAGAATTGGGCTCCGTCGTGTTCGCGACCGTCGGCGGTGCGGACCCGGGTGATCAGCAGCCCGCGGTTGCGCCCGCGGTGGGCGTCCGGTCCGCAGACCACGACGCCGCCGCCCTCGACGACCACCACGCGGCCCGGAGTACCGCCGTAGCGCGCCTCCGACAGCGTCGCCGACAGGATCTCGACCCGCTCACCGCGGTAATGGGAGAACGCCCGCGGGTACGGCTCCGACAGCGCCCGCACGAACCGCTCGAGATCGACGGCGTCCCAGTGCCAGTCCATCCGGCTGTCACGGTCGGAACGCTTGTGGAAGTAGGTGCGCTCGGCGTTGTTCTGCGGCCGCCACTCGGCAGTGCCGGACTCCAGCGCGGCCAGCGCCTCGTTCACCACCTCCGGAATCAGCTCGAGCCCGTCCAGCACCAGTCCGGTGCCGGTGGCGTCCGGCCCGATCGGCAGCGACCGCTGCACCAGAATGTCGCCCGCGTCCAGCCGCTCGTCCATCCGGTGCACGGTGAGCCCGAATTCGGATTCACCGCTGATCAGCGCCCACAGCACCGGGGAGAAGCCGGTGAACTTCGGCAGCAGCGAATCGTGCAGGTTCAGCGTGCCGTGCGTCGGCATGGCGTACAGCTCGCGCGGCATCCAGGTGTACCAGCTGTTCACCACCATGACGTCCGGCTCGGCCCGCTTCACCAGGTCGATGGTCTCCTCGTCGGCCCGCTCGGTCAGGTGCACGGGGATGCCGTGCTCGCGGGCCAGCTCCTCGACCGAATCCGACCAGATGCCCTTGTAGGAATCCTCGCTCGCGGGGTGGGTCACCGCGAGCACCACCTCGTGCTCCGAATCGATCAGAGCCTGCAGCGTCTTGCGGCCCCAGGTCTGATAGCCGAACGACACGATACGCATGAAACGAACCTCACAACTCTACGACTAAGGGTAGGCTAGCCTAGTGGACCGGTCTGCGGCCAGCCCGGGCGCCGCTCGCCCGAACCGCCGCCGGCGCCGACCATGGAGCGCGTCGACACACCGCCGAGCACTCGATCCGAAAGTTCGCCCAAGCAGCTGAGATTCGGGAAACCCGGCCCCTGCGCCACACCCGCCAGATTCGGCAGATACAGCTTCGCGTCCAGGCCGTCGACCGCCAGATCGTGACCGATCGAGGTCTCCAGCCGGGCCTGGGTGATCGGGCCACCCACGGCCAGTTCGACCAGATCGGCGGCATCGGCGTCGAACAGCTCGGTGAACCACAGCGGCTGGCCGCCGGTCGCATCGACCACCAGATCGAAGACGTGCGCCTGATCCGGGCGCAGCTCGTTGCGCAGCGTGACCGCCACGCCGTCGCCTTGTTCGGCCACCCGCACCACCCGGCCTTGCAGATGATGAACCCGGTTGTCGCCCAACACGTTCTCCTGCACCCGCACCGAGAACACCCCGCGATCCGTGCGGCGGATGACGTCCCGGCGCTCCCGCAGGCTGAGCGCCCGCCACTTGGCCGGATCGCTGAAAAGCGCGTTCTCGAAATAGCTTTCGCCGCGGGTGTAGATGGTGGCCGCGGGCGAGATCACCGAGACGGTGAGCACGTCGTGGTGCATCAGCTCGTCCACCGCCGACCCGGCCGTCTCCCCGCCGCCGATCACCGCCGCCCGCGAGGACGGCGGCAGCCGGCGCTTGCCCGCCAGATCCCAGAACTCGGCGATACTCAGGACTTTCGGGTGGTCGACCAGCGCCCGGCCGCTGTGGCCCGGGCCCGTGATCATCAGCCGGTCGGTGTCGATCTCGGTGACCGAGCCGTCGCCGTCGGCCACCGAGACCAGCCAGCCGTCGGCGGCCGGGCGGATCCGCCGGACCGTGCCGGTCACCAGGTCGACCTCGGCCTTGCGCGCCACCCACTGCAGATACTCCGCCCACACGTGATGGTGCGGATTGGGGCGGCCGCGATCGACCCACTCGGCGTAGCTGCCGTTCTCGACCAGGAACGAGGCCCAGCTGTAGGCGATCATCGCCTGATCGATCGCGCGGTTGTACCCACGCGCCCAGGTCGAGTGATAGGGGAACCCGACATCCTTCTCCGGGCCCGTGCCCAGCCGATGCTGACCGTCGGTCCACCCGCCGCTGGGAAGCCAATTACCGCCCACCGCATGCGATTCCACCACCACCACGCGGGGCGCCGGCAGGCCCAGTTCGCGCAGCACCCGCGCCTTCGCCGCCACGGACATCGCCTTCGGCCCTGCTCCGACCACGAGAAGCGTTTCCACCGGCTCTCCGTTTCTGTGACCCAGGCCACCGCGAGGCTATTCTAACTTTGCATAGGCTTACCTTATATTGCACCGTAGTGCCATACCTTCGGGCAAGTCCGAGAGCGACGGCACATACGGTTCCGTGAACGATTGGATAGATCCATGAACGCAATCCCCTCCCGCGCCGCGGCGGCATTCGCCCTGGCCGCAGCGGTTTTCGTCGGCGGTGTCGGGACAGCCGTCCCGGCTGTGGCCGCACCCGCCATCGCGCCGGTGCACGCCGCCGCACCGGGCATCGGCGAACTGCAGACCAAGCTGCAGCTCGTGCTCGATCCCGGTGCCTCGCGCTCGGCCCGCGCCAACGAGCTGGAGGCCGGTGAGGCCGGACTGCCCCTGGTGGACAAGGTCGGCGGCGTGATGGCCACGGTCCCGGGCTTCCAGTGGCAGGCCGTCGAGCCGGTCACCGTGAACGGCGATCAGCTGACCCACAACCTGCAGATCAAGGTCCCGGGCTTCGACGCCATGTTCATCGAGCTGTCCTGGAAGGATATCGACGGGAACTGGAAGCTGACCCGCGAATCCGAGTGCACCATCGCCTACTACGCCAACCAGCCCTGCACGGTCTGACACGTCGGCGCGGCCCCGGACACCGCGCCCGGGGCCGCTAGGGTCGTTGCGTGAGGCGCAGGCAGAAGCCGCCGCTGCCGAAGCGGCACGGGCTGGATCCGGCGCGGCTGCGGCTGCCGGAGGACGGGACCTGGGCGACCATCCGCGATCATCTCGTGGAGCGGCTGCCCCGGGTGCCGGCCGCGCGCATCGACGAACTGCTGGCCGAGGGCGGCATCGTCGACCTGTCCGGCCCGATCGCACCGGACGCGCCCTACGTGCCGGGCGGGGCGGTGTGGTTCCACCGGGATCTGCCGGAGGAGACCTCGGTGCCGTTCGAGCTCACCGTCGTGCATCGCGACGACGCGCTGCTCGTCGTCGACAAACCGCATTTCCTGTCCACGATTCCGCGCGGACAGCACATTCTGCAGACCGCGCTGGTGCGGCTGCGGCAGGACCTGGATCTACCCGATCTCGTTCCCGCGCATCGGCTCGACCGGGCCACCGCCGGCCTGGTGCTGTTCGTGATCGATCCCGCCCGCCGCGGCGCCTATCAGACCCTGTTCCACCGCCGCGAGGTCGCCAAGCGGTACGAGGCGATCGCTCCGCACGACCCGGGCCTGCGCTTTCCCCGGACGGTGCGCAGCCGGATCATCAAGGAGCGCAACATTATCCGCGCGTTCGAGGTGGACGGCGAACCGAACGCGGAGACACTGGTGGAGCTGCTCGAACACCGCGGCGGGCTGGGCCGCTATCGCCTGACCCCGCATACCGGACGCACCCATCAACTGCGCCTGCACATGAACGGGCTCGGGCTCCCGATTCTCGGCGACGACTTCTTCCCCGAACTCACCGACCGCGCCGTCGACGACTTCACCCGGCCGCTCCAATTGCTGGCCACCACACTGGAATTCACCGATCCCGTCACGCACGAGCCGCGCCGTTTCGAGACCACGCGATCGTTGCGGGCGTGGGTCGATCCCGAGGGATGGGCGGGCTGAGCCGGTCCGCACCACCGGCGGCGGCGCGCGGTGGTTCAATCGGACGACGCCGAGCGACAAGTGCGGCGGGAGCGGAGGATCGTCATGTGTCGCAGCCACCTTCTCCGTCGTCGCCGTATCCGGCGCCGCCGCGCATCACGCCCTCGACCGGCTGGTACGTGTTCGCCGCACTGCTCGTCGTCGCCGGGATCGCGGGCGCCGTCGCGATCGGGGTGACGGGCCTGCTGCGATCGTCGAATACGGTCGACGACTTCCAGCGGGTCTCGATTCCCGGTTCGGGCGATGTGCACCTCACCGAAACCGGCGGCCACACCGTCTATTTCGAGTATCCCGGCGCGACGGCCGATGTCTTCGAGGGCGGCGTGAACGTCCGGCTCATCGACCCGGACGGCGGCACCGTTGCGCTCCGGGACTATTCATCGTCGCTGACCTACGACCTCGGCGGGCACGAAGGGCGGGCCGGGTTCTCGTTCGACGCGCCCGCCCCGGGCACGTACCACCTTGTGACGCAGGGGGATTCCGGGGTCACCGCAGCGGTCGGGAGCGGTATCGGCGGCTCGCTCGGCACTACGGTCGTCCTCGCGCTCGGCGTCGGCGTGGCCGGAGTCGCCCTAGGCATCATCGTGTTCATCGTCGTTCTGGTCCGGCGCGGCGCGAGCAGGCGCAGGCTCGGCCCGGCGTTCGGCCGGGGCGGTCCCCCACCGGGCCACCCGGCCGGTCCCCCGCCGCCCGGCCCGCACGAATTCTGATCGCTCAAATATCCAGGTCCTCCGTCCGGGGCTGCTGCACCGCGGCCGCGACGCGGCGATAGAGCTTGGGCGCGATCGCCACCCGCAGCTCGTCGAGCGAATCCACCACCTGCACCGAGAAATCGCCCCAGTTCTGCTCGCCGACGCCGAGCGCGGAGCGCCAGTTCCGCCAGTCGGACAGGCTGGTCAGCGTCGACAGATCGGACCAGTCGGCCTGCTGGCGCTGGATCACGAACTTGCCCTTGCGGCTGCGGTACACCCTGGTCGCCTCGATGCCGGCCTTCGTGATCTCCCGGACCTCGGCCAGGTGGCGGCCCTCGAAGCGCTTCCGGAGCACGCCGCCCGGGCCGTCCCGCAGGACGATCTCGCCGTATTCGACGCCGACCAGGTCGATCCGGTTGCCCTCCGCGGGCCGCTCGTCGAGCACGTCCGGGTTCTGCGGATCCGTGGTCATCATGTTCACTCCATTCATCGACAACTGCGCACGTGCGCATTCCTTGATCTCTCCCGCACGCGCGTCCGGTACGGCCGGAATCCGGTGCGCCCTCGGCATTCTCGCTTCCGGAGCATCCCGTCCCGCTAGAACTATACGTAGACGTATACATACAACACAAGGGCCGGCCGCCGAGAGTATTCGGCGAGGCGGGACGCATGAACGTAGACTGGCCGCGATGTCTCGAAACGATAACGACGCCGCCTCGTCGTCGGCGCGCGTCGGCCCGGCCCGCCGGCTGCACGCCTACCTGGATGTCGCCGTCGTCGTGGTGGTGCTGGCCGGCACCAATCTCGTCGCCCACTTCACCTCGGCATGGGCGAACATCGTGACGGTGCCGATCGCCGCGGTGGCGCTGGTCGCGGTGATGCGCCGGCGCGGGCTCGGCTGGGCCGAACTCGGCCTGTCGCCGCGGCACTGGCGCCGGGGCACGCTCTACGCGGTGGGCGCGGTCGGCATCGTGCTGAGCGCGGTCGCCCTCGGCGCCCTGCTGCCGATCACGCGGCCCTTCTTCCTGGCCGACCGGTACGCCACCATTTCGGGGGCGTTGATCGCGTCGATGATCGTGATCCCGTTGCAGACCGTCATTCCCGAGGAGCTGGCCTTCCGGGGCGTGCTGCACGGCGCGCTCGACCGCGCGTACGGCGTGCGCGGCGTATTCACCGCCGGGTCACTGCTTTTCGGACTCTGGCACATCGCCTCGTCGCTCGGGTTGACCAGCGGCAATCGCGGGCTGAGCGCATTTCTCGGCGGCGGCACGGCCGGACAGGTCGGCGGAATAGCGCTGGCCGTACTCGCCACGGGCGCGGCCGGTGCGGTATTCACCTGGTTGCGGCGGCGCAGCGGCAGCCTGCTCGCGCCGATCGCGCTGCACTGGTCGCTGAACGGGGCCAGCGCACTGACCGCGGCGATACTCTGGCACACCGCGCTGCGCTGAAATCCGCACCGGCCGGGTTCCGCTCGAAAGTCGCGGGTAGGTGAGCATTTTCGCGCCGATACCCGAACTGATGTTCGGTGTTGCCATTGACCTCGCGTAGGTCACGGATTACTCTCGCTTCGATCACACATATGTTCGAGTAATCGGCTGTGACGATATTCGGGACCATACCTGCTTCATGGAAGGCTCGCGATGCGCGACGACCAGTCGGCCGGGAATGCGGAGATATCGGGCGAGATATCGGCGGACGCGTTGTCTCCGGGGGCGAGACGAGCGGCGGAGTTTCGGGAATACCCCGCCGATGCCGAGATCGCCGCCCTGGCGCAGCGGGTGGCAACGGCACGCGGCAAGCTCCCCTTGCAGACGGATCCGGCGCTGTTCGAGGAGCTGTCGGAATCGGAGATCTCGGCAGAACGCGATCTGGCGGAATGGATTCGAGGGCAGCGCCGGCGTCAGCGCCGCCGGGCGGTATCCGCCGAACTGGCCGCCGAGAAGCGCGACCGGCGCGTGGCGCTCGCCTTGCGCCGCTCCGACGATGCCGACGCCCGCTGGCACCGGAAGGCCCTCGCGGCCCGGCGCCGGGTGTCGAATCCCGATGCGCGCCTTGCCCAGCTGTACCGTCGCGCCGAATGGTCCTCGCGCGCGCTGATCGGCGTGGTGGTGCTCGGCATGGTGTGGGCGGGGGTGAACGTCCAGCAGAATCTCGTGCCCAGCGGAGACATGTCCGACCCGCTGTACTGGCTGAGCTACGGCTTCGAGGCGATGATCTCGATCCCCATCATCACCATCATGGTGGTCGCGACCACCGCCGCCCGGTGGGGGCGCGAGATCGCCCGCGGCAAGGTGGTTTTCCTGGAGGCCGCGCTACTGGGAGTGACCATCGCGCTGAATGCGGGCCCGCACCTGGCGGCGGGCGCGGCCGCGCACGCGGCCGAGGCGGCGGTCGCCCCGGTCATGGTCGGCGTGGTGATCTGGTTGCACGCCTGGGTTTCCACCCGGTACGCGCAGTTGATCGATGGCATCCCGGAGCACGCCGCCGGCGGGCCCGGCCGGACCTTCACGCACAGCCTCGTCGACGCCTTCGCGGCACCGGCACGGTCGGCGACCGATGATTACCTCCGGATGCCGCGCGATCATTCCGATGGCGGCACGTTTCCCGGTTCCGACCCTGGACACGATGGCGGCGAATACACATCCCCGCCTCGCAACTCGCCTGCCCCGGCCGGATCCGCCGGGATCGACCGGCCCGCCGATCGTAGGCGCGTAAACGGATTGTCACACAACGGTTTTCACCCGAACGACGGCCGACCGTACGATAGCGGCCTCCCCCTGCGTTCGCCACAGGCCGACCACGGCAGCCCACACCCCGCAACCGGATTCACAGGCGTCCACGATGCTCCGCATCATCGCCACGTCGATGATGCGATCTCCGGGCCACCTGCCGCCGACCGCCATAATGGCGAATATCCCACGGCAACAACGGCTTCCTTTCCCGACAGCGGCAGCCCTCGCCTTCC
Source organism: Nocardia sp. BMG51109 (assembly GCF_000526215.1). Lineage (NCBI taxonomy): Bacteria > Bacillati > Actinomycetota > Actinomycetes > Mycobacteriales > Nocardiaceae > Nocardia > Nocardia sp. BMG51109. The sequence goes on from NZ_JAFQ01000004.1 coordinate 1,147,377, forward strand.
GGCCGACCCGGCCGACGATGTTGCCGCACACCGGAGCCATGTGAATGGCTTGGGGACCAATGGCTTTCACCAGAACAACGGCCACTCCAACGGCAACGGGCTTCCCATCCATCCGCTGTACGCCGAACACGACGGCGGCGAACACCCGTCCGGTACCGCCTCGGCCACCGAGTCGAGCGGAGTCCAGCCGCACCCCGCCGACGACGTCCGGCCGGAGGCATCCCCGCCACCTCCCGTAAACGGGTACGACAGCGAATACCCCACGGCAACAGCGGATTACCTGCCCCGGAACGGCACCGCATATCCCTCGCCCAACAACGTTCCGGTGCCTCGAGATCGCGTCAACGGCGTGGGACACAACGGATTTCATCAGAACAACGGACGTTCCAACGGCAGCGAGGTTCCCCTCCATTCGTTGCACACCGACCACAACGGTCCCGCGGTGGATTCGGCCGAGCGTCCCGCGCCGCCGGTCCGACCTGTGAACGGCCACGCCGAAGAACAGGCCGAACGCCACCACGACGGCATCGAGCCAGGCCAGGCCCGCGACGAGCACGGCACCACGCGCAACACGATGGACCCCACACGAGCGACGACGAGCACCGAGCGTCCCGCCGGGGATTCGTGGGGGCAGAACCATACAGCGGTCGAGCCGAACCACGCTGTCATCGAGAACAACCCCCTGCGGAACCCGGCGGAGGCCACGCCTCCCCGGGCAAACACCGGACAGCCGGTCGACCCGCTGCCTGCGACGGTAACCGACCCACCCGCCAGAGATTCGTTGGGGCACAGGGATGTCCCCGCCGAGCAAAGCCGAATGCAGGGCTCCGCCGAGATCTCTCGACCACCGGCGAACGGCAAGCACCCCGCCGAATCGGAGATCAGGACGGCCGAGACCCGACTGCAAGGTCCCGGCATCGATACCGAACCATCCCCGACCACCCGGCCTGACCGTAGCTCCACAGCACAAGCACACAGCGACGATCGGCGCGGAGCTGACCGGGCGACGGCCGAGCACCCGTACACGCGCCGCACCCTCGCCGCCTCCAGCCGGTCCTCGGCTCCCGCTGACGGCGAGCAGTTCGCCGAGTCGGAGGCCGCTGCGGCGCCCGGAGCCGAGCCCCAGGATCCCGGCACCGATCCCGAACCGCCGGTGATGGGCGGGCCGGGCCACGAGCCCGGGGCGAGGCGAGCCGACCCCCAGCACGCCGTGGCGCCCGAAGACGAATCACACGGCACGGGTAGGGGACGCTCCCGGTCTGCCGGAACGGGCCATGGGCCGGCGGCACGCGAGGATGACGACCGCCGCGGCGGGGGCACCGAGACCAACGCCGGGCATCCGCACACTCGTCCCGAAGCTGCCGGACGGTCTTCGGCATCTTCCGAGTCCGGCCGGAAGACCCAGGCCCGCAAGCAGACCCACCGCGGCACGCAATTGGCCCTGGACGAGCCGCCGGTCGACGTGTCCGAGTACCGGCGCCCCTACGTCGTGGCCGACACGGAACCCGAAGCGGTGGCGGAGGATTCGGTCGACGCCGGTACGTCCGCCGCCGACCTGGCCGCCGAGATCGACAACGTGGGGGTCTGGGCGGTGGCCCGCGAGATCTCCGAGCGCCGGTTGTCCAAGCTGCCGGTCGAACAGCTCGCCGAGATCCTCACCCTCGCCGACGAATCCTGGACTCCCGCCGCCATCGGCGCCTCCATCGGCCTCCCCGGCTCCCGCATCCTCGGCATCCTCGACGCCGCGCGCCGCATCCGCCTCCCCTACGCGGTCAGCGGCTGATATCCGGACGGAATGCCGGCCGCATCGACTGGGTGTGCGCTCTCGGCAGGGCCGGGTGATCGCCCGGCCGTGATGTCGATGCGGATGGCCGCCGAGACCTTCCGCTCAGCACAGCGGATGCGGTTCGGGGTTGACCGATTCGGTGCAGTCCTCCGGGTGGCGGTCGAGCCCGTCGCCGCAGTGCAGCGGATGCAGTCCGACCCCCAGGGCGCGGACCACTCGGATCGGCACGGCGTGCAGGTCCGCGGCGGTGAGATCCGCGAGGGCGAAGCGGATTCCCTTGCGGGACAGCCGGGCCGCCATGTCCTCGAGTGACAGACCGCCGTCGCGGGCCCGCAACTCGGACCTGGTCACCTCGGCAACCGCGGCGTCGCGCAGGAAGTCGAAGGCCACAGCGCGCCGGGCCGGGACGTAGTAGAGCGCGTGGTCGAGGAACGTCCGCACATCGGCTGCCGCGAGCTCTGGAATGTCACTCGCCGCCATCCGCCGGCGGAGGTGATTTCCCGTGTGGGCGAGTTCGAAAACGGCCTTGCGGAGGGCGATACGCGGTTCCAGGTGGGCGGCAACGCCCACATGGGCTCCCGGCCATCGTCGACCGTCACCGAATCCGATGGCAAGGATCGTGGGCACGCGATCGATGGCCCCGTGCAGGAGATAGCACTCGACCGTGGCGCCCAGACGTTCGAGTTCGGTGACGGCCCGTACGGTGTCCTCGTCGGCGATGTGCCGGCGCGGTACGGGCCGGGCGGGCCGCCGATGCAGCCAGGTGCCGATGAACGCGTCCCGTTCGAGCAGTTCGAGGACGGCGCGCCGGACGGCATCGGAATAGCCCGCCCCGGCGGCCAATCCGCTCGAGGTCACCTGGCAGTAACTGTGGTCGAGCGATTCCGGCGAACGGTAGTAGGTGAGCAGGGCGGGCATCCACACCGAAGAGCCGGTGTCGAGCCATGTTCCGCGGATCCAGCCGTGTGGTGCGTCCGGGTCGAAGGGAACGAACGGAAATCCGGGGCGGCCGTATCGGCGTTCGGGATAACGAGGCAGCCGGCCAGGGTCGAGTACATCGCCGGGGAGGTGGCCGCGCGGCGCCCGTACGACACGCTCGGAGGCGACGATGGAGGACGAGTACCGCTCGAGCGCTTCGGCACCGGCCGCGATGAGCGCCTCGGTGGGAGTCGCGCCCTTTCCGCTCGCCGTTTCCAGGCGGTCGCCCGGATAGGTGGCCGCGGTGCCCGGCGCGAGGACGGCCCGTGCCCGGAACGGAAAGCACGGGTCCCCGGGTTCGTGGGCATCGTCTCCGAGGTATGTGATGATTCCGGTCCGGACATCCGTCACGCGGCGAATATCCGACAGCAGTTCCTCGCCACCGTGCGCAGGCCGGGTGATCATCGTCCGGCCCGGCGCACATTCGGGGCAGTGCGGCAGCGGCGTCACGGGACGCACATCGCTTCGGAGAGTGGCGAAGTCGAAGACGAGAACACCGCCGAGCAACCGGGGTTCGGCGTATCCGGTGAGCAGAGCGGCGGCTTCGGAGACGACCAGACCCGCCACGATCTCCGCCGAGCCCGGCGGCCGGATCGGCGGCGTTCCGGGACCGCTCGTCGCGTTGCCGGACGGCTGTCGCAGTGCGTCCGGGGTGTGCGCGAGCAGCCGCATCCGCGCGCAGTACCAGCAGGCTTCCGTTCCGTCACGGCTCAGCGGGCCGATGACGGCCTCGTTCCCACGGATCACCGTGTCCAGCACGGCTGTTCCGACCGGGCGACAGATACGGTGCACGGCCCGGCGGGTGGCGAGGTCGCCGCCGGCGGCGCCGATCAGGACGAGGTCGAAGCTCTCGTCCGGCGGCATCGTGACGTTCCGGGACCGGCCGACCGTTCGCACACCGCGCCGCGCCAGCCCGGCTGCGGCGGGATCGGTCCAGGTCTCGTCCCCTACCACCAATACTCGTGCGCGGCAGAGCTTCTCGGCGACGGCGGCCGGATCGAGCCCACGGGTGCGGTAGAACCTGTCCTCGGCGTTCCAGCCCACGCCGCCGACGGTCGTGACCACACCGGCCCGTTCGAGCACATCGAGCAGTGCCGGGCAGTGCGGCCGGAGTTCCGGCGGTGCGGCGGCGATGACGGCGGCGCGGTCGCGGCTGCCGTCCAGCAGCGGCACGATCGCATCCAGCGCGGCCACCGCCGCCGCGTCCGGCAGACGGCAGGTTCCGATCTCCGATATCAGGACAACCCCGTCGGGTTCGGTGAGAACCCTTGCCCCGGTGGCAAGTTCGAGTCGCATTCAGCTCGGCCGGTTCGGCGACGCGACAGCGGTCACCGCCAGCAGCAAGCGCGCCTCGATATTGTGCAGCGTGCTCGGACAGGGCGGATGGCCGTCGTTCCACGCTTTGGGGCACGCACCGCCGCAGACCGGAAGCATCCGGCAACTCGAACACGGGTACTCGTGCCGCGCCACCCGCTCGTTGAAGCTCCCGAGTTCCCGCCGGGCGTCGGGTTTCTCACCCACGGTGACATCCCCGATCCGATAGCGATTCGTACCACCATACGTCGGCACGTAGGGAACCTCGGTGCAGTTGAACAAACCGCCGACAGCATCGACGAGCAGCGAGTGCGGCTCGACGGCCATGCAGACCACCGGTTTCCGCGTCGGTAGCACCCCGGGAGCAAAACCGAGAGCGATCATTTCACACAGCCACTCGATCTCCTCGGTGGCGAATTCCTCCGGCGACAACGACGCTCGCTCCGCACCGTTTCCACCCCAGTCGTGAATCGGTGCGACATAGAAATTGATGCGCCGCTGAATTCCGGCCGCGGCCAACGCCCGCAGCAACGGTATGACGCCCCCGTGGTTCGAGGCGTCGACATTGCACCGCACATTGATCGTGACGTCCAGGTCGCTCCGGGCCAGCGACACCAGATTGCGGAAGATGCGGTCGTAGGTGGGTTTCCCGTTCTTCTCCATCCTGCGCCGATCGTGATACTCCGCGACACCGTCGAGAGTGATGTCGATGATCCGCACCCGGTGCGTGTCGACCAGTTCGGCGGCCAGCGACTCGGTCAGGGCCAGACCGTTGGTGACGACCCTGGCTCCGTAGGTGCAGCCGTGCTCGGCGGCGAGTGCCTGCAGGCGCGGCGAGAACCGCCGGATCACCCCGATCCCCGACAGCGGTTCGGCTCCGAACCACCGGATGAACAACTGCCGGTACGCACTCCGGTCGAGGCGCGCGGCCGCCATCCGGAGAAACTGGTCCTGATGATGCTCACTGAGCCACCGCTGGGTGTGCAGCTGGCCGCAGTATCCGCAGCCGAGCTGGCACGATGCGGTGGGCATGACCACCAGCGACAGCATCTCGGTGGATTCGGCCGCGGTTATGTTGTCCCGCAACACCTCCGCGAGTTCATCGCTTCCGGCAGGGACCAGCAGGCCGGCCTCCACCAAACCGTCGCGCTCGGCGGCGGTCAGGCGCCCGAGGTCGTCGGCCACGACGTGACTCCAGGCAGCGTCGCCCACGATGCGGAGCTGGGCCGTGCGTGTGCAGAACACGGCCCGCCAGGCGCCTCCGGCGCCGGCCACCGGAGGCGTGGCGACATGGAATCGAGTCAGCCGCAACCCGTGCTCCGCCGCATCGGGTGTGCCGGTCTGCGCGTCGGCCCGCAGCCGCGGCACCTGGCGTCCGGTCCCGCCGGCGGCTGCGGCGTTCGCGACTGCGGTGTCCATGATGCCTACTCCGGCTGTGCTACGCGCTCGACCGACCCGCTGGGGCCGCCGCAACCGCTGTTCTGGCAACTGGTGTTGGTGTCGTCGCCCATGCCCTTCACCAGATCTGCCGAGACCGTGCCGCCGACATGCTCCAACGCGTTGTCCAGTTGCAGCCTCGCCGCCGACAACGCCTTCGCCAGCGCCTCGGTATCGAGCCCGGATCCACCCGGTCCTGTCATTTCTTCCTCCTCGGGATATCGTGAAAACAACTCGGACGAGAATTGTCCGAGAATCAATGGAAAATCAGCGGCGCAGGCCGCCGCAGCGCGGATCTATAATGAATCGGCGCGAATACACGAATTTTTACCGGCGCATGCGGTCAGCGCCGGGAAGGCGTCTTCTCGATCAAACTTCTCCCTATGGTTCGAATGCGCAGAAATCGCACAATCCGATTGTGGCACAGCACCACGTCACCGGATAGGTGGTCGGCTACCTGAATTTCCCTGTCCACGCGACCGCCCCACGAGGCACTACTCGATTCCCCCAATAACCGCATCGGAAATCGGACCGCAACTCCGGGACCAACCCCCTACGCCACCACAAATCCCCGAATTCACCGCTCGGCGTCGTATCGAAAACCGGTTGTCAAGTGCCGAAGGTCGATGATGTGATGGGCCGGTCGATATGTGCCGATCACGCAGGGTGAGAGGGGTGGACGTGGACATCGAGGCACTGGAGCCGGTGAACCGGGCCTGGGGTGAGCGCGTGGCGGCGCTGACGCCGGAGCAGTGGGCCACCCCCACCCGACTGCCGGGCTGGACCGTGCAGGACCTCGTCGCCCACATGGCGCCCGATGCGCAGGTCCTCGACTTCCTGCGAGGCGAGCAGGTGGAATCGCCGGCGGTCACCACCGCGCCGCACTGGCTGCGCACGATGAACGAGCCCGGCGGGCCGGCCCATACGATGGCCGACGACCTTGCCGAGATGGCGCAGCAGGCGGCGGCGGTCGGCCGCGAGACCCTGGTGGGCTACTTCGCCGACCACGGCCCCACGATGCTCGCCGAGTTCCGCGCCGCCGAACCGGCGGCCGGGCTGAGGCACCCGCTCCTCGGCTCGGTCAGCTTCCGGGCGATCGCCGACACCATGACGGTCGAGGGCACCGTGCATCTGCTCGACCTGATCGCCGCGATCGGCGGGGAACCGGTTCCGGAGGCGGCACTGCGGAGGACGGTGGAGATCCTGTCCGCCGTACCGGATTCGGTCACCTTCATCGAGGCGGCCACCGGTCGATCGAAGGCGCCGGTACTTCCGGTCATGCGTTGACGTTCCGGTCCGGGCACTCCGAATTGTTTGCGGTACCGGTGATCTCGGCCGCCCCGGTTTCCTCCGGAGCCGAATTACCGCTCTGTGCAACAGTATTCGCTTCGTCCTCGGATCCCGCTACCGCACCGTCGATATCGGGAACGGCGCCCCGCTCGGCCGCTTCCGCCAATGCCGCCAGGCGCAGGCGCTCGGCGACCTCGTTGAAAATATAGAAATTCGGGATGGATTCGACCGGCGCCAGCGAAACCCATTGTCCGTCGACCTTGATGCAGACCAGACCGTGCTGGGATTCGATGCGCTGAATGCGTTCCCACGGATACGACCTGCCCGCATAGGTGAGCACGATGAGGTCGACGGCGACTTCCCCGAAGAGTACCGCCTGCTCGTCGTCGATCACCTCGACGACCGCGGGCAATTGTGTTGCCGTGACGGCGGATTGAATTGCCGGGCCCCATTCGCGGGCGCCCTCGAAGGTCTTCTCGTCGAAGGTGGCGCCGCTGCCGCCCGGGCCGGTCAGCACGAACGAGTAGTCGGTCGCCGCGGCGGCCGCATTGTGGAACGGGATGACCTGCTGCCGGACCTCCACGGTGTCCCATCGAAACGCCACGACGTCCTCGGACGCCCGGTACACCGTCAGGCCGTAGTCGAACAGATCCAGCCGGGCGGTGCCGCTGCCGCGATTGCGGCGCCCGCGCAGGAAGGCTGCGGCCGCCGGCACCAGCGCCAGCCCGCCGACCACGCCGCCGCCCACCAGCGATCCGGCGGCCGCGCACAGGGCGCCCACGACGGCCAGGCCGCCGGCCACCAGGGCACAGCCGCGCACGACCGTGTCACCGCTCATCGGTGCCGGCAGGAATGTCTGCCGGTGTTCGCCCAGCTTGTCGTGGTCGGCTATCAGGTAGATCAGCTGCGACAGGGGTACCGTTCGCCGACCTCCGGTTCCCCCGGTTTCGCGCTGCTGCGTGCTCGGGGTGGTCATTGTCCCTCCATCGGACGGTTTGGCTCCGCGCGGATGATATTCGACTGGACGAAATACCGCCAGTGCCCACGCGGTTCGAACGCAATCGAGAAAGCGGGCCTTCGGTTTTCGAGCACCGATTCCCGGAAACAACGAGCCCGAATCGACCGAATCTCCGAGAAAAAGCGTGTGGCTCGCGACATTTCGGGCGGTATGACGCCCTCCGGTCACGGCGGGCGGAACGCGCTCGGCGGACGGCCGGTCCGGTTCCGGAACATCACCGAAAGGCGGCGGGCGTGCCAGCAGATTTTCCGTTCTCCGAGTACCGTCTTGCCGTAGCTCGTGCACACAAATGCGGTCAGCCGACAAGCCCCGGAACCAACGGGGAGAACCCCCGTCGGCAATGCCTGATCTACTGGAATTTCTATTGAGGTCGCCTGCACAGACAGTCCGACGCTCTTCACGCGGCAGCGGATAATCCGGGCAGTGGAGACCGGTGATAGATCGTCCGAAGGGGCAAACAGAACCGAAGGCCCGCTTCCCGATCGGGAAGCGGGCCTTCGGTTTACGACTCGGCCGAGGTGGAGGGGCTTACTTGGCCCGCTCCAGGACCTCCACCAGCCGCCACCGCTTGGTGGCGGACAGGGGGCGGGTCTCCATCAGCTGCACGCGGTCGCCGACGCCGGCGGTCTCGTTCTCGTCGTGCGCCTTCACCTTCGAGGTGGTGCGGATGATCTTGCCGTAGAGCGGGTGCCGGTTACGGTCTTCCAGCTCCACGACGATCGTCTTGTTCATCTTGTCGGAGACCACGTAGCCGACGCGCACCTTGCGGCTGCCACGATCCTCCTCTTTGGCCGGCGTCTTGGCCGGGCCCTTCGCATCACTCACGCTGCGTCTCCCTCGCCTTCGGGACCGGAGGCCAGGCCGAGCTCGCGCTCGCGCATGACCGTGTAGATGCGCGCGATCTCGTGCCGGACCACACGCAGACGCCGGTTGTTCTGCAACTGACCGGTCGCCATCTGGAAGCGCAGATTGAACAGCTCTTCCTTGGACTCGCGCAGCTTGCCCACGAGCGCGTCATTGTCGAGCTCGCGCAGATCTGCGGCTGGAGTTTCGGTAGCCATCAGAACTGCTCCTCCCTCGTCACGATCCGGCACTTCATCGGGAGCTTGTGCATCGCGCGGCGCAGCGCCTCGAATGCCGTCTCCTGGTTCGGGTACGACATCTCGAACATCACCCGGCCGGGCTTCACGTTCGCGACCCACCACTCCGGCGAACCCTTACCGGAACCCATGCGGGTCTCGGCCGGCTTCTTCGTCAGCGGACGGTCCGGGAAGATGTTGATCCAGATCTTGCCGCCACGACGGATGTGGCGGGTCATCGCGATACGCGCCGACTCGATCTGCCGGTTGGTGACGTAAGCCGGCTCCAGTGCCTGAATGCCGTATTCGCCGAACGCCACCGAGGTGCCGCCCTTGGCCAAGCCGGAACGGCGGGGGTGATGCTGCTTGCGGTGCTTGACCTTGCGGGGCATCAGCATTGGTCTCAGCCCTCCTTGGACTCTGCCGGGGCATCCGCCACCGCAGTGGCGGCGCGCCCGGCCTCAGTGCTGGTCGCGGTGGTCCCGGACGAACCGGACCGCCGCGGACGGCTCGGCCGCTCGCGACGCGGACGCTCGCTGCGACCCGGCTCCGCCGCGGTGACCTCACGCTTGCCACCGACGATGTCGCCCTTGTAGATCCAGACCTTCACGCCGATCCGGCCGAAGGTGGTCTTCGCCTCGTACAGGCCGTAGTCGATGTCGGCGCGCAGCGTGTGCAGCGGCACCCGACCCTCGCGGTAGAACTCCGAGCGCGACATCTCGGCACCGCCGAGGCGGCCCGAGCACTGCACCCGAATGCCCTTGACGTTCGACGACCGCATCGCCGACTGGATCGCCTTGCGCATCGCGCGGCGGAACGCCACGCGGTTCGACAGCTGCTCGGCGACGCCCTGCGCGACCAGCTGCGCATCCGACTCGGGGTTCTTGACCTCGAGGATGTTCAGCTGCACCTGCTTGCCGGTCAGCTTCTCCAGCTCGGCGCGAATGCGGTCGGCCTCCGCACCACGGCGGCCGATCACGATGCCCGGGCGCGCGGTGTGGATGTCCACCCGCACGCGATCACGGGTGCGCTCGATCTCGACCTTCGAGATGCCGGCCCGCTCCATGCCCGTGGACAGGAGCTTGCGGATCGCGACATCTTCCTTGACGTAGTCCTTGTACTGCTTGTCCGCGTACCAACGGGACTTCCAATCGGTGGTGATACCGAGGCGGAAGCCGTGCGGGTTGATCTTCTGTCCCATTTACTTGGCGCCTCCCTTCCGGCGGCTACGAGCCGGGGCGGCGCTGGCGACGCTCTCGACCTCGATGGTGATGTGGCTGGTGCGCTTGCGGATCCGGAACGCACGCCCCTGGGCGCGCGGCTGGAAACGCTTCATGGTCGCGCCCTCGTCGACATACGCCGTCGAGATGACCAGGGTGTCGGGGTTCATGCCGAAGTTGTTCTCGGCGTTCGCCGCGGCGCTGGCCACGACCTTGGCGACCGGCTCGCTCGCGGCCTGCGGCGCGAACCGCAGGATGTTCAGCGCGTCCTCGACCCGCTTACCGCGAACCAGGTCCACGACCCGGCGGGCCTTCATCGGCGTCACGCGGACGAACTTGGCGGTCGCGCGCGCGGTCGGGTTCTGAAGCGTAGCTGTGTTGTCTTCGCTCATCGCCGCTTGCTCTTCCGATCTTCCTTGACGTGGCTCTTGAAGGTCCTGGTCGGCGCGAACTCACCGAGCTTGTGCCCGACCATGTTCTCCGACACGAACACCGGCACGTGCTTGCGGCCGTCGTGCACCGCGAACGTGTGGCCGATGAAATCGGGGATGATGGTCGAACGACGCGACCAGGTCTTGATGACCTGCTTGGTGTTCTTCTCGTTCTGGACGTCCACCTTCTTGAGGAGGTGTTCGTCGACGAACGGGCCCTTCTTGAGGCTGCGTGGCATGTCTTGACCTCCTCCTTAACGCTTCTTGCCGCGACGGCGGACGATGAGCTTGTCGCTCGGACGGTTGGGTTTACGGGTACGGCCCTCGGGCTGGCCCCAGGGGCTGACCGGATGGCGGCCGCCGGAGGTCTTACCCTCACCACCACCGTGCGGGTGGTCGACCGGGTTCATCACGACACCGCGGACGTGCGGACGCTTACCCTTCCAGCGCATGCGACCGGCCTTGCCCCAGTTGATGTTCGACTGCTCGGCATTGCCGACCTCGCCGACGGTGGCGCGGCAGCGCACGTCGACGCGGCGGATCTCACCCGACGGCATGCGCAGGACGGCGTAGGCGCCCTCCTTACCCAGCAGCTGGATGCTCATGCCGGCGGCGCGAGCCATCTTGGCGCCGCCACCCGGCCGCAGCTCCACCGCGTGGATGGTGGTACCGGTCGGGATCGAGCGCAGCGGCAGGTTGTTGCCCGCCTTGATGTCGGCGCCGGCGCCGGATTCGATCCGCGCGCCCTGGGTCACGCCCTTGGGCGCGATGATGTAGCGCTTCTCGCCGTCGGCGTAGTGCAGCAACGCGATGTTCGCGGTCCGGTTCGGGTCGTACTCGATGTGTGCGACCTTGGCCGGGATGCCGTCCTTGTCCAGGCGACGGAAGTCGATGATCCGGTAGGCGCGCTTGTGCCCGCCGCCGCGGTGCCGGGTGGTGATCCGGCCGTGCGCGTTGCGGCCGCCGGACTTGCTCAGCGGACGCAGCAGCGACTTCTCGGGGGTCGAGCGGGTGATCTCGGCGAAGTCCGAGACCGACGAGCCGCGGCGACCCGGGGTCGTCGGCTTGTACTTACGGATAGCCATGAGTTCTTCTCTGCTTTCTGGATTCCCCGCCGCCTACGCGACCGGGCCTCCGAAGATCTCGATGGGCTTGCTGTCGGCCGAGAGGGTCACGAGCGCGCGCTTGGTGCTCTTGCGCTGGCCGTAACCGTAGCGGGTCCGCTTGCGCTTGCCCTGACGATTGGCTGTGTTGACGCTGGTGACCTTCACGCCGAAGACCTTCTCGACGGCGATCTTGATCTGCGTCTTGTTCGAGTCCGGGTGCACCAGGAAGGTGTAGGTGCCCTCCTCGATCAGCCCATAGGACTTCTCCGAGATGACCGGCGCGAGCAGGATGTCGCGGGGGTCGGCGATGGTGGTCACTGCTTGTCCTCCTGCGGAGATTCCGCGGCGCCGTGCACGAAGGCGTTCAGGGCCTCCACGCTGAACACCACGTCGTCGCTGTTCAGCACGTCGTACGTGTTGAGCTGGTCCGGCGCGATCGGGTGCACACCCTGCAGGTTGGCCACGCTCTTCCACGCGGTGACATCCTCGCGGCCCACCACGACCAGCACCTTCTTCCGGTCCGACAGCTCGGCCAGGAAGCTCTTGGCGGTCTTGGTCGAAGGGGCCTGTCCCGCAACCAGTTCGGTGATCACGTGGATGCGCTCGTTGCGGGCGCGGTCGGACAGGGCGCCACGCAGCGCGGCGACCTTCATCTTCTTCGGCAGCTTCTGCGAGTAGTCGCGCGGCTGCGGGCCGTGCACGGTGCCGCCACCGACGAACTGCGGCGCGCGGGTCGAACCCTGGCGCGCGCGGCCGGTGCCCTTCTGGCGGTACGGCTTCTTGCCGCCGCCGCGGACGGCGCCGCGGGTGCGGGTGGAGTGCGTGCCCTGACGGGCCGCGGCCTGCTGGGCCACGACGGCCTGGTGCATCAGCGCGATGTTCGCGGTCGCGTCGAAGATCTCCGCGGGGAGATCGACGGTGCCGTTGGTCTTGCCGCCCGGTGCCTTGACCGGCAGAGACAGATTCGTCTTCGTCACAGTGTCTTCCTTCGTGACGCTCATGCGCGGGCACCACCCTTCGCAGCGCTCTTGACGATCACGATGCCGCCCTTGCGGCCCGGGATCGCGCCCTTGATCAGCAGCAGACCGTTCTCGGCGTCCACCTTGTGGACCGAGAGGTTCTGCGTGGTGACGCGGTCGTTACCCATCCGGCCGGCCATCCGCATGCCCTTGAACACGCGACCCGGGGTGGCGCAGCCGCCGATCGAGCCCGGACGGCGATGGACCGCCTGCGCACCGTGCGAGGCGCCCTGGCCGCCGAAGCCGTGCCGCTTCATGGTGCCGGCGAAGCCCTTGCCCTTGCTGGTGCCGGTGACGTCGACGAACGTGCCCTCTTCGAACACGTCGGCGGACAGCTCCTGGCCGACCTCGAACCGCGCGGGATCGGCAATCCGGATCTCGGCGACGTGCCGGCGCGGGGTGACGCCGGCCTTGCCGAACTGCCCGGCCACGGGCTTGGTCACCTTGCGCGGGTCGATGGTGCCGAAGGCGAGCTGGACGGCGGAGTAGCCGTCGCGCTCCTGGGTGCGGATCTGGGTGATGACGTTCGGCCCGGCCTTCACGACGGTCACGGGAACGACCCGGTTGTTCTCGTCGAACACCTGGGTCATGCCGAGCTTGGTGCCGAGCAGGCCGGCCACCGGCCGGTGCCGACCGCTGTTGTCGACTTCCTGCGTGCTGTTGTTGTCAGTCATATCTACGGTCCCCGTCACTGAATGTTGACGTCGACGCTGGCCGGCAGGTCGATGCGCATGAGCGCGTCGACCGTCTTCGGCGTCGGGTCGAGGATGTCGATCAGCCGCTTGTGCGTGCGCATCTCGAAGTGTTCGCGCGAGTCCTTGTACTTGTGCGGCGAACGGATGACGCAGTACACGTTCTTCTCGGTCGGCAACGGCACCGGCCCGACGACACGGGCACCGGTGCGGGTCACCGTCTCGACGATCTTGCGCGCAGACGCATCGATCGCCTCATGGTCGTAGGCCTTGAGCCTGATGCGGATCTTCTGTCCCGCCACGCTGAGTGTCCTTTTCTCCGTTTAGCTTTCGCTTTTCGGTGTCGAGGGCACCCGCGGGAGTCGCCTCCCGGAGCACCCTCATTGCATGCCCGAACCTGAGAAGTCACAGCTGACGCAATCCGTCCAGACCTCGACCGGACTCGACCCGATCCTTCGCCGCTGTTCATCTGTCATGGTTCTTCCGGTCCACGCGGTCGGGCGTGTCGCCACACCGCTCATTCGTCGGCCCTCGGAAATACCTTCCCTGAGCCTCGGAACATCCGTCCCGGACGCATCCACGCCGAATCGACGGGATACACAGTGGGTACTGCTCGCCCGCTACCGTCCGTATCGCATATCCGCAGGACATACGCCACCCGGAGCAGGCAACCCGAACAGTATGCCCGAGGGCTCCCAGCAACTCCAAATCGGGGTCGGTGTGACGCTCCCGACCCACTCGCGCGGGTATCTTACTCCGGAGTAAGATACGGGCATGACGAACGAGACCGCCACCTACCGCGGTTGGCAGAAGCTGCCCGACAACCGGCTCGGACATGCGCTGTTCTCGCTGGGCATGGTCGCCCGGGTGCCGTACTTCGGGACGGTGGCGCCGACCGTGGTGCGGCTGGAGCCGGGCCTGTGCGAGGTCACGGCGCCGAAGTGGTTCGGCATCCGCAACCACCTGGGCACCTTCCACGCCATCGCCGCCTGCAACCTGGCCGAGGTGGCGATGGGCATGCTCAGCGAGGCCACCGTGCCGACCACGCACCGCTGGATCCCGAAGGCGATGAACGTGCGGTACCTGACCAAGGCGGAATCGGGCCTGCGCGCGGTCGCCGAGCTTCCCGAGATCCCCGACTTCGCCGCGCTCACCGAGGGGCAGGACGTGGTGGTCCCGGTGTCGGTCTACGACAAGAAGGGTGTGGAGGTCGTGCACGCGGACATCACCACCTGGGTCACGCCGAAGTAGGCAGCAGTGTGTGCAAGCCCGGCAACCGGCGTACTCCCGACACCGTCATTCCGGCATGCTTGTGGCCGGAATCCACTGCGGTTGATCCACGAAATGTGAATCTCGGCCGGAAGCGCGCAGGGATGACGTGGGGATACGGCACGGGAGACGTGCAGATACGACGCGGATGACGTGGTGATACGCCTGGATGGCGTGGGAGAGCGGGGCGGGCGCGACAGGGCCGGGAAGACCGGGCGTATATGTAGCGTTGTTCGTGCCTGATTGAATGAGAACCATGAGTGCTCAGCACGTCCGGGCGGATGTCTGTGTGGTGGGACTGGGGCCGACCGGGCGGGCGCTGGCGCACCGCGCGATGCGGGCTGGACTGGATGTGGTGGCGGTGGATCCGCGGCCGGGGCGGTTGTGGCCGCCGACGTTCTCCTGCTGGGTGGACGAGTTGCCGGAGTGGCTGCCGGGCAGCGCGATCGCACAGCGGATCGAGGCGCCGGTGGTGTGGACGAAATCCGCGCATCGCATCGAGCGGCCGTACTGTGTGCTGTCCAAACAGGGGCTGTACGAGGCGCTTTCGCTCGACGACGCGACCGTACTGGCCGGGCGGGCCGCCCGCGTGGAGCGGCATCGGGTCGACTTGCAGGACGGCAGCGCCGTCACCGCCGCGGCCGTGTTCGATACCCGGGGCCTGCCCTCCCCCGGCCCCCGCCGGACCGCCGGCGCGCACGGCATCTTCGTCGATGCCGAGCGGGCCGCGCCGATGGTCGGCGAGGGCGAAGGGCTGCTGCTGGACTGGCGCGACGAGAACGGGGCCGGGCCCGGCGAGCCGCCGTCGTTCCTGTATTCCGTGCCGCTCGGGGACGGGACGGTGATCTTCGAGGAGACCAGCCTCGGGCTGCGCGGCGGGATGCCGCAGCACGAACTACGCCGGCGCACGCTCAATCGACTTGCCGCGCACGGCATCCGGCTGCGTGGTGACGAACCGAGCGAGGCAGCGCACTATCCGCTGGATCAGCCGCCGCCGAAACGTGGTGCGGCGGGGCCGATTCCGTTCGGTTCCCGGGGCGGCATGATGCATCCGTGCACCGGGTACAGCGTGGCCGACTCGCTGGCGCTGGTGGACACCGCGATCGAGGCGCTGCGCACCGGCGGGGATCCGGTGGCGGCGCTGTGGCCGTGGCAGGCCCGGCTGGTGTACTGGATGCGGATGCGCGGCCTGTACGGCCTCGGCAGACTCACTACCGCGCAGTCGATCTCGATGTTCGACGCGTTCTTCACCGCCTCACCGCGCCAACAGCGCGCACTGTTGTCCGCACACGACGACTACGCACCGCTGGGCGGCGTGCTGTTCATGACCGTCGCGCGCACCTGGCCGTTCCGCTGGCGCTACGACCTGGTCGGGTGGACGAATCGAAACCGCTGGGTGGGCTACGAATACGCCCTGGCGGAAACCGAACCGAGCGTCGGCCCCGGCGATGAGGACGACGTCTCGTCCCGCCCGACAGGGTGACCCCCCTCCCAACGGAGCGCCCTCGACGAGGTGCCTCCGGCTGACGGAGTGCCCGCCTGACCGGGTGCCCCGCCCGACCTGATAACCCGTTCAGCGGAGTGGCCCACCCGATGGAGCAACCCGCCCAACAGGGTGACCCGACCAACGGCATGGCTCGACCAACAAGGTGACCCGACCAACGGGGTGGCTCGCCCAACGGAGTGACCCGCCCAACGAGGTTCCCCCGACGGAGTGACCCGCCCAACGAGGTTCCCCCGACGGAGTGACCCGCCTGACGGGTGACGACCGGCCCCTGATTTCAGGTCCCTTCGGCCGCCCTCAGACCCAGTTCTCCGTCCAGTACTTCCAGATGACCGGGGCGTAGGCGGCGAGCGGGGGGACCCGGATATCGGTGTCGGCCAGGGCCTCGGCGGTGTTGCGGCTGTCGAACCAGCAGCCGAATTCGCTGTGCGCCAGGATTTCCGGTGGTACGCCGATCTTCGGCAGCGCCCAGCCGATGCCGGGGAGCCGCCGCACCATGTCGAGGGTCTGTTTCGGCATCACCTCCACCAGGTGCGGCGCACCGGCCTGGTCGGCGAACAGGTTGAGCACGTCGGCCGCGCTCTGCCGGCGCGGATCGACCAGGTGGAAGGTGCTGCCCGGCGGGGCCGGCGCGTGCGCGATGTGGTCGAGTGCCCGGGTCACGAAATCGACCGGCACCATATTGGTTTCGCCGAGCTTCGGCACCATCAACGGCAGGATCCGGGGCAGCTGGGCCGCCATGCGCAGCAACCGGAAGAAGTGGTACGGCCCGCTGATGCGGTCGATCTCGCCGGTGCGGGAGTGGCCGAGCACGATCGAGGGCCGGTAGATGCGCCACGGCACCCGTGTCTGCTCGCGGACGGTCCGCTCGGCCTCGAACGCCGCGCGCTGATAGGGCATCGGCAGCCGCTGCCCCACGTCGACCATGTCCTCGGTGAACAGCCCCTCCGCCGCACCGGCCACATCGACCGTCGAAACATGATGCAGCGCACCGGCTTCCAACCGCTCGGCGACCTCCAGCACGGCACGGGTGGGCGCCCCAGCGGCGGCGCCGCTCTTCGGCTCGGCGCCCGGCCCGGCGGCAAGGTGGAACACGTGGTCGATCGAACCGCGGTGCACCGCAAGCCAATCCGGCTCGATACCGAGACCGGGCGCGCTCGGATCGCCGCGCACCGGGCGCACCCGGTCGCCACCCACCCACTCCCGCGAGCATCGATCGAAGCGATGCGCTTCGTCGGCGCCTGGCCGCACCAGCACGTACACGTCGTCGCTACGTTTCAGCAATTCTGGAACCAGGTGACGGCCGATCCACCCGGTTGCCCCGGTAACCAGGTAAGTCATGGACGTCAGCGTAACGCGCCAGGGTGGACACGCCGGGTAAGACGATTGCGAGTAATTCGCTGTGCCACGGGATTTTGTCGCGGACGGGGCGTTTGCCACTGCGGCGGCAGTACCCCGGTGCTGCACCCTGCCGGCCACCCGCACCAACCATTCGCTGCTGGTACTGCAACATCGCCTCCGTCATTCCGGCGTGCTTTCGGCCGGAATCCCACAGGTCCTGGCGATGGATCCCGGCCGAAAGCACGCCGGGACGACGAACGTGAGCAGTCCCGCCGGGATGACCGAAGCGGTCACCCCGGGATGCCGGACGCGGTGACGAGTGACGTCGCAGCTAGCTGAACACCGCCTTGCGCTTCTGCAGCATGGCGGTGGTGCCCTCGACGAAGTCCGGGGACTGTAGCAGTTCGACCTGGCCGGTCGTCTCGGCGGCGAGGGCGGCGTCGAGCGAGTTCAGGGCGGCCCGGTTGAGCGCGCGCTTGGTCAGTTCGAGGGCGCGGCGCGGGCCGGCCGCCAGCTTCGCCGCGACGGCCTCCACCTTGGCATCCAGGTCCTGGGCGGGCAGCACGCCGGTGAGCAGGCCGTGGCTCTTCGCCTCGGTCGCGGGCAGCCGCTCGCCGAGCAGCGCCAGCTCGGCGGCCAGCGGGCGACCGGCGGCCGCCGCGACCATGGCGGCGGCACCGCCGTCGGGCATCAGGCCGATGTTGATGAAGGCCAGCAGCAGATACGAATCGTCGGCGGCGTAGGTGAGATCGCCGGCCAGCGCGAGCGCCACACCGATGCCGGCGGCGGCTCCCCGGATCCGCGTGACCACCGGGACCGGCGCGTCCACGATCGCGCGGATCAGCCGGCCGGCCGCCGCCATCGTCATCGCGGGAGTGACGCCGCGCTGGGCCTCGGCAGCGGCGGCGGCGAGGTCGGCGCCGGTGCAGAAGTCATCCCCTTCGCCGGTGAGCACGATCGCGCGCACCGCATCGTCGGCGGCCGCCGCCAGGAAGGTGTCGCCGAGCGCGACCATGGTGTCGTAACCGATGGCATTCTTGCGCTTGGGGTTGGTGATCGTGACCCGCAGCACCGCGCCGTCGTGGACGGCGGTGAATCCGGTCGTGTGGTCGGTGGTGCTCATGGCAACTCTCCAGTGGTGACCGCCAGCGCTGCAGCGCCGCGAGAATCGTGGTTAACTTTGCGAATTGTGGTTAACTTAGGTTGACTTGTCCGGCGCTGTCAACAACGGCGGCACGGCAGAAGGAGAGGTATATGGTCGCGGAACGCAGCGAGGCGGGCCTCGCTTCCGCGCGACCGGACGGCCCGCCCACCGGTCGCGGCGAGCGCCGCAACCCGGTCCAGCGGCGACCGAAGAACCGAAAGGCGCAGATCGTCCGGGTCGCGGCGCGCGCATTCAGCGAGCGCGGCTACCACCCGGTCGGGGTCGACGAGATCGCGGCCGAGGTCGGCATCTCCGGCCCCGCCCTGTACCGCCACTTCACCAACAAGTACGCGCTGCTGGTGGCCGCCGCCGAGGCCGGCGCACAACAGCTGCTCGACGTCGCCCAGGCCGCCGACGACCCGCGGCTGGATCCGGAATCGCGGCTCACCGCGCTGGTCCGGGCGCTGGCCGAGCACACCATCGAAGTGCGCCGCGAGGGCGGGCTGTACCGATGGGAGCGCCGGTATCTGGAGTCGGCGGACCGCGGCCGCATCCGGGTGATCTACGCCGGGCTGCATCGAACGGTGGAGAACGCGATCGCCCCGCTGCGGCCCGACGCCTCCGACACCGACGTCCAGATCCTGGGCACCGCCATGCTCGGCGCGATCGGCAGCATCACCGCGCACCGCACCGCGCTGTCCGGCTCGCGGCTCACCGATCTGCTGCTGGACATCTGCCGGGCGATCCTGCACACCGAACTGCCCGCGCCGCCCGCTCGGCCGGCGACCGAATCGGCGGTACGCGGGCTGCCGCTGAGCAGCAAGCGCGAACAGCTGCTCACCGAGGCGATCCGGATCTTCGGCCGGCAGGGGTACCACGAGGCCAGCATCGAGGAGATCGGCGCGGCGGTGGGCATCAACGCCTCCAGCGTCTACCGCTACTTCACCAGCAAGTCGGACCTGCTGGCCGCGGCGTTCCACCGCACCGGCGAGCGGGTCGCGATCGCCAACTCCGAGGCGCTGGCCGAGGCGACCGGCCGGGCGGATGCCGCGCTGCGCATCGCCGCCCGCTTCGCCCGGCTCACCTTCACCATGCCGGAGATCCTGCCGGTGTACTTCGCCGAATTCTCCAATCTGCCCGCCGCCGAACAGCACCGGCTGCGCTCGATCCAGCGCCAGAACGTGCTGGAGTGGGCGCACCTGCTGGACGGCGACCAGGCCGAGGCCCGCTTCCGCGTGCACGCCGCGATCGCCCAGGTGGTCGACGTCGGCCGCCGCATGCGCTTCGACACCCGTCCGGAGAGCCTGGAGCGGATGCAGGCGCTGATGAAGGCGGTGCTGCTGGGCCCCGATTCGCCGGACGACTCGGCCCGCTGAATCGCCGTCATCCCGGCATGCTTTCGGCCGGGATCTCGCGGTAACTCAGGCGGTCTCGGCGGCGCGGCGGTAGCCGCGGACGGCCGGGTAGGCGAACACCACGATGATGCCGACGAGCCAGATCAGGGTCTTCACCAGCGGCTCGGCGATCGGGCCGTCGTAGGCCAGGCCCTTCATCGCGTCGACGGCCGTACTCATCGGCTGATTCTCGACCGTGGACCGCAGCCATGCCGGATAGGCGAACGTCGGCACGAATCCGGAGTTGAAGAACATCAGCAGCGTGGTGAACATGCTGATGCTGGTCACCAGCACGATTCCGTCGGAGACCGTCGCGAGCGCCGTCACCATGACCGCGAAGGCCAGCCCGAACAGGACCGGAAGGGCCACCATCGCCACGGAGGCGAGCGGTCCGTACCAGAACCGGAACCCGATGCACACCCCGACCGCGATGACGCCCAACGTGGTGACGAAGACCCGGATGACCTCGGCCAGCAGCCGCCCGGTGAGCCCGGCGGCGCGGTGGGTCGGCATCGTCCAGAACCGGCTGAGCAGCCCGGACCGTTTCTCGTTCTTGAAGCCCAGCGCGCTCACGATCGCCCCCGCCATCGCTGCCACCAGGCTGATCATCGGCACGTAGCCGTACACCGCGGGCGCCCCGGTGGCCCGCTCCACCGAATCGCCCAGGACCACCCGCAGCATCAGCAGCATCAGCAGCGGATAGACCATCGACTGGATGGTGGTCGCGGGATCGCGCGTCCACACCATCAGCAGCCGCTTGCACTGAATCAGGCTGTGCCGCAGCCAGACCGCGGCCGAACCCTCCGACTGCGGGGGCGCGACCGGCAGCGTGAGGTTGCGCGCCGTCGACCGTCCGTTTTCGGTAGCCCGACTCGTACTCGTCTCCACCTTGGTCACGACCGTCTCACACTCGCCCAGATCGCCGCCGGCACGAACACCACCGTCAGACCGCCCAGCCAGACCAGCGGCACCCACAGCACGTCCCAGGTCACCCCGCCCTGCGCCATATCTCGCATGGCATAGGAGAACTGCGTGATCGGCTGATTGCGCACGAACGGCCGGATCCACATCGGGAAGCCGATTTCCGGCACGAATCCGCACGACAGCATGCCGAAGATCAGCGTCGGCAGCGTCAGGGCCTGGCTCAGCGATTCCGGACTCTTGGTGAGGCTGCCCAGCGCGTCCGCCCCGATCGCCAGGACCGTGCCGACCGCCAGCGAGAAGAGGCAGAACAGCACCGCCTGCTCGAATCCGGCGATGAACCGGAACCCGATGACGTAGCCGAAGAACAGCGCGGCGATCAGCGAGACCACCGAGCGCACCAGCCCGGCCGAGATCCGCGACAGCAGCGGCACCAGCGATCCGATCGGCATGGTCCGCAGCCGGTCGCTGAGGCCGGTCAGCGATTCGGTGGCCGCCAGCTGCGCGTTCGACATCATCGTGAACGACATGGTCTGCAACACGATGATCGGCATGACGAACTGCGCGTAGTCGATGCCGATGAAGTTCATCGTGTACCGCAGCGGCAGGTAGAACCCGACGGTGAACACCAGCGGCGCGATCACCGCGACGATCAGTTCGCCCTTGGTCACCATCGTGCGCACGGTTCGCCCGCACAGCGCCCGCCACTGGGCGAAATTCGACGGTCGCGCGTCCGGTAACCGGTGTCCGAACAGACGGCCGACGTCGGCCACGAGCTCAGCCATGGGTACCCGTGTGGCCGGTGATGGAGAGGAAGACGTCGTCCAGCGAGGGGCGGCGCAGGCCGATATCGGCCAGCTCGACCCCCGCGGTGTCCAGCCGGCGCAGCGCCTCGGCGAGCGTCGCCGCGCCCTCGGGGGCCGGGATGGACATGCGGTCGGCGCCGTCGGCGAGCAGATCCGCGCGGACGGCCTCGGGAACCAGGTCGCCGAGCGCGTCGGCGGCGCGGATCAGCTGCGTCGGATCCAGCGGCACCACCTCGCAGTAGTTGCCGCCGGTCTTCTCCTTCAGCTCGTCGGCGGTGCCCTCGGCGATCACCGTGCCCTTGTCGATGACGATGATGTTGTCGCTGAGCACATCGGCTTCCTCCAGGTACTGCGTGGTCAGCAGCACCGTGATGCCCTGCAGCTTCAGCGCGTTCACCAGATCCCAGACGCCCTGGCGGCTGCGCGGATCCAGTCCGGTGGTCGGCTCGTCGAGGAACACCACCTCCGGGCGGACCACCAGGCCGCAGGCGATATCGACGCGCCGCCGCATGCCGCCCGAGTAGTTCCGCACCGCGCGGCGGCCCGCGCCGACCAGGTCGAACTCCTCGAGCAGGGTGTCGGCGCGCTGCCGGGCGGCCTTCTTGCCCAGGCCCATCAGGCGGCCGAACAGCTCCAGGTTCTCCCGGCCGGACAGGTTCTCGTCGAGCGCCGCGTACTGGCCCGTCATCATGATCGAGCGGCGCACGCCCGCGGGATCCCGCAGCACGTCGTGCCCGGCCACCATCGCGGTGCCCGAATCGGGGCGCAGCAGGGTGGACAGGATCTTCACCGCCGTCGTCTTGCCGGCGCCGTTCGGGCCGAGCATGCCCAGCACGGTCGCGCGCCGGGCGGTGAAACTCACGCCACGCAGCGCGTGCACGTCGCCGAAGGACTTGCGGACGTCGGTCACCACCACCGCCGGGTCGGTTCCCTCGGCGGTAACGGGGTCGGTTCCCTCGGTAGCAACGGGGCCGGTTCCCTCGGTAACAACGGGGCCGGTTCCCTCCGCGACCACGCCGACCGCGTCCGCCTCCGGCTCGCCGCGGGGCTGCGACTGCGCATTGTCCAAGCTCGGCATCAACTCTCCACTATCGACCGGCAAGCTACCGGATTGTCCGGATCGCCGTTTGCGCGCCTCGGTAGGTGATCCCATTCACCAGCCGCGATGTTACTGGGCGGTCCTCGATTGCCACTCCCCCGTAGCGACGGAGTCGGGTCGCCCCCAGTGGCCGCGGACCACGCGGGTCGTTGTCTTCCGGTCGATCCTGCGTCGTCCGGCCCATCCTGCCACCCGCTCCGGGGAGCGATGCCACGCGCCGGGCCGTCCGGACGGATCGCGCACCGTCGCAAGGAAATACGCTGGATGCCGGCGCTGCGCCGAGCAGCACGGTACCCAGTAGACATGACGAATACATGTGGCGTTACTCACATTTCGGTACATTCTAGGGTGCCCGCCGGAATCCGTGCTGGTCCACACACCGACCGAGCGGTCTGCCCGCGGCGGCCGAATCTTGTCGACCGGCCGGGCCCGCCCATAGTCTTGCGACAGGGGGAAAACCAGACATGTACTCATCTTGTCTGCGGCAATCGCGATCCGGTCGGGGCGGACCCGGTTGCCGGGGCATTCGCGACCGAGAGGGTGATCCATGGCCGACTCGGCCCGCGAGCGCCACCAACCCGGGCCACGCACAGGACGGCCGAGGGTGCTGACCTCCTATGATCCGCGCACCGGCGAGTCCGTCGGCGACTACGCGATGATGGGCACCGGTGAGCTGACCCGCACGGTGCGGGCCGCACGGCCGGCCGAGACGTGGTGGGCGGCACTCGGATTCGCCGGACGAAAGCGCTGGCTGCTGGACTGGAAGCGCGCCATCGCACGCAACGCCCGGGAACTGGTCGAGATCGTCTGCGCGGAGACCGGCAAGCCGGGGGTGGATGCCGCCATCGAGGTGATGCTCGCGGTGGAGAACCTGGACTGGGCGGCCCGCAACGCCGAGCGGGCGCTGGGCCGCCGCCGGCTCGGTTCCACGTGGCTGACCCGCGATCAGCGCGCCTCGGTCGGTTATCTGCCGCTCGGCGTGGTGGGCGTGCTCGGCTCCTGGAACAATCCGGTGTTCACGCCGATGGGGTCGATCGCCTACGCCATGGCGGCCGGCAACGCCGTGGTGTTCAAGCCCAGCGAGCTCACCCCCGGGGTCGGCGTGTGGCTGGCCGAGAGCTGGAGCCGGCTGGCCCCGAATCAACCGGTGCTGCAGGTGGTTACGGGCGACAGCAACACCAGCGCCGCGCTGTGCCGGGCCCGGGTGGACAAGGTCGCCTACGCCGGCTCGGATGCCGGTGCCCGCGAGGTCATCTCGCTGTGCGCGCAGACCATGACGCCGGTGGTGGTGGAGCGGCTCGGCAAGGGCGCGATGGTGGTGCAGGTGGACGCCAAGCTCGACGACGCCGCGGAGGCCGCGGTATTCGGCGCGATGTCCAATGCCGGACAGAATCCCGCGGGCATCCAGCGCGCGTACGTCGCCGACTCGGTCTACGAAACATTCCTGGAAAAGGTTGTGGCACAGGCCCGCACGCTGCGCCCCGGCGCCGACCGCAAGGCCTCCTACGGTCCGATGATCCTGGAGTCGCAGGTGGAGGTGGTGCGGCGGCAGGTCAAGGACGCCATCGCGCGGGGCGGCCGGGCGGTGGTCGGCGGGCTGGAATCGATCCGCGAACCCTATGTCGAGCCGATCGTGCTGGCCGACGTGCCCGAGGACAGCTCGGCGGTCACCGGCGAGGCGGTCGGCCCGGTGCTGATCGTGAACCGCGTGGCGGATATGGACGAGGCCGTGGACCGGATCAACGCCGCCGACCACGGGCTGGCGGTGGCGGTGTTCACCCGCGACGTGCGCGCGGTGCCCGATCTGGCCGAACGCATCAGAACCGGTGTCGTGACGATCAATTCGTCGATGGTCTACTCCGGCATCCCGTCCATGCCGTTCGGCGGCGTCGGCGAATACGGTCAGGGCCACGCGCACGGCGAGGCGGGCCTACGAGAATTCAGCCGCACCCTGGCCGTCGCCCAGAAGCGCTCCCGAGCCACGGTCGACCTCTCCACCTTCGACCGCCACCCCCGCCACCTGCGCTACGCCAAGGCCATCTTCCGACTACGCCACGGGCGGGGGTGAGGGTGCCTCCTTGTCCCGTCTCAGCTCGGCGTCGACAGTCGCGGGTGTTCGAGCAACGCCCGCCAGGCCGCAGCCCACGGGAATCGTTCGGCGTAGGCGCCGCCGGCTTTCGGCTCATGCGGTGAATCCTCGGTCAGCATCGTCACACCCCACTCGGACAGCTTGCGCACGGCGTCCTGTACGGGCGGAAAGCTGATCAACGCCCGGTTGGTGAAAGGGACGGCCACCACCGGCAATCCGAGTCCCACCGCCTCCACGAGCAGGCCGAGCGGCAATGTGTCCGAGATGCCCGCGGCCCACTTGGCCAGTGAGTTCGACGTGATGGGTGCGACGATCATGCCGTCGGCCGGCGGGAGGGCGTCCGGGGCGTCCGGATCCTTGTATTCGCTGCGCACGGGATGCCCGGTGCGGATCGCGAGTTCGTCGGTATCAATGAACCGTCGCCCCTGAGGAGAGGCCACCACGCACACGTCCCACCCGTCCCCCTGGGCCAGGTCGACCAGCGTGCCGACGTCGTGAGCAACCCGCGCGCCGGTCACGATCGCGTACAGGACCGGTCTGCCTTCTCGGTTCACCGTTTCATCGTGTCAGCGCAGCGAACGGAGCGTGATTCCGACCCGCCGGGCGCCGAGGCTCTCGTTCCCCGTCTCTCGGCGGCCGCTATCGCCTACAGTCGCGAGGGGTCGTGTCAGCGACCGTGCCAGCCGATCCCCTATACCGGCGAACCGATCAGTCGTAGCGTAGAGCGCATGAGTCTGGTGGGCGAACGGGTGAAGAATGCTCGCAAGCGCGCCGGGATGACCCAACTGGACCTCGCGGGCGCTTCCGGAGTGTCGCTGTCGCAACTCCGCAAGATCGAGCAGGGCGACTACGAGCCACGGTTGGAGACGTTGCGGGCCTTCGCGGTCGCTATGAACTTGCGCACCTCCGCGTTGCAGACCACGCCGGACTACGAGACCCCTGACATCGACACCGAGGCTCAGTGGCAGCCCGTCATCCGTGCCCTGCACGGCAACACAGCCCAACCCGACGAGCAGGCGACACCGCAGGGTGTCCAGGCGATGCTCGACACCGTCCAGGCGATGATCGGCGCGGACCGCTATCGTGAGGTTACGGCGTTGCTGCCCAACCTGATTCGCGATGTCGACAGTCTCGACAATGCCCGCGTCCTGAAGTTCGAGACACTCAATATGGTGGCGTCCCTGCTCGCACAAACCCGGCAGTTCGAGGCGGCGGACGCGGTGCTCGACCGCGCCGTGGATGCGGCGGAGACGAGCGTCGAGGGGGCGACAGCGGTCGACACCCTGCTGTGGGCGCTGCTACGGCAAGGCCGCCTCGACGAGGCGCGGTCGCTGGCCGTGCGCTGGGCCGACGATATAGAGCCTCGATTCTCCCGCGCCACGCGACAGTCGCTGGCGATGTGGGGCCGACTGTGGCTGAAGATCGCGAACGCCGCCGTCCGCGACAACCAGCCCGGGGAGGTGGAGGACGCTTTGTCACTGGCTCGGGCAGCCGCAGTGAGACTGGGCCGCGACGTATATGTCGATCGGCTGCTCGGCCGCACCTTCGGCCCCCTCGAGGTGTCCTATATCGCCGCGGAGTCATTCGTGATCGCCCACGAGCCGGAGAAGACACTGGCGATTGCCGCGAAGGTCCCGGCACCGGCGATCCAGCCGGCGGGCGCGAGCCGCATGCGTCACAAGCTGGATATCGCCAACGCACACGCCCAGATGGGGCACTACGGCGAGGCACTCGACGAGTTCCGAACCGTCCAGCACACCGCACCGGAATGGCTTGTACAGCAACGATATGCGCGCGACATTCTGGGAACGATCGTGAGCAAACGGCGAACACTCACCCCCGACATGCGCGACCTGGCCAACGCCATCAACCTCGACTACTGACACATCCCGGCGCACGTCCCACGAATGCCACTTTCCGCTGACCAGCGCAGGAAGTGACATTGCCCGCCAACCCCCCTTGCTGTGACGCTCGATCCGGCCTCGCCGCCGGGTCGACGCAACGGCCGTTCCCTGATTCCGCATCCTCGGCGGCGGGTGCTTACCAGCAACCGGTCGAAAGGAGATGCTGTGCGGGAAAACGCAATTGGTTTGATCCGGTCGGATCTGAGCAAGGATCTGTCCGGCGACGAGACCGGTATCCGCGAAGTCGCCGAATTGGCCGGTCTGCATGTGGTCGAGCTGCTGATAATCGGGCCCGACGTCGACGTGGTGGCGCTCCGCCTGGTCGAGGCCGTCCACGGCGGAAACGCCAGCGTCGTCATCGTCCCCGGTTACGAGCACGTAGACGGAATCGACTGCCTCATTCGGGAACGGCTACAGCTGGTCACAGTCGCCGGTGAGCAGATCCTCGAGCGATCCGGCCTGGGTGCGAAACTGGC
Organism: Nocardia sp. BMG51109; assembly: GCF_000526215.1. Lineage (NCBI taxonomy): Bacteria > Bacillati > Actinomycetota > Actinomycetes > Mycobacteriales > Nocardiaceae > Nocardia > Nocardia sp. BMG51109. Next base: position 1,174,694 of record NZ_JAFQ01000004.1, read on the forward strand.
CGGCATCATGGGGCCGGCATGAGGTCGCATCCGACCGCGTTCGCGTGGGTCGATCCGGACGACTGCCGGTGGTCGGAGCTGGATGACGCCCGAATACGGAAACTCGCGCGGCAGCTCGGGTACCGCCTGTACTGGCCCCTCCCGTCTGCACTCCCCCTGGTCGACCAGGTGCGCTCCGCCGATGTCGACGCGGTGATCACGCCGTCACCAAGCCATCTCGATGCGATCCAACTGCACGCGCTGATGTGCCTCGTGGATGTCGAAACAGCCTGCTCACGAATGAGTTTCGCCCGCTGGACGGCCTACCAAGGTCAGGTGGGGCAACCATGAGCACCGCGTTCCTCGTCGGGATTGTCGGGACCTGCTGCTGCATAGTCGGCCTGCTGGTGCGCAACGATCTGAAAGACGACAAAGAACCGGCGTTCACACCCGAGACACCGAATGGTCTCATTCACGGGGCGGGTCACTCCCAAGCCCGACGCAAGATTCGCTGGATCGTGCCATTATTGACTGCACCGGGGGAGACTAGGTCGACTCAGTAGATTCTCATGATGAGTGACAAGTTCGGACCGGCCGAATAGCGGCAACGATTCCAGTGCGCCCGCGGCCCGGGGAGGGGAGAGCATGGTGACAAACGACCAGCCGCTGAACGTCGTTCCCGACGCGGTGATGGCGGTCGGACGGCATGCCCATGACGTTGCGCAGCAACTGAAGTCGGGGTCGATAGCGTTGGACCGTGAGGTTCAGGCGTTGTTCGACACCTGGAAGGGGAGCGCTGCCGACGCTTATCGCGAGGGGTGGGACGACATGCAGGACGGCGCGATGAAGGCATGGGACGCGCTCACCGATCTGGCTTCGAAGCTCGGCGTCAGTGTGTCGACGCTGCAGGACCAGGACAACGCCAGCGCGGTGCCGATCAGCTGGCTGAAGTTGGGCTGACGGCATGACCTCTGAATTCGAGTTCGACCTCGATCACATCGATCAGGTGACCGCCCGCGCCCGCGGCTTCAAGGAGTTCTTCGCCGACCATCTCGATCAATTGGACCGCACCGTCCAAGGCCTCATACAGAGCGGGCAGTGGACGGGTGCGGCCGCGTCAGCCTATGCCGAGGAGCATCAGGCCTGGGTGATCGCGGCACGTGAACTGCTCGAGGGACTGGCTCAGATGGAACAAGCCGGCCGGACGGCACGCGAGTCCTACTCGGACGCGACGGACGTGAACTTGCGCATGACGGGGGGATGACGTGGCTGTTGTTGCGCCGCAGTCGTATTACACAGCCGCGGAGGAGTGTTACAAGCTGTCGAGGGAGTTCCAATCCGCGTATAACCCGCTCCAGAGGGCGCTGCTCGAAACCAGCGGGATGGCCGGTAGTTGCCAGGCTGCGAAGGCATGGTCCGAGGCCTACGATGAGCGCGCGGGTTCCTTCACCACCGCAGCGACCAACTTTGCCAGGGCGCTGCAGCATTTCGGTGACATTCTGATCGCGTCGGGCTACAACTGGGAATGCTCCAACTACGCAGCAAATCGCAATCCGAACAAAGGGACCGGTCCGGCGTGTCCGCGGACTATCCCCTCCGAATTGCCTTACGGCGCAGGTGTTGTCGTTGGCGTAGCTTCGTCGCGGAACAACGGCCCCGGACTCGAGACCGAGTTTCCGGAGCTGTACGACAAGGTTGTCGCCAAGCTCGCCGGTGACAAAGTCCCCGACGGCGACACCAACAAGCTGGACCGTGCGGCCCAGGCGTGGAAAGACTTCGCCGGCAACGGCACGATCTTCGCTGCCGGGCCCCGGCTACGAGTCGTCGCCGACGGACTCGACAAGTTCGATGCACCCGACATCCCGAACCTGACCGGCCACCTCAGAACACTCGCGAAGAACGCGGACGACATCAAGCTGGCTGCCGACGACCTGGCGAAATCGACAACCAGCCACCATGCCGCTGTTGTCGCAGTTCGCGCGGACATCAATAATCAGGCGGCCGCAACGCTCGTCGTCGCGGCCGTCGCGATCGCCGTAACCGCTGTGGTAATCCGCAATCCGCGGGCGGCAGCAGTGGAGGGCCCCGCCCTCGAGACCGCCGCGACTGCCATCGCCCGCGTCATAGGATCGTTCTTCGCGACGCTGGCCGGGATAAAGTTCAGTACCGGAGTACTTGCTGTAGGTGCGCTCGCTACCATTTCTGGCCTGACCATCCTGTCCATCGCCGGCGACTCGACGTTCAACTCGAACTACAAGCCGCCGGCCAATGCCTATGACCCCAATGGACCCAAGGCACCGGGGCGACCGGGCGACGCGGAAGGATTCGTACCGCCCAAAGGCGGTGACAAGTGGGTGCCGAATCCCAACGGTCGTGGCTACGGTTGGGAAGACGCTTCGGGACATGTGTGGGTACCAACTGGCCAGGGTGGCAGTGCCCATGGCGGACCCCATTGGGATGTGCAAGGCAAGAATGGAGACTACGAAAATGTGCTTCCAGGAGGCAAGAGGCGATGAGCGGCACTGAGATCGTGCTGGAGGCAACCGGCATCAGATATGGATCACTGAACGACGAGGCCGCATTTTTCGAATGGCTCGACAAGATTCCCGCCGTTCGGTCGCACGACGGCCGCCTGCGAACGCTCTACATCAATGTCGATCCCGAGGCCGACGACGAATCCGTGCGCGATCTCGTGGCGCTGTTCCACCGGTACCACGTCGACATGGCGCAGTTGCGGGTTTTCGATACGGAGCGAATCGGCGATTGGTTCCGCGACCCCCAAAAGTACTGGCACGAATCTATTTTCGGCACTTCTGCCCAAGCGAGTGGCGATGAGCGACACTGAGGTCCTGCTCGGGACCGCGTCCTACGTGGTTGCAGTTCAGTTCTGTTGCGTCGGATCCGGTTGTGCTGCATGATGTTCGGTTCGTGACCGACGAGTTTCGATAACCGGTCCCTGGTAACGCGACCACCCGGTAGTCGAGTCCGGGCCGTTTCGTGCGGATTCAGTTGATGCTGCAGGCCACCGGGTGATGGCGGTGAGCGAAGGCGCCGACGTACCTGCCGGCCCGCATCTGCGACGAATAGATGCTGCAATGAATCACGGACCGGGCCGGCCGAGCCCACTCGTGCTGAAAGATGACTCGAGGCGCGTTACGGCGTATTCGGGGCTGTTTCTCGAGCGCAGGTGCGTAGGGAATCGATGTAGGCGGTCATGGCGTCGCGGTTGCGGGTGAGTAGGTCTATGCGGTGGGCTAGGCGGTCTCGTTGTTGTTCGAGCGAATTGACGCCTTCATCGACGTGATTTCCGTATGACCGGTGTGTGGTCTGGGACCTGCTGAACTCAGCCGCCCGTCACCGTGAGGTAGATCAGCAGCAGGTTGAGTACCGAGATCACCGCGGCGATCAGCCAGGCGGCGGCGGTGGTCCAGCGGTGGTTGGTGTCGGGGCCCATCAGGGTGCGGTCGCTGGTGAAGCGGACCAGGGGGATCAGGGCGAACGGGATGCCGAAGGACAGGACGACCTGGGAGATGATCAGGGCGCGGGTCGGGTCGATGCCTACTGCCAGGATGATCAAAGCCGGGAGGAGGGTGATCAGGCGGCGCAGCAGCAGGGGGATGCGGCGGCGCAGCAGCCCTTCCATGATCATCGCGCCGGCGTAGGCGCCGACCGATGTGGACGCCAGGCCGGAGGCCAGCAGGCCGACCGCCAGCAGCAGCGCCGCCCACGGGCCCAGGGCGTCGCCCACCGCGGCGTGTGCGGACTCGAGGGTGTCCACCTCGCCGCGGCCGTTCAGGGTGTTCGCGGCCATCAGCAGCATGGACAGGTTCACCGCGCCGGCGATCACCATCGCCAGACCGACGTCGACGCGGGTGATCCGCAACAGCCGCGCGCGCTCCGGACCGGCGGCCGGTTGGCCGTGCCGATCGCGGGACAGCGCCGAATGCAGGTAGATCGCGTGCGGCATCACCGTCGCGCCGATCATCGCCGCCGCCAGCAGCACGCTCTCCGCGCCGTCGAAGCGCGGCAGCAGGCCGCCCACCGTGCCGGACGGCGACGGCGGCGAGATCACCACGCTGGCCATGAAGCCGATCGCGATGATCACCAGCAGGCCGATGATGACCCGCTCGAACGGCTTCTGGCCGCGCCGGTTCTGCACCGTCAGCAGCCCCATCGAGACCACGCCGGTGATCACGCCGCCGAGCAGCAGCGGGAGATCGAACAGCAGGTACAGCGCGATCGCGCCGCCCACCACTTCGGCCAGATCCGTTGCCATGGCGACCAACTCGGCCTGCACCCAGTACGCCAGCCTGGTCGGCCGGCCGGACCGGTCGCGCACCACCTCCGGCAGCGTGCGACCGGTGACCAGGCCCAGCTTCGCCGACAGGAACTGCACCAGCGCGGCCATCACGTTGGCCAGCACGATCACCCACACCAGCAGGTAGCCGAACTGCGCACCGGCGCTGATATTCGACGCGACGTTGCCGGGGTCGACGTAGGCGATGGCGGCCACGAAGGCCGGGCCGAGCAGGATGGTCGCCGACCGCGCCCGGCGGAACGACGTGCGGGGCGGGGCGGCGGTGCTCATGAATTTATTTTACGGGTCTCCGAACTTTTTGTTGAGCTGACCCTGTAAGAATCGGCTGCGCTGCTGGTCAGATCCCCAGGCCCCGGGCCAGCACGGGCCAGGAGTTCATGAAATCGTCGCGCCAGTAGCCCCACGAGTGCGTGCCCGAGTCGCGGAAGTTGTAGGTCGCGGGGATGGCCAGCGAGTCCAGCTTCGTCTTCAGGTTGTGGGTGCAGTAGTTGGTGCCGGCCTCGATGACGCCGCCGACCAGGATCTGATTGGCCACGCCGTAGGAGCCGGGCAGCGCATACGGGCCGTTCATGGTGTCGTAGACGCCGGGCAGGCCGTTGCCGGTGGAGATGTACATGTCCAGGCCGCGCAGCTTGTCGGCGTTCACGTACGGGTCGTTCTCCACCCAGGCCGGGGAGTCGTCGGGGCCGTACATGTTGGTGACGTCACCGCCGCCCCAGGTGTTCACCGTCAGCTTGACGAATTCCTGGCCGGTCGGGTCGCTGGTCTGGGCGCAGCCGGAGTAGGCGGCGGCGGCCTGGTACAGGCCGGGCTTGTGGATCGGCAGGTTCAGCACCGTGGTGCCCGAGGTGGACAGGCCCGCGACGGCGTTCTTGCCGTTGGTGCCCAGCGCGCCGTCGATCAGCGGCGGCAGCTCCTCGGTGAAGAAGGTGGTCCACTTGTTGCGGCCCAGGGTGGGGTCGTCGTTCACCCAGTCGGTGTAGTAGCTCCACTTGCCGCCGATCGGCTGGACCACGTTGACGTTCTTGTCGCCGAGGAAGCCGTGCACGATATCGGTCTTCTTCTGCCAGGAGGCGTCGTCCTGGCCGCCGCCCGCGCCGTTGAGCAGGTAGAGCGTCGGCCGCGGTTCGGAGGCGTCGGCCGGGCGCTGCACGTCGACGGGGAAGGTCTTGTCCATCGCGGCCGAGTACACGTACAGCCGGATGTTGCGGTCGTCGGTATAGGTGGCACGGGAGATATGGGAACCGTCGGGGGCCTTCGGATCACCCAGCAGCTGCTTGCCCGCGATGACCGGGTCCTCGGCCGAGGCGGTGGGTGCGCCGACTCCGGCAACGACACCAGCGAGAACTCCGGTTGCCGCGGCGAGCGCGGCGGCGGCACGCAGGCCGCTGCGCCGGAAGTGTCGACGAATCAATTTCACACCTTCACTATCTGATCGGTTGTCGGTCCAGCGATTCCCGTCGGCGCCCCGTGCCGATACCCCTTCGGAGCGGGCGGCAACCCGCCCGACCCTACGGCCTTTGAAGTCGTCCGACCAGTGGAGATCGTTACGTGACGAGTGCCTCATCACGCGCCGCCGCCGTCCTCGGTCACGGCGTCATCGCTGCTGGCGAGCTGTTTCGCCAGCCGAGGCCCGATCTCCGCCAGGGCCTCCGGGGCGACCATCTCCTCGTGCCAGGCGGCGACCGGATATTCGGCGACCTCCCCGTCGACGTAGGCGCACCACTTGCCGGCGGCGGTGTCGTGGTCGCGGGCCGAGAAGTAGTCGAGACGGCCGCGGAAGATCGCGGGGCGGTGGTCGGCGATCAGCTCCGCCGAGCGGACGGCGCTGCGGTAGATGCGGCGCACCCGGTCCGGGGTGAGCAGGGCGAGGTCCGGCGGGATGGTGGCGTGCAGGGTGGCCACCGCCTCGTCGCTCAGATCGTGCACGTCGGCCTGCTCATCGGGACTACCGACCAGGATCTCCGCGCCGATGCCGATCTCCGCCAGCGCCTCCCGGACGGCGGCGTGGAAGTCGGTGACGTCGATCTCGGTGTGGCTGTCGAGCAGCGCCAGCAGTCCCACGCGCGCGCCGTCGGATTGCAGCGCGGTGGCGACCGCGTGCGCCAGCACGCCGCCCAGCGACCAGCCCAGCAGGTGATACGGGCCCTGCGGCTGCACCCGGCGGATCTCGGTGACGTAGCGGGCGGCCATGTCCCACAGCGATTCCGGCAGATAGCCGTCCTCCGACAGCGCAGGCGATTGCAGGCCGATGATCGGCCGGTCCTCGACGTAACGACCCAGTCCGGCGTAGCACCAGGACAATCCGTACATCGGGTGGATGCAGAACAGCGGGGCGCCGGCACCGTCGGAGCGGATCGGCAGCAGCACGTCGAGCGCGGCGTCGGAACCGAGGTCGAAGTCGTACTCGCCGCCCTGCGCGCCCTCGATTCGTTGTGCCAGAGCCGAGACGGTGGAGCCGGTGAAGAACCACTGGACCCGGACCTGGGTGCCGGTCAGCTCGCGCAGGCGGCCGACCGCGCGGGTGGCGATCAGCGAATTGCCGCCGAGGTCGAAGAAATCGTCGTCGGCGCCGACCCGGTCGAGGCCGAGGATCTCGCCGAACACATCGGCGACCGCCTGCTCCAGCGCGGTCTCGGGGACGCGGTAGGGGCGCGCGGACATCCGCGGCTGCGGCAGCGCCTTGCGGTCCAGCTTGCCGCTGGCGTTCAGCGGCAGTTCGTCCAGCACCACCAGGGCGGCCGGAATCATGTAGCCGGGCAACGATTCCCGCGCGTAGGAGAACAGCGCGGACTCGTCCACACCCGCCGGACCCGCCGGGACGACGTGGGCGACCAGGCGGTCGCCCGGACCGCCGCGGGCCAGCGAGACCACGGCGTGCCGCACCGAGGGATGCGCCGCGAGCACCGATTCGATCTCGCCGAGTTCGACGCGCTGGCCGCGCAGTTTCACCTGGAAGTCGCTGCGGCCCAGGTACTCCAGGGCACCGTCGCGCCAGCGGACGATATCGCCGGTGCGGTACAGGCGCCCGCCGCCGGCGTGCGCGACGAAGCGTTCGGCGGTCGGCCCGGGTGCGCCCAGGTAACCGCGAGCCAGCTGGACCCCGGCCACATAGAGTTCGCCGGGCGATCCGGGCGGGACCGGGAGCAGCTGGCGATCGAGGACGTGCACGTGGGTGTTGGCGACCGGGGCGCCGATCGGAACCGCCGCGCCCGCAGCGTGGTTCGCCGGCTTCCTGGGCCCCGAGGGATCCGGCCACGCGGTGACGACGGTGGCCTCCGCGGGGCCGTACCAGTTCACCAGGTCGGCGTGCTCGAACAGTGCCGCGAACTCCGCCGCCGTCGCGCCGGACAGCGCCTCGCCCGCGGCGAACACCCGGCGCAGCGACGGACAGCCCTGCGACAGGCCGGGATTGGCGGTGGGATCGAGGAAGGCGTCCAGCATCGACGGGACGAAGTGCACGGTGCTGACCGACCGCTCCTCGATCACCCGCGACAGGTAGGCCGGGTCGCGGTGGCCGTCGGGTTCGGCGATCACCAGGGCGGCGCCGGTCTGCAACGGCCAGAACAGCTCCCAGGCGGAGATGTCGAAGGTGATCGGGGTCTTGTGCAGCACCACGTCGCCGGTGTCGTGCGGGTAGCCGCGCTGCGCCCAGCGGAGCTGGTTGGCCATCTGGCGATGGGTGATCGCCACGCCCTTGGGCCGGCCGGTGGAGCCGGAGGTGTGGATGACGTACGCGACGGTGTCCGGGTGCGGCTCCGGGAACGGTTGTGCCACAACATCGATCGGCAGATCCAGCGTGTCGACCGCGACCGGCGGTGTGCCGGTGCCGGTGTCGAAGCCGTCGGCGGTGGTGGTCAGCACGCACACCGGAGCGGTGTTGCCGAGCACGAACTCGTTGCGTTCGGCGGGATGGTCCGGATCCAGCGGGACGTAGCCGCCGCCGGCCCGCAGCACCGCGTAGATCGCGACGACCAGGTCGATCGAGCGCCGCATGGCCACGGCCACCAGCGATTCCGGTCGCACGCCGCGGGGTGCCAGCTCCCCCGCCAGCGCCCGGGAACGGGTATCCAGCTCGTGGTAGGTCAGCACGGTGTCGCCGAAATACAGCGCCGGGGCCTGCGGGGTGCGCGCCACCTGGGCGTCGAACAGCGACAGCAGCGTCGCGTCGTCGAGCAGGGCGGGCGCCGCGGTGGCGTTGCGGGCGGCCAGTTCGGCGCGCTCGCAGTCCAGCAGCGCGTCCACCTCGGCGATCCGCGCGTCCGGGGTGTCGACGAAGCGGCAGATGAGGCCCGAGAGCCGATGGGCCAGCGTCTCGGCGGCGGGCTCGTCGAAGACGTCGCGCAGGTACTTCAGCGAGACCCGCAGCTGATTGTCCAGCACCACCAGCACCGTCACCGGGTAGTGGGTGCCGTTGACCGAGCCGATGCCGGTGATCCGCATGCCGTCGATCGAGCCGACCCGGTCCAGGCCCTCGCGGTCGATCGGGAAGGACTCGAACACCACCAGCGAGTCGAAAAGCCCTTCCACGCCGGCGGTTTCCTGAATATCACTCAGGCCCAGGTAGTGGTGGTCGAGCAGGTCGGCCTGCTCGGCCTGCAACCGGCGCAGCAGGCCGGCGAGGGTTTCGGTGGCGGCCAGGCGCACCCGCACGGGGATGGCGTTGAGGAACAGGCCGACCATCGACTCCACGCCGGGCAGGGCCGGCGGGCGGCCGGACACGGTGGCGCCGAACAGCACGTCGTCGCGGTCGACGCTGCGGCCGATCAGCAGGCCCCAGGCCGCCTGCACCACGGTGTTGACCGTCACGCCCAGGCGCGCGGCCAACCGGGTCAGGCCGGTGGTGTCGGCGACCGACAGCTCGAAACCGACTTCGCCTACGCCGCAGGATATTTCGCGGCCCGGATCGACCGGGGCCAGCGGCGTCGGTTCGGTGACGCCCGACAGCGCCCGCCGCCACGCGGCCCGTGCGGCCTCGGGATCCTGGGCGACCAGCCACGCCAGGTACTCGCCGTAGGAGCGGGCCTGTTCCGGCAGCCGCGAATGCGGGCCGAGCGCGTACCGGGTCAGCAGGTCCTGCATGAGCAGCGGCATCGACCAGCCGTCGACGAGGATGTGGTGGCTGGTCACCAGCAGCCGGTAGTCGTCGTCCAACTCGCCCGCCGCGGTGCGGATCAGGGTGAACCGCAGCAGCGGGGCGGCGCTCATATCGAAGCGGTCGGCGTAGTCGCCGGCCGTGATCCGGGCCAGTTCCGCCTCGGCCGCCTCGGCGTCGAGGGTGCCGAGATCGACCGTGCGCCAGGGCACCTCGACCCGATCGAGCACCACCTGCACCGGGTTGCCCGCGGCGTCGGCGGCGAAGGCCACCCGCAGGTTGTCGTGCCGGTCCAGCACTGCCTGCGCGGCCTGCCGCAGCCGCCGCTCGTCCACGCTGCCGTGCAGGTCGAGGGTGAACTGGGTGGTGTAGACGTCGACGGAGGACTCGGCCAGCAGGGCATGGAACAGCATGCCCGACTGCAACGGCGTCACCGGCCAGGCGTCGGCCAGGCCCGGGTACGCGTCGTGGAGCCGGTCGATATCGTTCTGCGCCAGCCGAACCAGCGGGAAGTCGGACGGGGTGAACCCGCCCGCCCCCGCCCGGGTGCCGTGTTCGGCCAGTCCGCCCAGCGCCCGAACCCAGTGTCCGGCAAGCTCCTTCACCTGTTCGACGTCCAATACCGCGGCCGCGTAGTCGAATCGGGCCAGCAGGCCGTCGTCGGTGGCCTCGATGGTGACGTCCAGGAACAGGTCGGGCGACGCGATGTCGGGAACCGGCCGGGCGGGGCGCAGGTCGCGGTAGCGGAATGCGGTGCGCCCGTGGGCGAGTGCGGCCAGCTCGTCGGAGGTGCCCGGGTTCAGGTAGCGCAGCAGGCCGTAACCGGCACCCCGGCCGGGCACGGTGCGGCGCTGCTCCTTGACCAGCGCGATCACCGCTCCGGCGGCGGGCCCGCCCAGCAGGGCGTCGTCCACGTCGATACCGTCGAGGCCCAGCACGAACGGGTAGGCGGCGGTGAATCCGCCCACGGCGCCGGCGGATTCGGGACCCGCCGCCGTGCGGCCGTCGGCGAACAGCCGCACGACCGGGCCGAGGAGGTCGCCCGCCGGGCCCCGCTGGGTCGCCTGCGGCAGCAGCGAGGTGCTGTCCGGGTCGATCACGGCGAAACCCGCCCGCTGCCGCCGGGCCGGCTCCAACGCCAGCGCGAGGGCGGCCAGCAGCACATCCTCGACCGCGGCGTGGTAGGCGGCGGCCACGGCATCGACCGCGGCGGCGCCCTCGGCGGTGATGCCCAGCGACACCCGGCCGCGGGAGCGGGTATCGAGGCCGTCGATCGGGAAATCCGCCGGAGCATCCCGCAATGCCCGTTTCCACCAGGCCATGTCGTCGACGGTCGACTGGTCGAGGGCGCGCTCGGACAGCGTGCGCGCCACACCGGCCGCGGCGTCGGGGGCCACCGGGTCGGCGGCACCGCCGGACCAGGCCGCCGCCAGCTCGTCGACGATGCCGCGCCAGGAGACGTCGTCGACGACCAGGCCGGTGGCGACCACCACGAGAGTCATCGGAACGCCCTGTGCGACAAACTCGTCGGTGCCGTCGGTATCCGCCGGCGCGATCAGGCCGAAGCAGATGTTGCGGCCGGACGCCGGGTCCAGGTCCGCGGCCAGGGTGCGCACGGCGATCTCGGTGGTGTCCTCGGTGGGGATGAACCACCGCAGCGCCGCCCCCGGCACGGCGTCGGGAACGACCAGGTGGGCGCTCACCGGCCCGGTGTATTCCGGAACCTCGTCGCGGCGGACGAAGCGGGCTCCGGCGTCGGACTCGGCGGTGACGACGGGCAGGAATTCGGTGACGGCCTCGGCCGAGGCGACCGGCAGGAGTTCGGTTCCGGCGTCGAATACCGCGTCGCCCGGCGGCACGGGCAGCAGCTCCGTGACATATTCCGACGCCTCGTCCGGGCTGGACGCCCCCGGGATCCGGCTCGCGAGACCCGTTGCGACGGCCGGATATTCGCCCGTATCGGCCACGACCGAGGGCACTCCGACGCCGACCGGCGGGCCGAACGGTTTGCCCGCGGACGCGTCCGGATCGTCGGAAACGACCGTGCCGTCCGTGGTTTCGAGGCGCGCCGACAGCATCGGGTGCCGGTCCAGCAGCGCCTGCACGGCCGCGCCCACCCGGTCGGTCTCGCAGTCGGCGGGGATGTCCAGGACGACGGCTCGCCGGTCGCGGCCGGCGGGGTCGGCCGACAGCAACCGCGCCGCCCCCGGCGGCAGCGGCACCGGTCCGGTCGACGGCTGCTCGGGCGGCCGCTCGGTGACGACCCGGGCCAGCGCCTCGACGGTGCGGCATTCGAAGACGTCGCGCGGCGTGCAGAGCACGCCGCGGGCGCGCAGCCGCGACACCACCTGGATGGACATGATGCTGTCGCCGCCGAGGGCGAAGAAGTCGTCGTCCAGGCCGACGTGGTCCCGGCCCAGGACCTCGCCGATGACCTCGGCGATCGCCTGTTCGGCCGGGGTCTGCGGGGCCCGGTATTCGACGGTGTCCAGGACCGGCGCCGGCAGCGCCGCGCGGTCGAGCTTGCCGACCGGGGTGAGCGGGATCTCGTCCAGCGCCACGAGGGCGGTGGGGACCATGTACTCCGGCAGCGTGCGCGCCAGCTCCGCCGTGAGCGTCGCGGTGTCGATCTCCGCGTCCTGTTCCGGAAGCACGTAGGACACCAGAATCGTTGCGCCGGTGCCAGTTTCCCGGCCGATCGTGGTCGCGAAGCGCACCTCGGGACGGGCGGTGAGGACGCTGTCGATCTCGCCCGGCTCGATCCGGAAGCCGCGGATCTTCACCTGGAAGTCGTTGCGGCCCACATAGTCCACGACGTGTTCCCCCCGCCGCCAGCGCACCACGTCGCCGGTGCGGTAGAGGCGCTGCCCCGGCCGGCCGTAGGGATCGGCGACGAACCGGGCCGCGGTCAGTCCCGGCCGGTCGTGGTAGCCGCGGGCGAGCTGAATGCCGCCCAGATACAGTTCGCCCGCAACGCCTTCGGGCACCGGGCGCAGCCGGGCGTCGAGCACCAGCGCCCGCATGCCGCGGATCGGCGCGCCGATGGTCACCGCGTCGCCGGCCGCCAGCGGATCGCTGATGGTGGTCATGATGGTGGTCTCGGTCGGGCCGTAGCCGTTGTGGAAACGGCGGCCCACACCGTCGTGCGATCCGCCCCAGGTCGCCACCATGTCGGCCGGGACCGCCTCGCCGCCGGCGACGATCGCCCGCATGCCGGTCACCGCGGCCGGATCGAGCGAGGCCAGCACCGACGGGGTCAGGAAGGCGTGGGTGACGCCCTCGCGCCGGATGAGATCGGCCAGCTCGTCGCCGCCGACGGTGCCCGGCGGCGCCACCACGAGTGCCCCGCCCGCACCGAGGGCGAGCAGCGTCTCCAGCATCGACGCGTCGAACGACGGCGAGGCGAAGGCGAGCGCCCGCGACCACCGGTCGAGCCGATAACGCTCGGTCTGCTCGGCGGCGAAGTTGGCCAGCCCGGCGTGCGTGACGACGACGCCCTTGGGCAGGCCGGTGGAACCGGAGGTGTAGATGACGTAGGCGGCCTGATCGGTCCGCAGGGCGCCGAGCCGTTCGTCGTCGGAAATCGGTGCGCCGGAACGGTTGTCCACCTCGACGGCGAATTCCGGTGTGTCCAGGACGAGCCAGTCCGTGTCCATATCGGGCAACCCGGCGGCCGCGGCGCGGACCGTGACGCCCAGGGCCGCACCCGAATCCGCCACCATGTGTGCGATGCGGTCGGCCGGGTAGCCGGGGTCGACGGGGACGAACGCGGCGCCGGTCTTGGCGACCGACCACACCGTGACCACCGCCTCGACCGAACGCGGAATCGCCACGGCCACCAGGGTTTCCGGTCCGGCGCCCAGCTCGATCAGTCGGCGGGCCAGCTTCGACGAAGCGGTGTCGAGCTGCCGGTAGGTGAAGCTGCGGCCGTGGAAGACCACCGCCGAACCGTCGGGATTCGCGGCGACGGCGGCCGCCATCAGCTCCGGCAGCGTGCGCGGCGGCTCGGCCGGGCCGCCCGCGCGGCGTACCAGGCCGGCGTGCTCGGAGTCGTCGAGCAGCGCCAGGTCCCCGGCCGGGACCGTCGGGTCGGCGGCCGCGGCGGCCAGGATGCGGCGGAACCGGCGGCCGAAGTCCTCGACCGTCGCGGCGTCGAAAAGGTCGCGGGCATAGGTGAACTCGGCAGCCAGTCCGGCCTCGTCGCCGTCCTCGGTGCGCAGTTCGCGCACGGTCAGCAGCAGGTCGAACTTGGCGGTGCCGGCCGCCGGGTCGAGCGCGGTCAGGCTCAGGCCGGGCAGCTCGAAACCCGACGTGGTGAGGTTTTCGAACGACAGCGCCACCTGGAACAGCGGGTGCCGGGCCGCCGAACGCGCCGGATCCACGGCCTCGACCAGCCGCTCGAACGGGATGTCGGCGTGGGCGAAGGCGCGCAGGCCGGCCTCCCGGTTGGCGGCCAGCAGCTCGGCGAAGCGGCGGCCGGGTGCGACCCGGCTGCGCAGCACGAGCGTGTTGACGAACATGCCGATCAGATCGTCGAGTTCGCGCTCGCCGCGGCCGGCGATCGGGGTGCCGACGGCGATGTCCTCGGTGCCCGAGAGCCGGGCCAGGAACACCGTGAACGCGGTGTGCACGACCATGAACAGCGTCGCGTTGTGGGTGCGCGCGAGTTCGGTGAGTGCCGCGTGCACGTCGGCGTCGACGACGAACGCCGTCTTCCCGCCGGCGAAGGACTGGGCGGGGGGCCGGGGACGGTCGGCCGGGAGATTCAGCTCGTCCGGCAGGCCCGCGAGTTCCTTTGTCCAGTAACGGAGTTGGGCGCCGGCCACCGACTCCGGATCGTTCTCGTCGCCGAGCACGGTGTGCTGCCACAGCGCGAAGTCGGCGTACTGGATCGGCAGCGGTTCCCACGCCGGATCCTGGTCGTCGGAGCGGGCGACGTAGGCGAGCATCAGGTCCCGGGTCAGCGGGCCCATCGACCAGCCGTCGGCGGCGATGTGGTGGGCGACGAAGACCAGCACGTATTCGGTGGCGGTGAGCTGGAACAGCCGGACCCGGAACGGGATCTCGGTGGTGACGTCGAATCCCGTCCCGACCAGCCGGGCGACCTCGTGCGCGACGCGCTCCTCGCCGATCCGGACCGGCGTCGGATCCACCGGCACCTCGTCCGGCGCGAGGATCCGCTGCTCCGGGCCGTCCGGGGTCTGCGGGTAGATCGTGCGCAGGACCTCATGGCGCGCAATCAGATCCGTGATCGCCGCCCCCAGTGCGGGCACGTCCAGCGTGCCCGACAACCGGATCGCGGCCGGGATGTTGTACACCGCCGCGGACGTATCGAACTGGTTGAGGAACCACATCCGCTGCTGGGCGAACGACAGCGGGAGCCGATCCGGGCGCGGCGCGGCGACCAGCGGCGTGCGCGGGCCCTCGCCGGTGCCGCGCTCCACCCGCACCGCGAGCGCGGCCACCGTCGGGGCCTCGAACAGCAGCCGGACCGGCACCCTGGTCTCCAGCGCCGCGCCCAGGCGGGCGGCGACCTGGGTGGCCAGCAGCGAATTGCCGCCCAGGGCGAAGAAGTCGTCGTCGGCGCCCACCCGCTCGGTGCCCAGCACCTCGCCGAAGATGCCCGCCACGATCTCCTCGACCGGGGTCTCGGGGGCGCGGTACACCGTGGCCTCGAACTCCGGCTCCGGCAACGCCTTCCGGTCCAGCTTCCCGTTCGCGGTGCGCGGCAGCGCGTCCAGCGTCACGAACGCCGACGGGATCATGTAGTTCGGCAGCTTCGCGCTCAGCGCCGATGTGATGCGGGCCGGATCCGGCTTGCCGGTGGCCGGCGCCAGGTAGGCCACCAACCGGTCGCCCGTGCGGCGGTCCCGGTGCGCCAGCACGGCCGCCTGCGCGATCTCCGGCAGCGCCAGCAGCGCCGCCTCGATCTCGCCCGGCTCGATGCGGAAGCCGCGGATCTTCACCTGGAAGTCGGTGCGGCCCCGGTACTCCAGTTCGCCCGAACCGTTCCAGGCCGCCAGGTCACCGGTGCGGTACATCCGGGTACCCAGCTCGAAGGGGTTGGCCACGAACCGGTCCGCGGTCAGGTCCGGCCGTCCGAGATAGCCCCGCGCCAGCTGGTCTCCGGCGAGATACAGCTCGCCCGAGACGCCGTCCGGAACCGGATTCAGGCGCGAATCCAGCACGTACGCACGGCAATTCCATTCCGGAGCGCCGACCGGCACGGAAACCTCATCGGCCGCGGTGACGTGGTGGCCGGTGACCGAGACCGCCGCCTCGGTCGGGCCGTACAGATTGACCAGCGCGACATGCGCGAACGCGGTCCGGAATCGCTGCGCCAGGGCGCCCGGCAGCGCCTCGCCGATCACCAGCGCCCGGCGCAGCCGCGCCCACACCGGGCCGCTCGCACCGGATGTGGCATCGGTCAGCAGCGCGTCCAGCATCGACGGGACCACGTGCAGCGTGGTCACCGACTCGCGGCTCATCAGTTCGTTCAGGTACGCCGGATCACGGTGCGCGTCGGCCATCGCGACCACCAGGCGGCCGCCGCAGACCGCGGCCGACCAGAACTCCCAGACCGACAGGTCGAACGTCGCCGCCGTCTTCAGCAGCACGGCGTCGTCGGCACCCAGTCCGAATTCCGCGGTCTTCCACAGCAATTGGTTGACGATCGCCGCGTGCGCGACGGCCACGCCCTTCGGGCGGCCCGTCGATCCCGAGGTGAAGATCACGTATGCGGTGTTCGAATCCCGCAGCGGCGCGGCGCGGTCCGCGTCCGTCACGGGGGCGCCGGACTGCGCGGACAGATCCAGTTCGTCGATCCGCACGACCGCACCGCGTAGTCGGGCGGGCTCGGCGTCGCCGGTATCCGTCTCGGGGGCGGGGGTGAGCGCCGCCTCGGCCGGTTCCGGCCGGGCCGCGGCGAAGGCGGGCATCGACCGGGTCCGGCCACGCCAGTCCAGAATCGCGCCCTCGGCGGGCGGCACCGGGCGCGGCACCACCGGCGGCCGCGGGGCGGGGGCGGTGTCCCGCGGGAGTCCCCGGACGGCGGAGGTGCTCAGCACGCAGACCGGATCCGACGAGTCGAGGATGTATTCGATGCGCTCGGTGGGCTGATCCGGGTCGATCGGCACATACGCGCCACCGGATTTGGCGACGGCGTACATGGCCACGATCAGATCCACCGATCGCGGCAATGCCAGCGCGACCCGCTCCTCCGGGCCGACACCCAGCGAGATGAGATGCCGCGCAAGGCGATTGGCCCGGGCGTCCAGGTCGGCGTAGGTCAGCTCGGCCCGGCCGGTCTCGGTGCCGGGCAGGTCGGCGACCACGGCCACCGCCTCCGGCGACGCCGCCACGGACCGGTCGAGCAGCGACACCAGGGTCGCGCCGTCCTCGATCCGGCGATCGGTGCCGTTGCGGTCGGTGACGGCCGCCGCGCGTTCGTGCGAGGTGAGAATCTCGATGTCCCCCACCGGCTTCGCCGGATCGGCGACGACAGCGGCCAGCAGCCGGGACAGCCGGTCGGCGAAGCCCTCGACGGTGGCGGCGTCGAAAAGGTCCGTGGCATAGGTGAAGTAGCCGCCGAGTCCGGCCGGATCCCCGCCCTCCGCGTAGGTGTCGGCGACGATGAGATGCAGATCGAACTGGGTGACCTCGAGATCGGCGTCGAGGCCGTCGATGCTCAGGCCCGGCAGCTCCAGTGCCGTGCGCGCCAGGTTCTGGAACGACAGACCCACCTGGAACAGCGGATGATGTGCCGTGGACCGCGGCGGATTGAGCACCTCCACCAACCGCTCGAACGGCACGTCGGCACGGGCGAACGCATGCAGGTCGGTCTCGCGTTGCCGGGCCAGCAGTTCCTCGAACGGCTCGCCGCGATTCAGCCGCGTCCGGAACACCACGGTGTTGACGAACATGCCGATCAGATCGTCGAGTTCGGCCTCGCCGCGACCGGCCACCGGGGTACCGACGGCGATGTCGTCGCCGCCCGACAACCGCCCCAGCAGCACCGCGAATGCCGTGTGCACCACCATGAACAGCGTCGCCCCGTGCGCGTGCGCCAGGTCCAGCAGTCCCGCATGGGTTTCGGCGTCTATCCGCACGTCCACCCGCGCCCCGACGGGGGACGCGACGGCGGGACGGGGACGGTCGGCCGGCAGCTCCAGCAGCTCGGGCAGGCCGTCCAGCTCCGCGCGCCAGTACGCGATCTGTTGCGCCGCAATCGATTCGGGGTCCGACTCGTCGCCGAGTACCGCCCGCTGCCACAGCGCGTAGTCGGCGTACTGCACCCGCAGCGGCGGCCACTCCGGCGCCGCACCGGCCGCCCGCGCCGCGTAGGCCGTCATCACGTCGCGTGCCAGCGGACCCGTCGACGACGCATCCGCCGCGATGTGGTGCACCACCACCGCCAGCACGTACTCGCGCGGCGAACCCGGTGCCGGGTCGGCGATCTCGAACAGCCGCACGCGCAGCGGCACCTCGGCGGTGACGTCCAGCGGCGTGGCGGCCAGTTCGACGACCGCCGCCAGCACGTCGGCGGCCGTGGCCCGTTCCGGCACGACGCCCAGCCCGGTATCCGCGGGCAGCACCGCCTGCTCCGGCCCGGTGGGTGTTTCGGGGTAGATGGTGCGCAGCACCTCGTGCCGGGCCACCACGTCGTCGAGCGCGGCGGCCAGGGCGCCGACGTCCAGGCTGCCGGTCAGCCGCAGCGCGAACGGCAGGTTGTAGGCCGCCGACCCGGCCGTGCCGGCGTCCTGCTCGAAGCGGTTGAGGAACCACATCCGCTGCTGGGCCGGTGACAACGGCAACCGCTCGGGCCGGGCGATCGCACCCAGCGCGACACCGCGGCGGTCGTGGGTCCCCGTCTCGACGGCCTCGGCGAGCGCCTCGACCACCGGGCTCTCGAACAGCGCCCGCACCGGAACCCGGACGCCCAGGGCCGCGCCCAGCCGGGCCACCACCTGGGTGGCGACCAGCGAATTGCCGCCGAGGGCGAAGAAGTCGTCGTCCGCGCCGACCCGGTCGATGCCCAGCACCGCGCCGTAGATCTCGGCCACGGTCTCCTCGGCCGACGTTGCGGGAGCGCGGAATTCGCGTCCGGCGTAGGTCGGCTCCGGCAGCGCCTTACGGTCGAGCTTGCCGCTGGCATTGAGCGGGAAGGCGTCCAGCGCCATCATCGTGCCCGGAACCATATAGGCCGGCAGCGTTTCCGCGAGCGCCGAGCGCAGCAGTTCCAGGTCGATCTCGGTGCCCGGCATCGGCACGAGGTAGGCGACGAGCCGGTCGCCGAGCGCCGACGGCCGCACCAGCGCCACCGCCTGGCTCACCGCCGGTTCTTGCAGCAGCGCGGCCTCGATCTCGCCGAGCTCGATCCGCTGGCCGCGGAACTTCACCTGGAAATCGGTGCGGCCCAGGTATTCCAGGCGAGCCGGGAGATCATCCACGGCGGAACGCCACGCGGCCAGGTCACCGGTGCGGTACATGCGCGCACCGGGAGCGCCGAAGGGGCTGGCCACGAACCGGTCCGCGGTCAGATCCGGGCGCCGCACATAGCCGCGCGCCAGCTGATCGCCCGCCAGATACAACTCGCCCGGCACCCCGGGCGGCACCGGGCGCAATCGGGCGTCCAGCACGTAGACCTGAGTGTTCCACTGCGGCAGGCCGATCGGAACGTTCGGCCGGTCCATGGCGCTCGCGGGCCAGTAGGTCACCGAGACCGCTGCCTCGGTCGGCCCGTACAGGTTGTGCACGCGCGCGGCGCACACCCGGTGCACCGCGTCGATCGTGTCCGGGGGCAGCGCCTCCCCGATCACGAACACGTCCTGCAGCGTCGCGCAGGCGCCCGCGGTGGCGTGCGCGGCGAATACCGACAGCATGGACGGCACGAAGTCGGTCACCGTGACGCCGTGCGCCGCAATCGTTTCGGCGATGTACACCGGGTCGCGCTGGCCGTCGTGGGTCGCGAGGACGAGTTCGGCCCCGGCGCGCAGCGGCATGAAGTAGCCCCACAGCGACACGTCGAAGGTCGCCGCGGTCTTCTGCAGGTAGACGTCGCCGGGGCCGAGCGGATAGGCGGCCAGCATCCAGGTGATCTGGTTGTGGATCGCCGCATGCGAGACGGCGACGCCCTTGGGCCGCCCGGTGGATCCGGAGGTGAACAGGACATAGGCGGGATGCTCCGGCCGCAGCGGCCGCGACAGTTCGCCGTCGCGCACCGGACCGGCGTCGAACCCGTCGAGATCGGTCTCGTCCCATCGCACGACCGGCATATCCGCCGGTACCGCGACGGTATCGACGGTGGTGACGACGCACAGCGGACGTGCCGTGTCGAGAATGTGGGCGATCCGCTCGGCGGGATGGTCGGGATCCAGCGGCACGTAGGCTCCGCCGGCGGCGATCACGCCGTACATCGCGACCACCAGGTCCGCCGACCGCCGAATCGCCAGTGCCACCAGCACTTCCGGCCCGACCCCACGCGAGATCAGCAGCCGCGCCAGGCGATTCACCCGGGCATCGAATTCCGCATACGTGAGCGTGATGTCCTCGAACGCCACCGCGACCGCGTCCGGGGACCGGTCCACCGCCCGCCGGTAGCCGTCCAGCAGCGATTCCGGTTCGATCGCGCACCCGGTCTCGTTCCACTCCCGCAGAATTCGCGTGCGCTCGGCGGGCCGCAGCAGCTCGATATCGCCCACGGGCCGGGCCGGATCGGTGGCCACCGCCTCGAGCAGCTCGGTCAGGCGGTCCGCGAAGCCGGCGACCGTCGCCTCGTCGAAAAGATCTGTGGCATAGGTGAACTGCGCCGACATGCCGCGCGGGGAGTTCTGCTCCACATGCGGCACGATGGTCAGTTGCAGGTCGAACTTCGCGATCGCCCCGTCGTACTCCACCGGCGCCGCCGTCAACCCCGGCAACTCCAACCGCGGCTTATCCATATTCTGAAAGAACAACGCCACCTGGAACAACGGATGATGCGCCTGCGAACGCACCGGATCCAGCACCTCCACCAGGCGCTCGAACGGCAACTCCGCATGCGAGAACGCACCCAGATCCGCCTCCCGCACCCGCGCGAGCAGATCGGCGAACGGCTCGCCCGGGTCGACCGGCGTCCGCAACACCAACGTGTTCACGAACATCCCCACCAGCGCGTCGAGTTCGCGGTCGCCGCGGCCCGCTACCGGGGTGCCGATCGCGATGTCGCCGGTGGCGGACAGCCGGGCCAGCAAGACCGCGAACGCCGCGTGCACCACCATGAACAGCGAGGCGCCCGAGGACAACCCCAGATCCGTCAGTCCGGCATGGGTTCCGGCATCGACCTCGAACGAGTACTGCCCGCCCCGTCCGGACGCCAGCGCGGGACGCGGCCGGTCCGCCGGCAGGTCCAGGCGATCGGGAAGTTCCGCGAGGGCCGAACGCCAGTAGGCCAGCTGGGCCGACGCGATCGAATCCGGATCACCCTCGTCGCCCAGCACCGACCGCTGCCACAGCGTGTAATCCGCGTACTGCACCGGCAGCGGATGCCAGGCGGGAGAGGAACGATTGCGGCGAGCGAGGAAGGCCCCCAGCAGATCTCGCATGAACGGCGCGACCGACTCGCCGTCGGCGGCGATGTGATGCGCCACGACGACGATCACGTGGTCGCCGGGGGCCAGCTCCGCCACGGCGATCCGCAGCGGGACCTCGGCGGCGACGTCGAAGCCGCGCAGCGCGAATCCGGCCAGCCAGTCCGCCATTCCGGACTCGGCGACCGGTTCCGGCGTCAGATCCGGAATCGCTTGTTCCACCGGCAGAATCACCTGATGGCCGGTGCCGTCGATATCCGGGTAGACCGTGCGCAGCGTCTCGTGCCGCTCGATCACATCGGCGACCGCGGCCTGTAGCGCGTCCGTATCGAGCCGGCCGGTGAGCCGGAGGGCGAACGGGACGTTGTCGGCCGGCGAGTCCGGATCGAACTGGTTGAGGAACCACATCCGCTGCTGCGCGGGAGACAACGGGATGCGGTCCGGCCTCGGCATCGGCCGCAGCGGTGGCCGCCCGCCGCCGCCCTTGATCGGTTCCAGGCGCTGCGCCAGCGCGGCGACCGTCGGCGCGTCGAACAGCAGCCGGGCCGGGACGCGGCCGGAGATCTGCGCGCCCAGCCGGGCGGCGACCCGGGTGGCGATCAGCGAGTTCCCGCCCAGATCGAAGAAGTCGTCATCGGCGCCGATCGGCGTTGCGGGACCGAGCAATTCGGCGAACACGCTCGCCACCAGCTCCTCCAGCGGGCCGGACGGCGGCCGGAACTCGCGGATCTGCAGCACCGGTGCGGGCAGTGCGGCGCGGTCGAGCTTGCCGACCGGGGTCAGCGGGATCTCGTCGAGGACCGTGATACTGGTGGGCACCATATGCGGCGGGAGGCTCCGCCCGGCGGCTGCGAGCAGCGTATCGACATCGACGGCGGCGCCCGGTGCGGGATGGACATAGGCCGCCAGGATCGTGGCGCCGCCGTCGAGCCGGTGGCCGATCGTGACCGCGAAATCGACCGCCTCGTGCGCCGCCAGCACCGCATCGATCTCACCCAGCTCGATCCGGAAACCACGAATCTTCACCTGAAAATCGTTGCGGCCCAGATACTCCAGGCCACCGCCGGCCGTCCGGCGCACCAGATCACCGGTACGGTACAGCCGGGATACGCCGGCGCCGAACGGATTCGCCAGGAAGCGCGCCGCCGTCAGACCGGGCCGCCGATGGTAGCCGCGGGCCACCTGCGCACCGGCAATGTACAACTCACCGGCCACACCGTCGGGAACCGGCGCGAGGCGCTCGTCCAGTACGAACTCCTCGATGCCGCGAATCGGCCCGCCGATGGTCACCGTCTCCCCCGGAACCAACGGCGCACTGATATTCGTCATGATCGTCGTCTCGGTCGGACCATACCCGTCGAAGAACTCCCGAACACCCGACCCGACCGGAACCACCCACCGCCGCACCAACTCCGGCGGACACGCCTCACCACCGGCCACCACCACCCGCAGATCATCCAAACCCACCGGATCCACCGACGCCAGCGCCGCCGGCGTGATGAACGCGTGCGTCACCTCTTCGCGCGCCATCAAGGCCGCGAGTTCGTCACCGCCGTACACCGAGGGCGCAACCACCACCATCGTCGCGGCGCCGCCCACGGCCAGCAGCAACTCCAGCACCGACGCGTCGAACGACGGCGACGCGAAATGCAGTGTGCGCGAATCGCCCCCGACCCGGTACCGCTCACGCTGCTCGTCACAGAAACCCGACAACCCCGCCTGCGTGACGACGACGCCCTTCGGTCTGCCGGTCGACCCGGACGTGTAGATCACATACGCCGGATGCTCGGAACGCAAGGGGCGCAAGCGATCCGCGTACGTCACCGGTTCCGCCGAATACCGTCCCAACTCCTCGGTGAACTCCGGCGCGTCGACGACCAGCCACTCCACCCCGCCGGGCAGTCCGTCCAGCACCGAGGACACCGTAAGCCCCAGCACCACACCAGAATCCCCCACCATATGCGCCACCCGCTCCGCCGGATAACCAGGATCCACCGGAACAAAACCCGCACCCGACTTCGCCACACCCCACACCGCAACAACCGAATCCACCGACCGCGGCACCCCCACCGCCACCAAATCCTCCGGCCCCACCCCACGCTCGATCAACAACCGCGCCAACCGCGACGAACGCTCATCCAACTCCGCATACGACAACTCCGCCAACGTCGCGGTGGCATCGGCGAAGACGACGGCGGTGGCGGTCGGATCGACCTCTACGGCGGTCGCCAGCAGCTGCGGCAACGTCGCGACGCGTGCTCTACGGGTCCGTACCGGGCGCACTCGGGCCGAGCGGGTCATACCGTAGCCGCTTCCTGGGCGGATTTCTGCCGCCCGACCACCCGAAACACGTGTACCTCACCTTGCCTGTTGTGTCGCTCATGCGCCTGCGCGGCGCCACCCCCTTCATCCATCCGAGCGCGGCCGGGGCATGTTACGCGCGGCGCGGCGATTCCGGCTCGGTAGGGGCGGGCCGGACCGGAACCAGACCATTGTCGGGCACCGAGGCCGACCGGTCACCCGGTGGGGCGACGGTTCCGCGTCACCGCTGCTCAGGGTCGAGCAGCGCGGCGAGGACCGGCCCGATTTCGGCCAGGGCCTCCGGTCCGGTCAGTTCCTCGTGGCGGACCTGGACCGGTCGGTCGACCACCTCGCCGTCCACGTACGGCTCCCAGTCGCCGGCCGAGCGGCCGCGCTCCTTGTGGCTTACATCACATGCCGCCCGGAAGAACTCCACGGTACCCCGGAAGACGGCCGGGCGGTGATCGGCCACCAGTTCGGCCGACCGGACGGCGCCGCGATAGATCCGGCCGACCCGTTCGGGCGTCAGGGACACCAGGTCGGCGGGGATCATCGCGTGCAACGCGGCCAGCGCCTCGTCGCCGAGTTCGTGCAGATCGCCGGGCGGCAGCACGTCGGCGCCGATGCCCAGTTCGGCCAGGGCCTCGCGGACGGCGATACGGAAGTCGGCGACGTCCAGCTCCGGATAGCCGTCCAGGATCGCCAGCAGCGAGACCTCCTCGCCGTGCGCCTGCAGTTCGGCGGCGATCGAGTGCGCCAGCACACCACCCAGCGACCAGCCCAGCAGCCGGTACGGGCCCTGCGGTTGCACCGACCGGATCTCCGCGACGTAGCGAAGAACCATCTCGCGCAACGACTCCGGCACGTAGTCCTCGGTCAACGCCGGGGACTGCACGCCCCACAGCGGCTGCGGCAGGTACTGCGCCAGGCCGGAGTAGGCCCACGCCAGGCCGTACATCGGATGGAGACAGAACACCGGGTCGCCGTCGGCGGACCGTAGCGGCAGCAGCACGCCGAAGGCCGAATCGTCCCCGGGCTCTTCGGTATCCATGCGGCGGGCGAGGCCGGCCACCGAGGCGTCGGTGAAGAACCAGGGCACCTCCACTCGCGCGCCGGTCGCCTCCCGCAGCCGCGCCACGGCCCGGGTGGCGAGCAGCGAATTGCCGCCGAGTGCGAAGAATTCGTCGTCGGCCCCGACCTCGGAGGCGCCCAGCAACTCGGCGAAGACGTCGGCCACGGCCTGTTCGGTAGCCGTGGCGGGTGCGCGGAACGCGGTGCCGCCGTGGAACTGCGGTGCGGGCAGGGCACGCCGGTCGAGCTTGCCGTTCGGGGTCAGCGGCAGCGCGTCCAGCACGGTGATCGCGTCGGGAACCATGTATCCGGTCACGAACCGGCCGACCTCGTCGCGCAGCCCGGCCGGATCCGGCTGCGAAACGCCCTCGCCGACAACGTATCCCACCAAGCGTTCGCCGGCATGTGGATCGTTGTGCACTGTTACGACGACCTGTCCGACGCCGGGGCAGCGCAGCAGCGCCGCCTCCACCTCGCCGAGTTCGATGCGGAACCCGCGCAGCTGCACCTGCTGGTCGCTGCGCCCGGCGTACTCCAGATTCGCGGCGGAGCCGGACTCCTGCCACCGGCCCACGTCGCCGGTGCGGTACAGGCGCGACCCCGGCGGACCGAACGGGTTCGCCACGAACCGGGTCGCGGTGAGTCCCGGCCGGCCGAGATATCCGCGGGACAGCTGCTCGCCGGCCACATACAGTTCACCGGGCACGCGCGCGGGAACCGGGTGCAGGCGGTCGTCGAGCACATAGGCGTCCAGCCCGGGCAGTGCGCGGCCGATGACGCTCGCCGCGCCGCCGGTCGCGGGTTCGTCCAGCTCGAGGTACGAGACGTGCACCGTGGTCTCGGTGATGCCGTACATGTTCACCAGGCGGGGGGCGCGGTATCGCTCCGACCACGGTGCCAGGCGCCGCGGGTCCAGGGCCTCACCGCCGAAGATGATGTGGCGCAGCGCAAATGCGGCCGCCGGGGCGGCGCGGTCGGCGGCGACCAGCTGATAGAACGCCGACGGTGTCTGGTTGAGCACCGTTACGCCCTCGTCGATCAGCAGCTCCCGGAACTGTTCCGGGGACCGCGAGGTCAGGTAGTCGACGACCCGCACGCGGCCGCCGGTCCCGAGCGCGGCCCACAGCTCCCACACCGAGAAGTCGAAGGCGAAGGAGTGGAACAGCGTCCACACGTCGGACTCGTCGAAACCGAACAGCGGCCGGGTATTCGCCAGCAGCTGAAGCACATTGCGATGGGCGACGCCGACGCCCTTCGGGACACCCGTGGAGCCGGAGGTGTAGATGACGTAGGCGAGATGGCCGGGCCGCAGGGGCGCGGTCCGGTCCTCGTCGGTGACCGGGGAATCGTCGTATTCACCGAGCCCGTCGAGTTCACCGAGTTCGTCGAGCAAGAGGCCGGGAATATCACTGCCGGGCAGTGCCTCCCGTTCCGCCGCCGTGGTGATCGTGCAGGCCGGTGCGGCGTCGGACAGCAGGAATTCCAGGCGCTGGGCCGGATAGGCCGTATCGATCGGCAGATACGCCGCTCCCGATTTCAGGACGCCCAGCAGTGCCACCGGGAGCTGTTCGGTGCGTGGAACCGCCACGGCCACCACTGATTCCGGGCCGACGCCCCGGGCGATGAGTGCGCGGGCGACGCGGTTGGCGCGGCGGTCCAGCTCGGCGTAGGTGAGGGTGGTCGTGCCCGTGCCGATCGCGACGGCCGCCGGGCGGCGGCGAACCTGCTCGTCGAGCAGCGCGACGAGCGTCGGCCCGGCTGCCGTGCGCGGTTCGGCGATGGGCGTATTCCATTGCCGCAGTGCCGCGTCCCGCTCCGCCTCGGTGAGCAGCGGGATATCCCCCACGGCCGCGCCGGAATCCGCCAGGCCGGCCAGGACCCGCAGGAAGCCGTCCGCGAAACCGCGCACCGTGGCCGCGTCGAACAGGTCGGTGGCGTAGGTCAGTGCCGCGGCGATGCCTTGGGCCGCGCCGGTCGGATCGGTGCGCTCGCTGAGGGTGACCTGCAGATCGAATTTCGCCGGCGGCCGGCCGGCGTCCACGCCCGAGACGGTCAGTTCGGGCAGCCGCAGATCCGCCGGGGCAAGGTTCTGGAAGGTCAGCATCACTTGGAACAGCGGGTGCCGGGCCGCCGACCGCACCGGATCCAGCAGCTCCACCAGCCGCTCGAACGGCACGTCGGCGTGGGCGAAGGCCGCGACATCGGTGCGACGCACCGCGCCCAGCAGTTCGCCCACCGTGGCGGCCGGGTCCACCTCGGTGCGCAGCACCAGGGTGTTGACGAACATGCCGATCAGGTCGTCGAGGGCGGCGTGGCCGCGGCCCGCGACGGGGGTGCCGATCGCGATGTCGCGGGTGCCCGACAGGCGCGCCAGCAGCGCCGCGAGCGCGGCGTGCACGACCATGAACAGCGTCGAATGGTGTTCGCGGGCAATCCGGTTCAGCGCGGCGTGCAGTTCCGGATCGATCTCGAACTCCACCGTGTCGCCCCGGTAGGAGGCCGCGGCCGGACGGGGGCGATCGGCGGGCAGATCCAGTTGTTCGGGCAGCGCGGCCAATTCGTGCCGCCAATACGCGATCTGCTGGGCGAGCAGCGAATCCGGATCGTCCTCGGCGCCGAGCGCCTGCCGCTGCCACAGCGCGTAGTCGGCGTACTGCACGTCCAGCGGTGCCCACGCCGGTGTCTCGCCGGTGGTGCGGGAGGCGTAGGCGAGCATCAGGTCGCGGGTCAGCGGTCCCATCGACCAGCCGTCCGTGGCGATGTGGTGCGCCACGAAGACGAGCACGTAGTCATCGGATTCCGCTGGTGCCGCGCCGGTTTCCGGTTCCGCGTGGAACAGGGCGATGCGGAACGGCACCTCGGTGGTGACGTCGAAGCCCTGTGTCATCACCCGCTCGACGGCTCCCACCAGCTCGGCCGCGGGCAGCTGCCGCAGCGGCAGGTCGATGTCCGTGTCGCGCGCGGGCCGGATCTCCTGCACGGGGCCGTCGTCGGTCAGCGGGTAGACGGTGCGCAGGATCTCGTGCCGTGCGACGACATCCGCGACCGCCTCGCGCAGCGCCGGCACGTTCAGCGTCCCGGACAGCCGGATGGCCGCCGGGATGTTGTATACCGCAGCGTCGGTGTCGAATTGGTTGAGCACCCACATCCGCTGCTGCGCGAACGACAGCGGGATCCCCTCGGGGCGCGGACCCGCCGTCAGCGGCGGCAGCGCAGTGCCCGCGGACTGTTCGACGGCGACGGCCAGGGCGGCCACGGTCGGGGCCTCGAAGAGGCTGCGCACCGAGACCCGGGAGTCCAGGGCCGTGCCGATGCGCGCGGCGACCTGGGTGGCCAGCAGCGAATTGCCGCCCAGGGCGAAGAAGTCGTCGTCGGCGCCCACCCGCTCGGCGCCCAGCACCTCGGCGAAGGTGCTCGCCACGATCTCCTCGATCGGCGTCGAGGGCGCCCGGTACGCGGCCGCCTCGAAGGCCGGTTCGGGCAGTGCGGCGCGATCGAGTTTCCCGTTCGCGGTGAGCGGCAGGGCCTCGAGCACCACGAATGCCGACGGCATCAGGTACGACGGAACGGCTGTGCTCAGCGCCGACTTCACCCGCGCCACATCGAGTTCGGTGGCCTCGGGGACCAGGTACGCGACGAGCCGGTCACCGGTGCGCTGGTCCTTCTTGGCCAGCACCACCGCCTGCGCGACCTCCGGCCGCGCCAGCAGCGCCGCCTCGATCTCGCCCAGTTCGACACGGAAGCCACGGATCTTCACCTGGAAGTCCGTGCGGCCCCGGTATTCCAGCTCGCCCGCCGCGTTCCAGGCAACCAGGTCGCCGGTGCGGTACATCCGCGAACCCGCGACGCCGTAGGGGTTGGCCACGAATCGATCCGCCGTCAGATCCGGCCGGCCGAAGTAACCGCGCGCCAGCTGCGCGCCCGCCAGATACAGCTCGCCCGAGACGCCCGCCGGGACCGGGTGCAGGCGCGAATCCAGCACGTAGACCTGGCTGTTCCACTCCGGTGCGCCGATCGGGACCGACACCTGGTCGGCATCGGTCACCCGGTGGCTGGTGATCGAGACGGCGGCCTCGGTCGGGCCGTACAGGTTGAACAGCTCGATGTCCGGGCAGCGCGAGCGGCACCGCTGCGCCGGCGCGCCGGGCAGCGCCTCACCGATCGCCAGCACACGGCGTAGCGAATTACTCAGCGCGCCATCGGATTCGGTCAGCAATGCGTCCAGCATCGACGGCACCGCATGCAGCGTGGTCACCGACTCGCGAGCCATCAGCTGGTTCAGATAGGCCGGGTCACGGTGACCGTCCGGCCCAGCGATCACCAGGCGGCCGCCCGACACCGCCGCCGACCAGAACTCCCACACCGACAGGTCGAACGTCGCCGCGGTCTTCAGCAGCACGGCATCGTCGGCGGTGAGCCCGAACTCCGCGGTCTTCCACAGCAACTGGTTGACGACCGCGGCATGCGGCACCGCCACGCCCTTCGGACGGCCCGTCGAACCCGACGTGAAGATCACGTACGCCGTATTCGTCGGACGCAGCGGCACAAGACGATCCGCATCGGTCACCGGATCACCGGACAGCGCCGCCAGATCCAGCTCATCGATCCGCACCACCACGGGAGCCGGACCCGACTCGGCCCTCGGCATCGTGCCCCCGACGATCGGATCCACGGCGGCGACGGATTCGGCGCGCGCCCCGAAGCCGGTCTCCGCGTTGGTCAGCACGCACACCGGCCCGGCGGTGTCGAGGATGTAGTCGATCCTCTCCGCCGGCTGATCCGGATCGATCGGCACATAGGCACCGCCCGCGGCCGACACCGCGTACATGGCCACAACCAGATCCGTCGACCGGCGCAGTGCCAGCGCCACCCGCGTTTCCGGTCCGACGCCCAGTGAAATCAAATGTCGCGCCAGCCGATTCACCCTCGTCCCCAGCTCGGCGTAGCTGAGCGAGACGGAGCCCTCGGGCCGGTCGGCAACCAGCGCGACCGCGGCCGGCGACACCTCGACGGTGTCCGCGAGCAATTCGTCCAGGGTGCTGCCGAAGGTGCTCAGCGCCTCCGAATCCAGCGGATAGCCGGTGACATTCGGGCGGACGAGCACGCGCTGCCGCTCACCCGGCCCCAGCAGCGGCAGATCGCCGACCGGCCTCGTCGCGTCGGCGACCACCTCGGACAGCAGCCGGGACAGCCGGCCGCCGAAGCCCTCGACGGTGGCGGCGTCGAAAAGGTCGGTGGCGTAGGTGAAGAAGCCACCGACACCGGCCGGGCGGCCGTCCTCGTCGTACACGTCGCCGACGATCAGATGCAGATCGAACTGGGACACATCCAGATCCGCGTCCACCGCCGCCACGCTCAGTCCGGGCAGCTCCAGCGCCGTCCGCGCGAGGTTCTGGAACGACAGACCCACCTGGAACAGCGGATGGTGAGCGGTCGACCGCGGCGGGTTCAGCACCTCCACCAGACGCTCGAACGGGATGTCGGCGTGCGCGAATGCCTGTAGGTCGGTCTCGCGCTGCCGGTCCAGCAGATCCGCGAAGCTCTCGCCGCGATCCAGGCGGGTCCGGAACACCACCGTGTTGACGAACATGCCGATCAGGTCGTCCAATTCGGCCTCGCCGCGACCCGCCAGGGGCGTGCCGACCGCGATATCGTCGGTGCCCGACAACCGCGCCAGCAGTACCGCCAGCGCCGTGTGCACGACCATGAACAGCGTGGCCCCGTGTGCCCGCCCGAGGTCGTTGAGGGCGGCGTGGGTGGCGGCATCCAGGCGGAACTCGACCCGGCCGCCCCGCAGCGACGCGACCGCCGGGCGCGGCCGGTCGGCGGGCAGCTCCAGCAGGTCCGGCAGGTCGGCCAGCTCGCGACGCCAGTACGCGATCTGCTGTGCCGCAATCGAATCCGGATCCGACTCGTCCCCGAGCACGGCCCGCTGCCACACCGCGAAATCCGCGTACTGCACCCGCAGCGGCGCCCATCCCGGCGGCGCTCCGGCGGTACGCGCCGTGTACGCGGTCATCACGTCCCGCGCCAGCGGCCCCACCGAGGAGCCGTCCGCGGCGATGTGGTGCACGACGACGGCCAGCACGTAGTCGGGGCGCGAATCTGTTGCTGCATCGGTGATTTCGAACAGGCGCACCCGGATCGGCACCTCGGCCGTGACGTCGAACGGCGTCGCGGCCAGCTCGTAGACCGCCTCGAAGACGGCCGCGCCGGGCATCCGCTCAGGGGCCACCGACCCCCAACCACCGTGCTGCGCAACGGTATCGGCTACTCCGGTGTGGCCAACCGGAAGCACCACCTGCACCGGACCGTCGGGAGTCTCCGGATAGACCGTGCGCAGCACCTCGTGCCGCGCCACGACGTCGTCGAGCGCCTCGGACAGTGCCCGCACGTCGAGAGCGCCGCTCAGCCGCAGCGCGAAAGGCAGGTTGTAGGCCGCAGACCCCGTCGCCGCACCCTGGTCGAAGCGGTTCAGGAACCACATCCGCTGCTGCGCCAGCGACAGCGGCAGCCGGTCCGGGCGCTCGATCGTGCCCAGTTCGACGCCGCGGCGCCCGTGCGCGCGGGATTCGATCGCCGTCGCCAGGGCCGTCACCGTCGGGGTTTCGAACAGCGTCCGCACCGGGATCCGGCCGTCGACGGCGGCGCCCAGCCGGGCCACCACCTGCGTGGCGACGAGCGAGTTGCCGCCGAGGGCGAAGAAGTCGTCATCGGCGCCGACGCGCTCCAGGCCGAGCACCGTCGCGAACACGTCCGCCACGATCGCCTCGATCGGCGTTGCGGGGGCGCGGAATTCGCGCTGGGTGTACCCGGGCTCCGGCAGCGCCTTGCGGTCGAGCTTGCCGCTGGCGTTGAGCGGCAGCGCGTCCAGCACCACGAGGGTGCCGGGGATCATGTAGGCGGGCAGGATCTTTCCTACCCCGCCCAACAGTTCGCCCTCATCGATCGTCTCGTCCGGCACCGGGACCGCGTAGCCGACCAGCTGATCGCCGAGCGCCGAGGGCACCACCCGCGCGGCCGCCTGACTCACCGCCGGCTGCGCCAGCAGCGCCGCCTCGATCTCGCCCAGCTCGATCCGCTGGCCGCGGAACTTCACCTGGAAATCGGTGCGGCCCAGGTACTCCAGGCGAGCCGGCAGGTCCGCATCGCCCGCGCGCCACACCGCGAGATCGCCGGTGCGGTACATGCGCGCACCGGGAGCACCGAAGGGATCGGCCACGAACCGATCCGCGGTCAGGTCCGGCCGGCGCACATAACCACGCGCCAGCTGGTCACCCGCCAGATACAGCTCGCCGGGAACGCCGGTCGGCACCGGGCGCAGCCGGCCGTCCAGCACATAGGCCCGGGTGTTCCACTGCGGCAGGCCGATCGGAACGCTCGGCCGGTCCGCCCCCCGGGCCTGCCAGTAGGTCACCGACACCGCGGCCTCGGTCGGACCGTACAAGTTGTGCACCCGGGCAGCACACACCCGGTGCACCGCGTCGACCGTCTCCGGCGGCAGCGCCTCTCCGATCACGAACACGTCCCGGAGCGTCGCGCAGGCGCCCGGCTCCAGATGCGCGGCGAACACGGCCAGCATCGACGGCACGAAATCGGTCACCGTGACACCCTCGGCCGCAATGGTTTCCGCCACGTACAGCGGGTCCCGGTGACCGTCGTGGGTGGCGACGACCAGCTTGGCGCCGGCCCGCAGCGGCATGAAGTAGCCCCACAGCGACACGTCGAACGTCGTCGCGGTCTTCTGCAGGTACACATCGCCGGTGCCGAGCGGATACTGCGCGAGCATCCATTCGATCTGATTGTGGATGGCGGCGTGCGATACGGCCACGCCCTTGGGGCGGCCGGTGGAGCCGGAGGTGAAGAGCACGTAGGCGGGGTGCGAGCCACGCAGCGGCACCGTGCGCTCGGCGTCGGTGATCGGCGCATCCGAGAATTCCGGCAGCGGCATCCCGTCGATCTCGATGGCCTGTCCGGCCCGCCCGGAGCCGAGCGTGCCGATATCCGACGAGGTCGTCAGGACGCACACCGGGTCGGCGGTGTCGAGGATGTAGTCGATCCGCTCGGCCGGATGGTCGGGATCCAGTGGCACATAGGCGCCGCCGGCCGCGACGACCGCGTACATGCCCACGACCAGATCCAGCGACCGCCGAATCGCCAGACCCACCAGCGCTTCCGGGCCCACGCCGCGGGAAATCAGCAGCCGCGCCAGCCGATTCACGCGCGCATCGAATTCGGCGTACGTCAGCGACGCGCCTTCATGGACGACGGCGATCGCGTAGGGGTGGCGCGCCACCGCACGCCGGTAGCCGTCCAGCAGCAGCCCCGGCTCGACCGGATGCCGAGTGTCGTTCCAGTCGTGCAGGATTCGCCCGAGTTCGGCATCGGACAGCAGTTCGAGGGCGCCGGTCGGCCGGGTAGCGTCCTCGGCGACCCCGGCCAGTACCCGCCGCAGCCGCTCGGCGAATCCCTCGATGGTCTCCTTGTCGAAAAGATCTGTGGCATAGGTGAACAGCGCCGCCAGACCGGCCGCGGCGCCGTCCTGCTCACCGGGCACGATGGTCAGTTGCAGGTCGAACTTCGCGATCGCCCCGTCATACTCCACCGGCGCCGCCGTCAACCCCCGCAACTCCAACCGCGGCTTATCCATATTCTGAAAGAACAACGCCACCTGGAACAACGGATGATGCGCCTGCGAACGCACCGGATCCAGCACCTCCACCAGGCGCTCGAACGGCAACTCCGCATGCGAGAACGCACCCAGATCCACCTCCCGCACCCGCGCCAGCAGGTCGGCGAACGAGGCACCGGGATCGATCCGCGTCCGCAGCACCAGGGTGTTGACGAACATGCCGACCACATCGTCGAGTTCGCGCTCGCCACGGCCCGCCACCGGCGTGCCGACCGCGACGTCCTCGGTCCCGGACAACCGCGCCAGCAGCACCGCGAGCGCCGCGTGCACCACCATGAACAGCGAAACACCCGAGGACTGCGCAAGTTCGGCAAGCCGGGCGTGGATCTCGGCGTCGACCTCGAACGCGTACTCCCCGCCCTGCCCGGACGAGATCGCGGGACGCGGACGGTCCGCCGGCAGATCGAGACGGTCCGGGAGCCCGGCGAGGGCCGACGTCCAGTAGGCGAGCTGAGCGGCGGCGATCGATGCGGGGTCGCTCTCCTCACCCAGGACGGCGCGCTGCCACAGCGTGTAATCGGCGTACTGCACCGGCAGCGGATCCCAGCCGGGCGCGGCGCCCCCGCAGCGCGCCAGATAGGCCGACATCAGATCGCGCACCAGCGGCGCCATCGACGCACCGTCGGCGGCGATGTGGTGGACCGTCACCGCGAGAACATGATCGGTGGTTTCCGTGCCGGGCACGCCGGAATCCACGGCCAGCAGCGCGATCCGCAGCGGCACCTCGGTGGCCACATCGAAACCGGCGAGGGCGAACGAGGCCAGCCACTCCTCGAGTTCGCCCGGCGCAACGGGTTTCGCGGCCAGGTCCGGGATTGCCCGCGCGGGCGGCAGGATCACCTGGTGCCCGGTGCCGTCCTCGGACGGATAGATCGTGCGCAGCGTCTCGTGCCGCTCGACGACGTCGGCGACCGCCGCCTGCAACGCCTCGGCATCGAGCGCGCCGGTCAGCCGGATGGCCAGCGGGATGTTGTTCGCCGCGGACGCGACGTCGAACCGGTTCAGGAACCACATGCGCTGCTGCGCATACGACAGCGGAATGCGCTCCGGCCGCGGCATCGGCGCCAGCGCGATCCGGCCGCCCGCGTCGGCCAGCGGTTCTATGCCGGCCGCCAGACCGGCGACGGAGGTGGCCTCGAACAGCAGCCGCGCCGGAATGCGGGTACCGAGTTCGGCGCCCAGCCGGGCCGCCACCTGGGTGGCGATCAGCGAGTTACCGCCCAGCTCGAAGAAGTCGTCGTCGGCGCCGACGGCCGACGCGGGATGCAGCAGCTCGGTGAACACCTCGGCGACGAGGGTCTCGAACCGGCCGGACGGCGCGCGAAACTCCTGGGCCCGCAGGACCGGAGCCGGCAGCGCCGCCCGGTCCAGCTTGCCGACGGGCGTCAGCGGGATCTCGTCGAGCACCATCACCGTCGTCGGCACCATATGCGCGGGCAGGCTGCGGCCCGCCCAGTCCAACAGGTGCTCCGTCTCGACGCGACCGTTCACCGGGTGCACGTACGATACGAGAATCGTTGCGCCACTGTCGATCCGGTGACCGACCGTCACCGCGAAATCGACCGCCTCGTGCGCCGCCAGCACCGCATCGATCTCACCCAGCTCGATCCGGAAACCACGAATCTTCACCTGAAAATCGTTGCGGCCCAGATACTCCAGCTCACCGCCCGTGGTGCGGCGCACCAGGTCGCCGGTCCGGTACAGCCGGGATCCCTCCGGCACGAACGGGTTCGCGACGAATCGAGCGGCGGTGAGCGAGGCGCGCCGATGGTAGCCGCGGGCCACCTGCGCACCGGTGATGTACAGCTCGCCGACGGCGCCCTCCGGGACCGGCGCGAGGCGCTCGTCCAGGACGTATTCGGTGATCGCGCGGACCGGTCCGCCGATGGTCACCGTCTCCCCCGGAACCAACGGCGCACTGATATTCGTCATGATCGTCGTCTCGGTCGGACCATACCCGTTGAAGAACTCCCGAACGCCCGACCCGACCGGAGCCACCCACCGCCGCACCAACTCCGGCGGACACGCCTCACCACCGGCCACCACCACCCGCAGATCATCCAAACCCACCGGATCCACCGACGCCAGCGCCGCCGGCGTGATGAACGCGTGCGTCACCCGCTCCCGGCGCAGCAGTGCGGCGAGCTCGCCACCGCCGTAGACCGACGGCGACGCCACCACCATCGTGGCCGCACCACCGACCGCCAGCAGCAGCTCCAGCACCGAGGCATCGAAGGAGGGGGACGCGAAATGCAAGGCACGCGAGTCGTTTCCGACCCGGTACCGCTCGCGCTGCTCGTCACAGAAGCTGGACAGCCCGGCCTGGGTGACGACGACACCCTTCGGCTTACCGGTCGACCCGGACGTGTAGATCACGTACGCTGGATGCTCGGCGCGCAAGGGGCGCAACCGATCCGCGTTCTCCACCGGCTCGGTGGAGCAATGTTCCAGCCGATCCCGGATCCCGCCGTCGAGCGACAGCCATTCGATGCCGCCGGGCAGGCTGTCGCGCACCGAGGACACCGTAAGCCCCAGCACCACACCAGAATCCCCCACCATATGCGCCACCCGCTCCGCCGGATAACCAGGATCCACCGGAACAAAACCCGCACCCGACTTCGCCACACCCCACACCGCAACAACCGAATCCACCGACCGCGGCACCCCCACCGCCACCAAATCCTCCGGCCCCACCCCACGCTCGATCAACAACCGCGCCAACCGCGACGAACGCTCATCCAACTCCGCATACGACAACTCCGCCAACGTCGCCGTGGCATCGGCGTGCACGAGCGCGATGCCGTCGGGATTCGTCTCGACGGCGGTCGCCAGCAACCGCGGCAGCGTGGTGACGCGCGAGCGGCGGGTTCGGGTCGGCCGCCGACGTACCGGTCGGCTCACGCGGGCACCCGGCCCCGAATCCGGGAGCCGCCGCTGCGCTCGCCCCGCCGACCAGCAACTCTGCCGAACATCAAAACCTTCTCCGTACCCACGCCGAACCTCACCGATAATGCCTTGTCCGCGCCTATACCGCATCTGTGCTGGTAGCGCACGCCCCCGAGGTCAGGGGCACAAACTGTCAAAGCCGTACGCTATCACCGGGACAGCAACTCGCCGGCAGCGACGACCACGTCGGCCGTGCCGAAGCCGGCCGGTGCCGGCCCGTCCTCGACCACCACGGCCCGCAGATCCTCCAGCGGCTCCGCGTCGAGCCCGTCGAGCACCACCGCGTCGGCGAACAGATGGGTAACCCATTCGTCGGCGAGCGCCTCGCTCGTGACCTCGCCGGGCAGCACCAGGGACGCACCGGCCGCACCGGCCGCCACCACCTCCAGCAGCGCCGTGGGAGAATCCGCGCGGCCGTGCCGGAAGATCCGGGACTCGAAGTTCAGCTCCGTGCGCGCCCGCAACAGCTCGACCGCCGAGGCCAGGTCGTCGTAGCTCAGGGTGGCACCGGCCGCGACGAATGCGGGATCCGCACCGCGCAACGGCCGCGTCCGGTTCGCATAGGTCACCGGCCGCGCCGACTCCCCCGCGATCTCGCCGATCACCGCCGGATCGTCGAGCACCAGCCAGTCGACGCCGCCGGCGGGCGCCGGCCCGGCCGTCAGCCCGGCCTTGATCTCCGGTGTCTGGGGAAGTTCCGAGCCGTCGCCGGCGGGAACCACCGCGGCCCCGGCCTTCAGCACCGCCCAGGCCGCCACGGTCGCCTCGATGCCCCGATCCAACCGGACCGCCACGCCCGTTCCCGGCCCGCAGCCGCGTCCGATCAGCACCCGCGCCAGCCGCGAGGACCGGGCGCCGAGCTCCTGATACGACACCGCCTCCTCACCGAATGCCAGTGCGGGACCGTCGGGATCGTCCTCCACCGAGGCGGCCAGCGCCTGCGTCAGCGCCGTGCCGTGCGCCGCGACCGGTTCGACCGGTGCGGCGCGCTGCAGCTCGGCCCGCGCCCGCTCCTCGGCGTCCAGCAGATCGATATCGCCGACCAGCACCTGCGGATCGTCGGCCACGGCGGCCAGGACACGCTCGAACCGGCGGCCCAGCGCCTGCACCGTCGACTCGTCGAAAAGATCGGCGGCATAGGTGATCACGGCGGCCAGATCGCCCGCCGAGCCCGCCGCGTCGTACCGGGGCTCCACGATCACCTGCAGATCGAATTTCGCCACCACCAGATCGGTGTCCAGCGCCTCGACCGTCAGGCCCGGCAGCTCCAGCGTCGGCCGCTCGGTGTTCTGGAACGACAGCATCACCTGGAACAGATCCTGCGCGCCCGAACGGTTCGGCGACACCACCTCGGCCACCCGCTCGAACGGGATGTCGGAGTTGGCGAATGCGGAAAGGTCTGCCTCCCTGGCCTTTTCGACCAGCGCGTCGAAGGTGTCGGCGGTGCTCACCCCGGTGCGCAGCGTGAGCGTGTTGACGAACATGCCGACCAGGTCGTCGAGCGCGCGCTCGCCGCGGCCCGCGATCGGCGTGCCGACGGTGATGTCGGCGTTGCCCGTCTGCCGGGCCAGCAGCGCCGCCAGCGCCGCGTGCACGACCATGAACATCGACGAATTATGCTCGCGCGCAATGCGAAGCAGACCCTCGTGCACGGTCGCGGGCAGCTGGAAGCCGACCGCGCCGCCGCGCATCGACGGCACCGCCGGGCGCGGACGGTCCGGCGGCACCAGCGCGGCGCCGGTGACGCCGGCGAGCTGGGTGCGCCAGTAGTTCAGCTGCCGGGCCGCGATCGAATCCTCTTGATCGTCCGTACCGATCGCCTCGCGCTGCCACACCGCGAAGTCGGCGTACTGCACATCCAGTGGCGCCCAACCGGGTTCGCGGCCCTCGACGCGGGCCAGGTAGGCGGTCATCACGTCGCGGGCCAGCGGCGCCAGCGACGCGCCGTCGCCGGCGATGTGGTGCAGCACCAGCGCCAGCAGGTGGTCGTCGCCGTTGTTCAGCAGCAGCCCGCGCACCGGAACCTGGCGCGTCACATCGAATCCGGCGGACATCAGCTCGGTGACCCGGCGCACCGGATCGCTGCCGGCCGCCACCGGCAGCCCGTCCGGCAGCACCTCGCCGACCGGCAGGATCTCCTGATACGGCAGCCCGCCGGGGCCGCCCGCCGGATAGCGGGTGCGCAGCACCTCGTGCCGCTCCAGTACATCGGTGACCGCCTCGCCCAGGGCCCGCACATCCAGCTCGCCGGTCAGGCGGACCGCCAGCGGAATGTTGTAGGACGGCGATTCCGGATCCAACTGGTTGATGACCCACATCCGCTGCTGCGCAAGGGAAAGCGGGAGACGGCCGGTGCGCGGCGCCGGCACCAGCCGCGGCCGGACCGCGGCGCCGGGGACGATCCGCGCCGCCAGGGCGGCCACGGTCGGCGCCTCGAACACCTCGCGCACGGCGACGTTAGAGTCCAGCGCCTCGTTGATCCGCGCCACCGCGCGGGTGGCGAGCAGCGAGTTGCCGCCGAGCGCGAAGAAGTCGTCGTCGGCGCCCACCACGCGCTTGCCGTCCGCCCCGGCCGCGAGCAGTCCGCCGAACACGTCGGCCACCGCCTGCTCGATCGGGTTGCCCGGCGGCCGGAACGCGGCCGAGCCGAGGAACTCCGGTGCGGGCAGCGCCTTGCGGTCGAGCTTGCCGTTCGGCGTGAGCGGGAATGCGTCCAGCACCACGATGGCGTCGGGAACCATGTAGCCGGTGAGGAATTCGCCGACCCGCGACCGCAGCGCGATCGGGTCCAGGCCGGCATCGGTCTCCGGGCTCACGTAGCCCACCAGGCGGTCGCCGGTCTGCTCGTCGGAGCGCACCACCACGACGGCCTGGCCGACCCCGCCGCAGCGCAGCAGCGCCGCCTCCACCTCGCCGAGTTCGATGCGGAAGCCGCGCAGCTGCACCTGCTGGTCGCTGCGCCCGGCATATTCGAGATTCGCCTCGCCGCCGAAGCCGGCCCATCGGCCGACGTCGCCGGTGCGGTACATCCGGGATCCGGGCGGGCCGAACGGATTCGCCACGAGCCGCGCGGCGGTGAGGCCGGGGCGGCCCAGGTAGCCGCGGGACAGCTGCTCGCCGGAGATGTGCAGCTCACCCGCCACCCCGACCGGCGCCGGATGCAACCGGTCGTCGAGGACGTAGGAACTCAGGCCGGGCAGCGCGCGGCCGATGACGCTGGCCGGATTGTCGGCCAGCCGCTCGTCCACGGCCAGGAACGACACGTGCACGGTCGTTTCGGTGATGCCGTACATGTTCACCAACTGCGGTGCGGCGGAGCCGTTTCCGCCGTGCCGCTCGTACCAGCGCTGCAACTGGCGCAGATCCAGCGCCTCGCCGCCGAAGACGATGTAGCGCAGCGCGAACTTGCCCTCGCCACCGGCGCTGTAGGCCGCGCGATCGGCCTCGGCCAGCTGGTAGAACGCCGACGGGGTCTGGTTCAGCACGGTGACCTGCTCGCGAATCAGCAACTCGCGGAACAGCTCCGGCGACCGGGACGTCAGATAGTCGACCACCACGACCGCGCCGCCGTTGGCCAGCGCGCACCACAGCTCCCACACCGAGAAGTCGAAGGCGAACGAGTGGAACAGCGTCCACACGTCGGTCTCGTCGAACTCGAATCGCAGCTGGGTGTTGGCGAACAGCTCCAGCACGTTGCGGTGCGAGACGCCGACGCCCTTCGGCACGCCGGTGGAGCCGGAAGTGTAGATGACGTAGGCCAGATTGTGCGGCCGCAGCGGCGCGACCCGATCGGCGTCGGTGACCGGCGTATCCGGATAGTCGTCGGCCTCCTCCAGCAGCAGGACGGGAAGGTCGCTGCCGGGCAGCGCCGCCCGCTCCTCGGCGGTGGTCAGGATGCAGGCCGGGGCGGCGTCGGAGAGCATGAACTCCAGCCGCTGCGCCGGATAGGCGGTGTCGATCGGGAGGTAGCCGGCGCCGGCGATCAGCACGCCCAGCAGCGCCACCGGCAGCTCCTCGTTCCGCGGAACCGCCACCGCCACCAGCGATTCCGGGCCGACGCCGCGGTCGGTCAGGGCGCGCGCGACGCGGTTGGCCCGCCGCTGCAGTTCGCCGAACGACAGCATCGCATCGTCGTAGCGGATCGCGGTCGCGCCCGGGCGCCGCTGCGCCTGCGTGTCGATCAGATCCACCAGTGTCACCGGGGGAACCTGGGCACCGGCCGAATTCCATTCGCGCAGTACCAGTTCGCGCTCACCGCGCGCCAGCACGTCGATATCGCCCACGACCGCACCGGAATCGGCGGCCACCGCGGCCAGAACGCGGCGGAACCGATCGATGAAATCCTGCACGGTGGCTTCGTCGAACAGATCGGTGGCGTAGGTGAACGCCGCCGACATGCCCTGGGACACACCGCGTTCGTCGACGGTTTCCGCCATCCCGAGCTGGAGGTCGAACTTGGCCAGCGGTACCTCGAGATCCACCCCGGACACCGCCAGGCCGGGCAGCTCCAGATGCGTCTGCGCCAGGTTCTGGAAGGTGAGCATCACCTGGAACAGTGGATGCCTGGCCGCCGACCGCACCGGGTCCAGCAGCTCGACCAGCCGCTCGAACGGCACGTCGGCGTGCCCGAAGGCCGCCACGTCGGTGCCGCGGACCTCGCGCAGCAGTTCGTCGAACGACGCGGCCGGGTCGATCTCGGTGCGCAGCACCAGCGTATTGACGAACATGCCGATCAGATCGTCGAGTTCGGCCTCGCCGCGGCCCGCGATCGGGGTGCCGATCGCGATGTCGCGGGTGCCCGACAGCCGGGCCAGCAGCACCGCGAGCGCCGCGTGCACGACCATGAACAGCGTCGCACCGTGTTCGTGCGCCAGCCGGTTCAGCGCGGCGTGCACCTCGGCGTCGATCTCGAAGCCGATGGTCGCGCCGTGATAGGTGGCCGCGGCGGGGCGCGGGCGGTCGGCCGGCAGCTCCAATTGTTCGGGCAGCGCGGCCAACTGGTGCTGCCAGTAGTCGATCTGCTGCGCCAGTACCGAATCCGGGTCGTCCTCGGTGCCCAGCGTCTCGCGCTGCCAGAGCGCGAAATCGGCGTACTGCACCGCGAGCGGCGTCCATTCCGGCGGCCCGCCCTGCACCCGACCCAGGTACGCGGTCATCAGGTCGCGGGTCAGCGGGGCCATCGAGAAGCCGTCGCCGGCGATGTGGTGCACGACGCACACCAGCACGTGCTCGGCGTCGGCCAGTCGCAGCACACGCAGCCGCACGGGCGGTGCGGTCGTCACGTCGAACCCGCCCGTCACGGCCTCGGCGACGAGCGCGGGCACCTCGGACTCCGCGGCGTCGACCACCGAAAGCTCCGGCGCCGCACGGGGATCGGAGACCGGCAGCACCAGCTGATAGCCCTCGCCGTCCACCTCCGGATAGAGGGTGCGCAGCACCTCGTGCCGCTCCAC
This sequence comes from Nocardia sp. BMG51109, assembly GCF_000526215.1. NCBI lineage: Bacteria > Bacillati > Actinomycetota > Actinomycetes > Mycobacteriales > Nocardiaceae > Nocardia > Nocardia sp. BMG51109. The sequence goes on from NZ_JAFQ01000004.1 coordinate 1,216,116, forward strand.
CAGATCGCCCACCGCGGCCCGCAGCGCGTCCGGATCCAGCGCTCCACTCAGCCGCACCGCGCCCGGAATATTGTTGACCGCGCTGTCCGGGTCGAAGCGGTTGAGGAACCACATCCGCTGCTGCGCATACGACAGCGGGATCCGCTCCGGCCGCGGCATCGGCCGCAGCTGCCGCCCGGCCGCCGAACCGGCGTGCCGTTCCACGCGTTCGGCCAGCGCGGCCACCGTGGACGCCTCGAACAGCAGCTGCACCGGCACCCGCACCGACAGCGCCGACCCGATCCGGGCGGCGGCCTGCGCGGCCAGCAGCGAGTTGCCGCCGAGTTCGAAGAAGTCATCATCGGCGCCCACCCGGCCGGCGGCGGTGGTCACCGGTTCGCCGTCCGGCTCGGCCGGCTCCTGCGGGCCCGCCGGAACCAGCAGCGCCGCGAACACGTCGGCGACGATCTCCTCCACCGGCGTCGACGGCGCCCGGAATTCCCGTGCGGTGAAGGCGGGTTCGGGCAGCCGGGCGCGATCCAGCTTGCCGATCGGCGTCAGCGGGATCTCGTCCAGCACCATGATCAGGGCCGGAATCATGTACGCGGGCAGCGTCTTCGAGAGATGATCGAAGAGTTCTGCAGTATCCGATGCCGCGCCCGCGCGGGTGTCCACGGTGGTTCCGGCCCGCGGCAGCACATACGTCACCAGATTCATGGCGCCCGAGGGCAGGCGGCGGCCGATGGTGGCCGCGAAGTCGACATCCGGATGTTCGGTCAGCGCGTTGTCGATCTCACCGAGTTCGATGCGGAAACCGCGCACCTTCACCTGGAAGTCCGAGCGGCCCAGGAACTCGATGCCGCCGTCGGATTCGTTGCGCCGCACCAGATCCCCGGTGCGGTACAGCCGAGCGCCCGGATTGCCGGTCTCCGCGCCGAACGGGCTCGCCACGAACCGGCCGGCCGTCAGGCCCGGCCGTCCCAGGTAACCCTGCGCGAGCACCGGTCCGGACAGATACAGCTCGCCCACCACCCCGGCCGGAACCGGCCGCAACCGCGAATCCAGCACGAACACACCGACTCCCGGGACCGCGGAGCCGATCGTGATCGGCTCGCCCGGCGTCAGCGCGGTGGACGTCACCAGGATCGTGGCCTCGGTCGGGCCGTAACCGTTGACGAACGACCGGCCGTCCCTGGCCCACCGGCCCACCAGTTCCGGGCCGAACCGGTCGCCGATCACCATCACGGTCTCGATGTCGTCGAGCCCCGCGGGATCCACCGACTCCAGCGCGCCCGGCGTGATCAGCATGTGCGTGGCCCGCTCGCGGCGCAGCAGATCCGCCAGTTCGTACCCGCCGAACACGTCCGGCGGCGACACCACCAGCGTCGCGCCCGAGGAGAACGCGAGCATCAGTTCCAGCACGGAGACGTCGAAATTCGGCGAGCACACGTGCATCACGCGCGAATCCTCGCTCACGCCATAGTGTTCGCGCTCGGCGGCCACCAGCGCGCCGAGGCCGACGTGGGTGACGACGACGCCCTTGGGCCGCCCCGTCGAACCCGAGGTGTAGATGACGTAGGCCGGATGCTGCTCGGTGAGCGGGCGGACACGGTCGGTGTAGGAGATCGGATGCGACGGCCGCGCCGCCACCCGCTCCCGCACCACCGGATCGTCCAGCTCCAGCCAGTACACCCCGGTGCCCAGCGCCGAGCGATGCTCCGCGGTGGTCAGGCCCAGCACCGCACCGGAATCCGCCACCATGTGGTCGATGCGCTCGGCCGGATAGCCCGGATCCACCGGCACATACGCCGCGCCCGTCTTGGCGATGGCCCACACCGCCAGCACCGACTCGATCGAGCGGGCGATGCCGATGGCGACCACGTCGCCGGCGCCGATACCGCGATCGATGAGCTCCCGGGCCAGCCGGGACGAGGATTCGTCGAGTTCCCGATAGGTCAGCTCACGCGCGTCGGCCGGATCGTCGGTCGGGGCGGACCGGATGGCGACCGAATCGGCCGCGGACTCGACCGCGGCGGTGAGCAGCTGTCCGAAGAGCGGGCCACCCGACCGGCGACGACGACCTCCGCGGGCGGAACGGCGGGCAGTTTCCATTCGAGTGCATTCACCTCTCGCGTCCAACAGGTCCGCGCGGCCGAACGAACGTCGGCGCCCCTCGCACGGTCCGGGCAATCATATAGGGGTCGCGACACCGCGGTGTCCGCTGTCGGCACCACGGTGTTTGTTGTGTTCAACGGCGTTCGCGACGCGGCACGTGGTTCGTGCTCGCCGCCATGTGCCGCTCCCTCTAGTCATCGGTACGAGGGTGCCTCGCCGTTGCGCAACCCGGCGAATCAGGTGGGTTGTGTCACAAGATTTACAGCCACCCGCGCCGGATCGCCTGCACACCCGCCTGGAACCGGGTGCTCGCGCCCAGCCGCTCCAGCAGGCTCGCGGTGCGGCGCACGACCGTGCGCCGCGACATGCCCAGCCGCCGCGCGATGGTGTCGTCGGTGGCGCCCAGCCCCATCAGGGTGAGGATGGCGCGATCGCGCTCGTCCAGCGGCTCGTTCGGGTTCACCGAGATCGGCGCGGCCAGCGACCACAGCACGTCGAAGGTGTGTATCAGCACGTCCAGCGTGGGCGAGGGACCGATGCGCAGTCCCATCGGATCGCCGCGCCGCTCGTCGTGATGCAGCACCAGGGCGGCCCGCTCACCGTCGGCGATGACCACCTTCAGCGGCGGATCCGGCAGCGTGCGCGCCTGCGCCCCGGCGGCATTGGTGGCCAGTGCGAACCGCAGTCGATCCGGATCCTGGTAGATGGTGTCCTGATACAGGGTCTGGTAGCGGACCCCGGCATCGATGCGGGCCGACTGCAGGTCGAACAGCCGCTCGGCCTTGTCGATATCGCTGATGTACGGACCGCGCTCGATCGCCCGCACGCCGCTGCGCGCCGCGCGCTGCAGATCCTCGAACTCGGCGATCAGTTCCCGGGTTTCGTACATCGGGGCGACGGTACCGCCGCCCCGCGCGG